>NZ_JBFULX010000001.1:0-932063 GCF_054049695.1 Lysobacter sp. P5_C4 | reverse complement strand
GTGTACGTGCTGTCGAAGGACGAAGGCGGCCGCCACACGCCGTTCTTCAAGGGCTACCGCCCGCAGTTCTACTTCCGCACGACGGACATCACCGGTGCCGTGACCCTGCCCGAAGGCGTGGAAATGGTCATGCCGGGCGACAACATCAAGATGGTGGTCGAGCTGATCAACCCGGTCGCGATGGACGACGGCCTGCGCTTCGCGATCCGCGAAGGCGGCCGTACGGTCGGCGCCGGCGTGGTGGCGAAGATCCTCAAGTAATGCGGGTGTGATTTCCGGGAGGAATGGGTTGCCATTCCCCCCGGAGACCCACTAGAATGCAAGACCCTCGCGGCCAACCTTCAACGGATGGCCCAGGGACCAGCGAACTGAGGGGCAGGATGCACCTCGTTTTCGCCAGACAGGGATATGTCGCGCGGTGGTGCTCCGCCCGTTCCGAAGTTCTTCGGGACACTCATGGCGGGGCCGCTTGCGCGTTCACGACTCCGTCTGGGCGGACCGGGAAACCGGCCCGCCCTTGATTTTGCAGGGACGCTTTCGCAACACGCTCCACCGCTCCAAAAGAACCCCGGGGCCGGCACACCAGAGGCCGACCCTCCGCTCTTTCCAGAGGAATTCCCGTCATGGCGGACCAGAAGATCCGGATTCGGCTGAAGGCATTCGATCATCGTTTGATCGACCGCTCGGCCAGCGAGATCGTCGAAACGGCCAAGCGGACCGGCGCGCAAGTGCGCGGCCCGATCCCGCTGCCGACCAAGCTCGAGCGCTTCACGATTCTCACGTCGCCGCACGCTGACAAAGATGCGCGTGACCAGTACGAAACCCGCACGCACAAGCGCGTGCTCGATATCGTCGACCCGAACGACAAGACCGTGGACGCGCTGATGAAGCTCGAACTCGCGGCTGGCGTCGACGTGCAAATCAAGCTGACCTGAGGCCTGCCACCATGACCGCGAAGAAGCATTCGTTGGGCATCGTCGGCCGCAAGGCCGGCATGAGCCGCGTGTTTACCGAAGATGGCAAGTCCATCCCGGTGACCCTGATCGAAGCCACCCCCAACCGCATCACCCAGGTGAAGACGGTCGAGACCGACGGCTACAGCGCCGTGCAGGTCACCGTCGGCGTCAAGCGCGCCGCCCTGGTGAACAAGCCGGCCGCCGGCCACCTCGCGAAGGCGAAGGTGGAATCCGGTCGCGGCCTGTGGGAACTGCGCGTGGCCGACGACAAGATCTCCGACTTCCAGGTGGGCGGCGAAATTCGCGCCGACATCTTCGAAGTCGGCCAGGCCGTCGACGTCCAGGGCATCACCAAGGGCAAGGGCTTCCAGGGCACGATCAAGCGCTGGAACTTCACCATGGGCGACGCGACGCACGGCAACTCGCTGTCGCATCGTTCGCCGGGTTCGATCGGCCAGCGCCAGACGCCGGGCCGCGTGTTCCCCGGCAAGAAGATGTCGGGCCACATGGGCGCCGAAACCCAGACCACGCAGAACCTGCGCGTCGTCAAGGTCGATGCCGAACGCGGCCTGATCGCCGTGCGCGGTGCCGTTCCCGGTGCGCCGGGTGGCGACGTGATCGTGCGTCCGACGAGCAAGGGAGTCTGACGATGGAACTGTCCATCAATAACAGCAAGAACACGTTGTCCGTTTCGGACGCCGTGTTCGGCCGCGAGTTCTCCGAAGACCTGGTCCATCAGGTCGTCGTCGCCTACCGCAACGCGGGTCGCGCCGGCACCAAGGCGCAGAAGACGCGCTCGGAAGTCAACGGCACCACGAAGAAGTCGAAGAAGCAGAAGGGCGGCGGTGCGCGTCATGGCGCGCTGACGGCTCCGATCTTCGTCGGCGGCGGCGTGACGTTCGCGGCCAAGCCGCGCAGCTTCGCGCAGAAGGTCAACCGCAAGATGTATCGCGCGGCGATCGCCGCGATCCTGTCGGAACTCAACCGCCAGGGCCGCATCACCGTCGTCGAGTCGTTCGACCTCGACGGTCCGAAGACCAAGGGCCTGATCTCCAGGCTCAAGGATCTCTCGGTCGGTCGTCGTCCGCTGATCGTCACCGAAGACGCGTCGGAATCGCTGTACCTGTCCGCGCGCAACCTGCCGTACGTCGAAGTGCGCGACGTGCAGGGTCTCGACCCGGTCGCCCTCGTCGGCGCCGATTCGGTCGTGATCACGGCCGATGCGGTCAAGAAGATCGAGGAGTGGCTGGCATGAGCGCGATCACCAACAACGTGTACGAAGTAATCCGCGCGCCGCGCGTGTCCGAAAAGACCGCGCGCCTCCAGGAAGTGTCGAATCAGTACGTTTTCGAAGTCGCGAAGACCGCCACCAAGGCTGACATCAAGGTCGCGGTCGAGCAGATTTTCGACGTCAAGGTCGAAGCGGTGAACGTGGTGAACGTGAAGGGCAAGAACAAGTCCTTCAAGTTTCGCCAGGGTAAGCGCGGCGACTGGCGCAAGGCGTACGTCCAGCTGGCCGAAGGCCAGTCGATCGACGTGATGATGGCCAAGGCCTGAGGACAGACCCATGGCATTGATGACTTTCAAGCCCACCTCGCCCGGTCGCCGTTCGGCGGTCCGTGTCGTGACGCCGGACCTCCACAAGGGGGCGCCGTTCGCCGCGCTGGTCGAGAAGAAGAGCAACACCGGCGGCCGTAACCACCATGGCCGCATCACCACGCGCCACATCGGCGGTGGCCACAAGCAGCATTACCGCATCATCGACTTCAAGCGCGACAAGGAAGGCATTCCGGCGCGCGTGGAGCGGATCGAATACGATCCCAACCGCACCGCGCACATCGCGCTGCTGTGCTACGTCGATGGCGAGCGTCGCTACATCATCGCCCCCAAGGGCCTGAAGAGCGGCGACCAGGTGATCGCGGGCCGCGACGCCCCGATCAAGGTCGGCAACACGCTGCCCCTGCGCAACATCCCCGTCGGCTCCACGGTGCATTGCATCGAGATGAAGCCCGGCAAGGGTGCGCAGCTCGCCCGTGCCGCCGGCGCCGGCGTGCAGTTGATCGCCCGCGAATCCGGTTACGCCACCCTGCGTCTTCGCTCCGGCGAAATGCGCAAGGTGCCGGCCGAATGCCGCGCGACGATCGGCGAAGTCGGCAACGTCGAGCACAACCTCGAAAAGCTGGGCAAGGCCGGTGCGAAGCGTTGGCGCGGTATCAAGCCGACCGTCCGCGGCGCCGCCATGAACCCGGTCGACCACCCGCACGGTGGTGGCGAGGCGAAGGCTGGCCAGGGCAACCCGCATCCGGTCACCCCGTGGGGTGTCCCGACCAAGGGTTACAAGACGCGCAAGAACAAGCGCACCACGCAATTCATCGTGCGCGATCGCAGGGGTTAATCGGCCATGGCACGTTCACTCAAAAAGGGTCCGTTCGTCGACCACCACCTGATGAAGAAGGTGGAGACCGCGGGCAACAACAAGAAGCCGATCAAGACCTGGTCGCGTCGTTCGATGGTCATGCCGGAAATGGTCGGCTTCACCATCGCCGTGCACAACGGCAAGAACCACATCCCGGTCCTGGTCAACGAAAACATGGTTGGCCACAAGCTCGGCGAATTCGCACTGACCCGGACGTTCAAGGGTCATGGCGGCGACAAGAAGAGCGGGAAGTAAGGAGATGACCATGGAAGCGAAAGCCATCCTGCGCTCTGCGCGCATCTCCGCCCAGAAGGCCCGCCTGGTCGCCGACCAGGTGCGCGGTCTCTCGGCCGAGCGCGCCGTCAACCTGCTGAAGTTCTCCGACAAGAAGGCCGCCGGCATGATCCGCAAGGTCGTCGAATCGGCGATCGCCAACGCGGAGAACAACCAGGGCGCCGACGTCGACGACCTGCGCGTCACCTCCATCATGGTCGACGAAGGTCCCACGCTGAAGCGCTTCATGGCGCGTGCGAAGGGCCGCGGCACCCGGATCCTCAAGCGCACCAGCCACATCACTGTGGTTGTCGGTGCCGGCAAGTAAGGCGGAGATAAGACGATGGGTCATAAAGTTCATCCGACCGGTATCCGCCTGGGCATCGCCAAGGACTGGAACTCCAAGTGGTACGCCGGCAAGAAGCATTACGCCGACTACCTGATCGCCGACCTCAAGGTCCGCGACATGCTGCGCAAGAAGCTTGCGCAGGCCGGTATTTCGAAAATCCTGATCGAGCGTCCGGCGCAGAACGCGCGCGTGACGATCCACACCGCCCGCCCGGGCGTGGTGATCGGCAAGCGTGGCGAGGACATCGAAAAGCTGCGGAAGGAAGTCAGCGACCTGATGGGCGTCCCGGCGCACATCAACGTCACCGAAGTCCGCAAGCCCGAACTCGATGCGCAGCTGGTCGCCGAATCGATCGCGCAGCAGCTCGAGCGCCGCATCATGTTCCGCCGTGCGATGAAGCGCGCGGTCGGCAACGCGATGCGCCTCGGCGCGCTGGGCATCAAGGTCAACGTGGCCGGCCGCCTCAACGGTGCGGAAATCGCCCGTTCGGAGTGGTACCGCGAAGGTCGCGTGCCGCTGCATACGCTGCGCGCCGACATCGACTACGGCTTCGCCGAAGCGAAGACGACCTACGGGATCATCGGCATCAAGGTGTGGGTCTACAAGGGTGAAGTGTTCGACTTCAGCCAGGTCGGCCAGGAAAAGCAGGACGACACGCCGCGTGCGGAACGTGGTGAGCGCGGCGATCGCGCCGACCGCCCGCGTGGTCCGCGTCGTGAACGTGAGGCGAGGGATTAATCATGTTGCAACCCAAGCGAACCAAATACCGCAAGATGCACAAGGGCCGTAACGACAGCCTGAGCTGGAGCGGCAATGCCGTTTCGTTCGGCGAGTTCGGCCTGAAGTCCACTGCATTCGGCCAGCTCACCGCGCGCCAGATCGAAGCGGCCCGCCGCTCGATCAGCCGCTACGTGAAGCGCGGCGGCAAGATGTGGATCCGCGTGTACCCCGACAAGCCGATCACCAAGAAGCCCATCGAAGTTCGAATGGGTTCGGGCAAGGGCAACGTCGAGTTCTGGGTCGCGCAGATCCAGCCCGGCCGCATGATTTATGAAATCGAAGGCGTCAGCGAAGAAGTCGCACGCGAGGCGTTCCGCCTGGCCGCGGCCAAGCTGTCGGTCACCACCACTTTCGTTACCCGGACGGTGCGCTGATGGAACTCAAGGCCCTGCGTCAGAAGAACGCCGGCGAACTGAAGGCCCACCTGGTGGACCTGCAGAAGGAGCAGTTCGCGCTCCGCATGCAGAAAGCCACGGGCCAGCTGCCCCCGGCCAAGACCCATGAAGCCCGCCGTGTCCGCCGCGAAATCGCGCGCGTGAACATGCTGCTCGGCAACGTGGCCAGCAAGTGAAGGACTCGACGATGAACGAGACAACCAAGAAGCTGCACACGGTCGATGGCCGCGTCGTCAGCAACAAGATGGACAAGACCATCACCGTGCTCGTCGAGCGCCAGGTCAAGCATGCGCTGTACGGCAAGTACATCCGCCGCTCGACCAAGCTGCACGCGCATGACGCCGAGAACGCCTGCAAGGAAGGCGATCTCGTGCGCATCGCCGAATGCGCGCCGATGTCGAAGACCAAGAACTGGCGTGTCGTCGAAATTCTGACGCGCGCAGCCGAGTAAGGAAGGAGAGACAGCCATGATCCAGATGCAGAGCTATCTCGATGCCGCCGACAACTCGGGCGCCAAGGAACTGATGTGCATCAAGGTGCTTGGTGGTTCCAAGCGCCGCTATGCCCACATCGGCGACATCATCAAGGTGACCGTCAAGGACGCGATCCCGCGCGGCAAGGTCAAGAAGGGCGACGTCTACGACGCCGTCGTGGTCCGTACCCGCAAGGGTGTGCGCCGCGCCGACGGTTCGCTGATCCGCTTCGACGGCAACGCCGCCGTGCTGCTCAACAACAAGCACGAGCCGATCGGCACGCGCATCTTCGGGCCCGTGACCCGCGAGCTGCGTTCCGAGAAGTTCATGAAGATCGTCTCGCTCGCGCCCGAAGTGCTCTGAGCGAAGGAACCCATATGAACCGTATCCGCAAGGGCGACCAGGTGGTCGTCATCTCCGGCAAGGACAAGGGCAAGCGTGGTGACGTGGTGCGCGTGGCCGGCGACAAGGTCGTCGTGTCCAACATCAACGTCATCAAGCGCCACACCAAGCCGAACCCGCAGCTCGGCCAGGCCGGCGGCGTGATCGAGCGCGAAGCGCCGATCCATATTTCGAATGTCATGCTGTTCAACCCTGCCTCCGGCAAGGGCGAACGCATCGGCTTCAAGGTCCTGGAGGATGGACGCAAATTGCGTGTGTTCCGCTCCAGTGGTGAATCGATCGACGGCTGATAGGCCGTCCGAGGAAATGTCATGACCCGGCTTGAAAAGATTTACAAGGACGAAGTGGTGCCGAAGCTGATGAAGCAGTTCGGCTACACCAATCCGATGCAAGTGCCGAAGCTCTCCAAGGTCACGCTCAACATGGGCGTGGGCGAGGCGGCGGCGAACAAGAAGATCCTCGAGAACGCGGTGGCCGACATGGCCAAGATCTCCGGCCAGAAGCCGTTGGTCACCAAGTCGCGCATCTCGGTGGCGTCCTTCAAGATCCGCGACGGCTGGCCGATCGGCTGCAAGGTCACCTTGCGCCGCGCCCGCATGTTCGAGTTCCTCGATCGCCTGATCAACATCTCGCTGCCGCGCGTCCGCGACTTCCGCGGCGTGTCGGGTCGTTCGTTCGACGGCCGCGGCAACTTCAACATGGGCGTCAAGGAACAGATCATCTTCCCGGAGATCGATTTCGACCAGGTCGACGCCATGCGCGGCATGGACATCGCGATCACCACCACGGCGAAGACCGATGCGGAGGCCAAGGCCCTGCTCGAAGCCTTCCGCTTCCCGTTCCGCAACTAAGGGCACGACATCATGGCAAAGACCTCGATGGTCAACCGCGACGTCAAGCGCGCCAAGCTGGCCAAGCAGCATGGTGCGAAGCGTGCTGCGCTGAAGAAGATCATCTCCAGCACGACCGCGTCGTACGAAGACAAGATGGAAGCCGTGGTCAAGCTGCAGAAGCTGCCGCGCGATTCCTCGGAAAGCCGCCAGCGCACGCGTTGCGCGATCACCGGCCGTCCGCGTGGCGTCTACCAGAAGTTCGGCCTGGGGCGGAACATGCTCCGCAAGGCGACGATGAACGGTGACGTCCCGGGCCTCCGCAAGGCGTCCTGGTAATCCGTTCCAAGCTCCAACAGAAGTATTCGCATTCCGCGGATATCGGTGCACTCAAAGGTAATATTCAATGAGCATGACTGATCCCATCGCCGACATGCTGGTTCGCATCAAGAATGCGGCCGCCGTCGGCAAGCCGGCTGTTTCGATGCCGTCGTCCAAGATCAAGGTCGCGATCGCGAAGGTCCTCGAAGACGAGGGTTACATCGCGTCGTCGCGCGTGACCAAGGACGGCGCCAAGTCGGTCCTCGAAATCGCGCTGAAGTACTACGAAGGCAAGCCGGTCATCGAACGCCTCCAGCGCGTTTCGAAGTCCAGCCTCCGCCAGTACCGCGGCAAGGACGCGCTGCCCAAGGTCCTCGGTGGCCTCGGTGTCGCGATCATCTCCACGTCCAAGGGCATCATGACCGACTCGCAGGCGCGCCAGCAGGGCGTCGGCGGTGAAGTCCTGTGCGTCGTGGCCTAAGGGAGTAACGACTATGTCGCGCGTCGCCAAGCAACCGATTGCCCTGGCCAAGGGCGTCGAAATGAACATCCAGGCCGAGAACGTGACCGTCAAGGGCCCGAAGGGCACCCTGTCGATCGCCAAGCCGGCCGGCGTCGAAGTCAAGGTCGAAGACGGCAATGCGCTGCTCTCGGCCAACGATCCGTCGCTCCTTCCGATGGCGGGTACGCTCCGCGCCATCCTCGCGAACATGGTGCAGGGCGTCAGCCAGGGCTTCGAGCGCAAGCTCGAGCTGGTCGGCGTCGGTTACCGTGCCGCGATGCAGGGCGCGGACCTGAACCTCTCGCTCGGTTTTTCCCACCCGGTGCTGTTCAAGGCGCCCGAAGGCATCACCATCGCCACGCCGACGCAGACGGAAATCGTCGTGTCCGGCGCCGACAAGCAGCGCGTCGGCGAAGTGGCGGCGAAGATCCGCGGTTTCCGTCCGCCGGAACCGTACAAGGGCAAGGGCGTGAAGTACGCCGGCGAGAACATCATCCGCAAGGAAGCCAAGAAGGCCTAAGCGGCCTTCAGCTTTCGGAGACATACGCATGAACAAGAAACCCGCCCGCCTGCGCCGCGCCAAGTCGACCCGCGCGCACATCCGCGAACTCGGCGTCCCGCGCCTGTCGGTGCTGCGCACCGGCCAGCATCTGTACGCCCAGGTCTTCACCGCCGACGGCTCCAAGGTCCTGGCTTCGGCCTCCACCGTGCAGTCCGACGTCAAGGAAGGCCTGAAGAACGGTCGCAACGCCGACGCCGCCGCCAAGGTCGGTCGCATGATCGCCGAAAAGGCCAAGGCTGCCGGCGTCGAGAAGGTCGCGTTCGACCGCTCGGGCTACCGCTACCACGGTCGCATCAAGGCGCTCGCCGATGCGGCGCGCGAAGGCGGCCTGCAGTTCTAAGCAAGCACTTTTCAACCGTCGATACGGTCGGTATCGGACGCGGGCGGGAGTTCTCCCGTTCGCGGTGCACCCGCGGCATACCAACAACTCCAAGCGGCCAAGAGCCGTAATTCCCTTTACTACCGAGACAAGACAATGGCAGAACAACGTGAATCCCGGGGGCGCGATCGCCGCGACCGCGAGGAAGTCGATGACGGCATGATCGAAAAGCTGATCGCGGTCAATCGCGTCAGCAAGACGGTCAAGGGCGGTCGCCAGTTCACCTTCACCGCGCTGACGGTGGTGGGCGACGGCAACGGCAAGGTCGGCTTCGGTTACGGCAAGGCGCGCGAAGTGCCGGTCGCGATCCAGAAGTCGATGGAATATGCGCGCAAGAGCTTCATCCAGGTCGACCTCAACAACGGCACGCTCTGGCACGCCGTGAAGTCGGGCCACGGTGCGGCGCGCGTGTTCATGCAGCCCGCCTCCGAAGGTACCGGCGTGATCGCCGGCGGCGCGATGCGCGCCGTGCTCGAAGCGGTCGGCGTCAAGAACGTGCTGGCGAAGGCCGTCGGTTCGCGCAATCCGATCAACCTGGTGCGCGCCACGCTGCGCGGCCTGGGTGAGACGAGCTCGCCGAACAAGATCGCGGCCAAGCGCGGCAAGAAGGTCGAGGACTTGAACCATGGCTAAGTCGCCCGCAAACACCGGTGGCACCGTCAAGGTGCGCCTCGTCAAGGGCCTTCGCGGCACGCAGGCGCGTCATCGCCTGTCCGTGCGCGCCCTCGGCCTCAACAAGCTCAACGATGTGCGCGAGCTGAAGGACAGCCCGCAGGTGCGTGGCCTGATCACGCAGCTGCACTACCTCGTTCGCGTGGAGGATTGACCACATGCGTATGAATACCCTCAAGCCCGCCGACGGCGCCCGCCAGGAACGCACCCGCGTCGGTCGCGGCATCGGTTCGGGCCTCGGCAAGACCGCGGGCCGCGGCCATAAGGGCTCGTTCGCCCGTAGCGGCAAGGGCAAGATCAAGGCCGGCTTCGAAGGCGGCCAGATGCCCATGCAGCGTCGCCTGCCGAAGATCGGTTTCCGTTCCAAGATGCAGAAGGACGCCGCCGAAGTGCTGCTGTACCAGCTGGACAAGCTGGACGCCGGCACGATCGACATCGCCGCGCTGCGCGCCGCCAAGCTCATCCCGCAGGCCGCCCGCAAGGTGAAGGTCGTGAAGAAGGGCGAAGTGACCAAGAAGTTCGTGCTCCAGGGCCTGATGGCCACGGCGGGCGCGAAGGCCGCGATCGAAGCGGCCGGCGGCCAGGTCGGGGAGTAAGCGACGCATGGCGCGAGGCGCAGCTGCGAATCTCGGTGGCGGGCTCGGTAAATTCACCGAGCTCCGCCAGCGTTTGTTCTTCGTCCTTGGCGCGTTGATCGTCTATCGCATCGGTTGCTACATCCCGGTGCCGGGCGTCAACCCGCAAGCGATGATCCAGCTCATGGAGTCGCAGAAGGGCACCATCGTGGACATGTTCAACATGTTCTCCGGTGGCGCGCTCCAGCACTTCAGCCTGTTCGCGTTGAACGTCGTCCCGTACATCTCGGCATCGATCGTCGTGCAGTTGATGACGCAGATCCTGCCGAGCTGGAAGGCGATGTCGAAGGAAGGCGAGTCCGGTCGCCGCAAGATCACGCAGTACTCGCGCATGGGCGCGGTGTTCCTCGCGGTCGTGCAGGCCGGTTCGATCGCCTGGGCGTTGCAGCACCAGGTGGCTTCCGGCGGCATGCCGGTGGTCTACAACCCGGGCCCCGGGTTCGTGTTGACCGCAGTGGTTTCGTTGACCGCGGGCACCATGTTCCTGATGTGGCTGGGCGAACAGGTCACCGAGCGCGGCATCGGCAACGGCGTGTCGCTGATCATCTTCGCCGGTATCGTCTCCGGCCTGCCGGGCGCGGTGCTCACCACGTTCGAACAGGCGCGCAACGGCGACATCTCCGCGTTGCAGGTGATGTCCATCGCCCTCATCGTGATCGCCTTCACCTTCCTCGTCGTGTTCGTCGAGCGCGGGCAGCGCCGGGTGACGGTCAACTACGCGCGCCGCCAGGGTGGCGGTCGCAACGCGTACATGAACCAGACCTCGTTCCTGCCGCTGAAGCTCAACATGTCGGGCGTGATCCCGCCGATCTTCGCGTCGAGCCTGATCATGTTCCCGGCCACGGCATCGACCTGGTTCGGCCAGGCGGGGCAGGCCAACTGGCTGCAGCGCGCGGCGCAGTCGCTGGCGCCGGGCGAGCCGCTGCACATGATCCTGTTCGCGGCGCTGATCATCGGCTTCGCGTTCTTCTACACCGCGCTGGTCTTCAACTCGCAGGAAACGGCCGACAACCTCAAGAAGTCGGGCGCGCTGATCCCGGGCATCCGTCCCGGCAAGGCGACCGCCGACTACATCGACGGCGTGCTGACGCGCCTGACCGGTGCGGGTGCGGCCTATCTGGTGCTGGTGTGCTTGCTTCCTGAAGTGATGCGCACGAAAATCGGCGCCTCGTTCTACTTCGGTGGCACGTCGCTGCTGATCGTGGTGGTGGTGGTGATGGACTTCATGGCGCAGATCCAGGCGCACCTGACGTCCCACCAGTACGAAAGCCTGCTGAAGAAGGCGAACCTCAAGGGGTCGCGCGGCCTGAGCGGCCGCTGATCGAAATACACCGCGGCACCGGCCCAGCCGGTTCCGCACCCGACCCGGGTTTCGCCCGGGTCGACCAGGGCGACTCGCGCGGCGGTCTCGTGCGCGGGTGGGTCCGGACCAGACCGCGCGCCGGAGTAGCGCGCGGGGCAAGGGCAGGGCGGGGTTCGCCGTCATGTCCGGGCAGTCCGGAATCCGTCGCCGGAGCATGGGCACACTCCCCATGCCGGGTTCAGGGCCTTGCTGGCCCGGGGCTTCCAAGTTCCACGAGACCACGCTAAACTTTCTTGTTCCCTTGCCGGCTCGAACTCGTCCGGCGGCCATCAGTTTTGGAGATCGCGTCATGGCGCGTATTGCGGGCGTCAACCTGCCTGCCCAGAAGCATGTCTGGGTCGGGCTGCAAAGCATCTACGGCATCGGCCGTACCCGTTCGAAGAAGGTCTGCACCGCTGCGGGCGTTGCTTCGAACATCAAGATCCGCGACCTGTCCGAACCCGACGTCGAGCGCCTGCGCGCCGAAGTCGGCAAGTTCGTGGTCGAAGGCGACCTGCGTCGTGAAGTCGGCATGGCCATCAAGCGTCTGATGGACCTGGCCTGCTATCGCGGCCTGCGTCACCGCCGTGGTCTCCCGCTGCGTGGCCAGCGCACCCGGACCAATGCACGCACCCGCAAGGGTCCGCGCAAGGCCATCAAGAAGTAAGGAACCCACACCATGGCCAAGCCGGCAGCTGCCGCAAAAACGAAGAAGAAGATCAAGCGCGTCGTCACCGACGGCGTTGCGCACGTCCACGCTTCGTTCAACAACACCATCGTCACGATCACCGACCGCCAGGGCAACGCGCTGTCGTGGGCGACTTCGGGCGGCGCGGGCTTCCGCGGTTCGCGCAAGTCCACCCCGTTCGCCGCCCAGGTTGCCGCCGAAAAGGCCGGCCGTGCTGCGCTCGACTACGGCGTCAAGTCGCTGGAAGTCCGCATCAAGGGTCCCGGTCCGGGTCGTGAGAGCGCCGTGCGTTCGTTGAACAACGTCGGCTACAAGATCACCAACATCATCGACGTGACGCCCATCCCGCACAACGGGTGCCGTCCGCCGAAAAAGCGCCGCGTCTGAGGAGCTGAAGAAAAATGGCTCGTTATATTGGTCCCACCTGTAAGCTCGCCCGTCGCGAAGGCGCCGATCTCGGCCTGAAGTCGCCGGCGCGCGCGCTCGATTCCAAGTGCAAGCTGGAGCAGAAGCCCGGCCAGCACGGCGCCACCGCCCGCAAGGGCAAGCTGTCCGACTATGCGACCCAGCTGCGCGAAAAGCAGAAGGTCAAGCGCATCTACGGCCTGCTGGAGCGTCAGTTCCGCAACTACTACAAGAAGGCGTCCACCAAGAAGGGCAACACGGGTGAAAACCTGTTGCAGCTCCTCGAGACGCGCCTGGACAACGTCGTCTATCGCATGGGCTTCGCCGTCACCCGCCCGGCCGCGCGCCAGCTGGTTTCGCACCGCGGCGTCACGGTCAACGGCAAGCCGGTGAACCTGCCGTCGTTCGCCGTCAAGGCTGGCGACGCGATCGCGCTCTCTGAGCGCGCGCAGAAGCAGCTTCGCGTGCAGGAATCGGTCACCGTCGCGCAGCAGATGGATCTGTCGCCGGCATGGGTCGAAGTCGACGCGAAGAAGTTCGCCGGCGTGTTCAAGACCGTGCCGGACCGCGCCGAGTTGCCTGCAGACATCAACGAAGCGCTGATCGTCGAGTTGTATTCGAAGTAACGGTTCGCAAGTTGCATCAGACATGCGATCAGACGTGGTCGCATGTCGCCCTATTGGAGACGTTACAACATGACGGTTACCGCAAACCAAGTCTTGCGCCCCCGCGGTCCGCAGATCGAGCGTATCGCTGAAAACCGCGCCAAGGTCGTGATCGAACCGCTGGAACGCGGTTACGGCCACACGCTCGGCAACGCGCTGCGCCGCGTGCTGCTGTCCTCGATCCCCGGCTTCGCGATCACGGAAGTCGAGATCGACGGCGTGCTGCATGAGTACACCACGGTCGAAGGCCTGCAGGAAGACGTGCTCGAGGTGTTGTTGAACCTCAAGGACGTGGCGATCCGCATGCACACCGGCGATTCGTCCACGCTGAACCTTGCCAAGCAGGGTCCTGGCGTCGTCACCGCCGGCGACATCAAGACCGACCACAACGTCGAGATCCTGAATCCGGCGCACGTGATCGCGCACCTCACCAAGGACACGGCGCTGAACATGCGCCTGAAGATCGAGCGGGGTTTCGGCTACCAGCCGGCCGCCGCGCGTCGCCGTCCGGACGAAGAGACCCGCGCGATCGGTCGCCTGATGCTGGATGCCTCGTTCTCGCCGGTTCGCCGCGTCGCTTACGCGGTCGAAGCCGCGCGCGTCGAGCAGCGCACCGACCTGGACAAGCTCGTCCTGGACATCGAGACCAACGGCACGATCGACGCCGAGGAAGCCGTGCGCACCGCCGCCGACATCCTCAGCGACCAACTGTCGGTGTTCGGCGATTTCACCCACCGCGACCGCGGTGCGGCGAAGCCGCAGGCGAGCGGCGTGGATCCGGTGCTCCTGCGCCCGATCGACGACCTCGAGCTGACGGTGCGTTCGGCCAACTGCCTCAAGGCCGAAAGCATCTACTACATCGGCGACCTGATCCAGAAGACGGAAGTCGAACTGCTCAAGACGCCGAACCTCGGCAAGAAGTCGCTCACCGAGATCAAGGAAGTGCTCGCCCAGCGCGGCCTTTCGCTCGGCATGAAGCTCGAAAACTGGCCGCCGGCAGGCATCGCCTCGCACGGGATGATGGGCTAGGCAGCATCGATGCCTGCGCGGTTTTCCGCGCAGGCATCGGTTTGAAACAAGCAACACAACCGACGCGGCTTAAGTCGCGCGGCGCGCCGCCCACGGAGGGTCGGCCAGGGCCAACGCAGTCCGAGTTCGAACGCCAGGATGGCGACAACGAAATCCAACGACACAAGATTCGAAAGGAAACCAACCCATGCGCCACAAGAAAGCCGGACGCAAGTTCAGCCGCACCAGTGCCCATCGCGATGCGATGTTCAGCAACATGGCCGCCTCGCTGTTCAAGCACGAATTGATCCGCACCACGCTGCCGAAGGCGAAGGAACTTCGCCGCGTCGCAGAGCCGCTCATCACGCTCTCGAAGATCGACGGCGTCGCCAATCGCCGCCTTGCCTTCTCGCGCCTGCGCGACAAGGAAGCGGTCGGCAACCTCTTCACCATCCTCGGTCCGCGCTACGCCTCCCGTCCGGGCGGTTACCTGCGCATCCTCAAGTGCGGCTTCCGCGCCGGCGACAACGCGCCGATGGCGTATGTCGAACTGGTCGACCGTCCCGAGGCGGCCACCGAGTAATCGGTCGCCCCATGCGATACCTGGAACCCCGGCCTCGTGCCGGGGTTTCTTTTTTTGGCGACGCAGGACGCGCGCCACTTCCCATCGGGCCCAAGCTCAGCCACGCTTGCGCGCATGAACGACAACGCCGCCACCTTCCGCCTCCGTTTCCTGCTCGGGTTCGTCGCATGCGCGGCGCTGATCGGGTTCGCGCTGTTTTCGCAAACCCACTGGCATCTCAACCCGTGCCCGCTGTGCATCTTCCAGCGCATCGCCTTTGCGGCGCTGGGCCTGGCCTTCCTGGTCGGCGGCGTATTTGCCCCGCGCGGCACGACGGGGCGCCGCATCTTCGGTGTCATCGCGATGATTCCCGCGCTCGCCGGTGTCGGCATCGCGGGGCGCCACGTGTACCTGACGCACCTTCCGCCGGACCAGGTGCCGGCCTGCGGCCCGCCGCTCGAATTCATGATGGACGCCAGCCCCTTCGCCGACGTCGTGCGCCAGGTCCTGACCGGCTCGGGCGAATGCGCAAAGGTCGACTGGCACTTCCTTGGTCTGTCGATGCCGGCCTGGGCGTTGCTGTGGTTCCTGCTGTTGACGGGCCTGATTGCGATGAGCGCATTCCGCCGCCGCTGAACGGTGCATTCCGGCGGTTGCGGGCGCTCCGTCCCCGGCCCATGATGCGACGACGCACTGCAACAATCGGCGTCGTCCCATGGCAAATCCAGATCGCTCGCTGCTTCCCGTGAACCTTCCCGTCGACTGGGCGCCCGACAGCTGGCGCGCGCGCCCGGCGACGCAGATGCCCGTGTATCCCGATGCGGACGCATTGAACGAAACGCTGCGCGAACTGCGCGGCCTTCCGCCGCTGGTCACGTCGTGGGAAATCATCGCGCTCAAGCAGCATCTGGCCGACGCGCAGGAAGGCAGGCGCTTCCTGCTGCAGGGCGGCGACTGCGCGGAGAATTTCGCCGAGTGCAACTCCGACGTCATCTCCAATCGCCTGAAGGTGCTGCTGCAGATGAGCCTGGTGCTCGTTCATGGCCTGCGCCTGCCGGTGGTACGCGTCGGTCGCTTCGCAGGGCAGTACGCCAAGCCGCGTTCGACCGACGATGAAACGCGCGACGGCGTGACGCTCCCGAGCTACCGCGGCGACATCGTCAACGCCCCCGGCTTCACCGCCGCCGAGCGCACGCCCGATCCGCGTCGCATGATCAAGGCGCATGCGCGCTCGGCGATGACGATGAACTTCGTGCGCGCGTTGATCGATGGCGGTTTCGCCGACCTCCACCATCCCGAATACTGGGACCTGCGCTGGGTGGGCCATTCTCCGCTCGCCGACGAATACCACCGCATGGTCGCGAGCATCGGCGACGCCGTGCGCTTCATGGAAACGCTGTCCGGTTCGCAGGTACACAACCTCAACCGCGTCGACTTCTACACCGCGCACGAAGCGCTGCTGCTGCCATACGAAGAAGCCCAAACGCGCCAGGTGCCACGCCAGTGGGGGTGGTTCAACCTGAGCACGCACTTCCCGTGGATCGGCATGCGAACGGCTGCGCTCGATGGCGCGCACGTCGAATACTTCCGCGGCATCCGCAATCCGATCGCGGTGAAGATCGGGCCCAGCACGACGCCGGATGGTTTGATGAAACTGATCGACGTGCTGAACCCGGAAGACGAACCGGGCCGCCTGACGCTCGTGCATCGCATGGGTGCCACGCAGATCGGCGGCAAGCTGCCGGCGCTGCTCGACGTCGTACGGCGCGAAGGCCGCCGCGTCCTCTGGGTCTGCGACCCGATGCACGGCAACACCGAAAGCACGGCCAACGGTTACAAGACGCGCCGCTTCGGCAACATCCGCAACGAGTTGGAACAGGCCTACGAACTGCATGCCGTCGCCGGCACGCGCCTGGGTGGCGTGCATCTGGAGCTGACGGGCGAAGACGTCACCGAATGCCTCGGCGGCGCGCGTGAGCTCACCGAGAGCGACCTGGTGCGCGCCTATCGCTCGACGGTCGACCCGCGCCTGAATTACGAACAGGCGCTGGAAACCGCGATGCTGATCGTGCGCAAGCAGGCGCAGTTGATGGCACCGGTGCACGCGTGAGGCGTTCGTTGATCGCCATCGCCGCGGCGGGTTTCGCGGCGAGCGCTTTCGCGGCCAATCCGACCATCGAAACGCAGGACAGCGGCGTGAGCGTGCGCCTGCGCGGCATTTCCGCGGTCGATCAAGACATTGCATGGGCGAGCGGGCGCGAAGGCACCGTACTCCGCACCGTCGATGGCGGCGCACATTGGATCAACGTGTCGGTGCCGGAGGCGAAGGCGCTCGATTTCCGCGATATCGAAGCGTTCGACGCGAATACGGCCGTCGTGCTGAGCATCGGGCCGGACGAACAATCGCGCGTCTATCGAACGGAAGACGCGGGCAAGTCGTGGAAGCTCGCATTGAAGAACGACGACGAGCGCGCGTTCTTCGATTGCATGGTGTTCGAAGGACAAAAGGGTTGGATGCTCGGCGATCCGGTCGACGGGCGTTACCAGGTTCGCGAAACGCACGATGGCGGACGCACGTGGGCGTTGCGACCCGATGGTCCCGAAGCGCTGCAAGAGGAAGCCGCATTTGCGGCGAGCGGCACGTGCATCGCGCGCGGCATGAAGGACCAACTGTACGTCGCGGGCGGTGGCGCCGCTTCGCGCATCCACGCGACGCGTGCGCAATCCCCGGCGTGGAAACCGTATCCCACCGACATGCCGCATCGCGTTCCCGCGGCCGGCATCTTCTCGATCAGCAACGCCGTTGGAGCGCGTTCGCTGCTCGTCGGCGGCGACTTCGAACATGAAGCGCAAGGCAGTGCAGCCTTCCTCGACCACGGTGCCGACGGCTTGGTGGTCACCTTGTTGCCACCGCCGCCCGGCTATCGCTCGGGGGCGGCGTGTTTTTCCATGTCGCTGTGCATCGCAGTGGGCCCGACTGGCGTCGAGGCGGTCGATGCGCCGCCGGGCGGCACGCCAACGTGGCGGCCGCTGTCGAAGGCCGGCTACGACGCGATCGATCGCGCCGGCATGACCGCCTGGGCGAGCGGCGACAAGGGCCGCATCGCCCGCATCACTTTTTCGTCGAAGCAGCCGCAGGCAACGTCGCCGTCGAATCCGTAGCCGGCGCCGTGGTCCACACCGGCATCGCGTTCGCCTTCGACGAGGGCAACGCAGTCTTCCCCAACACCACCGTCGGAAGGAACGTCGGCGCACGCCGCAGCTTGCTGCGCTGCTCGTACGCATACCCGACCGACAGCAGCTTCGATTCGCTCCACGCCGGCCCGATGAACACCACGCCGATCGGCAAGCCGTGGCTTTCGCCCATCGGCACCGTCAGGCTCGGATAACCCGCCACCGCGGCGACACCGTAACCGGCACCGACGAAGTGATCGCCGAGCACCTGGTCGGTCGGCCACGCCGGCGACATCGCCGGCGCGATCAGCACCTCGACGTTCGATTGCTTCAGCGCCGCATCGATGCCATCGGGGCCTGCGAGGCGCCGCGCTGTCGCTTTCGCCTCCAGATACGCCGGATCGCCGAGCGATCCCTTGGCGTTCGCCTTCTCGAAGATCTCCTGCCCAAAGTAGGGCATCTCTTCGGCGACATGCTGGTTGTTGAATTCGATCAGTTGCGCGAGCGTCTTCGGCCCTGCATCGTGCTTGCGCAGGTAGTTCTCCACGCCCGCCTTGAACTCGAACAGCAGCACTTCGAATTCCGGATCGTCCCACTTGCCCTTGGTCGCGATCTCCGCATCGACGACCTGCGCGCCCGCGGATTTCAGCGTGGCGACCACGCGCTCCATCGCTGCATCGACGTCGGGATGCCAGCCCATTTCCTTGCGCAGGATGCCCACGCGCAGGCCTTGCAGCGCGTTTGCGTCGAGCCGCTTCTCGTAGTCGAACACCGCCTTGCCGACGTTGTTCGCCGTCGCCGAGTCGCCATCGTCGCGCCCGACCATCGCCGACAGCATCGCAGCCGCATCCGACACCGTGCGCGTCATCGGGCCCGCGGTGTCCTGGCTGCTCGAGATGGGAATGATGCCGTCGCGGCTCACCAGGCCCACTGTCGGCTTCAACCCGACCAGGCCGGCGACCGACGCCGGGCAGATGATGCTGCCGTCCGTTTCCGTGCCGACGCCGACGACGGCGAGGTTCGCCGCGATCGCGGTGCCCGTGCCCGCGCTGGAACCGCAGGGGTTGCGATCGAGCGCGTACGGGTTCTTCGTCTGCCCACCACGGCCGCTCCAGCCCGAGCTCGCACGCGTCGAGCGGAAGTTGGCCCACTCGCTGAGATTGGTCTTGCCCAGGATCACCGCACCCGCGGCGCGCAGGCGTTGCACGAGGAAAGCGTCGCGCGAGGGCTTGTTGTCCGCGAGTGCGAGCGAGCCGCCGGAGTTCACCATCGGCACCGCGTCGATGTTGTCCTTCAGCAACACGGGAATGCCGTGCATCGGGCCGCGCACCTTGCCGGCCTTGCGCTCGGCGTCGAGCGCATCGGATTCCGACAGCGCCCGGGGATTGAGTTCGATCACCGAATTGAGGGCCGGCCCGGCCTTGTCGATCGCCGCGATGCGATCCAGGTAGGCCTGCGTCAGCGCGTGGCTCGTGAGATCGCCCTTCGCCATGCGCTGTTGCAGGCCGGCGATGTCGGCTTCATCGAAGGCGAAGGCGGGCACCGTCGATGCAGCCGGCGCACCGGGTTTCGCGGTCGATGGCGTGGCGGTCTTTTCGGCAGGCCCACGCGGCTGRCAGCCCGTGGCCGAGAGGAGGGCGAGGGCGAGCAAGGCAAGGCGCATGGCGAGGTCCCCTTGGCGGCGGCGTGCCGCGAAGGCGGAGCATCGCGCGGCTGGGGAGCCGGGGCAACCGCAGCGCGGCTCAGCGGCGTCGCTTGAGCAGGTCGCGTGCGAGAACCCAGACGACCAGCACATTGATGGCCAGCACCGCGACCGACACCCACCCCGGGTGGCGGATCAATGCGTAGAGGTCGAAAGGCAGATAGATCGACGCGGCAAGGCAGCCGAGCAACGAAGCCCATCCCTTGTCGCGCCACAGCCCCCACGCTTCGATCACATGCAGCACGCCGTAGATGCACACGGCCGCCGCGGCGAAGTGCACCGAATGCGGGTTGATCGCGTTGGCGAGCCACGCCATCGCGCCGTGGTTCGGCTCCAGCTGGAAGCGCGTGATCAGCTCGTGCACCCAGCGCTTGAGCGGGATGGGGCCGATCAATTCCAGGCCACTCGCGGCAGACAGCGCGAGCAACCCCTTGATCCCTTCGATGACCGCGATCATCCGCAGGCCCGGATGGGCCCGCGGATCGTGCACGTAAACCGTTGTCGAGCGCTCCGCTTCCACGCGTGGCGCCGACTCCTGCATCACGCAGCGCGCGAAGCGCGCTTGCGGTCGGTTTCGGTGCGCGACTTCTTGCGCAGTCGGATCGCCTTCGGCGTGATCTCGACGAGTTCGTCGTCGTCGATGAATTCCAGCGCCTGCTCGAGCGAGAACTTGATCGCCGGGATCAGGCCTTCATCGTCGTCCTTGCCGGACGCGCGGAAGTTGGTGAGCTGCTTGCCGCGCAGCGCATTGACCGTCAGGTCGTTGTCCTTCGAATGGATGCCGACGATCTGGCCTTCGTAGATCTCCTCGCCCGGTTCGATGAACAGGCGGCCGCGTTCCTGCATCGCCATCTGCGCGTAGGCAGGCGACGGGCCGGTGCCGTTGGAGATCAGCACGCCGTTCTGGCGCTGGCCGATCTGGCCTTCCGCCTTCGGGCCGTAATGGTCGAAGACGTGGAAGAGCATGCCGGTGCCGGCGGTGATCGTGCGGAACTCGGTCTGGAAACCGATCAGCCCGCGCGCGGGAATCAAATAGTCCAGGCGCACGCGGCCCTTGCCGTCGGGTTCCATGTTCTGCAGCAGCGCCTTGCGCTCGCCGAGGCGGCCCATCACGCCGCCCTGGAATTGTTCTTCCATGTCGACGACGAGCGATTCGAACGGTTCGGACACCACGCCGTCGATCGTCTTGATGATCACTTCCGGGCGCGAGACCGCGAGCTCGTAGCCTTCGCGACGCATGTTCTCGATGAGGATCGACAGGTGCAGTTCGCCGCGGCCGCTGACCTTGAACTTGTCCGCGTCGCCCGTGTCCTCGACCTTCAGCGCGACGTTGTGCTGCGTTTCGCGCGTGAGGCGGTCGCGCAGCTGGCGCGAGGTGAGGAACTTGCCGCCGCTGCGGTCCTTGACGCCCGCGAACGGCGAGTCGTTGACCTGGAAGGTCATCGAGATCGTCGGTTCGTCGACGGTGAGCACCGGGAGTTGTTCGACGGCCGTGGGATCGCACAGCGTGTCGGAGATGCCGAGGTTTTCGATGCCCGAGAACGCGATGATGTCGCCGGCCTGCGCTTCGGGCACTTCCACGCGCTCAAGGCCCATGAAGCCGAGCACCTGCACCACCTTGCCGTTGCGCGTCTTGCCGTCGCGGTCGATGACGGTGACCGTCTGGTTCGTCTTGACCTTGCCGCGCTGGATGCGGCCCACGCCGATGATGCCGACGTAGTTGTTGTAGTCCAGCGAGGTCACGCGCATCTGGAACGGGCCGTCCGGATCGACCGGCGGCGCGGGCACGTGCTCGCAGATCGCTTCGAACAGCGGCGTCATGTCGCCGTCGCGCACACTTTCGTCCATGCCGGCGTAGCCCTGCAGGCCCGAGGCGTAGACGGTGGTGAAGTCGAGCTGGTCGTCGGTGGCGCCGAGGCGGTCGAACAGATCGAAGGTCTGGTCGAGCACCCAGCTGGCGCGCGCGCCGGGGCGGTCGACCTTGTTGACCACGACGATCGGCTTGAAGCCCATCGCGAACGCCTTCTGCGTCACGAAGCGCGTCTGCGGCATCGGGCCGTCCATCGCATCGACGAGGATCAGCACCGAATCGACCATCGACAACACGCGTTCCACTTCGCCGCCGAAGTCGGCATGCCCCGGGGTGTCGACGATGTTGATGCGCCACACCTCGCCCGTCTTCGGGTGGGTCCAGCGGATCGCGGTGTTCTTCGAAAGGATCGTGATGCCGCGTTCCTTTTCGAGGTCGTTGCTGTCCATCACGCGGTCCGGGACCACGGCGCGCTCGCTGAGGGTGCCGGACTGCTTCAGCAGCTGGTCGACGAGGGTGGTCTTGCCATGGTCGACGTGGGCGACGATGGCGATGTTGCGGAGGCGTTCGACGGAAACGGACATGATGAATGCGCGCCGGGGGCGGCGCGAGGTCGCTTGAGAGAGCCGGCGAGTATACCCGTGCGCGGGGACGAAACGCTGACTGGAGTATCCTCGGCGGCTTTCCCGCAGGAGCCTCCCGCATGTCCCTGGTCGCCGTTTTCGAAACCGCCCGTGGCCCCATCCGCATCGAACTGGCCCCCGACAAGGCCCCGCTGACGGTCGCCAATTTCGTCAACCTCGCCAAGCGTGGCTTCTACGACGGGCTCGACTTCCACCGCGTCATCGCCGATTTCATGGTCCAGGGCGGCTGCCCCGAGGGCTCCGGCCGCGGCGGCCCGGGCTACCGCTTCGAGGACGAGACCGGCAACGGCCTGCGCCACGACCGCGGCGTGCTCTCGATGGCCAATGCCGGCCCGAACACCAACGGCAGCCAGTTCTTCATCACGCACGTCCCGACCCCGTGGCTCGACGGCAAGCACACCGTCTTCGGCAAGGTCGTCGAGGGCATGGACGTGGTGGATGCCGTGAAGCAGGGCGACAAGATCGAGCGCGTGCGCATCGAAGGCGATGCCGATGCCGTGCTGGCCGCGAAGGCCGACCGCGTGGCGGAGTGGAACAAGATCCTCGCCGCCTGAGGATTACCCCTCCCAGCGAAGCGTGTCGAACATCCTCGACACCTTCGCCCCATCGCGCGGGAAGTAGTACTCGCGCGGTGCGATGAAGATCGCCAGGGCCAGGCCCTTGTCGTGTTCGAACATCGCGACCAGGCCCTGGTACTGCAGGCCTTCGGAGGTCTGCAGGTCGACGTCGAACCGCAGCCCCGCATGCGTGCCGAACGTCGCCGGCCGCAGGTTGCTCGGCGTCACCCCGACGAAGCCTGCGCTCAGCAGGCCGTCCGCGACGAGGTCGCGCAGTTCGTCCTCGCGCATGCCCTTGTGGTAGTACGGCGCGTCCGGCCGGCGCTTGCTCTCGCGCTGGCCGAGGAAGATGTAGTCGCCTTCCTTCACCGTGTGGATCAGGTAGAGCAGGTTGAGCAGCTCGCCGTCGATCGTCCACAGTTGCGAACGATTGGACGTCGCGCGCGTCCATTCCATTTCACTGTTCAGCACGAGTTTGCCGGCGCGCACTTCGCCCGGCGTGACGAGCCGGCTGGTGCTGCTGCCGGTGGCGCAGGCGGCGAGCATCAACGCGGTCGCCAACGCCACCAACGCATTGCGGATGAATGTCATGCGATGCATCAACGCGTGCCTCCGAGTTTGTCGAGCGCGCGCTGCACGAAGGCGCGATCGTCGGCGTTCGGTGCGTGGTCGAGGTAGGTCTGCAATGCAGCGCGCGCCTCGTCGGTGCGTCCGGCTTGCGCCAATGCATACCCGTGTTCGCGCCACGCACCGGCCGGCGTGCCGGGCAGGGTGATCGCGGTTGCGAACAGTTGCGCGGCCTTCGCGTCATCGCCGGGCTGGTCGTGTCGGCGATACGCTTCGCCCAGGTAGAAGGTCAGCATGCCTTTGTCTTCCCTTGGCGCGTCGTCCAGCAGTTCCTGGATCACCAGTTGCGAGCTTGCATAGCGACGCTGCGCGAGTTCGGCGACCAGCCAACCCTCGAGGAAGGGCCGCGTCGCTTCGCGGTACTGCGCCTTGTTGCGCACGTCCGGCGGATCGGGCACGGCCGCGGCGGCGGCGCGCACGTCGGCCAGGCGTTCCTCGGTGGCCGGGTGCGAGGCGAACACCGTGCTGCGGCTGATGTATTTCAGCGTGTTTTCCTCGCGCAACATGCGCGCCCACACGTCGGCGCCGGCGCGCGGATCCCAGCCCTGCGCAACGACGGCCTCGAAGCCGAGCTTGTCGGCCTCGCGTTCCATGTCGCGGCTGAACTTGAAGATCGTGGCGTAGATGCCGAGCGAGCCGAACATCGCGGTATTCGGGAAGCCGGCGCCGTAAGCGAGCACCTGGAAGGCGCTGAGGAATGCGCTGGTGTCCTTCATGCGCCGCCATTGGCGCAGCGTGTGCTGCGCGCGGAAGTGGCCGGCTTCGTGGCCGAGCACGAAGGCCAGTTCGGCTTCGTCGCGAATGCGCAGCAACGCGCCGGTCCACACGATCATGGTGCCGTTCGGCGCCATGCTCGCGTTGAAGGCGGGCACGTTCATGATGTAGACCCGCAGGTCCTTGCAGTACCCGGCCGATGCGCGACAGGCGACGTCCTTGACGTAGGCGTTGAGCGCCGGATCGCGCACGCGGATCGGCGAGCGCTGGAGGTCTTCCTCCGACTTCTCCATCGCGTACCAGAGTTCGTCCTCGTCGGTGCCCGCCACCGGGCGCGAACCGGGTTCGCTCTTGCGCATCGGTTGCTGCGTGGCGCAGCCCGCGAGCACGACAAGTAGTGCGACCGCGATTGCGACGCGCGCGACCGGGCGGCTCATCGCTGGATGCCCTCGAGCAGGTCGCCCGCGGTTTCCTGTGCGCCGGCCTGGTCGCGCAGGTCGCCGGTCTGGTCGACGAGGAGGTTGTGCCAGACGACCTGCCCGGTGCGCAGGTCGACCAGGGACGCCAGGCCCATCTGCTGTCCGCCGCCGATGTCGCCGCCGAGCAGGAGGAAGCCGATGACGCGCATGGCCGCACGCCCGCCACTGGTGTAGCTGTCTCGCACGTAGGTGAACAAGGCGTAGTCCGCGCCCGTGGCTTCGCGCAGGGTCGACACGCCCGGGCCGAGGGTCCAGTCGAACTTGTCGTGCTTGTTGCGCAGCGTGCCGGGCCGCCCGTAGTTGAGGATGCTGATCGACACCGCCTGGTTCAGCAGGTACAGCTGCCGCAGCCGGGTTTCGGGGCCGGCGTCCTTCGGCAGGTAGAAATCGGGCTTGAGCGTGAAGCCGACCGCCTCCAGGCGCTGGCGCGCGGCATCGGGGAAGTTCTTCCGCGCCGCCTCGGTCCAGGCCTTGCGCGGTTCGGCCATGCCGCCGGCGCCGACGGCGTAGAGCTCGATGTCCGGCTCCACGAGGACCACGGTGGTGCCCGACATGACCACGGGCTTGCCGCGCGCATCCTCGACCTGCCGCACCTGCGTCGACATGCAGCCCGGCAGGCCTGCAACGACCAGGACCAGGAGGGCGAAAACGATGGAAAACCTGCGTGCGACTGGCCGGTGCACTGCGGCCGACAGCGTCCCCTGTGCTAGCATTTCCGGCTTCCTTGAAGAGGTTTTCGCGATGCCTGAGCTCGCCCGGCGCATTGGTCGCGCCAAGCCTAGCGCAATCATGGTGGTGGCCGAAAAGGCCAAGCGATTGAAGTCCGAAGGTCGCGACATCATCAGCTTTTCCATCGGTGTACCGAACTTCCTCCCGGGTGACCACGTCTATGCCGCTGCTCGTGAAGCGTTGGCGAAAGACAGCGGCCAGTACGGCAGCAACCGCGGCAGCGATGCGCTCCTCGACGCTTTCCTCGCTCACATCGCGCAGATCGGCCTGAATGGATACGAACGCGCGAACGTCGCCACCGGCATCGGCGCCAAGCACGTGATCTTCAACCTCGCCGAGGCCCTGCTCGACGAAGGCGACACCATCTGCTTCGCGACGCCCTACTGGACCAGCTACTTCGACATCGCGGAGATCGTGAACGCGAAGATCGACCTGCTTCCGTGCCCTGCGTCGCAGGACTACAAGATCAGGCCCGCCCAGCTCGACGCCGCCCTGGCGAACAAGCCGAAGGTCTTCCTGTTCAACAACCCGTCCAACCCGACGGGCATGGTGTACTCGAAGGACGAGATCTCGGCGCTGGCCGACGTCGTCGCGAAGTATCCCGACACCTGGGTGATCACCGACGACATCTACAACCGCATGGTGTTCGACGGCCTGGGTTACCACAACTTCGTGCACGCGCGCCCCGAGCTGCGCGATCGCGTGATCTTCCTCGACTCGCTGTCGAAAACCTACGGCATGCCCGGCTGGCGCGTCGGTTTCCTCGCCGGCCCGAAGAATGTCGCGAATGCCGTCGCGACGATGAACTCGAACCACATCACCAACATCCCGGAAGTGGTCACCGCCGCGGCGATCGCTGCGCTGAGCGGTCCGCAGGACATCCCGGCGCAGAAGAACGCCGAATTCTCGGCCAAGCGCGACCAGGTGCTGGCGATGCTGGCCACGCTGCCGGGTGTCGTGTGCCCGCGTCCGCAAGGCGCGTTCTACGTCTTCCCCGACATCAGCGTCGCCTTCGGCAAGACGCACGGCCCGACGGGCCAGAAGATCGGCAACGACGTCGATTTCTGCAACGCGCTGCTCGAAGCCAAGGGCGTGGCCTGCGTGCCGGGCTCGGCCTTCGGCGAACCGCGCGCGCTGCGCATCAGCTACACCTGCCCGACGCCGCAACTCGCGCCGGGCCTGGAACGCTTCAAGCAGTTCTTCGAAGAGCTGCAGTGACACCGCACGCACCATCCCCACAGATTTCCGGAGCCACCGCACCATGAAGACCCCCGTCCGTGTTGCCGTCACCGGCGCCGCCGGCCAGATCGGCTACGCCCTGCTGTTCCGCATCGCCTCCGGCGAGATGCTTGGGAAAGACCAGCCGGTCATCCTGCAGATGCTGGAGCTGCCGCTCGACAAGGCGCAGGCCGCGCTGAAGGGCGTGATGATGGAGCTCGAGGACTGCGCGTTCCCATTGCTCGCCGGCATGGTCGGCACGGACGATCCGCGCGTCGCATTCAAGGATGCCGATGTCGCGCTGCTCGTCGGCGCGCGTCCGCGCGGCCCGGGCATGGAGCGCAAGGACCTGCTGCTCGAGAACGCGAAGATCTTCACCGAACAGGGCAAGGCGTTGAACGACGTCGCCTCGCGCAACGTCAAGGTGCTCGTGGTCGGCAACCCGGCCAACACCAACGCCTACATCGCCATGAAGTCCGCGCCGTCGCTGCCGGCGAAGAACTTCACCGCGATGCTGCGCCTGGACCACAACCGCGCGCTGTCGCAGCTGGCCATCAAGGCCGGCGTGCAAGTCGCCGACATCGACAAGCTGGTCGTGTGGGGCAACCACTCGCCCACGATGTATCCCGACTACCGCTTCGCCACCGTCGGCAATGCATCGTTGAAGGACAAGATCAACGACGCCGACTGGAACGCGAACGACTTCATCCCGAAGGTCGGCAAGCGCGGCGCCGCCATCATCGAAGCGCGCGGTCTGTCCTCGGCCGCTTCGGCCGCGAACGCCGCGATCGACCACGTGCGCGACTGGCTGCTCGGCAGCAACGGCAAGTGGGTGACGATGGGCATTCCCTCCGACGGCAGCTACGGCATCCCGAAGGACGTGCTGTACGGCTTCCCGGTCACCACGCAGGGCGGCGAGTACACGATGATCCGCGACCTGCCGATCGACGACTTCAGCCGCGAGCGCATGGACAAGACGCTCGCCGAGCTCGAGGAAGAGCGCGCCGGCGTGGCGCACCTACTTTGATTCCTACGAGGCGGCCGCAAGGCCGCCTCGTCACTTGTGGATGCATGACATGACGCAACTTTCCGCCGGTGCCCGCTTCCGCAGCGCCGTCCGCGACGAAATCCCGCTGCAGGTGATGGGTGCCATCACCGCCTACGCCGGCCTGATGGCCAAGCGCACGGGTTACAAGGCCCTGTATCTCTCCGGCGGCGGCGTCGCCGCCAATTCGCTCGGCGTGCCGGACCTGGGCATCAGCACGATGGAAGACGTGCTCGTCGATGCACGGCGCATCGTGGATGCCACGCAACTGCCGCTGCTCGTCGACATCGACACCGGCTGGGGCGGCGCGTTCAACATCGCGCGCACCATCCGTTCCTTCATCAATGTCGGCGTCGCCGCCGTGCACTTGGAAGACCAGGTCGGGCAGAAGCGTTGCGGGCATCGCCCCGGCAAGGAAGTGGTGACGAAGGACGAGATGGTCGATCGCATCAAGGCCGCGGTGGACGCGCGCACGGACGAATCGTTCGTGATCATGGCGCGCACCGACGCCGCGGCGGTCGAAGGCGTCGATGCGGCGATCGATCGCGCGTGCGCCTACGTCGAAGCCGGCGCGGACATGATCTTCCCCGAGGCGATGAACACGCTCGCCGACTACAAGCGCTTCAAGGCCGCGGTGGAGGTGCCGATCCTGGCCAACCTCACCGAGTTCGGGTCCACCCCGTTCTTCACCACCGATGAGCTGCGCGGTGCGGACGTCGACATCGCGCTGTATTGCTGCGGCGCATATCGCGCGATGAACAAGGCCGCGCTGAACTTCTACGAAACCGTGCGCCGCGAAGGCACGCAGAAGAACATCGTCGATACGCTGCAGACACGCGCGCAGTTGTACGACTTCCTCGGTTACCACGCGTACGAAGACAAGCTCGACGCATTGTTTTCGCAAGAAAAGAAGGGATGACCATGAGCGAACAAGTGCTCCCCAAGGCCAAGAAGTCCGTCGCACTGAGCGGCACCGCCGCGGGCAACACCGCGCTGTGCACGGTCGGCCGCAGCGGCAACGACCTGCATTACCGTGGCTACGACATCAAGGACCTGGCGACGAAGTCGACCTTCGAGGAAGTCGCGCACCTGCTGGTGCACGGTGCGCTGCCGACGACATCGCAGCTCAAGGCCTACAAGACCAAGCTTGCGCGCCTGCGTGGCCTGCCGGCCATCGTGCAGGAAGCGCTGGAGCTCGTTCCCGCCAATGCGCATCCGATGGATGTCATGCGCACCGGTTGTTCGGTGCTCGGTACCGTGCTGCCCGAGCGCGAAGGCCACCCGGCGCCGGAGGCGCGCGACATCGCCGATCGGCTGATCGCCAGCTTCGGGTCGATGCTGCTGTACTGGTGGCACTTCACGCGCAACGGCCGCCGCATCGACGTGGAAACCGACGACGACAACGTCGCCGGCCACTTCCTGCACCTGCTGCACGGTGAGCCCCCGTCGAAGCTGCATGCCGATGCGCTCGACAAGTCGCTGATCCTGTACGCCGAGCACGAGTTCAACGCCTCGACGTTCACCGGTCGCGTGATCGCAGGCACCGGTTCGGACATGTACTCGTGCATCACCGGTGCGATCGGCGCGCTGCGCGGCCCGAAGCACGGCGGCGCGAATGAAGTCGCGATGGACATCATTTCGCGCTATGCGACCGCCGATGAGGCGGAAGCCGACATTCGCGCGCGCGTGGAGCGCAAGGAAATCGTGATCGGCTTCGGCCACCCGGTCTACACCGTGGGCGACCCGCGCAACCCGATCATCAAGGAACTCTCGCGCAAGCTGTGCGCGGAGGGCGGCAACCCGACCTTGTTCGACGTCAGCGAGCGCATCGAAACGCTGATGTGGGACATGAAGAAGATGTTCCCGAACCTGGATTGGTACAGCGCGTCGGCCTACCACATGATGGGCATCCCGACGCCGATGTTCACGCCGCTGTTCGTCGTCGCACGCACGACCGGTTGGTCGGCGCACGTGATCGAGCAGCGCGAGGACGGCAAGATCATCCGCCCGAGCGCGAACTACATCGGGCCGGACGATCGCGACTACGTGCCGATCGAAAAGCGCTGATCGAAGAAAGCAAAAGGCCGCGCGATTGCGCGGCCTTTTTTCATGCCAGTCCCTGCGTCTCCATCGCCTTCCGCACGCCCGGATCCTTGTGCATGCGGTCGAAGTGCGCGTGCAGGTTGTCCAGGCCCGACAGATCGACGCCCGTCGCCTTCGCCCAACGCGTCGTCACGAACAGGTAGGGATCGGCGATCGAGCGAGCGCCCGCCAGCCATTGCTTGCCGTCGAGCTGCGCGTCGATGCGCTCGTAAAGTTTCCGCAGGTTCTTGCGCGAGTTGTCCTGGAGCGCTTCGATCGCCTTCGCATCGCCGAGGAAATCGTATTTGCCGAAGAAGGCATGGAACTGCGGATGCACGTCGGCATTGACCATCGAGAGCCACTGATTGACCGTGGCGCGCGATTCGGGCGAACCATCGCCGCCCAATTTCGCCTCGGGGAATGCATCGGCGAGGTAGTTCAGGATCGCGACGTTCTGCAGCAACACCTTGCCGTCATCCAGCTTCACCGCAGGCACCGCGCCCGCGGGATTGATCGCGAGATATTCGGGTTGCCCGCGTTCCTCCCGTGTCACCAGTTGCGCCGTGAAGGGCTGGCCGATCCACTCCAATGCGATGTGGTCGGACAGTGCGCACGTGCCGGGCGTGTAGTAGAGCTTCATGGCGACTCCTTCAAGGCAGGCCGCCATGATCCCCAGCGTTGCATCAAACGGCAATCACGCGCGCGGCAACAGTGTGGCCGCCTGCATGCAACAACAACTCAACCGTGGCGCGGCTTGAGCGTCTGCACGCGATAGAAGGTGTGATCGCCGATCTTTGCGACCTGGAACGCATTGCTCCACACGGGCGTGGCGATGTCGTGCGCGGCGAAGTGGCTCGCGCCGGGCACGATTTCGTGGCGCTGCGCGAGCGGCAGTGCCCAGTTGCGTTGCGCTTGCAGCGAGACGTTCACCGCGTTCGACCACGCTTGCCCACCACGCAGCCGCGTGTCGGCGGGCACGATGGTCGGTGCGAACTGCTTCTTCGCGGTCACCACCGAGCAGAGGTTGTCGCCCCAGAGGCCGCTGTCGCGGCGGCGCAGGGCCACTTCGGCGACAGCCTGCTGCCCGAGGGGCGACTGGTCGCGCGCCTCGAGGTACACGGTCGTACTCAGGCACAGCGAGTCGGCGGCAGGCTGCGGCAACACGTGCGACAGCCAGAGGATCCATGCCAGCTTCATTCGTCGGACTCCTTGCTCCGTTGCGCCGCCGGCCCGGGAGGGCCCTGCGACATGGCGTACTGGGGAGGGCGGCGGCTCTAATGGCTGCCTTTGCCCGAACGCGGCCCTTGGGAAGGCGGGTCGCGAGGGTGCCCCGCATCTGACGGCGGGGCGTGAAAGTGTGCGCACGTTAACGATCGCGTTCCCAACGAACCCTGAACCGATTTCGTAAGTTGCGGATTTGCTTGTGTTTTTAATGTGAATGCGCTAGCTCAAAGTGACACGAGCGGCTTGAACCCGCCCCAGAACATGCGTTTGCCGTCGAAGGGGAGATTCTTCGGATTCGCGAATTCGGCCAGGCGTGGATCTTTCATGACCTTGGCGTTGATACGGTCGCGCTGGGCTTTCGACTTGTAGACGATCCACGAGAACACGACGAGCTCGCCGGGCTTGCGCTTCACCGCCTGCGGGAAGCTGGTGTGCTTCCCGGGCTGCACGTCGTCCTCGATGTTCTCCCGATACTCGAGCGCGCCGTATTCCATCCAGATCGCACCGCCCTTGCGGGCCATCCTGCGGTAGGCGGCCAGGTTCTCTTCGGGCACGGCCAGGACATAACCATCGACGTACATGGGGCGGCACTCCTGCGGTCGGGGGCAGGCCGCGAAGCCTACGACGCGCAGTGTTAAAGCTTCGCTGCCAGCGCCGTGCCCTGTGCGATCGCGCGCTTGGCGTCGAGTTCGGCCGCGACATCGGCGCCACCGATGACATGCACGTTGCCCGAAGCCTGCGGCAACGCATCGAACAAGGTGCGACGCGGCTCCTGCCCCGCGCAGACCACGACATGGTCCACCGGCAACAAGCGTTCTTCACCATCGATGCGAATGCGCAGGCCCGCGTCGTCGACGCCGAGATAGTCGACACCGCCCAGCATGTGCACGCCCTTGGCCTTTAACGTGGCGCGATGTATCCACCCGGTCGTTTTACCGAGCCTTGCGCCGGGGCGGCCTTCCGTTCGCTGGAGCAGCCAGACTTCGCGCGCCGGCGGCTGCGGATGCGCAGGCGTGAGCCCGCCGCGCGTTTCGAATGTCGGATCGACGCCCCATTCGCGCATCCACCGATGCGGATCGAGCGAAGGCGACGCGCCTTCGTGCACGAGGAATTCGGCGACGTCGAACCCGATGCCTCCCGCGCCGATGAGTGCGACGCGCGGACCGCAAGTCACCCGTCCTTCGATCACGTCCGCATAGCCGACGACCTTCGCGTGATCGGCGCCGGGGAACGACACCGCGCGCGGAAGCACGCCGGTGGCGACGACGATGGCGTCGTAATCCTTCAACGCATCTGCGTCGACATGCGTTTGCAGATGCAAGGCCACGCCCGTCTCGGCGATGCGATTGCGGAAGTAGCGCAGCGTCTCGGCGAACTCTTCCTTCCCCGGAATGCGCCGTGCGAGATTGAACTGCCCGCCGATCGCATCGCTGGCATCGAACAGGTGTACGGTGTGCCCGCGCGCGGCCGCTTCCGTCGCGCATGCAAGCCCCGCTGGCCCCGCGCCGACGACGGCGATGCGGCGTGGAACCACCGCGCGCGCAGGCACCAGTTCGGTCTCCGCGCACGCGCGCGGATTCACCAGGCAACTTGCGCGCTTGTTTTCGAACACGTGGTCCAGGCACGCCTGGTTGCACGCGATGCAGGTGTTGATCGCATCGGCGCGCCCCGCACGCGCCTTGTTCGGCCATTGCGGATCGGCGAGCAGCGGGCGCGCCATCGACACCATGTCGGCGCCGCCCGCCGCGAGCACGGCTTCGGCGACATCGGGCATGTTGATGCGATTGGTGGCGATCAACGGCAGGCGCACGTGCGGGCGCAGTTTGGCGGTGACGCTGGCGAACGCTGCGCGTGGCACGGACGTGGCGATCGTCGGAATGCGCGCTTCATGCCAGCCGATGCCGGTGTTGAGGAGCGTCGCACCCGCGGCTTCGATCGCCTGCGCCTGCTGCACGATCTCGCGCCAATCGCCGCCGCCGTCAACGAGGTCGAGCATCGAGAGGCGATACACCAGGATGAAATCGGGGCCGCACGCTTCGCGCACGCGTCGCACGATTTCCACCGCGAAGCGCATGCGTTGCGCCGCATCGCCGCCCCAGCGGTCTGCGCGCTTGTTGGTGCGCGCAACGGTGAACTGGTTGATCAGATAGCCTTCCGATCCCATCAGTTCCACGCCGTCGTACCCCGCTTCGCGTGCGAACACCGCCGCGCGCACATACGCCGCGATCTGCCGTTCGACACCACGTGCAGACAACGCACGCGGCGTGAACGGATTGATCGGTGCCTGCAGTTTCGACGGCGCGACCGACAGCGGGTGGTACGCGTAACGCCCTGCGTGCAGCAACTGCAGGCAGATGTGCGCACCGTGCGCGTGCACGGCCTGCGTGACCTGGCGGTGCGGGCGCACTTCATGGCGCCACGACAACTTGCCGGCGAAGGGCTTGAGCCAACCCACGATGTTCGGCGCGAAGCCGCCGGTGACGATCAGCCCCGCGCCGCCGGCAGCGCGCTCGGCGAGGTAGGCCGCGAGCTTCGGGAAATCGCGCGCGCGATCCTCCAGGCCCGTGTGCATCGAGCCCATGAGGATGCGGTTGCGCAGCGTCGCGAACCCGAGGTCGAGCGGGCGGAAGAGCTGTGGGTAGGCGCTGGCCTCGACGGCGGGCGGGAACTCGGAGGGCAGGGCGGACATGCGCATACGCCGGCGTACGGGATGGGCGAACCATGCCCGCATTCGTCGTACCGCTCAAGTCATTCGAACGCGAACGCGTCCAGGGCCAGCGTCCCGAGCTCGTGCGACTGGTGCAGGTGACGCATCGTCGGGGCCCCGCCCGCGGCGCCGAGGGCGACGAACAGCGGCATGAGATGTTCGACCGTCGGGTGCGCGCGCCTCGCGTTCGGCGCGCGTTCCTCCCAATCGGCGAGTGCGTCCGGGTCGTTGGCGCGCAGGCGTTCGCGCATCCAGTCGGCGAACGCCGCCGCCCACGGTGCGAGCGGTGCGTCGGGCCGGTGCCAGTCCAGGTCGCCCAGGTTGTGCACGAAGCCGCCGGAACCGATCACCAGCACGCCGTCGTTCCGCAGCGGCGCCAACGCGCGACCCAGCGCGATGTGCGCCCGCGCATCGCCGCGCGGATCCACCGAGATCGGCACGACCGGGATGTCGGCCTCCGGGAACATGCGCAGCAGCGGCACCCAGGCGCCGTGGTCGAGGCCGTGGTCGGAGGCGATGCGAACCGGAAGGCCGGCGGCGTTGATCGTCTTCGCGATCGCCTGCGCGAGGACCGGCAAACCCGGTGCCGGATAGCGCAATGCATACAGTTCGGGCGGGAAGCCGCCGAAGTCGTGGATGGTGCGCGGCAGCGCGGCGGCGCCGACGTGCGTGGGCGCGGCCGTGAAGTGCGCGGACGCGACGACGATCGCACGTGGCGTCGGCAATCGTTGGCGCAGGCCATCCAGGAAGCGACCGGCGGGCGAATCCTGCACGGCCAGCATCGGCGAGCCGTGCGAGAGAAAGAGTGTCGGCAAGGGCTTGTCCATGCGTTCGAAGATGCGCGCGCAAGCGCCTCCGACCAACCCGGGCGGCTGCGTCGGTGCGTTGCATCCCTGCAACGCGGGGCCGCCCAGACCGATAGTCGGGCCGTGAAACGCGTCGCCGTCTGGCAAAATGCCCGGCTTCCCTCCGCCGACCGCCTACGCATGAGCCACTTCGACGTTCGTTCCGCCGTTCGCCCGAATCCCGACCAGCCGATGGTCGACATCGCCGACTACGTCATCGATTACACGATCGGCTCGCAGGAGGCGTACGACACCGCACGCCACATGCTGCTCGACTCGCTCGCCTGCGCGATGCTCGCGATGAAGTTCGAGGGCTGCGTGAAGCACCTCGGCCCCATCGTGCCGGGCGCGACGCTCCCCGGCGGCGCCGTGGTGCCGGGCACCGGTTACGAGCTCGATCCGGTCCAGGCGGCCTTCAACATCGGCACCCTCGTGCGCTGGCTCGACTTCAACGACACCTGGCTGGCGGCCGAATGGGGCCACCCGTCCGACAACCTCGGCGCCATCCTCGCCGTCGCCGACTGGTTGAACCGCAAGGCCCTGCGCGAAGACTCGGGCAAGAAGATCACCGTGCGCGACGTGCTCGGCTGGGCGATCAAGGCGCACGAAATCCAGGGCGTCTATGCCTTGCAGAACTCGTTCAACCGCGTGGGCCTGGACCATGTGATCCTCGTGCGCCTGGCCTCCACCGCGGTCGCCACCGCGATGCTCGGCGGCACGAAGGACGAAATCATCACGGCGGTCTCGCATTCGTGGATCGACAACGGCGTGCTGCGCACTTACCGCCACGCGCCGAATACCGGCCCGCGCAAGAGCTGGGCCGCGGGCGATGCCTGCCGCCGTGCCGTCACCCACGCGCTGAACGCAGTGGAGAAGCAGGTCGTCGGCTACCCCAGCGCGCTCAGCGCGAAGACCTGGGGCTTCTACGACGTCGCCTTCAAGGGCAAGGCCTTCGAGTTCGAGCGGCCCTTCGGTAGCTACGTGATGGAGAACGTCCTGTTCAAGATCTCCTTCCCCGCCGAATTCCACGCGCAGACCGCGGTGGAATGCGCGATGCAGTTGCATCCGCAGGTGAAGGGCCGGATCGAGGACATCGAGCGGATCGAGATGGAAACCCAGGAAGCCGGCGTCCGCATCATCGACAAGACCGGCCCGCTGGCCAACTACGCCGATCGCGACCACTGCCTCCAGTACATGGTGGCCGTCCCGCTGATCTTCGGGCGCCTGACCGCCGACGATTACAACGACGACGTCGCGGCCGACCCCCGCATCGACGCGCTGCGCGCGAAGATGGTGGTGAAGGAGAACCCGCAGTTCACGAAGGACTACTTCGACCCCGAAAAACGCTACATCGGCAACTCGGTGCAGGTGTTCTACAAGGACGGCTCGAGCTCGGAGAAGGTGTCGATCGATTTCCCCATCGGACACCGGAAACGTCGTGCCGAAGGCATCCCCGTGTTGATGGCAAAGTTCCAGGCCGCCATCCGGGCGCACCTCCCGGCGGCGTCGGCGGACCGGCTGATGGCCCTGGCCGGGAAGCCGGCGGAACTGGAAGCGATGTCCATCTCGGACTTCATGAACCTTTACCGGGTGTAAGATTCGGCCGCCTCGCAGAGGGTTGGCACCCACCAACTGTTATGCTAGCGTTAACAAGGCCTTCATGCGCCCCGAATTAAGTTGGCCTGGATGCCGTGCGGATCGCGGCCGTCTTGAATTGAAAAAGCGATTGGTTTCTTTACCCTGATCAAGGAGCTGAACATGAACAAGAAACTCCTCTGCGCCGCGCTTCTGTGTGGCCTTGGCGTCGCGCAGGCGGCCGCCGCGCAGTCCTTCGACGACCGTTGGTACGTCGCAGGTTCCACCGGCGTGAACTTCCAGGACACGGACCGTGACACCGAAGACTCCATCTTCGGCACCCTCGGCTTCGGCAAGTTCCTGAACCCGAATTGGTCGGTCGACTTCGAACTGAACTACCAGAACCCGGACAAGCAGTCGAATCCGAACCTCTGGTGGAGCCAGTACGGCGCCTCGGCCGATGCCCGTTACCACTTCCGCAGCGCCGACGCGAAGTGGTGGCCCTACGTCCGCATGGGCCTGGGCTGGCAGCGTCATGAAGAAGAGTTCATCCGCGACCCTGCGTTCGGTACGCCGGACGGCGGTTTCCCGGCCGAGCATTCGGACAACAACGCCGCGCTGAACCTCGGCGCCGGCCTGCAGTTCGATTTCGGCCGCGTCGACCTCCGCACGGAAGTCGGTACGCGCATCGATTTCGACGACATCCAGGCGCGTCCGGCCCAGCAGCAGGAAGACTACTTCACCGATATCCTCGCTTCGGTCGGCCTGACCGTGGCCCTCGGTCCGGAGCCGGCAGCGCCGGTTGCCCCGGCCCCGGCGGCCCCGTCGTGCGCCGATGCGGACGACGATGGTGACGGCGTCAACAACTGCGACGACAAGTGCCCCGGTTCGCAGGCTGGCCAGACCATCGGTCCGGACGGCTGCCCGGTGCCGGTCACGATCGACCTGAAGGGCGTCAACTTCGACTTCGACAAGTCGACGCTGCGTCCGGACGCCGTCGCGATCCTCGGCGAAGCCACCGAAATCCTGAAGCGCTATCCCGAACTGAAGGTTGAAGTCGCCGGCCACACCGACTCCGTCGGTTCCGACGCCTACAACCAGAAGCTCTCGGAGCGTCGCGCCAAGGCGGTGTACGACTACCTGACGAGCAACGGCGTCGATGCCGCTCGCCTGGTCGGCCCGAACGGTTTCGGCGAAAGCCGCCCGATCGCGCCGAACACGAACGACGACGGTTCGGACAATCCGGAAGGCCGTGCGCGCAACCGCCGCACCGAGCTGAACGTCCAGAACTAAGTTCGACGCGTTCCACGCAACACGAAGAAGCCCGGCTAACGCCGGGCTTCTTTTTTTTCTACGCCGATCACACGCGATGTGTCCTGATCCGGTTGTTCCACACCGACGGGGTGCCTACACTCCGATGGAACTGACGGAGATGGCCATGCGATACACACTCGTTGCCTTGGGATTGTTCGCGTTGTCGGGCATGGTCCACGCGCAGAACAACTGCACCCTGGCCTCGGCGCCGCGTGCGCTGCCCATCCAGCCGACGGTGTTGCCTGCGCTCGCCCCCGAACTCACCGTACCGAGCCACCAGCTCGGCGCGCCGACCGGCGTGCTCGCGCAGGCCTACGATGAGTCGCAGACCGTCGACAACGTGCTGTTCCGGCTCAAGCTCGAAGGCTGCCGCAGCATCGCGAACGCAGCGCCCGCCGCATCCCCGGCCAGTGGCGTGATCGATCCGTCGACTTACAAGCCGGCCACGCAATTCGACAACACGCCGTGGCGGTTCGACATGAACCAGAACGGCAAGCGCATGACGGCCGAAGAATTCGACCAGTGGATGAAGGCGCGCGGCGTGCGCGTCGCGAAGGGCGGCAGCGCCGCCCCTGCCGCCGCGCCTGCCCCCGCATCGTCGACCGCTGTGCCTGCGACGACGACGCCCGATCCCGCGACGCCGAACGCAACGCCTGCGGGCACGCCGCCCGGCACGCCTCCCGGCACGACGTCGCCGCCGCCCGCCACGCCCTGATCGCAGCCGCCCGACATCCCGCTGGCCAATCCCGCGACCACCCGGCACGGACTCGCACGCGCGCTCTCAAAGCGCGGCGTGTGTTCGCGCACGCAAGCCGCTGAATGGATTCGCGCAGGCCGCGTGAGCGTCGACGGGCGCATCGTGCGCGACCCCGAGTTCCCCACGATCGCCGGCCGCCATCGCATCGCGCTCGACGGTCGCGCGCTGGACGAATCACCCGCGCGCCGCGTCGTCGTACTCAACAAACCCCGCGGCCTGGTCACCACCGCGCGCGACGAGCGCGGGCGCGATACGGTGTATCGGTGCTTCGACGGCGCGGACTTGCCCTGGCTCGCGCCCGTCGGCCGGCTCGACAAGGCGAGTGAAGGGCTGCTGCTGTTCACCAACGATCCCGCGTGGGCCGCGCGCATCACCGATCCGGCGACGGGCCCGGACAAGCGCTATCACGTGCAGATCGATGCGATCCCCGATCAGGCGTTGCTGACGGCGCTCGATGACGGCGTCGAGGACGAAGGCGATACCCTGCGCGCGAAATCCGCGACGGTGCTCCGAACCGGAGAACGCACCGCGTGGCTGGACATCGTCCTCGACGAAGGCCGTAACCGCCAGATCCGGCGGATGCTGGCGGTTTTGAACATCGACGTGTTGCGATTGGTGCGCGTCGCAATCGGCCCACTCGAACTCGGCGAATTGGCCAAAGGCGCCTGGCGCGAATTGACGCCCGCGGAAATCGACGCCCTTATCCCTTGAGGACGCTCAGTTCCTTGCCGATGCGAACGAACGCATCGATCGCACGATCCAGGTGTTCGCGCGTATGCGCCGCGCTGATCTGCGTGCGGATGCGCGCCTTGTCCTTCGGCACGACGGGGAAGAAGAAGCCGATCGCGTAGATGCCTTCCTCGAGCAGCCGTTGTGCGAACTTCTGCGCAAGCGGCGCGTCGTACAGCATCACCGGTGCGATGGGGTGCACGCCCGGCCTGATGTCGAACCCGGCCTGCGTCATGCGTTCGCGGAAGTAACGCGTGTTCTCCGCCAATCGATCGCGCAGTTCGCCTGCCGACGACAGCATCTCGAAGGCCTTGATCCCCGCGGCCACCACGTGCGGCGGCAACGAATTCGAGAACAGGTAGGGCCGCGAACGTTGGCGCAGCAGTTCGATGACTTCACGCTTCGCGGTGGTGAAGCCGCCGAGCGCGCCACCCATCGCCTTGCCCAGCGTGCCGGTGAAGATGTCGATCTTCTCCAGGACACCCTTCACCTCGGCCGAACCCCGGCCCGTCTGGCCGAGAAACCCGGTGGCGTGGCATTCGTCGATGTGCACCAGTGCGCCGTAGTGTTGTGCGAGCGCCGTGATCTCGTCGAGCGGCGCGATGAAGCCGTCCATCGAGAACACGCCGTCGGAGGTGATCATGATCGTGCGCGCGCCGTCGGCCTTCGCCTGCTTGAGCTGGACTTCCAGGTCGGCCATGTCGCAGTTGGCGTAGCGATAGCGCTTGGCCTTGCACAGGCGCACGCCGTCGATGATCGAGGCGTGGTTGAGCGCGTCGGAGATGATGGCGTCGTTTTCGTCGAGCAGTGGTTCGAACAAGCCGCCGTTGGCGTCGAAACATGCGGCGTAGAGGATCGTGTCTTCGGTGCCGAAGAAGTCCGCGATCGTCTTTTCGAGCTGCTTGTGCAGGTCCTGCGTGCCGCAGATGAAGCGCACGCTGGCCATGCCGAAGCCGTGCGTGTCGAGTGCGTCCTTGGCCGCGGCGATCACGTCGGGATGGTCCGCCAGTCCGAGGTAGTTGTTCGCGCAGAAATTCAGAACGGTGCGCCCGTCGGCGAGCGTGATCTCCGCCGACTGCGGGCTGGTGATGATGCGCTCGGACTTGAAAAGGCCGGCGTCGCGGATTTCGTCGAGGGTGCGGACGTAGCGATCGGTTAACGACATTACGGCTTTCCTTGGAAAGTCCGCACATGGATGTGCGGGCTCGTGCGAGGGACTCGCATGAAGATCAGTTCCAGCTCAGCACGACCTTGCCGGCCTTGCCCGATTCCATCAATTCGAAGCCTTCCTGGAAATCGTCGATCGGCAACTGGTGCGTCAGCACCTTGCCGAGCGGGAAACCGCCGAGCACGAGCTGCGTCATCTTGTACCAGGTCTCGTACATGCGACGGCCATAGATGCCGTGCAGCACCAGGCCCTTGAAGATGATCTTGTCCCAGTCGGCACCTGCGCCCCTGGGCATGATGCCCAGCATCGCGATCTTGCCGCCGTGGTACATGCAATCGAGCATGTCGTTGAACGCGCGCGGGTTACCGCTCATTTCCAGGCCCACGTCGAAGCCTTCCATGTGCAGGTCGGCCATCACGTCCTTGAGGCTGGTGTTCGACACGTTGACCACGCGCGTGGCGCCCATGTCGGCGGCGAGCTTGAGGCGATAGTCGTTGACGTCGGTGACCACCACGTTGCGCGCGCCGATGTGCTTGCAGATGCCCGCGGCGATGATGCCGATCGGGCCCGCGCCGGTGATCAGCACGTCCTCGCCGACGACATCGAACTCCAGCGCGCAATGCGCGGCGTTGCCGTAAGGGTCGAAGAACGCGGCGAGTTCGCTCGGGATCTGATCGGGGATCGGCCACAGGTTGCTGGCCGGCATCACGATGAATTCGGCGAACGCGCCATTCCGGTTGACGCCGATGCCGACCGTGTTCGGGCACAGGTGCTGGCGGCCCGCGCGACAGTTGCGGCAATGGCCGCACACGATGTGGCCTTCGGCCGACACGCGCTGGCCGATCTTGTAACCGGTGACGCCCGGGCCGAGGTCGACGATGCGGCCGACGAATTCGTGGCCGATCACCAGGCCGGGCTTGATGTTGCGCTGGCTCCACTCGTCCCACAGGTAGATGTGCAGGTCGGTGCCGCAGATCGCCGTTTTCTCCAGGCGGATCAGCACCTCGTTGGGGCCCGGGGTCGGCACCGGCACCTGTTCCATCCAGATGCCCTTGCCGGCTTCGCGCTTCACCAGCGCTTTCATCATCGTCATGTCGAGCCCGCAACCGTACGGAAGAAGGCTGGAATTATAGGCCGCCGGACGGCCGCTTATACTCGCGGACCGTTCACCCGCCAGGATCGCCTTGCCGATGCGCCGTCGCTTGCTTGCACCCCTGCTGCTCTGCGCAGCAACCGCCCAGGCCGACGAAGGCATGTGGATGCCCTCGCAACTGCCCGACATCGCCACGCAGCTCAAGGCCGCGGGCTACAAGGGCGATCCCGCGCAACTGGCCGACCTCACCCGCGCGCCGATGAACGCGGTGGTGAAGGTGGGCGGCGCCACCGGCGCCTTCGTGTCGAAGGACGGCCTGGTGCTGACCAACCACCACGTGGCGTTCGGCGTCATCCAATACAACGCCAAGCCCGATCGCGACCTCATCCACGACGGCTTCATCGCGGCCGACCGCGCCGGCGAACTTCCGGCCAATCCCGACTTCCGCGTGCTGGTGACCACCGGGTTCGACCGCATCACCGATCGCATCCTCGGAAACGCGCGCGGCAAACAGGGCCGCGCGTATTTCGACGCGATCGACGCCGCCACCAAGGCCGTCGTCGCCGATTGCGAACGCGAGGCCGGCACGCGCTGCAGCGTCGCGAACATGGATTACGGCAGCGACTTCTACCTCATCAGGCAACTCGAACTGCGCGACATCCGCCTCGTGTACGCGCCGCCCGACGCCATCGGCAACTACGGCGACGAGGTCGACAACTTCATGTGGCCGCGCCATTCGGGCGATTTCACGTTGTTGCGCGCCTACGTCGGCAAGGACGGCAAGCCGGCCGATTACGCGCCGGACAACGTGCCCTACGCGCCGCCCGCGCACCTGCAGGTGTCCACGCGCGACGTGCAACAGGGCGACTTCGCGATGCTCGCCGGCTACCCGGGCATCACGTATCGCCATCGCATGGCCTCGGAGTTCAAGAACCAGATCGAATGGCAACTGCCTTCGCGCGTGGCGCTGTTCGACGGGCTGATCGACACGATCGACGCCGCCGCGAAGGGCGACAAGACCGCGCAGGTCGCGTACGCCTCGCAGGTGCAGTCGATGAAGAACAACCTCAAGCGCGCGCAGGGCGAACTCGACGGCCTGCGCCGCAGCGACGCGGTGCGCGTGCGCAATACCGAGGAAGCCGCGTTGCTCGCCTGGTTGGACAAACAGCCCGACGGTGCGACCGCACGCAAGGACATCGATGCCGCGCAGTTGCTGCTGGCCGATGCGATGGCCACGCGCGACCGCGACCAGCTCGTTTCCTCGATCCGCGGTTCGACGCAACTGCTGCGCGCCGCGCTCACCGTGCAACGCCGCGCCATCGAACGCGCCAAGCCCGATGCGGAGCGCGAATCGGGTTACCAGGAACGCGACGAAGCCTTGATCGTCGGCGCCTTGAAGCAAGTGCAGCGCCGCTACGACGCAAAGGTGGAGAAGGCGATCCTCGCGCACCTGCTCGCGCAATATCGCGCGCTGCCGGCCGCGCAGCGCCTGCCGGAAATCGACGAGGTCTTTGGCACGACCGACGCAATCGCGACGGCGAAACTCGACGCGCTGTACGCCGGCACGAAGCTCGGCGACGAAGCGCTGCGACTGGGCACGCTGCAGGACGCGAACGTCGCGGCGAGCACCGACCCGCTGCTCGTCGCCGCGAAAACGCTGTTGCCGGCATACCTGCGCATCGAAGATGAGGGCAAGCAGCGCGAAGGCGAGCTGTTGCGCCTGCGACCTGCCTACATGCGTGCGCTGAGTGCCTACAGCAAATCACAGGGCCGCGCGGTGTACCCCGATGCGAACTCCACGCTGCGCGTGAGTTACGGCAAGATCACGCCGATGTCGCCGCGCGACGGCGTCGACTATCGTCCGCTGACGACGGTGCAGGGCATCGTCGAGAAGCACACCGGAAAGGCGCCGTTCGATGCGCCCAAGCCGCTGCTCGATGCGATCGCGAAAGGCGATTTCGGAACCACCGCCGACCCCGTCCTCAAGACGCAGACGGTCGACCTGATGACCAACCTGGACACCACGGGCGGCAACTCCGGCTCGCCGGTGCTGGATGCGGACGGAAAACTCATCGGCCTGAACTTCGACAGCAACTGGGAGGCGGTGAGTGCGAGCTGGTATTACGACCCGCGTTACAAGCGTGCGATCCACGTGGACATGCGCTATCTGCGCTGGCTCCTGGCGAAGGTCTATCCCGCGCCCGGTTTGTTGCAGGAAATGAACCTTCCGGCCGAGTAGGCATTCAAGAAAGTTCTGCTGGAGCGCGCCCCCGGGGCGCCTCCAGTCTTCTCGCACGGGCCATCCGGCCCACGACGAGGAGCACCCCATGCGCCTGTTACGAATCGCAGTGGCCGCCGGCCTGCTGCTTCCGCTCGCGGCGCATGCCGCGAAGCCGGTGACCTGCGCGAAGATCGACCGGGCGCAGGTCGTCGCACTGTTCGAGACATGGAACGCGACGGCCATGAAGGGCACGCCCGCGCAATTGGCCGCGCTGTACACCGACGACGCCGTCCTGCTGCCTGCCGTGTCGAACAAGCCGCGCTACACCAGGGCCCAGCGCATCGAATACTTCTCGAAGTTCGACCAGAAGCGGGCCGTCGGCCGCGTCGACGAACACCACGTGCAGTTGGGTTGCAACGCCGCGATCGACTCCGGCGTGTACACCTTGGCGCTCGCGCAGGGCGGGCACGTCAAGGCGCGTTACACCCTGGTGTACGTCCACGACGGCAAGCGCTGGCTGATCGCCAACCACCCATTCTTCGGCGATGCCCTCGATCCACGAGCCGGAGTGAACCTCAGGCGTCGGGCAGGCTGTAATCGAAGGTGTAGAAGTGCTGGTCATCGACGATGTCGATGGCCATGCGCCCCTGCAATCCCGCGAGGCCGTCGGTGCCCGAGTCGGGGACCACGGCCAGGTCGAGCGACGGCGTGCCGCGCGCCATCACGCCCAGGTGGCGGAAGAGGAACGTGCCGCCGCGGCCTTCGAGCGTGGCGACGACGCGTTCGATCGCGACATAACACCCCGAGCCCGGCGTGGCGGTCATCGCCGCCATCATGTGCACGACGCTGGTGGCTTGCAGCGGGCCTTCGAAAGTCTTGTCGAAACGGAAATGCCCGGCCTCCACGCCATCGCCCATGTCGACGGCCGGTTGTGCACTGCGCTTGACCTCGAACGTGCCTTTCGCCTGCGTCATCGGAGTTGCTCCGTGGAGGGAAGCGCATGTTAGGCTGCGGGCGTCGCGGATTCCCATGCCAGCCGGCCCCGTTTTCCGACACGCGTCATCGCAACTGGTCCCACCGGGCGCACCGCGCCCGATCCCGCAATCCGTTCCGCCGGCTCGCAAGGTTGTCCGCGCTCCTTCCACACCCGGAGCGTGCGAATGAAAGTCCTGGCCTGCGATGGCATCCATGAAGACGGTTTGGCGCTGTTCCGGCTCGCGGGCTGGGATGTCGCGGTCGCCGAACCCATCAAGAATCCCGACGACCTCGCCGCGGCCCTCGCCGACGTCGATGCCTTGCTCGTCCGTTCGGCAACGCCGGTACCTGCCGCGGCGCTCGAACATGCGCGACGCCTGCGCGTGATCGGCCGCGCCGGCGCGGGCGTGGACACCATCGACGTCGACGCCGCCACGGCCAGGGGCATCGCGGTGATGAACGCACCCGACGGCAACACGCTCGCTGCGGCCGAACATGCGCTCTCGCTGTTGTTCGCGCTCGCACGCCACATCCCGCGCGCCGACGCGGGCATGAAAGCCGGGCAATGGCCGAAGGCGGGCCTCACCGGTTTCGAACTCGAGGGCAAGCGCCTGGGCGTCGTCGGCCTGGGCCGCATCGGCGGCACCGTTGCGCGCAAGGCGCAGGGCATCGGGATGGAAGTCGCGGCCTACGATCCCTTCCTGCCCGCATCGGCGGCGGGGAAGGGCAGCGTGCCGCTGAAGTCGCTCGACGACCTGCTCGCGTGGGCCGACATCGTCACGCTGCACATCCCGCGCACGAAGGAAACCACGCACCTGCTGTCCGAAGCGCGGCTGCGCGCGATGAAGCCCGGTGCCTACCTCATCAATGCCGCGCGCGGTGGGCTCGTCGACGAAGCTGCGCTGTTGCGCCTGCTCGACGAAGGTCACATCGCCGGCGCGGCGCTCGACACCTTCGCGACCGAACCCTTGCCGAGCGATTCACCGCTTCGCCCGCATCCCAAGCTCATCCTCACGCCGCACCTGGGTGCATCGACCAGCGAAGCCCAGCAGGCGGTCAGCACGATCCTCGCGCGGCAGGTGATCGATTTCGTCGCCACCGGCGCCGTCGCCGGTTGCGTCAACCTTCCGCCGCTCACCGCGGAGGCCGCGCGCGAAGTCGGCCCGTGGATGCCACTGATGTCGTCGCTGGGCCGCCTCGCAGCGCGCCTGGTGCGCGCGCCCACCCAACTGACCGTGACCTATGCCGGACGCACCGACGCGCTCGACACGCGCCCGCTCACGCGCCTGCTCGTGGCCGCGTTGCTCGGCCAGCACTCCGGCCGGGTCACGCCCGTCAACGCGCTGCAGGAAGCCCATGCGCGCGGCCTGGTCGTGGCCGAAACGATCGGCGGCGACGGCGATGGGTTCGACCGCCTGCTGCGCATCCGCGTGGAAGGCGCAGACCGCGTGCGCGAGATCGAAGCGACCCTGCACCGCGGCCCGCGCGTCGTGCGCCTGGATGGCGTCGAGATCGAATTCGATCCGCAAGCCCATGTGTTGCTGCTGCGCAACGAAGACCGGCCGGGCATGATCGGCATCGTCGGTTCGCAACTGGGCGCCGCGGGCATCAACATCGTGAACTTCGCGCTCGGTGCGGCCGGCGACGGGCAGGCGCGCGCCGCCATCACCGTCGACCAACCGCTCGACGACGCGCAATTGGCCACCCTGCGCGCCACGCCCGGCGTGCTTTCGCTGCAACAGGTCTGACAAAAATGAAAATCCTGCTCGCCCGCCACGGCGAAACCGCGTGGAATGCCGAAGGCCGTTACCAGGGCCAGGAAGACATTCCGTTGTCCGACGTCGGCGAAGCGCAGGCGCGTTCGCTCGGCGAACGCCTGCGGCACGTCCACATCGATCGCGCGGTCGCATCCCCATTGAAGCGCGCGCTGCGCACGGCCGAACTCGCGCTGGGCGAAGATCGCGTCGCGAAACTCACCACCGACGCCGGGCTGATGGAAATCGCGCACGGCACGTGGGAAGGCCTGCTCGCCGCGGAGATCCGCGAACGCGACCCCGACCGCCTGCACGCATGGCGCCACGCCCCGCACGAAGTCCTGATGCCCGAAGGCGAATCGTTGCAGCACGTCGTCGACCGCGCGTGGCCCGCGTTGCAACGCGCCGCCGAAGGCCTCGGGGCGCAGGACACCCTGCTCGTCGTCGCGCACGATGCGGTGAATCGCGTGCTGTTGTGCAAGGTGATGGGCCTGCCGCTGGCGCGCCTGTGGACCTTCCGCCAGGCGCCGACGACGCTGAATCTGCTCGAAGGCGACGACATCGATCACCTGGACATCGTGCGCATGAACGATGCGACGCATCACACGGCATTGTTCGGCGAAGCCGTGCACCGGGCGCTGTGATGGCGCTGCAGCGCACCTTGGACGACTGGCTCGACTACATCGAGCGCCAGCATCCGAAGTCCATCGAACTCGGGCTAGAACGCGTGCGCGCAGTTGCGCAGCGCATGGAACTAGTCGCCCCGGCGGAGAAATCGATCCTCGTCGCCGGTACGAACGGCAAAGGCTCCACGGTCGCCTTCCTCGAAGCGATCGCGCGCGCGTCTGGCCTGCGCGTCGGCACCTACACCTCGCCGCATCTGCTGCGTTACAACGAACGCGTGCGCATCGACGGCGCGGAAGCGGACGACGCGCACCTGGTCGATGCCTTCGAAGCCGTCGAAGCCGCGCGCGGCGACACTCCGCTGACGTATTTCGAATACGGCACCCTCGCTGCGTTGTGGTTGTTCGATCGGGAACGCCTGGATCTCGCAATCCTCGAAGTCGGCCTCGGCGGGCGCCTGGATGCGGTCAACATCGTCGATGCGGATGTCGCAGTGATCACGACGGTGGACCTCGACCACCAGGATTGGCTCGGCAACGACCGCGAAGCGATCGGCAAGGAGAAAGCCGGCATCGCGCGTGGCTGGAAGCCGCTGGTATTGGGCGAAGACGATCCGCCGTCGAGCGTGCTCGGCCACGCGTATCGCATCGGCGCCTCCGCGATCCGCGCGAATTGCGATTTCTTCTTCGAACCCAACGATGACGGAAGCTGGCGCTGGCGCGAAGTCAATTTCGCGATCGACCTGCCAATGCCGGCGCTCGCCGCGCCGGTGCAGATGCGCAACGCGGCGACGGCCATCGCGGCCTTGCGGGCGCTCGATGTCCCGATGACGCGCGAGGCGCTCGGCGAAGGGGTGGCGGGCGCGCACCTGGCCGGTCGCCTGCAATGCTTGCGCAAGGACGGCATCGACATCGTCCTCGACGTCGGCCACAACCCGCAGGCCGCGCGCGCACTGGCGCAATGGCTCGCCGCTACGTCCGTCGAAGGTCGCACGCTGGCGGTCTACGCCGCGCTCGCAGACAAGGATGCGGCGGGTGTGGTCGCGGCGCTGGCCCCGCACATCGATGCCTGGTGGCTCGCCGGAATCGGCGACGCAGGGCCGCGCGGCACCGATGTCGAGGCCTTCGCCGCACGCCTTGCCGGCACGCAGGCCGCGGAAGGCGCGCGCCACGCCACGGTTTCGGCGGCGCTCGCGGCCGCGCTGGCGGAAGCGAGACCGGGCGATCGGATGTTGGTCTTCGGTTCGTTCCACACCGTCGCCGATGCGATGCGTGCCCTGGGTTCAGAAGGCGGCGCGGGGCGAAGGCTATAATTGCCGCCGGCAACATCGCCCGGTCGCCGTGGTCCAAGCCCTCTCGATGGAACCCGCACTGAAACAGCGCCTCGTCGGCGCAGCCGTGTTGGTCGCGCTGGCCGTGATCTTCCTTCCCATGCTGATCCAGGGGCCCGCGCCCGAAAGCGGCGTGGCCGATGTCCCGCTGGAAGCGCCGGCCGCACCGCAAGGCGAGTTCGAAACCCGCGACCTCCCGCTGGTCGCGCCCGAAGGCGAGCCGGCCGAAGGTGCGCTCGGGATGGAGAGCACGCCGGCGCAGCCCGCGATCGCGAGCGCGGCGAGCGTGAAGCCCGCAGCACCGGCGACGGTCGTGAGCGCCCCGCTCAAGGATGCCGCGACGGCCACGACCACCCAGACGCTCCCCGAAGACGCCGCACCGCAGGCGCCCGCGGCGATCTACCCCGCGCCGACCGCGGGCGGCAACTACGCGGTGAACGTCGGCAGCTTCGGCAGCGCCGGCGCCGCCGACACCCTCGTCGGTTCGATGCGCACCGCCGGGCTGGCCGCGTTTCGTGAAGCGGGCAGCGTCGATGGCAAGACCGTGCAGCGCGTGCGCGTCGGTCCCTTCGCCACGCGTCCGCAGGCAGAAGAGGCGCGCTTGCGCGCGGCCAAGGTCAAGGGCACCGCGACGCCGCGCGTCGTGGCGCTCGATGCCGAAGTCGCTGCCGCCACGCCGCCGAAGACGGTCGCCACCGCCGCCAAGCCGACGACCAAGCCTCCCGCGCCGCGCACCATCGCCCCGAAACCGACGGTCGCCTCAGTGCCCGCCGCTTCCGGGACCGGGTTCGCCGTCCAGCTCGCCGCGTTCAGCAAGTCGGCCGATGCCGACGCCCTGCGCGACAAGCTGCGCGCCGCCGGATTCAGCGCCTTCACCGAAGCGGTGTCCACCGACAAGGGAACCCTCACCCGCGTCCGGGTGGGCCCGGTGTTGAATCGCGCCGAAGCGGACCAACTCAAGGCGCAGGTCAAGAGCAAAGTCGGCCTGGATGGCGTCGTCCGTCCGCATCCCTAAAGCGTCAGGAATCCCCAATCCATGTGCGGCATCGTCGGAATCGTCGGAACCTCGGAAGTCGCAGCGCAGCTCTACGACGGCCTCACCGTGCTGCAGCACCGCGGCCAGGACGCTGCGGGCATCGCCACCACCGACCGCCACCGGCTGCGCGTGCACAAGGGCAACGGCTTGGTGCGCGACGTCTTCGACGCGCAATCGATGTCGCTGCTCGAAGGCCGCGTGGGCATCGCGCACTGCCGCTACCCCACCGCCGGTTCCGAAGGCGCGGACGAATCACAGCCCTTCTACGTCAACTCGCCCTACGGCATCGCGCTGGCGCACAACGGCAACCTCGTGAACACCGACGCGCTGCGCCGCGAAGTGTTCGAACAGGACCGTCGCAACGTCAACACCGAATCCGATTCCGAAGTCCTGCTCAACGTCTTCGCGCATGAGCTCGACACCCAGAAGGCGCTGACACCGCAATCGGTGTTCAAGGCCGTCGAAGGCGTGAACCGTCGCGCGAAGGGCGGCTACGCCGTCGTGTGCGCGGTCCTCGGCCTGGGCCTGGTCGCCTTTCGCGATCCGCACGGTATCCGCCCGCTGGTGCTCGGCAAGCGTTCGTCCGCCGGCGGCGACGAATACTGCGTTTCCTCCGAATCGGTCGCGCTGGACATCCTCGGCTTCGAACGCGTGCGCGACGTCGCGCCCGGCGAAGCGGTCGTGATCACCGCGCGCGGCGAATTGTTCACGCAACAGACCGCGCCGTCCGACCTGACGCCGTGCATCTTCGAGTTCGTGTACTTCGCACGCCCCGACTCGATGATCGACGACATCTCGGTGCACAAGGCGCGCATGCGCATGGGCGTGACGCTCGGCGAGAAGATCCTGCGCCTGCGCCCGGACCACGACATCGACGTCGTGATCCCGATCCCCGACACCTCGCGCGATGCCGCACTGGAAATCGCGAACACGCTCAACGTGAAGTACCGCGAGGGCTTCATCAAGAACCGCTACGTCGGCCGCACCTTCATCATGCCGGGGCAGGGCGAGCGCGCGAAGTCGGTGCGTCGCAAGCTCAATCCGATCCCGCTGGAATTCCGGGGCCGCAACGTGCTGCTTGTCGACGACTCCATCGTCCGCGGCACCACCTCGCGCCAGATCGTGCAGATGGCGCGCGACGCCGGCGCGAAGAAAGTGTATCTCGCCTCCGCCGCGCCGCCGGTGCGCTATCCGAATGTCTACGGCATCGACATGCCTTCCACCGACGAACTCGTCGCGCACGGCCGAACCGAGGCGGAGATCGAACAATTGCTCGGCTGCGACTGGTTGATCTACCAGGACCTCGCCGATCTCGAGACCGCCGTCGCCGGGCCGAAGCATGTCGGCCGCAAGTTCGACAGCTCGTGTTTCAGCGGCGAATACGTGACGGGCATCGACCCCGACTATTTCGAACGCATCCGCCAGTTGCGCTCGGACGACGCGAAAAAGAAACGCCGCATCGCGTCCTGACGCCATGGCCTCGCTGTTCGATGCAGCGCGCGCGTGCCTCGACGCGGACACGCCCGAGGCCAAAGTCGCATTGACCGCGCAGGCCGCGGCGGATTTCGCCGACGGCATGTTCGCCACGCTGGAAGACGAGCGCGAACCCGATCCGATCCGCATGCCCGGGCGCCCGCAGCGCCCGCGCCTCGTGCATCCGCGCGACCTCCCGCGTCGCGGCTTCGGCAGCGACGAAGGGCGCGCAGCCTTCATCCACGCCGTCGCGCACATCGAATTCAATGCGATCGACCTGGCGTGGGATGCGGTGTATCGCTTCCGTCATTTCCCCGCCGACTACTATCGCGATTGGGTGGGCGTCGCCGCCGACGAAGCGCGCCATTTCGCGATGCTGCGCGAACGCCTGCAGGCGTTCGGCCACGACTACGGCGATTTCGATGCGCACAACGGCCTGTGGGAAATGGCGGAGAAGACCGCGCACGATGCACTGGCGCGCATGGCGCTCGTGCCGCGCGTGCTCGAAGCGCGCGGACTCGACGTCACGCCCGGCATGATCGACAAACTCCGTTCGCTCGGCGACGACAAGACCGCCGACATCCTCGTCGTCATCCTGCGCGAGGAAGTCGCGCACGTCGCCGCGGGCTCACGCTGGTATCGCTGGTGTTGCCAGGTGCACGACATCGAGCCACACGCGATGTTCCGCGAGCTGCTCGCCGAATACGCACGCCCGGTGCTGCATGGCCCGTTCAACCTCAAGGCGCGCAGGGCGGCGGGCTTCGATGACGAGGAACTGGCGTCGCTGCAGCAACTCGACGCCGAATCGAAGCGGTAACTCAGCCCAGCGCGGACAATTTCGCGCCGTCGCGATCCACGCGCAACACCGAACCCTGTTCATACCAATCGCCGAGCACGATCCGCGTGCCGTGCTTCTCGTCGTGCACGTTCGGCCGATGCGTGTGCCCGTGGATGAGGCGCGGAATCCCGAATCGGCCCATCGCCGCGTCGACCGTCGCCGGCGCGACATCGGTGATCGCTTCCATCAACCCCTCGCGCTGCAACCCCGACTGGTGCGCCTGGCTCGCAGCGCGTGCTTGCTGCGCGAACGCGATGCGGCTTTCCAAGGACTGCGACAGGAATTGCGCCTGCCACTTCGGATCGCGCGTCTGCGCACGGAACGCCTGGTAGGCCGTGTCGCCCGTGCACAAGGTATCGCCGTGCATCAACACCGCGGGCGTGCCTTCGATCACCACGACGGCGGGATCCGGGAGAATGCGCATGCGCGCACGCGCCGCGTAATCCTCGCCGAGCAGGAAATCGCGATTGCCACGAATGAAGTACGACGGCGTGCCGGAACGTGCAAGCGCTGCGAGGCGATCGGCCACGAACGCGCCGACCTCCGAAGGATCGTCATCGCCCACCCACGCCTCGAACAGATCGCCCAGGATGTAGAGCGCATCGGCCCCACGGGCTTCACTTTCCACGAAATCACCGAACAACGCGGTCATCGCGGGTCGTTCGGCGTCGAGGTGGAGGTCGGAAATGAAGAGCGTGGTCATCGCGGGCATTCTAAGCGGCCGAGGCGTAAAATCGCGGACTTTCCGATTCGTCACCTGCGACCCCCATGGCCGTCCGCACCCGTTTCGCCCCGAGCCCCACCGGTTACCTCCACATCGGCGGCGCGCGCACCGCGCTGTATTGCTGGCTGGAGGCGCGCCGCCACGGTGGCGCCTTCATCCTGCGCGTGGAAGACACCGACCGGGAGCGCAGCACGCAGGCGGCGATCGACGCGATCCTCGAGGCGATGGAATGGTTGGGCCTGGATTACGACGAGGGCCCGGTCTACCAGACGCAGCGCCTTGCGCGCTACCGCGAAGTCGCCGAGCAGATGGTGCGCGAAGGCACGGCGTACTACGCCTATGAGACGAAGGAAGAACTCGAGGCGATGCGCGAAGCGGCGATGGCCGCCAGCGAGAAGCCGCGTTACAACGGCGCGTATCGCGAAGCGAATGCGGGCTTCCGCGACGACCGCAATCGCGTCATCCGCTTCAAGAACCCCGTCGATGGCACCGTCGTGTGGGACGACAAGGTCAAGGGACGCATCGAGATTGCCAACGGCGAGCTCGACGACCTGGTGATCTTCCGTTCCGACGGCTACCCGACGTACAACTTCGCGGTCGTGGTCGACGACATCGACATGCAGGTCAGCGATGTCGTGCGCGGCGACGACCACGTCAACAACACGCCGCGGCAGATCAACATCTATCGCGCGCTCGGCAAGCCGGTGCCGCATTTCGCGCACCTGCCGATGATCCTCGACGAGCAGGGCGCCAAGTTGTCCAAGCGCACGGGCGCGGCGGACGTCATGCAGTATCGCGACGCCGGCTACCTCCCGCACGCGCTGCTGAATTACCTCGCGCGCCTGGGTTGGTCGCATGGCGACCAGGAGATCTTCTCGATCGCCGAACTGATTTCGCTGTTTGACCTGAAGGACGTCAACGCGAAGGCCTCGCGCCTGGATTCGCAGAAGCTGGGCTGGCTCAACCAGCAGTACCTGAAATCCGACGATCCGGTCGAAGTCGGCAAGCACCTCGAATGGCACCTGCGCAAGGCCGGGTACGACCTCGCACAGGGGCCGAGGCCGGCCGACATCGTCATCGCCATGCGCGACCGCGTGCAGACCCTGAAGGACATGGCCGAGCGCGCAGCGGTGTGGTTCGGTCCCCTCACGACCTACGACGATGCCGCCGTCGCCAAGCACCTCACCGCCGGTGCGCGTGCGCCGCTCGCCGACGCGCGCGATCGCCTCGCCGCGCTGGCGCAATGGTCCGCCGAGGGCGTGAGCCAGGCCCTGCATGCGTGCGCAGAAGCGCTCGGCATCGGCATGGGCAAGGTCGCGCAGCCGATGCGCGTGGCGATCACCGGCACGCAGGTCAGCCCCGACATCTCGCATACCGTGTACCTCGCCGGGCGCGACCAGGCGCTGGCCCGCATCGACGCGGCCCTTGCAAAGCTGCCTGCCGGGGACTAATTCAAGACGATGGGCATCCACGCTTCCTGCACCGACCCCAAGCATCACGTCCACGATGGCGACGCCTTCGTGCACGAGGTCGAGCGGGCGTGCGAGGTGCGCGGGCTGAACCTCACGCCCATCCGCGCCACCGCGATGCGGCTGATCGCCGACGCGGGCCGCCCGATGAAGGCCTACGAGTTGCTCGATCGCATGAAGGCCACGCACGAAGGCGCCGCGCCGCCGACGGTGTATCGCGCGCTCGACTTCCTCGTCGAAAACGGGTTCGTGCACAAGCTGGCGTCGATCAACGCCTTCGTGGGTTGTCACCACCCGGGTGGGGAGGCACACGCGGTGCCCTTCCTGATCTGCGACGCGTGTCATTCGGCAACGGAGCTGGAGGACGACAGCATCGTCTCTTCGCTCGACGCCTCGGCGCGCGCGCTGGGCTTCGCGCCGCAGGCCCAGACGCTGGAAGTGCACGGCATCTGCGGCGCCTGCCGGGGCTGAACAGGGCAGGGAGCTCCCCCGTTCGGGGGTGTTCCCCTTGTTGGGGAATGTTATATTGTTTCACCGATGTCGCCCGCCCAAGCCTCCCATCGCTTCCTCGACCGCCTCGGCGCCGCCGGTTCGCTGGTGTGCGCCGTGCATTGCGCGTTGCTGCCGCTGGCGATCGCGGCCTTGCCGGCGCTTGGGCTCGCGTCGGCCAAATACGACGGATTCGAGCGGGCGTTCATCGCCTTCGCGACCCTGGTCGGCTGCTTCAGCGTGTTCTGGGGCTACCGCCGACACGGCGGGGTCCGCGCGTTGGGCCTGCTGATCCCGGGCCTGGCTGCGCTCTGGTCCGGCATCCTGCTTCCGCTGGTGCATCACAACCTGGTCTTGCACGCACTGGTGATGACCGCCGGCGGCACGCTCGTGGGCCTGGCGCACCTGGCCAACCTGCGGCTCGTCCACATCCACAACGCCAGTTGCGTCCATTGATCTGCTAGGCTTTGCGCCCTCGCGCGCAACCTGCGCGCAGATTTCGATACCGCATACCAGGAGCATCACGATGGGCAAGGGCGACCGCAAGACCGCCAAGGGCAAGCGTTACAACGCGAGCTACGGCAACGCGCGTTCCAGCGCGGCCACCAAGGCGACGGGCACGGGCGCCGCGCCGGCCGTGAAGAAGACCGCGACCAAGACGGCGGCTGCCGCCAAGGCCCCGGCGAAGAAGGTCGTGGCGAAGAAGACCGCTTCGAAGGAGTAATCCTTCGGCGCAAGCGTCAACGAAGAAGCCCCGCGATTGCGGGGCTTCTGCTTTTCCGGCCTTGCGCGGCGTGGTCAGTGCTTTCCGGCGTGCGCCTCGATCTCCCCCCACGCGCGCAGCAGGTTCCCGCCGAGGATCTTCCGGACATCGGCTTCCGAATACCCGCGCTTGAGCAAGCCATCGACGAGCACCGGATAGTCCTTCACCGACTTCAGGTCGACGGGCAGTTCGCCCGACACGCCATCGAAGTCCGAACCGATGCCGATGTGGTCCACGCCGACCAGCTTGACGCCGTAATCGATCTGGTCGAGCACCGCATCCACGTGCAACACCGGCGCCGGATGCGCCTTCGTGAACTGCTTTTCGAACGCGTCGATTTCCTCCGACGTCTTGCCGGCCTTCTTCATCGCCGCCATCTGCGCACGCTTGTCCGCCCACTCGCGCGACTGCTTGTCGGACAGGAACACCGTGCCGAAGGACACCTGGATCACGCCGCCTTCCTTCGCGATCGCTTTCGCCAGATCGTCGGGCAGGTTGCGATGCCAGGTCGGCGTGAAGTGGCGGAAGCCCGAGTGGCTCGCGATCACCGGGACGTCGGTGACACGCAACACGTCGCGCACCGCATCGTCGGAGACATGCGAGACATCGACGATGATGCCCAGGCGATTCATTTCGGCGACCACCTTTTCGCCGAACGGGCTCAGCCCGCCCCACTTGTGCGTTTCGACGTACGACGAGTCCGCGATCCGGTTGTCCGCGCCGTGGCACAGCGTGATGTAGCGGATGCCTCGGTCGAAGAAAAACTGCAGCTTGCCCAGGTCCTCGCCGATCGGGCCGCCGTTTTCCATGCCCATCGGCAACATGACCTTGCCGACGTTCTTTTCGACCTCCTTCGGCGAGAGCAGCAGCGCGAACTTGTCGGGCGCGCGCGCGATGAGCGAGCGCACCGCGTCGATCTGCAGGTTCGCGATCGTCCACGCCTTTCCGGCTTCGTCTTCCTCGGCCGAGGTGTAAATGGACATCCACGGCACGTCGAGGCCGCCTTCCTTCGCGCGCGGGTAATCGAACTCGCGCTTGGGCGCCAGCACGGTCAGGTCGTTCCAACTGTCGATCAGGTTTTCCGGTGCATCGATGTGCGTGTCGACGATGAGCGCGTCCTGCGCGAGCTTGCGCGCGGCAGCGGACGGTTCGGCGGCGTGCACGACACCGGCCAGGCACAACGGAAGAAGGGCCAAAACGTAACGACGCATGCAACGCACTCCCCGGACGAAGACAAGGTCACGCAATGCGGGCACCGCCTGCGTGGACGGAATGAACCAGATTCCCGCCGAGCCAATAGCACAACTCGGACGGATGGCGCACGTGCCAGGCGACGAAGTCGGCGCGCATTCCCACGCGCAACTGGCCGCGATCGTGCAGGCCGAGCGCACGCGCACCATGCATCGTCGCGCCGCGCAGCGCTTCCTCGGGCGTGAGGCGGAAGTGCGTGCACGCCAATTGCATCGCCTGGCGCAGCGACAACAAGGGGGACGTGCCCGGATTGCAATCGGTCGCCACGGCCATCGGCACACCGTGTGCGCGGAACAGATCAAGCGGCGGCAAGGTCGTGTCGCGCAACACGTGGAATGCGCCCGGCAGCAGCACGGCGACGGTGCCGTTTTCCGCCATCGCGCGCACGCCGGCGTCGTTGGTGTGCTCGACGTGGTCCGCGGACAGGCCGCCGAATTCCGCCGACAACTGCGCGCCACCCAGATCGCTCAACTGGTCGGCATGCAGCTTCACCGGAAGGCCCAGCGCCCGTGCCGATTCGAAGACACGCCGCGTCTGCGCGGGCGTGAACGCAATGCGTTCGCAGAAGGCGTCCACGGCATCGACGAGGTCTTCGGCATGGAGGTCCGGCAGCCAGGCGCACACGGCCTCGATGTATCCGTCGGCGTTGTCCTTGAACTCCGGCGGAAGTGCGTGCGCCGCCAGGTAGGTCGTGCGCACGGTGATGCCGAGCGTCCTGCCGATCTCGCGCGCAACACGCAGCATGCGGCGCTCGCTTTCGAAATCCAGTCCATATCCCGACTTGATTTCCAGCGTCGCCACGCCGTCGCGCAACAAGGCCTGCGCGCGCGGCAGCGACTGTTCGAGCAACGCAGCCTCATCGGCCTCGCGCACCGCACGCACGGTCGAAATGATCCCGCCACCCGCGCGAGCGATCTCTTCGTACGTCGCGCCCTGCAACCGCATTTCGAACTCGCGCGCGCGATCGCCCGCGAACACCAGGTGCGTATGCGCATCGACCAATGCCGGCGTGACCCAACCCGACGCACGGATCACCTCGCGCGCGAGTGCGTCGGGCGAACCCGGCAGTTCCGCGCGCGGCCCGACGAATGCCAGCACGCCATCCTTCCACGCGAGCGCGCCATCGCTGATCTCGCCGTAGCCCGCGGGGCCGGAGAGCGTCGCAAGGTCGGCGCCGAGGAGCAGGCCGTCGAAGGGGAGGTTGGCGTCGGGCATCCCCGTGGATTGTAGGGTCACGGCCGCGGGGCGAGAATGCCTGCATGGAGACCCTGCACGCGGAACGCCTCTGGACCCCCGGCGGCTGGCGCATCGACGCCGGCTTTACCCACGACGCGGGGCGCATCGTCGAATGCACCGGCGCGCAACCCAGCGAAGGCGCGGCGTGGGTGGTGCCCGGCCTGGCGAACCTGCATTCGCACGCGTTCCAGCGTGCGATGGCGGGGCAGGCCGAGCGACAGACCCACCCGCAGGATTCGTTCTGGACCTGGCGGGAGACGATGTACCGCTTCGCCGCGCGTTTCTCGCCCGACACGCTGCAGGCCGTCGCCGCGCAGTTGTATGTCGAAATGCTCGAAGCCGGTTACACGACGGTCTGCGAGTTCCACTACCTCCATCAATCGCCCGATGGCCGCCCGTATACCGATCCGGCCGCGATGTCGCACGCGCTGATCGCCGCCGCGCGCGAAACCGGGATCCGCCTCACGTTGCTCCCTGTGTTGTACATGACCGGCGGCTTCGACGGCCGCGCGCTCACGCAACGCCAGAAGCGCTTCGGCAATGACCTGGATGGGTTCGTCCGCCTGTTCGAAACCCTGCATGGCGAGCAGGATCAAACCCTGCGCGTGGGCATCGCGTTGCACAGCCTGCGTGCCGTACCGCCGGACGCGATGCAGCTGGTGATCGAGCAACTTCCCGACGAGACCCCGGTGCACATCCACATCGCCGAGCAACTGCCTGAAGTCGTCGACTGCGTGGCATTGCGCGGCGCGCGCCCTGTCGAATGGCTCCTCGCGAACGCGAACGTCAATCGCAACTGGACCCTCGTCCACGCAACCCACATGGCGCAAGCGGAAATCGAAGGCGTCGCGCGCAGCGGCGCAACGGTGGCCATCTGCCCGACGACCGAAGCCAACCTCGGCGACGGCCTGTTTCCGTTGCGCGCCTTCCTCGAGGCCGGGGGCTCGTGGGGCATCGGCTCGGATTCGCACGTGTCCGTGTCGCCGGTGGAAGAGCTGCGCTGGTTGGAATACGGGCAGCGCCTGGTCACGCACCACCGCAATGTCTCCGTCGGCACCACGACGACGAGCGCCGGCGAATCATTGCTGCACGATGCGCTGGCGAGCGCGGAGCCCTCGACCGGCCACGCGGTCGGCTGCTTCTACAACGGCGCCTGCGCCGATTGGCTGGTGCTCGATCGCGACGCACCGCAGTTCATCGGCGCCACCACGGACGATGCGATCGATCGCTGGCTGTTCGCCGGCAACGCGCCGCACATTCGCGAAGTGCATGTCGCCGGCAAGCAAGTCGTGCATGAAGGCAGGCACCGCGGGCGCGAGGCGATCTTCACGCGGTTCAAGGCGGCGATGCATACGCTGCTGGCGTGACGCAAGGCGATTCCAGGGCGAAGACCGGTTGGCGCACGCGTTCGCGACGCGTGTTCGAGAGCGCGATCATACGCGGCGACGATTGGGTCGACGCCGCCTTCGATCGTTTGAACACGCGTTTCGGGCGGCATCGGCCGCAGCACATCGCCGCGTATCGCGGATTCGCCGATGCACGGGGCGTCGAGCTGCTCGGCCGCGTGCTCGCGCAGAAACCGCTCGGCGGGCCGGGCGAACGCGACGATTGGTGGGACAACCTGCTCAACACGTATCGGCGCTTCGATACCGATGAAGTGCCGCGCGTGCCGATCGCGGCCACGTTCCGCGAGATGCGCCAGGACACGGTGACGGACCAGGAGGGCTACTACGCCGCAAGTTTCGTACCGACGGCCCCGGCAAGCGACACGTTGTGGTCGGAAGCACGCGTCGCATTGCAGGACGGCACGCTCGACACTGCGCAGCCCGTCCTGCAAGTGCTGCCATCGGCGCGCTTCGGCATCATCTCCGACATCGACGACACCATCCTGCAAAGCAGCATCACCGATTGGAAGATCGCCGCGCAGCTCACCTTCCTCGGCAACGCGCGCACGCGCAAGCCGCTGCTCGGCGTGGCGAAGTTGTACGCGGCATTGCAGGCGGAGACGAACCCGCTGTTCTATGTCTCCAGCTCGCCGTGGAATCTGTACGACCTGCTCGAGGACTTCCTCGAACTCAACGCGATCCCCGCCGGCCCGATCTTCCTGCGCGACATCGGCACCGACACCGGCAAGTTCATCAAGACGCCGGGGCATGGGCACAAGCTCGAGCGTGCCCGCACCCTGATCGCGCGCAACCCGCAATTGCGCTGGGTGTTGTTGGGCGACTCGGGCCAGGCGGACGCGGAGTTGTACGCGCAAGCGGCGCAGGAATTCGGCGACCGCATCGCCGCGATCTACATCCGCGATGTCGATCCCGATGCCGACAGCCCACTGGATGTCGGCGTCGACGCCTGGATCGGGACGGTCGCCGGAACCAAGGTACCGATGTTGCGCGCGAAGGATAGCGTCGCCATCGCCGAACACGCTGCGACATTGGGGTTGATCGCTCCGGCGGCGATACCGACGATCGTCGCGGAAGTGCGCAAGGACGCCGCACGACCGACGTTGACGGAGGCTGCGGTCCAGGAAGCCGTGGCGTCGCCACCCGGATCCACATGATCGTCGGCGACCGCCGAGCGCGATCCCTCGCGTTGGTTCCAGTGGTGCTCGCGCATGCGGAGGCGACATGGCCAGGATCCAAACGCGTCGACGTCTGCTTCGACAACTCGGCGGCGCCGGCGTCCTCGCGCTGGCATCGCCCTGGCGGACGGCCATCGCCGCGCTTGCGGCCACGCCCGCACAGACGGCGGGTCCATTTCGCCCAGAGCCACTGCCCCTGGAGCGCGACGCGGACCTCACGCTCGTCAAGGGCGCGAAAGCCCCTGCGGAAGGACACATCATCCAGGTGGCCGGTCGCGTGCTCGACGTGGACGGCAAGCCCATCCGCGGCGCGGTGATCGAGATCTGGCAGGCGAACACGCATGGGCGCTATGCCCATCCGCGCGACGTCAACCCTGCGCCACTGGACCCGAACTTCCAGGGCTATGCGCGCTTGATCACCGATGCGGACGGACGTTACCGCTTCAAGACCATCAAGCCCGGCGCGTACCCGATGAACCCGATGAATCCGGTCGCGGTGCGAACGCCGCACATCCATTTCGACGTCGCAGGCAAACGCACGCACCTGGTGACGCAGATGTATTTCCCCGGCGAAGCGCTCAACAAGGGCGATCGCATCTTCAGCGCGCTGGGTGCGAACGGCAGCGCCGCGGTGGCGACGTTGCTCCCGCCGACCGACGACATGGCCTCGAGCGAGTTGCTGTTCGGTTGGGACATCGTGCTCGCCTGAGCGTGCGCACACGGCGTCCGTGAGGCGAGACGCGGGCGCAAGACGCTGCAGAAGCGTCTGCTCGCCAACTCCGTCGGCAATGCGATCGCGCGCAGTGGTTAGTCTGCGGGCATGCGATTGCTGCTGCTCCTGTTGTTCTGGTTTGCGACGCCTGCCGGCGCGATGGTGGGGCGTGTCGATGCATTGCTGATCGACGACGTAGGCCTGGCCCGGACGAAGGTCGCGCTCGATGCGATGGTCGACGGCACCGTCGATGTCGCGTCGGTGCTGCGCGCGGTGGAGGAGATGGAGCGCGTCGTCGTCGTGGAGGTCGGCGTGGACGCTTCGGTCCGTGCGCGGGTCGACGGGTTGCTGCGTGTATTGCACGTCGCCGGCCCATGGAACGCGCATCGCCCGTTCGCGTACGACTTCGACGATCCCTTCGCGCGGGTGCCACGCAATCGCTTGCTCTCGACATATCTGGAAGCGCGGCGCGGCAACTGCGTCACGATGCCGGTGCTGTTCGCGATCCTCGGGCGGCGGCTCGGGCTGACGGTCGCGCTCGCCAAGGCCCCGCACCATTTGTTCGCAAAGGTGCGCAATGAGGACGGCACGTGGCTCAACCTCGAAGCGACGGGCGGCGGATTGAAGTCGGACGCGGGATACGTGCGCGACACCGGCATTTCCGAACGCGCCCTGGCCCACGGCGTGTACCTGCGACCACTCACGCGGGAAGAGGAGATCGCGGCGCTCTCCGCCGACGTCGCGGCAGCCCTGGAACGGCGTGGCGCGTTCGAAGACGCCATCGCGATCGCCGAACGCATGCTGCAGATCGATCCGAAGGATGTCGACGCGATGGTGCGCCTGGGCTCCCTCCACGGCCGCATCCTCGATCGCGACTTCCACGATCGATGGCCCGATCCGGCCGACGTACCAGGCGCGCGACACGCCGAATACCGCGAACGCAGCGCGGCAAACGCTGCATGGTTCGCGAAAGCGGAGGCCCTGGGCTGGCGCCAGCCCATGCCGGAAGAGGAAGCGGCTTACTTGCGTGCGACCGAACGCGCGCGCTTGCCCGCGCTGCCCCTCATCCCGCCTTCGTGACGATCCGGATCTGGCTGTGCAAGGTCCGGTGGACCGGGCACTTGTCGGCGATCTGCATCATGCGTGCGCGCACCTTCTCGTCGATGTCGCCTTCGATCCAGACCGTGCGCGAAAGGCAATCGACTTTCGCATTCGGGTCCAGTTCGCAATTCTCGCAGTCGACCTCATGCACCTTGTCGTGTCGCACGTGCACGCGGATGTCGGTCACCGCCAGGTGCTTCGCCTTCGCGTAGGCGTGCAAGGTCATCGTCGTGCACGCCGCGAGCGCGCCGGACAGCAAGCCGTAGGGCGAGGGACCCGCGTTCGTGCCGCCGACGGAGACCGGTTCATCCGCCAGCAGCGGATGCCCACCGATGTCGAGTGTCGTGCGGAAGCCCGTGTTGTCGGAATGCGCCCGGGCCTGGCCTTCTTCCTGGCCGGCAGGCAGCGTCGCGTCGTCAGCCATGTCGAACTCCTCGCGCGCCGTGCACGCTCAAACCATCGGCAGCTTCAGGCCCTGTTCCCTGGCGCATTGCTTCGCGATCTCGTAACCGGCATCGGCGTGGCGCATCACGCCGGTGCCGGGGTCGTTCCACAACACGCGTGCGATGCGCTGGTCGGCGGCTTCGCTGCCATCGCACACGATCACGACGCCCGAGTGCTGCGAGTAGCCCATGCCCACGCCGCCACCGTGGTGCAGCGACACCCACGTCGCGCCACCGGCGACGTTGAGCATCGCGTTGAGCAGCGGCCAGTCGCTGACGGCGTCGCTGCCGTCGCGCATCGCTTCGGTTTCGCGGTTGGGCGAAGCCACGCTGCCGCTGTCCAGGTGATCGCGGCCGATCACGATCGGCGCACTGAGTTCACCGTTGCGCACCATTGCGTTGAAGGCGAGCCCGAGCTTGTGGCGCAGGCCCAGGCCGACCCAGCAGATGCGCGCGGGCAGGCCCTGGAAGCTGATGCGCTCCTTCGCCATGTCGAGCCAGCGGTGCAGGTGCGCGTCGTCGGGAATGAGTTCCTTGACCTTCGCGTCGGTCTTGTAGATGTCTTCCGGATCGCCGGAGAGCGCGACCCAGCGGAACGGGCCGATGCCGCGACAGAACAGCGGGCGCACGTACGCCGGCACGAAACCCGGGAAGTCGAACGCGTTCGCGCAGCCTTCGTCCTTCGCCATCTGGCGGATGTTGTTGCCGTAGTCGAACACGGGGATGCCCATGTCTTCGAAGGCGAGCATCGCTTCGACGTGCACGCGCATCGATTTCTTCGCGGCATCACGGACGCGGCCCGGATCTTCGCTCTGCATGCGCAGCCACTGCTCGACCGTCCAGCCGATCGGCAGGTAGCCATGCACCGGATCGTGCGCGGACGTCTGGTCGGTCACCGCATCCGGGCGCACGCCGCGTCGCACGAGTTCGGGCAGGATTTCCGCGGCGTTGCCGAGCAGCGCGATCGACTTCGCAATACCGGCAGCCGTGTACTTCTCGATGCGTGCGAGTGCGTCGTCGAGATCGGTCGCCTGTTCGTCGACGTAGCGCGTGCGCAGGCGCATGTCGATGCGCGACTGCTGGCACTCGATGTTGAGCGAGCTCGCACCGGCGAGCGAGGCGGCCAGCGGTTGCGCGCCGCCCATGCCGCCGAGGCCAGCGGTCAGGATCCACTTGCCGGTGAGGTCGCCGTCGTAATGCTGGCGGCCCATCTCGACGAAGGTCTCGTACGTGCCCTGCACGATGCCCTGCGACCCGATGTAGATCCACGAGCCGGCCGTCATCTGGCCGTACATCATCAGGCCCTTCTTATCGAGCTCGTTGAAGTGTTCCCACGTTGCCCAATGCGGCACCAGGTTGGAATTTGCGAGCAGCACGCGCGGGGCATCAGCGTGCGTCGGGAAGACGCCGACGGGCTTGCCCGACTGGATCAACAGGGTTTCGTCGTCGCGCAGGGTTTTCAGCGCCGCGAGGATCGCGTCGAAGCATTCCCAATCGCGCGCCGCACGGCCGATGCCGCCATAGACCACGAGTTCGGCGGGATTCTCGGCCACTTCGGGGTCGAGGTTGTTCTGCAGCATGCGGAACGGCGCCTCCGACAGCCAGGACGGGCAGGACAACTGGCTGCCGCGCGGGGCGCGAATCGTGCGGCTGTAATCCTTGCGGGTCGACATCGAGCGCTCCGGCGCGTGGGGACCCGCGATTATCCCTCAGCCCTGCGGGCAGGTCTTGCGCCCGGCACGGAAGTCGGCGACTTCGGCATCGGTGGCGGGCCTGGGCGCAGCACCGCCATCGAGCAGCACGCGCCAGGTGCCGTCGCTGTCGCGATGCCAGGTCGAGACGAAGGTGGAGAGCGAAACGCGCCGGGGCGTCTTGCCGGCGGGCGATTCGAGCAGGGCGCGGCCGGTCGAATACGCGATGTCGCCCTCGCCGCCGATGGCGACGGCCGTGGGATACCACGACAACACGAGCGCCGAGCCATCGACGATGCCCGCCCAATCCTTCACCACCGCGGCGCGGCCGCGCACCGGGGCGCCCGAGCCCACGCCGAACACCGCGCCGGTGTTGACGAAATCGGCGAAGGCTTTCGCATCGTGCGCCTTGACGCTGTCGGCGAACGCGAGTTCGCGCGCCCAGACCGCGCATTCGGCCTTGCTGAAGGTCGGCGACCTCGCGGCTTCCTGCGCCAACACCGGCGAGGAGACAGGCAGGCCGGCAAGGATTCCGACAACGAGGGCGATGCGCATGACCGACTCCATGGTGGGCGAAAGTCGCCACCTTGCGCCTGCCGGTGGCTGCAGGCCAGCGACTTAAGTCATGCGATTGCGGTCACGGGGTCGACGCGGGCCCGCCGTATCATCGCGCGATGGGGATCCTGTTCCGGGCCGCGCTCGCCCTGCTGCTGAGCTTCGGACTCGCGTCCTGCGCCGCCACCCGGCCGGGGGACGCGCCGCCCGTGCTGCTGGTCTCGATCGACGCGTTTCGCGCCGATTACCTGGATCGCGGCGTGACGCCCAACCTGGTGCGAATCGCGAACGCAGGGGTCCGCGCCGACGGCATGCGCCCGTCCTATCCCTCGCTGACGTTCCCGAACCACTACACGCTGGTCACCGGCCTGCGCCCGGATCGCCACGGTCTGGTGCACAACACGATGCACGATGCACGGCTGGGCGAGTTCCGGGCGGCCAACGAAGACAACGCAAGCGACGCACGCTGGTGGAACGGTGCCGAACCGATCTGGGTGACGGCGGAAAAACACGGACTGGCGACGGCGACGATGTTCTGGCCCGGCTCGCAGGCGCCGATTCGCGGCGTGCGCCCCACGCATTGGCGCGCGTACGACAGCGCATTCCCCGACGACGCGCGTGTCGACCAGGTCGTCGCGTGGCTCGCCGAACCCGCGCCGCGCATCCGCCTGGCGACGCTGTACTTCGAACGGCTCGACAAGACCGGGCACGACTACGGCCCCGATTCGCCGCAGATGCTGGAGTCGTTCGCGCGGATCGATGCGTCGATCGGCCGCCTGCTCGATGGTTTGCAGGCGAACGGCCTGCGGGATCGCGTCAACCTGGTGATCGTCTCCGATCACGGCATGGCAGAAGTGGCGCCGGGGCATGTTGTCTCGATCGAGGACATGGTCGATCCGCGGGACGCAGGCGTGGTGTCGACCGGGCAGGTCGTCGGCTTCGCGCCACAACGCGGGCATGCGGACGCTGCGGAGCGCGCATTGCTCGGCCGCCACGGCCACGCCGAATGTTGGCGCAAGTCGCAACTGCCGCCACGGTGGAAATTCGGCACGCATCCGCGCGTGCCGCCCATCGTGTGCCAGATGGACGAAGGCTGGGACGCGATCCTGCGCGACGCAGTCGCCAGGCGTCCCGCGCATCCGCGCGGTTCGCACGGCTACGATCCAGCGTTGCCTTCGATGCGCGCGTTGTTCATCGCGCAGGGCCCGGCATTCGTGCCGGGCGTGCGGTTGCCGGTGTTCGACAACGTCGATGTGTATCCATTGTTGGCACGCTTGATCCACGTGCCACCGGGCGAACACGATGGCAGCACGGACGTGTTCACGCCCGCGCTGCGTTGAACGCCATCAGCGGCGCGAATGGCCCGCTTCAAGCTCGGCACGCGACAGGAAACCGTCGCGATTCTCGTCGAGCCACGCGAAGCGGTCGGCCATGCGCGGCATCTTGTCCTGCACTTCGACGCGGCCGAGTTTGCCATCGCGATTCAGATCGGCTTCCTTGAAGCGCGCATCGAACTCGGCACGGCGCTCCGCCTCGCGCAGCGGGCGCATGCGCTCGTGGTACGCAGTCGCTTCGGAACGGACGATGTAACCGTCGCGGTTGGCGTCGAGCGCGGCGAAGGCCGGTTCGTCATGCTTGCGCTTTCCCGCACGCGCGGCGCGCTCGGGATGCTGCGCGCGCGTGGCGTCGCGTTGGGCGCGGCCGGCATCGAATTCGGTGCGGCTGATGCGGCCGTCGTTGTCGGTGTCGAGACGTTCGAGGCCGCCGTGGTGCATGCCGCGATGGGCGCCGGCGGTGCCCGCGGGCGTTTGTGCAAAAGACAGCGCGGGCAGCAGGAGCAGCGCCGCGGCGAGGGCATGGATCTTCATCTGGACTCCGTCGTGCACGGCAGGGGCGCCGCGCGTGGTTCCGGTAACGCCTGCCGCTTGTCGCAGTTGACGCGGCGCTTATGCCATTCAGTCGGCATCCGGATTCGCGAAAACGCGTGTTCAGGCTGAATATCAGTCGCTTACGTCGCTTTTTTCTCACTTCGCTATCACCGCGCGATTCCTAGGATTCCACCCCAGCAGCAGCCGACGATCCATTTTCCATGTCGCCGACCGATTACGAATATCTCTTCATCCTCGACGCCCTGGAGCGGAAAGAACCCATCTTTCCGTTCATCGTGCAGGCGTTGTCCGAGTCGGGCCTGGTCGACGTCAGCGAGCAGGGCATCAGCCTCACGCCTGCGGGCGAGTGCCTGATGCAGCAGGTCGCCGAAAAAGAGGCCGACCCCGCGCACTGAGTGCAGTCGCGCGCGCAGGGTTTCGCGCACCGCCACCGGCGCTCAACCGAGCGCTACCGGTAGGACATGAATCCATTCAGCCCAAAGCGTGCGTGCGCGCACAGTTGCCGTGGCAAAACGTGCGCCAGTGCACGAATGTACAAAGTCACGGGACACGCTTCGACGCATCCACGCAAATCGAACGGGACACTATGCCGGCGCGATCGCCTGCAGGGGGTGGGTGGTGCGCCTGCAGGGGTTTTGCCATGCCGCACGAAGTCGAGGTCAACCAGTACCTGGGACTGACCGTGTTAACGCTTTGGGGCCTGGTCTGGGTGGAAGAACGCCAGGCCGCGCTCGATGAAGTCATCGCACAGATCGAAGAGGGACGGCCGTATCGCATCCTCGTCGACATGATCGGTGCCAGTTGCGCGAACGATTCGCTGGAAACCAGTGCCGCGTTCGCGCGCCGCCTTTCCACCGAGCGCAAGCTCAAGGGCTGCCGCATCGCGTACCTGTATCCGGACAACGCGCGCATCAACCTGGCGGTCGAACGCCTGGCGCAAGCGCGCGATTTCCGTTTCCGCCGCTTCACCACCACGACCGAAGCGCTCGACTGGCTGCTCTCGCCGCCAACGCGCATCAAGCCTGCGCTCGTGATCGAATCGCAGGCCGAGCCCGACGCGTTGACACTCCTCGCCGGCCTGCGCAACGGCCGCTGGGTCGCCTGACGCTCAACCCGCCAGGCGAATCACCGCCTGCGTTGCGCGGTCCACTTCTTCGGGTGTGTTAGCGAGGCTCCCCGCGAGCCTCGCGTACGTGACGGCATACGGGCTCGTACTCGCGACGACCTTCTGCTCGCGCAGCCGCTTGACGATGTCTTCCGGCTTCATCCCGTCGATTTCGAACGCGACCAGGCCGGCCGACAACGCCGGCGTTTGCGGCGTATGCACGTGGATCTTCGGGTGTCCGGCAAGTTGTTGCTTGATGCGCGTGTTGAGTTCGGCGATGCGGTTGGCCACGCGCGCGCGGCCCATCGCCTCGTGCATTTCGAACGCCGCCGACGCCGCCCATTGATGTTCGAACGCATGGAAGCCGCCGGGCGCGACACGTGATGCATTGGTCGGGCCATTCACCGGGCGTTCTTCGGCCCACGCGTTGTACGACTCCCATTCGGTGAAGTTCGGCACCGTCGGGCGCAGGCGTGCCCATCCTTCGGCGTTGGACCACAACAGGCCGGTGCCGCGCGGCGCGAACATCCACTTGTGCGTGCCGGCCGTGATGTAATCCGGCCCGAGTATCGCGAGCGATTCATCGACCGCGCCGATGCCGTGCACGCCGTCCATCACGAGCAGCACGTCGGGATGCTTCGCCTTCAAGGCCTGCGCCATCTCTCGGATCGGCAACCGCATGCCGGTGCTCGAATGCACCCACGTCAATCCGACCACGCGCGTCTTCGGCCCGATGCCGGCGAGCAGGTTCGACACCAGACTGTCGACGCTCGCATCCTTGGCATCGTCGTACAGCTTGATCCTGCGCGCGCTCGCGCCGCTGCGTTCGTTCGCCAGGCGGATCGCTTCGTGGTGCGAGTAGTGATCGTGCGTGGTGACGACGACTTCGTCGCCGGCCTTCAGCGGCAGGCCGTGGTAGATCAGCGCAAGGCCTTCGGTCGTCGAGCGCGTCAGCGCGACATCCTCCGCGCGGCCGCCGATGTACCTGGCGATCGCCGATTGCACCTTGAGGGGCACGTTCGCCGACTCCTCTTCGAACATGCCGTGTTCGATGACGTGGAACGGGTCGCGGTCCATCGCGCTGCGCCAGGTCTCGATCGCATCGCGCACGGGCGCCGGATGGCTGGCGATGAAGAACGTGGCGAAATGCGCCCAGGCCGGGTCGAGCGCGAACTGCGCGCGCACCGCGCCCCAGGTCGACAGATCGGGCAGGGGCTTGCTTCCCGCCTCCAGTGCCGCAAGCAGGGAGCCGGCGGCCAGCGTGCCCGTGAGGGCGACGGGCGCGGCGAGGAAGCGACGGCGGGTGAGGTCCATGAACGCGCTCCGGCGGCGGATGACCTCCGGGGCAACGCATGCCCGGTTCCGGAACGGACAATTCTTCCCGCGGTTCACTCCCGATTCGATCCGCGGCGGCGCCCAACGCCTACACTGGGCCGCAACATTTCCCGTGTTGCAGTCCGTCATGCGCCTGACCTGGCCCGCCTTGTTTTCCGCCGTCCTCGCCGCCGCCCTGGTGGTGGCGGGCTGTACGGCCGAGCAAGCCGGGTCGCCGAAGACGCCGAACACGCAGACCAGCGCCGACAACAGTGCGGATTTCGGCGCGGTGTCCGTCGATCCCCCGCCGCCCCCGAAGAAGAAGGCGAACATCGCCAGCACGACCGAGTGGCCCGAAGCGAAGCTGGAGTCGGGCACCGCATCGATCAGTTGCAGCACCGAGTACGTCGAACAGGGCGACGGCGAGACCTTCTCCGACCTGTCGTTCTTCTCCGTGCTCGACGCGATGCTGCCGTGCAAGGACGCGGGCGTGGTGCGCCTGCGTTATCGCGGCCGCGTCGCCGGGGATTTCACCAACCTGATCGAGCGCGTCGGAAACATGGCCGCGCGCATGGACATCCCGCAGCGCATCCTCGACATCGATTCCAGCGGCGGCCAGGTCGAAGACGCGATCCGCGCCGGCGACATCATGGCCGAAGGCGGCTGGACCATCTGGGTGCGCGAAAACGCGGTGTGCCACAGCGCGTGCGTGCTGTTGCTCGCCGGCGGGGACGACCGCGTGATCTCCGGGGCGGTTGGCATCCACCGCATCATCCGCATCCAGTCCGAAGCCTCTTCGCGCGCGGAGTTGAGCGCCGAGCTGCACGAAGTGCACGAAGCGATGAAGGATTACCTGCAGCGCAACGGCGCGGGCGTGGCGGTCGCCGACTTCATGATGACGGTGCCCAACCGCAGCCTGCGCCTGCTCACGCAGGACGAACTGAGCGAGTTCGGCCTCACCGGGCGCAACGCCGCGCAGGAAGACCTGGACCGCATCCGCCTCGTGCGCCGCTGCGGCCTGGACTTCGCCCGCCGGCTCGACGGCTTCTATCGAACGTACGAGCAAAAGTGCGCCACGCTCGACACCGGCGTCGACGCGATCAACGACTGTGGCCGCGCGCTGCGGCCGAAGTTCGGGTTCCCCGACGACAAATGCCCGGCCGACAGCCCGCTCGCGGCGCTCGACGCCAAGCCGGTCGAAGGCGCGGTGGACAAGGACGCCGAAGACAAGGCGTTGGAAGTCGCGACCAAGGCTGAGGATGTGAAGGAATCGGAAGCCACGCCCGCCAAGCACCGTGAATAGGTGCTAGCGTGTGCCCCGTTCCGGGGGGAACGGGGGACGATCGATGGGGCGCAAGACGAACAAGAGCGCGCGCGCCGGACGCGGGCGCTGGATCCTGCTCACGGGTTTGCTCGCACTCGGCGGCGCCGGATGGCTCGTGCACGCGCAGGCGCAGCAATTCGCGGCACGCAGCCTCTCGCTGGTATTCACCGGCGCCGGGGACACGACGATGGGCCGGGTCTGGTTCGACCCCAACGGCGACGTGGTCGTCAACGACGTCGCCGTCTACCTGAGCACGCCCACCCTCGCGCCCGATACGACGTCCGAGACCTGGGCCGGCGACACCAACACGCTGCGCTTCGAACGCATGCGCGTGCACGCGCCGGGCGGCTGGATGTTCTACGTCCGCAACCTGCTCGACCCCAAACTCGACAAAGCGCAACTCGACGAATGGCACATCGCCTTCGAAGGGTTCACCACCCGCGCGGGGTTCGATCCTTCGCTCGGCACGCTCGGGCCGATCGGCGCGATGAGCGCCTCGCCCTTCGAAAGCGAAGGCTGTTCGCGCCACGCCTTCTTCGTGCGCGAGGAACTGGACACCATGGGCCTGCAGGCCGGCCCCGCGACGTTCGACATCTCGCTGCGCGAAGCGGACAGCCGCGTGGACACGCGCCTGGTGCTCAACACGCCGGGCGCTTCGCGGCTGCAATACGACCGCGTCGAGACGCTCGCGGCGCCGACGAGCCTGTTGGCGATGGCGCAGGCGGCTACATCGACCGTTTCGGAGCGTTGGGACGTCAGCGACCAGGGCTTCGTGCGCGCGCGCAATGCGTTCTGCGCGCGGCAGGACGGGATCGATGAAGCGACGTTCGTGTCGCGCCACGTGATGTCGGTGCAGCGCTTGCTGGAAACGCGCGGGCTGCAGGCGGACGCGCGGACGGTCGCGGCCTATCGCGATTTCGCCGCCAATGGCGGTCAGCTTGCGTTCGGCGGCACTTATGCCACGCCGCTCCACAGCAGCGAGCGTGCACAGGCGCGGCGCAACGGCAGCGCGTTGTTGCGCCTGTCCGCCCGGCTCGAACACGGCAGCCAGCAAGGCGACGTGCAATTCAGCGGCACGGCGCCACGCCCGCTCGACGCAGGGGACGGCGCCACGTTCGCGGCGATGACGAAGGAAAACGGCGGCACGGTGCCGTCGGTCGGGAGCGTGTCGACGTCGAAGTCGGCGATCCTCGCCTCGCCGGTGGCGAGCGATGCGGCCGCGCACGCGCAGCCGCAATATGCTTCGTCCTTGCCGACCGCAACGCCGGCAATGGCGCCGGGCGGCCGGTTGGAATGGGACGATCTGCCCGCGATGCAGGGCCACATGCTGCAGGTGTTCACGATGCACAACGCACCGCGCACGGCATTGCTGATTTCCGTCGACGCCAACGAAGCGCACGTGCGTGCGCGCATGCCGGGCGGGAGTGCGGATTACCGCATTTCGCGCGAGGCGTTCCTGCGGGCGACCCTGATCCAGTAATCAGGCGACGACGTCGATCCCGACGTCGCCGACCACCACGCGCGACCCCGCGCGGATCTTGCAGCTCTTGCGCAGCTCCACGACCCCATCGACCTGGACGGCGCCTTCGGCGACCAGGTGTTTCCCCGCGCCGCCGCTGTCGACCACCCCGACGAGTTTCAGCAGTTGGTGCAGTTCGGCGAAATCGTGGGCATCCAGGGTGAATTCGAGGCGTTGCATGGGGGTCCTGAAGATGGGGAAGGCGCTGTCACGGCCAAGGGCGCACAATAGCGCCCCCCGTTGAGGCCGGAGTGCCCATGTCGACCCCTGCCGGCGAAGCCGCCCCGTCCCTGCGATTCGCCGATCTCGGCCTGCCTCCCGCCGTGATGGCGGCGGTGGATGCTGTCGGTTATGAGTCTCCCTCGCCGATCCAGGCGGCCACGATCCCCGCGCTGCTGCAAGGCCGCGACGTGCTGGGCCAGGCCCAGACCGGCACCGGCAAGACGGCGGCCTTCGCGCTGCCGATCCTGGCGCAGGTCGATCTCACCCAGACCAAGCCGCAGGCCCTGGTGCTGGCGCCGACGCGCGAGCTGGCGATCCAGGTTGCCGAGGCCTTCCAGAAATACGCTGCCAAGTTGCCGGGCTTCCATGTCCTGCCGATCTACGGCGGCCAGAGCTACCAGCCGCAGTTGTCGGCGCTACGCCGTGGCGTGCATGTCGTCGTCGGCACGCCGGGCCGCGTGATCGACCACCTGGACAAGGGCACGCTCGATCTGTCGAACCTCAAGTCGCTCGTGCTCGACGAAGCCGACGAGATGTTGCGCATGGGCTTCATCGACGATGTCGAGGCGGTGCTGAAGAAGACGCCGCCCGGCCGCCGCATCGCACTGTTCTCCGCGACGATGCCCTCGCAGGTGCGTCGCATCGCGCAGACCTACCTGCGCGACCCGGTCGAGGTCACCATCGCCTCGAAAACCAGCACCGCGGCGAACATCCGCCAACGCTATTGGTTCGTCGCCGGCATGCACAAGCTCGATGCGTTGACGCGCATCCTGGAAGCCGAGAAGTACGACGCGATGATCGTGTTCGCGCGCACCAAGATGGCGACCGAGGAACTCGCGGAGAAGCTGGCCGCGCGTGGCCTGGCCGCCGCCGCGATCAACGGCGACGTCGATCAGAAGATCCGCGAGCGCACGATCCAGCGGTTGAAGGACGGCGATCTCGATGTGCTCGTCGCGACCGACGTCGCCGCGCGCGGCCTGGACGTCGAGCGCATCAGCCATGTGCTGAATTACGACATTCCGTACGACACGGAAAGCTACGTGCACCGCATTGGTCGCACGGGACGTGCCGGGCGCAGCGGTGACGCGATCCTGTTCGTGACGCCGCGCGAGAAGGGCATGTTGCGCTCGATCGAGCGCGCGACGCGGCAGCCGATCGAAGAAATGCAGTTGCCGAGCGTCGAGGCGGTGAACGACAAGCGTGTCGCGAAGTTCCTCGATCGCATCACCGATGCGTTGAAGGTCGAGGGGAACGAGCTCGATTTGTTCCGCGACCTGATCCTGAAGTACCAGCGTGAGCACGATATCCCGGTTGGCGATATCGCAGCGGCGTTGGCGAAGATGGTGCAGGGGCGTTCGCCGTTGTTGCTCGCGCCGGAGAAGGCGCGTGCGGCGCGCGAGGAGCGGCCTGCGTTCGATCGCGGGGAGCGCGGCGAGCGTCCGCAGCGTCCTGCGTTCGAGCGCGGGGATCGTCCGGAGCGTGCGCCGCGCGAGAAGCGCGACGTCGGTCCGCGCCAGGCGCCTTCCGAGGGCATGGAGACGTATCGGATCGAGGTCGGTCATCGCCACGGGGTGAAGCCGGGCAACATCGTCGGTGCGATCGCGAACGAGGCGGATCTGGAGAGCAAGTTCATCGGGCGGATCGATATCCACGATGATTTTTCGTTGCTGGATCTCCCGGAAGGCATGCCGCCGGAGTTGATGACGCATCTGCAGAAGGTGCGGGTGGCGGGGCAGATGATGCGGTTGTCCAAAGCCGGGGATGCGCCGTTGCCTGCGCATCGGCCTGCGCCGCGGCCGCATCGGAAGGGGCCGCCGACTCGGCGCTGAGTCCTGCTGAAAAGCGGGTGCGCTGAAAGCTGACTTCGTTCGTTGCGTTCGCCTGCACCAGGGCGGCGCAGCGGCGCGCCGCATTGAAGGCCACATTGCTCCGCAAGAGCGCACGCTCCGCAATGTGGCCTTCAACGCGACGTCCGCTGCGCACCACGCTTCAGGTTTGCTCGACACCCGTGCGTGAGTGCGTTCGCCATGACTGATGGGTGCGCGCCTATTGCCAGCACACCAGAAGGGCGGCGCCTTGCCCGTCGAGGGCATCGCGGAGCCGAGCTCCAGTCGCGCGTTCTCCTCGATGCCCTCTCTCGGGCATCGGCGCCTTCGCGGCGAGCTGCATGTACATGGGATTCGGAATGTGCGGCGACGGGTGCTCCGACTGGCGAGCAATGCATCTTTCCCGGAGGGCGAGGTTCCGTCCCTCTGGTGGCAACAAAAAAACCCCCGCTTTCGCGGGGGTTTTTGATCATCAAGCAACCGCCAGCGACTCATTGGCGGCTTCCGCCACCGCAGGAGGTGGAGCAGCCTTCGGCACCTTCACCACCGTGCGCTCGACCGTATCGCGCGCCAGCGCCGACAACCCGTAGAGGCGCGCGACACGCCCCCACGCGATTGCCATCACCACCAACTGCACCAGCAGGAACCCGAGCACCATCCCGCCGACCGACGCCGCACTCACGCGCGTACGCGCCAGGCCGAGCGCGATCGCCAACCCTTCGCCGACCAACATCGTGCCGAGATACACCACCAGCACCGCCACCGGCCGACGGAAGAACACCTTCACCCCGCGCCACCAAGCCTTGACCGCCGAACGACGCGCCGGATCGATCGCCAACATCGCGCGACCCGATTCCACCGTCGCATGCGCCAACACCACCAACACCGCCAACACGATCGTGACGATCAGCGATGCGTTGTCGGCGTTGGACTCGAGGATCGCCGTCTCGCCCTGGTGCTGCGCCCACTTGCTCAACGGCGCACTCAGCGCGAACGCGACACCCATCGGCACGATCGCCCACGCCAACATCCGCGCCATGCGCCCGTACTCGCGCAACCCGAACTGCAACAGATTGCCGAAACGCAACGACTGCCCCGCGCGGATCGAGGCGACCACCATGCCCGTCAACCACGGCGACAACAGCAACGCGATCACGACGCCCGTGATGCCCGCGGCGTCGATGGCCGCACCCTGGTACTTCATGATCGGCGAGAACACTTCGATCATCCATGCCAGGTCGAACCGCTCCGCGATCTCCTTCGCATGCACCGAATAATCCAGCCGCTCGGACAAGGCCATCGAAATCGGCAGCACCGCCACCAGCGTCGGCAACAACAGGCCGACGGCCCACAGCAACAGCAAACGCCATTGCAACGCGCGGCCCAGGCCGCCGACCAGGGCGCTCAATGCGCCCAGCTTGCGATCGTTCGTGTTCATACGGTCACCAGGAGGGCGAGGAGGGACTGGAAGAAGCCGGCGATGTCCGCCGTCCAGCGGCGCGTGGCCGAGCTGTCGGGTTCCCGCAATCGACTGTCGTCGAGCCGGTCCTTGTCGAGGAACACCCGATGCTCCGGATCGATTTCGACCGACGCCGCCTGGCTCTTCGTCACCAGGCGCCAGCGCGCCCAGCGTTTGTCGCCGTTACCCGGCAGGCGCAAGGTCTGCGACGTACCGTCTTCGAAACGCACCAGCACCGTCTGCGGCACCACGGCGCCCGCGCGACGAACGACGATGTACGTGGCGTACTCGAACGGGCCTTCCCCATCCTTCGCCTTCGGATGCGCCTTTTTCCACGCATCGCGCGCGTCGGAGATGGACTTGTCGATTTCCGACGGCTTGCGCTCGACCACCTTGCCCTTGACTTCGACCAGGCCCGGTTCTGGCAGGATCTCGTCGCTCTCGAACTCGGTCACGCGGTCGTCGACCTTGCGCACGTTGTAGACCTGCTCGGCGAACACCTTCTCCACCAGCGCGCGCTGCCCCGTGCCTTCGGCCATCGATTCACGGAAGTCGGCGATCGAAGGGTGGCGGAACTTCCACTGCGCGTAGTACTGCTTGAACGCGCGTTCCAGCGCGTCCTTGCCGACCTGCTGTTCCAGGTCGTGCATCACCGTCGCCGTGCGCGCGTACACCGTGCCGTAGCTGTTGCTCGACATGCGGTCCCACGCGCTGTTGCCGATCGGGTCGGCGGGCTCGCCCGTCATCGCGCCGAGGCGCTGCTGCTCCCACTCGCCCAGGCCGACGTCCACGCCGACCAGTTTCGTCAGCCACGTCTGCGCGGTCGCGTGCTGGTTGGCGGCGACGATCTGGCGGTGGTCCCAGTATTCGTTCAGGCCTTCGTCGAGCATCGGTTCTTCGAATTCGTTCGAACCGAGGATGCCGTAGAAGTACCCGTGGCCGAACTCGTGGATCGTCACGAAGTCGAGCGCGTACTGTTCCAGCCGCCCCTTGGTCACGTCCTTGTAGCTTTCCGAGGTGAAGAACGTCGGATATTCCATGCCGCCGGCTTCGCCCGCGTTGTAGGGCGGGATGACGGCGGTGACGGTCTTGTACGGATAGTCGCCGAGGGTCTTCGAGAAATACGTCAGCGATTCGATCGTCGCGTCGAGCACGGGCTTTGCGTTGCTCGCGTATTCCGGGTGATAGAGCACGCGCACTTTCACCGGGCCGTTCGCGCCGTTGTACACGCCGTCGAGCGGCCTGGCGTAGCGGTTGTCGGCGGTCCATGCGAAGTCGTGCACGTCGCCCTGCACGTAGCGATGCGTCGTCATGCCCTTGTGTTCGACCGGCGTGCCCTGCAACTCGCCGGTCGCGCCGACGGTGTAGTCCTTCGGCACGGTGATCGACACGTCGTACAGGCCGTAGTCGGCGTAGAACTCGCTGTGCAGGTGGAATTCGTGCACGTTCCAGCGCGGCGCGGTGGCACCACGCTCGCCCGGCAATTCCAGCACGCCGATCTTCGGGAACCACTGGCCCACCAGGTGGAAGGTGCCGAAGTAACCGGTGCGCGCAACCACGCGCGGCAGCTGGTTGAAGAAGTCCATGTCGATCGTCGTGGAAGCGCCGGCGGCGACGGCTTCGGGCAGATCCAGGCGCACGACGGTGCGGTCGGTCGACGGGCCATTGTCGGGATGCACGTAGGACCACGGCACCGTGGCGCCGTTCTGCACGACCTTCGTCAGGCGCGTGTAGCCGTAGCCGCCTTCCTCGGTTTTCACTTCGCTGCGGAACCCGAAGTGGTTGTTGCGCTCTTCGGTGTTGAACGTGCTGCCCGGGCCTTCGAACGCGTTGAGGTACAGGTGCAGGTAGACGGCTTTCACCGGGCGGTCGCTGCGGTTGCGCCAGGTGAGTTGCTGCTTGCCGTCGATGGTGTGTTTCTTCGGATCGAGCGTCGCTTCGATCTTGTATGTCACCACGCGGTCGGACAAGGTTTCTTCGGCGCCGGTGCGCGCGCCGCCCCAGGCGTTCGGTGCGCTGGGCACCGTGACGGCAGTGGGGTTGGCTGAAGCGAACGGAATGTCATCAAGCACGGGTGCCGCGGTTGCGGGCGCGACCGGCGCCGTCGCGACCTGCGCGGTGGCGACGAGCACGCACGCGCTTGCGAGCGCCAGGCCGACGGCCCAGCGCGGGAGACGAATGGATGGATTCATGTGTGTGCGCCTCTCAGCGGCCGTTGACGCTGTACCGCCCGGGCCCGAGCAGGGCCAGCGCGATCGCGGTGAACAGGTACATGCCCTGCAGTTCGAGCGCCCAACCGCCTTGCTCGTTGAGGTGCCCGATGTCGCCCATGTGCACCAGGGCGAAGGCGAAGAGCATGTTGGCTGCGACAAGCAGCGCGCCGATGCGGGCGTAGAAGCCGGCGACCAGCATCAGTGCGCCGACCACTTCGCCGAGCAGCACGCCGTAACCTAGGACTCCCGGCAGTCCATGCGATTCGACCAGGCCTACGATGCCGCCCATGCCGCCGCGCAGTTTCGCGATGCCGTGCAGCAAGATCAGCAAGCCGAGTGCGACGCGCAGGATCAATCGCCCGAAATCGTTCTGGGTGTTCTGGTTCATTACTCCCCCTTGGATTGAAATGTCAGGTGCCGATCCCGACGCCCCTGTCGGATCGGCCACTCGCCGAGCATAGCCCCGCCCGCGCCCGCTGTCGCATGCACCGGGCCTCGACGGGAGGTGCGGGATCGTGGTCGCCTGTCCAGGACAGGAAGCCGCAATGCGCACGAAGCGTTTGAAGTTCGCCGAAGGCTTCCGGGTCGCGTTCGAAGTGCGCAAGGCGCAGGCCGCGGAAATGGTCATTGCGCCGGGTGATTCGGAAGGTGGGCCGGACAACCGCCATCGCGGCGCGGACCAGTGGTTGTTCGTGGTGGAGGGGCGTGGGCAGGCGATCGTGGAGGTCGAAGGCCGCAAGCGTCGGGTCGCGCTGGAACCGGGCATGTTGATCGTGATCGAGCGGGGTGAGCAGCATGAGATACGCAACACGGGCCGCCGGTTGCTGCGCACGTTGAACTTCTATTACCCGCCGGCGTTCGCGAAGGACGGGGATCCGAAAGGCCCGGGGAAAACGCGTTAGTTCAACGGCAACCTGAGCGCCCGACCGTTCCAGTCCAGCAGCACGCCATCGGGCTGGATGTCGGCGATGACGAGCGCGCCGAGGCGGTCGCCGACGCGCAGGCGCGTGCCGTCGATGATCACGAACCGCTGCGATGCAACATCGTTCCACATGTGCATGCTGAGTTTCAGCGGGGGAAGTTGTTTGCGTTCTTCGGCCCCGAGGTCCGACACGCGTTGGGTCATGTCGATCGCGACGGGCGCGGGCGCCGGCGTGCGTTCGATGCGCGGCGGTTGTGCGATCACCGGCGGCGGTACATCCGCGATCGGCGCAGGTTTCGCGGGTGCCGGCGGCGCGACCACGATCGGCCGACGCAACGCAGGCGCCGCGCGTTGCGTGTCCGTCGGCATCGCTGCTGCAGGCGCGGGCTGCGCGAGCACTGGCGTGTCGCTCTCCGGCACCACGCTGATCGGCGCAGGCCCGCGGTCGCGCATCGCGAACCACGCGAGCACCGCGGCGATCGCCAGGGCGCCGGCGATCCACGGCCACCGTTGCGGCGGCGTCGCCGCGATCGGCGCGGCCACCGCGGGTTCGGCCAGCAGATCGGGCACGACCGCGCGACGGCGTTCGGCTTCGGACTTGCGCAGCGCTTCGAGGATCAGCGACATCGGCGTTCAGTCCAGGGTCGTGCGAAGGCGGGGGCCGGGGTCGCGCGCGGCGAGGGCGAGCAGCGTTTCCGGCCCGACCACGCCATCGGGCGCGAGCCCGCGCGATTGCTGGAAGCCACGCACGGCCTCGCGCATCGCGTCGTCGAGCAGTGCCGGGCCGGTGTATCCGGGAAGATGCGCATGCACCCAATCGACGGCGGGGCCGCGGCCGTCGGAGGACGGCACGTCGACGAGCGTTTCGGGCCCGCGCCACAAGGCCGCGTATTCGCCCGTCCATGCGTCCTGCAGGGCGACGCGCTCGATGTCGAACGTCTCGTTGCCCAGGCGCACGCGTGCGCGCACTGCATCGGCGCCGAGCAACAACGCCCACGTCGACGCGCGATTGGCGCGCAAGCGCAGCAACGCCGGCCGCCCTTGCGCGAACAACTTGTCCAGGCTCGCCGTGCCGCGCAGGCAATACAGGCCGGGCTCGACCGCAGGTGGGCACGCCGCGGCGAGCGTCGCTTCGGCCGTCGACTGCCATTGCGAAAGCAAGGCCTGCCACGCGGACACATCCTTCGCGTCGGTCGCCTGCACGCGCGCGGCGAGCGCATCGGCCGCGAGCGTGGGGACCGCGATGGGCTTGAACGGCGACTTCGCGGGCACGGGTTTCGCGACCACCGCCTTCGCCACGGGCGTCGCACGTGCTTCGGCCGGTGGTGTGCGCGGCCAGAAGAACCACGCTGCGGTGGCCGCAAAGAGAACGCTTGCTGCAGCGACCCAGCGCAACGGATGCGCATCGCGTCGCCTCGGTGCCAGCGCCTCGCGTGCCGCGCGATCGATGTCCTGCGCTTCGATCGCCAGCGTGTCGTGCGCATATCCACCGAGCAACGCGCGCTCGGCGATCACGTTGACCAGGCGCGGCACGCCACCGGAATGCTTGTGGATGCGCGCGACCGCATTCGCCGAGAAGGGCGAATGCAACCCGCCCGCGACGCGGAAGCGATGCCGCACGTACGCCGCCGTTTCATTGGCATCCAGCGGCATCAGGTGGTAGCGCGCGGTGATGCGTTGCGCGAGCTGGCGCATGTCGCCGCGCGCGAGGATCTCGCGCAGTTCCGGTTGCCCGAGCAGGATGATCTGCAGCAACTTCTGCGTATCTGTTTCCAAGTTGGTCAGCAAACGCACCTGTTCGAGTGCGTCGACCGACAGGTTCTGCGCTTCATCGACGATCAGCACGACGCGCAGGCCCTTGGCATACGCATCGAGCAGGTACGCATTCAATGCATCGACCAGCGCCTTCGTGCTGCCGCGCGCATGCGCGATGTCGAGGTGCAATTCCTCGCACAGGGTTTCGAGCAACTCGATCGCCGACAGGCGCGGATTGAGGATCAGCGCGACGCGCGTGTTCTCGGGCAGTTGCTCCATCAGCAGGCGGCACAGCGTGGTCTTGCCCGTGCCCACTTCGCCCGTGAGTTGCACGAATCCGCCGCCACCGCCCTGGCCGATGCCGAACAACAGGTGCGCCAGTGCGTCCCGGTGGCGCTCGCTGAGGAACACGAAGCGCGGGTCGGGCGTGATCGAGAACGGCGGTTCGCGCAGGGACCAATGCTCGAGATACATGCCGCGCAGCGTGCCAGAAACCAGGCGGGGTGCGCTATTCGGCCGCGCCCTTGGATTCGGAGGCCGCGAGGACTTCCGGGTGCGACAGCGGCCTGGGCTTGCCCATCAGGGGATGGATGAACACGGCCGCCAGGATGATGGCCACGCCGGCGTAGAAGGCCGGTGTGAGTTCGCGTTGTTCGCCCAGCAGGAGGATCGCGAGCACGATGGCGTAGACCGGTTCGAGGTTGACCGCCAGTTGCTGCGCGAACGCGCTCATGTGCCGCAGCGCCGCCAGCGAGAGCGCGAAGGGCAGCAACGTGCAGGCCAGCGACAGGGCGAGCAGCAGGCTCAGGTCGCGCCCGCCCGGCAGCGCGAAGACCTCGCCGGCGAACGCACCGGCCGTGCCCGGGATCAGCGGCAACACCGGGATGAGCGCGGTCAACGCGATCGTGCCAGCGCCGAGTTCGAGCGTGGTGACGGTGAGCGGATCGCCATGTTCGACCAGCCGCTTGTTGAGCGCGCCGAAAATCGCGACGAAGAAGGCCGACAGCGCGCCCACGGCGATGCCCGCGCGCATCCCGGCCGGCACGCCGCCGACCACCAGCGCCACGCCCGGCAGGACCGCGACGCCGAGCAGCAGGTCGCGCTTGGAAAACCGCGTGCGCGCGACCAGCGGTTCGATCAACGCGACGAACACCGTCGCCAGCGCGATGCAGGTTGCGCCCACCGATGCATTCGACAACTTGATCGAACCGTAGAACGTCAGCCAGTGGAGCGCGACGAGCACGCCGATGCCCGCATACGCGCCGCGCAGGCGCCACGACAGCGCGCGAATGCCGCGCCACACGCGCGGGATCAACAACAGCGCGGCGACCACCAGCACCATGCGCCACCACACCAGCGGCAGGGCCGGCAGCGTGATCGCCTTCCCGAGGATCGCGGTGAAACCCCACAGCACCACGCACAGGTGGATCTGGAAGAAGGCTTTCGAACGCGCGGCACGCGCTTCGGGCGACAGGGCGGGGGCGTTGGGCATGCGGCTATTATGGCGGCGTGAGCGACGACTTCCTCGACTATCTCCACGAGCTGTCCGCGGACTTCGGCCCGATCTCCACGCGCGCGATGTTCGGCGGGCACGGCGTGTATTTCGAAGGCCGCATCATCGGCATCGTGATCGACGATGCGTTGTACGTGAAGGTCGACGACATCACGCGGCCGTCGTTCGAAGCACAGGGCTGCGCGCCCTTCGTCTACGAATCCCGCGGAAAGACCGTGCCGATGTCCTATTGGTCGCTTCCCGCCGAGGCGATGGACTCCGCGCAGTCCTTCCTGCCGTGGGCGCGGCGCGCGAACGAAGCGGCGCTGCGCAAGCCCATCAAGCGTGCACGCAAGCCACGCGCGAAGAAGCCTTAGTCGGGCGCCACCGACAGCAACCAGTCGACGAACACCTGCGCCGCCGGCCGCAATCGCCGGTGCGCGGGATACACGATGTGATAGCCCCAACGCGCCGCCATGCGCGGGCCGGGGAGTTCGACCAGGCGCCCGTCGCGCAAATACGGCACGACGATGCGTTCGCGCGCGAGCGCCGCACCCATCCCGTTCGCGGCGGCGAGCAGCGCGTCGGTCGTATCGCTGAAGCTGTAACGCTCGTCGAGCGCGGCGCCGTGCACGCCGGCGAAGCGGAGCCAGTCGTGCCAGCCTTGGCGCGCGTGGTCGAGGAGCAGCGGCACGCGCGGGATGTCGGCGGGCGTGGCGATGCCTTCGATGCCCGCCATGCGCGGCGAGGCGACGGGGAACAACACCTCGTCCATCAATCGATGCGACGACAGGCCCGGCCAGTGCCCGGGCCCATGGCGGATGCCGAGATCCAGGCCACCCTCGTCGAAGCGGGCCAGCGCGGTTTCGGTATCGAAGGCCAGGCGGATGTCCGGGTGTTTCGACGCGAAGCCGGGCAGGCGTGGCAGCAGCCACGTATAAGCGAGCGAGTGCAGGGTGGTGATGCGGACGCGGTGTTCTTCGTCGCGGTCGCCGCGCAGCGTGCGCAGCGCGCCTTCCATGTCGGCCAGTGCGCTTCCCGATGCATCCGCAAGGCGCCGTCCTTCGGCGGTGAGGGTCACCCCGCGCGCGTGGCGTTGGAAGAGCGCGACCCCCAGGCGCGATTCGAGCTTGCGCACGTGGTGGCTGATTGCGCTGGCCGTGAGGTTCAGTTCCTCGGCCGCGTGGGCGAAATTCTGGTGGCGGGCGGCCGATTCGAAGGCCGAGAGGGCGGGGAGCCAATCGGGGCGCAGGACCATGGGAGCCTCAAATCTGGTTTGTGTCTGGCGTCGAAAGTATGCGCTTGTACGGGCTACGGGGAAGCGGACAATGCACCGCCTGCCAAGAGCCATTTTTGAGGCTACCCCGGATGAACACGCTCGCGTCTTCCCCCGTTATCGATGCGCGCACCACGCCGGCCTGGATCACCCCCGCGGAGATCGGCCTGCTCGGTGCCGTCTGGGGCGCCTCGTTCTTGTTCATGCGCGTCGCCGCGCCCGAATTCGGCGCCGCCGCGCTGGTCGAGGTCCGGCTTGCATTGGGCGCGCTGGTGCTGTTGCCGTTCCTGTGGCGGGCGCGCGCGCAATTCCCGAAGCGGATCTGGCCGAAGCTCGCGCTGATCGGCGCGATCAACTCGGCCGTGCCCTTCGTGTTGTTCGCGTGGGCGGCGCAGCGTTCGCCGGCGGGCGTCGGCGCGATCTGCAACTCGATGACGGTGCTGTTCACCGCGCTGGTCGGGTTCCTGTTCTTCCGCGAAAAGATCAGCCTGCGGCGCACGATCGCCTTGTTGGTCGGCTTCGCCGGCGTGGTCGTGCTGGCGAGCGGAAAAACGGAAGGCGCGAGCATCGGGTGGGCCGTCGCCGCGGGCACGGGCGCGGCGGTGCTCTACGGATTCGGCATCAACCTGGTGCGTCGCCACGTGACCGGATTGCCGGCGGCGGCGGTGGCTGCCTCGACGATCGGTGCGTCGGCGTTGCTCGTCCTGCCGTTCGCGATCGCGCAATGGCCGGACCATGCGATTTCCACGAAGGCGTGGGGCGCTGCCGCCGGGCTGGGCGTGTTGTGCACCGGTTTCGCGTTCGTCTTCTACTACCGGCTGATCGCGCGCGTGGGTCCTGCGCGCGCTGCGACCACCACTTACCTCGTGCCGTTGTTCGCGGTGGTGTGGGCGTGGCTGCTGCTCGGTGAAGCCGTGACCGGGACGATGCTCGCCTCCGGCGCGTTGATCCTCGGCAGCGTGGCCTTCAGCCAGAAAGCGAAGTGATCAACGCACCGGTGGCTTGCGCAACAGCGTGATCGCGAAGCCTGCGACCACTGCGGCACCCACGATCAGCAACACCCACAACATCCAGTGTTTCCAATCTTCGGGCGTCGTCCGCCGCTCCAGAGCGGCGGTGCCCTCGCGCTGCGTCGGCTCGCCGAGCGAGGCGGGCATCGGTTGCCAGTCCTCGCCCTTCGACGCACGCATCGCGTCGACCAGGCGCGGCAAGGGCGCATCGCCGCGCATCGCGCGCGCGCTGCCCGCCACGAGCGCATACGGCGGCGTGCCCTGCGCCAGGAACACGACGACTTCCGGCCGATAACCGAGTTTCAGCGCAGGCGGCGAGGAGGGCGTGCCCGATTCGGCGACGAGCCGCCATTGCCGATCGCGCACCGGTGCCCCACCGATCGACGCGGGCGCAGAGGTCGTCGCGCCATCGCGCGCCGCGACGCGGAAGGCCACCCACGGGCCGGCGCGCCAAGTCCACGGCGCATCGTCGTCGTCGCGACTCTCCAGCCGCCATTCCACCGCCGCGTTGCCGCCAGCGATCACGTCCGCACGCTCCACCGGAAAGCGCCCGGGCGATTGGAACGCATACGTCACGCGACCGTGTTCGCGTCCTTCGCGGCCCTGCACGGTTTCCCACGCCCAGTTGCGTTCGCCCGCGGGCATCGCGATGCGCGCACGCACGTCGTCGAACGCGAACGCCTCGTCGCCGAGCGGCACCAGTCGCACGTACTTCGCCGGCATGCCGAGCGGAACATCGTTCTTCGCAAGCCGACTTCCCGACTGCTGCAGATCCAGGAACTGCAGGCGCGGATGCAGCGTGCGCCACACCTGCAGGTCGTCGCTGGTTTCCACGCGGAAGGCCGCCTGCACGTCGGCGCCCATCGGGAAATCGAAGACGAGCGCTTCCACGCCTTCGGGCCAACGGCTCAGGTCGAGCAGGAACGCACGCGGCGCCGGCGCATCGCCATTGCCTGGCGTGACCTGCGCTTCGATCGACAGGATGCGGCCGGTCGTATCGCGTCGCGCGATCAGCGAAAGCCCGCCGTCATCTTCGCCGCGCGGCGCGCGCACGACGAACCACGGCACCGATACGAATCGCGGCGGCGAGGCCAACGGCGCATCCGGCCCGAACACATCGGCGGCCACCGACCGGCCTTGCGCATCGACGACATCCACGTCCCGCAGGGCAGGCGAGGTGATCGCGCGATAGACGTTCGCATCCAGCTCGACGCGATACGCACCCGCGTCCGCCTCCGGCAAGGCGATCGACCATTGTTCCGCGTAATCCCCGCGCACCTGCGCCACGGCGAGCGCCGGCAGCAATGCGATCACGAACGCCCAACGCTTCATGCCGTCGCCTCCGAAGGCTGCGCGCGCGGCGGCGCCGGCGCGAAGTAACCCACCACCGTGCACAGCAGGCCGAAGGCGATGAACGAGCCGATGCCGAGCGCATTGCCGAGATTGTGCCGATCCACGAGCACCAGCTTGAGCAACACCACGCCCATCAGCAACGCACCGGCGAGCCACAGGGATCGCTGGCCGCGCTTGGAACCCAGCACCCAGGCGATCACGCCGAGCACGCTCCAGGTCACCGTCAGCGAGGTCTGCGCCAGGCTCGTGCCGACCAGGTGCGCATCCCACGCCACGCCCCCCCAGGCGTGCACCGCGTGCAACACTACCGAGGTGATCCACGCGAAGCCGGCGAAGGCCGTCAGCAGCACGCGCACGCGCGCGAGCCACTCCGGCGCCGTGCCCCAGGCACACCAATGCCACAACAGGGCGAGCGCTGCGAATTGCACGACTTCCATCGGGTTCAACACGGGGAGCCACGGCAACGGACTGCTGCCGCCGGGCAGCGCGAGGCTGCAGACCCACCCGATCGCGAGCACGAGGAAGACCAGGCCCGGCAACAACGTCGCCATCTCGTCGAAACGCTCGTGCAGGGGCGCGGCGAGCCATTGCCAACGCCATTGCGCGATAGTCGCCATCGCCAGCCATGGCAGCGCGATCGCCGCCACGCCCCAACCCTGTGCCAGATGCAGCGTATCGACGACCCAATACAGCGTGAGCGATGCGACGAACGGCCACACCAGCCACCACAGCAACTGTGCCCACGATGCGAGGCGATGCTCGCCCGTGCGCAGGCAATGCAGGCTGCGGATGCCGAACACCGCGTAGGCGATCCATGCCAGCCCGCCCGCGTCGCCGAAGGGTTGGTCGTGCAGGATCGTTTGCGCAATCGCCATCGGCACCGCGGAGGCGATGGCGAGCAATGCCGTGCCGATGAGCAGCGTCGTCGGGCGGCGACGGTGCGCTTCGGCCGCGAACCAACCGGTGGCCGCGTATGCGGCGAGCAGGAAGTCCGGTTCGGAATTGCCGGGCGCGAATTCGAGGACTTCACGCGTGATCGCGCCGATCCACCACGCCAGGCCCCACGCGTAGTAGAGGGAGAATTGCGGGATTTGTTCGTTGCGGCGATACACCCACGCCGTCGCCAGCGCGCCGACCGCAACGATCAGCAGGCCCATGAACTGGCCATTCGCGATGGCGGGCCCGACGACGCCGTGATCGTTGCCGAATGCAGACAGACATGCACCCGCTGCGATCACGTGCAACACGAAGGCCGCGATTTGCGGAACCACGCGTTGCTGCCGTACGCCCAGCCAGGCGAGGGCGGCGCCTTCCAGTGCGAACACGCCAGCCGTCGCGCGCGCCGACAAGGCAAGCGGCACGGACAATGTCGCGAAACCGACCGCGAGCAACGCGTACGCATCGCCGAGCACGCGGTTGGCGCCACGCCGGAAGACGAACCACGAAAGCCCCGCGTAAATCCCCGCCAACGCGAGCGCGTCGAATGCCAGCGGCATCCGTGCCCCGCGCATCAGCGCGGCCTGCAATGCGAAACACACCAGCGGCGTGGCGAAGACCAGCGTGCCGTCGACGAAATCGCGCCGCTCCATCGGCTGCCGCATCGCGTGCACGAGCGGAATCAGGAGATAGAACGCGAAGAACAGCAGCAGGAAAGGTTCGGTGGTGCGGAACTTGTCCGGCGCGTAGTCCAGCACGCCCCACGCCCCGCCGATGCCGAAGGTGAACACGAAGCCCAGCAGGTTGAGCACGCGCCACGACTTCCACCACGCGATCGCGAAGATCGCCGCGTTGAGCACCGCGTAGTAGGTGAACAAGGCGACGTGATTCCCGCCGCCGGTCGAGAGCCACAACGGCGAGAGGAAACCGGCGAGTACCGCGAAGAACGCCAGCGCCTTGGCATCCTGCACCACCGCGAGCACGCCCGCGCCGAACACCAGCACGACCGTGAGTGCGAACGCCGCGTTGCCGGGCACCAGGTCGTACAACTTGAAGGCAGCGAAGACGGCCATCATCAGGATGCCGATCGCGCCGCCCTGGAGGCTCAGGGCGAACACGCGATTGGTTTCGCGCTTGCGCCACGCGAAGACGAGCGCGGCGATCGCGACGCCGGCGACAACGGACAGGCGCAGCGAGATCGGCGCGTTGAGCCAGCCCTGGTCGGTCGCGTACTTCAGCAGGGCCGCGACACCGGCGAACAACACCAGGACGCCGATCTTCACCGGCACGTTGCCTTCGGTGAACCAGCGTTTGATCCGGTCGATGCCCTGGCCGATGACGTCCGGCGCCGGTTGGGCGCGTTCGAACGCGGGGCGCGGGGTTGGCCGGGACTTCGGCGGCGGAGGCGGGGCTTCGCGCGGTGCGATCGGCGCCGCGACCGGCGGCGCCTGCGGTTGCTGCGAAGCTGCCGCGGGCCGCTGCGAAAGCAGGTCGCGCAGCCGTTGCAGCTCGCGTTCGAGCGCCGACATGCGCTTGTTCGCGTTGCCGTTGTTACTAATGGCGATGATGGCCAGGACGAGCGCGGCCAAACCCAACAGACTTTCCACGGACGTCCCCTTCCCCTGGATGACCCGCGCATTCGATCAGCGCGCGGGCCGGAAGGCAAATCGGGCTCAACCCTTGGCCAGCAGCTCGATCAGGGTGGTCGCCGCCGCGGGGTTGCGTTCCTTGTCGGCGTTGATGAAGAACACGAACACGTCGCGGTGTTTCGCCTTCGGCGCGGCGCCTTGCAGGCGCGGCAGGTCTTCGGGGTCGCCCCCGTTCGCCCAGGTGCGCGCGCGTTCGGCCCAGGCGAGGAGTTCGGGCCGCGTGTATCCGGTCACGAGGTTCGAACGTGCGCGCATCAGGCGCGCGTAGACGAAATCCGCGGTGACGTCGGCGAACGAGGGCCACTCCGTGGAATCGGTGAACACCAGCGCCGCGTTTTTCTCGCGCGCCAGGTCCACGAGCGTCGCGTCCACCGACGCGGCGTCGCGCACTTCCAGCGCGTGCCGCACGGGTCGGCCGTCGGCCGATGCCGGCAAGGCATCGACGAAACGCGCGAAATCCTCGCGATCGAGCTTGCGTTCGAATTGCCACGAGATCGCGCCGAGCTTCGCGCCCAGCGTCGCGATGCCGCCAACGAAGGCGTCGACCTGGCCCGCCGTGTTCGCCAGCACCTTCGCCTGCACGATGCGCATCGGCGCTTTGGCCGTGAACAGGAAGCCGTCCGGCGTTTCGTCGCGCCAGCGGGCGTAGGTGTCGGGTTTTTGCGCGCTGTAATAGGTGCCGTTGATTTCGATCGCGCTCAGGCGCCGGCTCGCGTATTCGAGCTCGCGGCGCTGGACCAGGCCTTCGGGGAAAAAGGTTTCGCGCCACGGGGCGTAGGTCCATCCCCCGACGCCCACGCGGATCCCGTCGATCGCGCCGGGGGCGGTGAGACCGAGGTCGGCATCCTTCGCGCGCGGGGCAGCCATGCCCATGAGGGTAGCGCGACATGACGACCGGGACATCGACGCGGCCTCCACGCTGCGGGAAACTCGGTCTTTCCGTTCCGGACCCTCGCCCCATGCCCCGACTGACGACCCGCTCGACCCTGTGCCTGGCGCTGTTCGCCGCGCTCGCGCTGCCGACCCTGGCGCATGCGCAGGCCGCCGCCGCGCGGCCCGCAGCCGCGGCACAGGCCGAAGACGCGCGACTTGCGGGGTTCGATGCCTACGTCGAGGCGGTGCGCAAGCAGTTCGAGGTGCCGGGCATCGCGGTGGCCATCGTCGAAGACGGGCGCATCGTCTACGAACGCGGCTTCGGCCCGCGCGAGCTGGGCAAGCCGGCGCCGATCGACGCACACACGATGTTCGCGATCGCCTCCAACACCAAGGCCTTCACCTCGACCTCGCTGTCGATGCTGGCCGACGAAGGCAAGCTCTCGCTCGACGACCGCGTGATCGACCACCTGCCGTGGTTCCGCATGAGCGATGCGTACGTCACGCGCGAAATGCGCATCAAGGATCTGCTCGCGCACCGCAGCGGACTGACGCTCGGCGCGGGCGACCTGCTGTACTGGCCGACCACGACGTACACGACCGAAGAAGTCGCGCATCGTTTGAAGGACGTACCGCTGGGCGGTTCGTTCCGCGGCCAGTATGCGTACGACAACATCCTGTTCGGTGTCGCGCAGTTGGTGATCGAAGAGGCCAGTGGCATGAAGTACGAAGACTTCCTGCGCCAGCGCATCTTCGCGCCGCTGGGCATGGACGAAACGCGCTTCAACAGCGACACGCTCGAGGCGGGCGACAACGTCGCCACCGGTTACGCGCTCGCGGACTTCAAGACGCTCGAACCGGCGCCGCGCATGACCTGGCACAACGTCTCGGGGGCAGGCGGCATCTATTCGAGCGTCCACGACTTGAGCAAGTGGATGAACATGCATCTTGCCGGCGGCACGTACACCGACGCGAACGGCAAGGAACACCAACTCGTCAGCAAGAAGCGCCAGCAGGGCATGTGGACGATCGTCACGCCCATCCCGGTGAACGAGCCTTCCGTTCCCGAACTGCGCCCCGGCAAGCCGAATTTCCTGGGTTACGGGGAAGGCTGGCAACTGTCCGACTACAGCGGCAACAAGCTGGTGTGGCATACCGGCGGTTGGCCGGGCATGGTCTCGCGCCTGACGCTGGTGCCCGACAGGAAGATCGGCGTGATCGTGTTGACGAGCCAGGAAGTCGGCGCGGCCTTCAACGCAGTGACGATGCAGGCGCTCGACGCGATGTTGCGCACGCCGAAGCACGATTGGCTCGACGCGTACGGCAAGGCGGTCGCGAAGTCGAAGGCGAAAGCCGACGAAGACATGGAAAAGCACGTGGCCGCGCGCAACGCGAACGCGAAGCCTTCGTTGCCGCTCGCCGCCTACGCCGGGACGTATCGCGACCCGTGGTACGGCGATGTGGCCATCAAGAACGAAAGCGGCAAACTGGTGCTGCGTTTCACGAAGACGCCGGACCTTGTCGGCGACATGACGCCGTGGCAGCACGACACGTTCGTCGTGCGCTGGCGCCAGCGCTGGTTGAACGCAGACGCGTTCGTGAACTTCAACCTCGATGCCGACGGCAAGATCCGGGAAGTGCGCATGGATCCGATGTCGCCGATGACGGACTTCAGCTTCGACTTCCAGGATCTGCGGCTGAAGCCCGCCGAGCAGGAGTAACGCCTGCCGACGCGCGTCTTACTGGATCGGCTCGTCCAACATCAACTCGCGCACGAACCGCACCGGCGGGGCCCCGTACGACAACACCTGGTCGTGGTAGGCCTTTGCGTTGAACTTGGCGCCTTGTTTCGCTTCCCACGCCTTGCGCAGGTCGAAGTGTTCCTGCGCACCGACGAAGTACGTCGGCAATTGTGCGGAAGTCAGTTGCGCGCGCACCCATTTGCCTGCCGCTTCGCGTTCCTGCTGGAAGGTCTGGCGCGTCATCAGGTCCATCGCCTGCTCGCGCGACCAGTTTTCCACGTGCACGCCCTGGTCGAGGATCGCGTTGCCGATGGTGCGCAGGTAGAACTTCAGTTGCACGAGGCGGAACAAGGGATCGTTATTCATGTATCCCGCGTCGGCCATCATGTCTTCGGTGTAGACGGCCCACCCTTCGGCGAACAAACCCGAGCGCAACACACCGCGCAACAGGTCCTTGTTCTCGCCCGAATGCGCGCCTTCCAGGTAGTGGCCCGGCATCGCCTCGTGGATCGACAGCAGGTGGATCATGCGGCTGTTGTATTCGCGCAGGAACGAATCGACCTGCGCGGGCGTCCAGTCGTCCGGGATCGGCGAGATCGCGTAGTACGTGTCCAGGCCCTTGTCGAGTGGGCCGGGGGAGTCGCAATACGCGACAGACACGCCGCGCTGGAATTCCGGCATCAGGATGACCTTCACGGGCGCATCGGGCACGGTGACCAGTTCCTCCTCGCGCGTGAACTTCGTCGCGTCGGCCAGCGTCTGCTTGGCGAAGGCGACGACGTCCTCGCGCTTCGGGCGATCGGCATATGCCAGTTCCAGCGCGGCTTCGATCGCTTTCTGTTGTTGATCGCCGGTCGGCGATTCCGGCAGCGCCGGCGCATTCGCCTTGTCCTTCAGCACGGTGCGCGCGATGCCGTACATCTGCGCGCGCACGCGCTCGAGTTCGGACTCCGCACGTTGTTTGATGTCCGCGCGCGAAAGCGACGACATCAACGCGAACTTCAACTTCTGGTCGTACAGCTTCGCGCCGATGCGGAAATCGCCCTTCGCATTCGGCACCAGCGTGCCGTCGAGCCACTTCTGTTGTTCGCCGACGGCCTTGCGCAGCCCGGCGATGGCGGCGTCGAGGCGCTTGCGGTCTTCGCCCTGCAACTGGCCGGCGGCAGGCACGATGAACTGGTCGACGAGGCCGACGACGCCTGCGTTCTGTTTCGACACGGTTTCCGCATGGATCTTCGGCACACGCGCCGGATCGAGGTTCTCGCGCATCTGCGCGAACAACGCCGGCAGCCTCTCCATGCGCGCGGTCGCCGACTTCAGGCGCTCGGGCATGGGGGCGAAGTCGCGCGCCATCAGGTTGTAGAGCGCGCCGCCGGCGAGGCTGTTGTAGAGCTGCGGATCCCACGCCCAGGATTGCAGCGTCTGGAGCGCGAAGAGATCGCCGCGCACCTGGTTCGTGAGCAGGAGCAGATCGACTTGTTTCTCGCGCGACAGGGACGCCTGGTCGATCGCATCCAGTTCGCCGAGCAGCTTGGTGTTGAATTCGACCTGCGCCTTGCGGCCCACGGCGGAGTAGTCGTCGACCGTCGCGTCGAAACGGTGGTCGCCGATCTGCGTCGCGCTCACCGGGTTCAGGCGCATCCATTCGTCGAGCCATTGCCTGGTCACCGCGTCGAACTTCGCGTCGGCCTGTTCGGTGGACGCGGTGGCGGCGGTTGCGCCCTCGGCCGGCGCCGTGGGGGCTTGCCCCTGGCAGGCGGCGAGCGTTGCGGAGAGGACGGCAGCGGCGAGCAGACTGTGGCGCATGGGGTCAGGCCGGCGAGGAGGAGGGGCCGAGCATAAAGGCCCGCGCGTCGGCGCGCATGGGCCTGCTAGGCTGCGACCACTCATCGGGGAGCCTTCCATGCGCGCATTGCTGGCCGTCGTGTTGTTGCTCGGGATTTTCAGTGCGCCGGCGCGCGCGGCCTGTCCGCCCGAGGGCAAGACGCGCGAGCAACTCGAGGCGCTCAAGCTCCTGAAATGGACCGTGCCCGATGCGGTCGATCGACAGGGGCTGGCCGAAGGGCTGGTGGATTGCCTTGGCGATGCGGATCCGACGTTGCGCGACGGCATCGCGTATGAAGCGCTTGCGCACTGGATGCGTGCAGGCGAGATCGACGAAGCCGGATTGCGTTCGCTGCGCGACCGCTTGTACGCAGGGCTGGAGGCCGGCGATCCCGATGGTTTCCGTCGCCCGTTCGATGCACTCGTGCTCTCGGAAGTTGCGCGCACCGATCGCATCAAGCCGTGGATGACGCCGGAGGAACGCGGGGCGATGGTCGAGACCGCGTCGCACTTCCTGGAATCAGTGACCGACTACCGCGGCTTCGATGACAAGCAAGGCTGGCGCCACGGCGTGGCGCACGGCAGCGATTGGTTGATGCAGCTCGCGTTGAATCCCGCACTCGATCGCGGGCAGCTCGATCGGATGCTTGCGGCGATCGCGACGCAGGTCGTGCCGTCGACGTCGCATGCGTATGTCTACGGCGAACCGGGACGGCTTGGGCGGCCGGTGATGTTCATCGCCAAGCGCGAATTGCACACGGCAGCGGAGTGGGAGACGTGGTTCGTCGCGCTTGCACCCAAGCTCGGTGCGTCGAAGGACTACAACGACAACGGATGGTTGCTGCGACGGCACGATCTGCTGGCGTTCCTGACCGGGTTGTACCTCGAAGCGGACCGCAGCGACGATCCGCAACTGCAAGCGCTCGAAGCACCGGTCGTCGCGGGATTGAAAGCGGTGCCGTGATGCAAGGGACGAATCGCGTGATTCGCGAGACGTGAGCGAATTGAGCGAGTGATGCGATCTTCCGCACGATGTGTGCATCCCACGCATCGTCACGGAGAGATCGATGAAACGCATTGTGCTTTTGGTCGTGCTGGCCCTTGGGCTGGCGCCGCTGTTTGCCTCGCAGGCGCAGCGGATGTGCTTCCAGGATCGCCGCGTCAAGGAAGTCAAGATCGGTTACGTCGATGTCTGGGGCAAAGGCCCGGACGGCGGCGACGCGGTCTATTTCACGCTCGATAACGGTGCATTGTTTCCGCTCAACGCCTCCTACAACCTGGATTGGGCGCGCGGCCAAGCCTTGTACAAACTGCTCATGACTGCAATGGCCGGCCAGTACAAGGTCAGGGGTTACGACCACTTCGGGACGTCCTGCGACGACATCGACGAGTTGCACATCTACCGGTGAGTCGGGCGGCGTGCGCTCTTCGCGGGCTGCGCGCTCATCGACGCATTGCAAAATGCGACGCAACATCGCCGATGCGACGCCCGCCAGGCTTCAAAAGCTGCTCAACGACTGACGCTCAGTCGTCTTCGGCGTCGAACTCGGCGAGCACATCCAAGTCGAAGGCCAGCGCCTCCACCGTTTCGCGCACCTTGCGCGCGGTCGAGTCGTTCGGCGCCTCGATCTCGACCTCGTGCACGTCCGCGCCGCTGCGCAGGTCGCTCAGGCCGGCCGAACTGGAGTCGGCATCGTCCATGTGCGGCATCAGGTCCGCCACCTCCTCGACGTGCTCGATGCCGTCGAGGCTTTGCAACAGGTTGATGATCGCGCGCGCGTCGTCTTCGCTTCCGGTGACACGCAGTCGCAGGGTAGGCATCGCGGGTTCTCGGCGGTGGGGGACGCCGATGAGGCTAGGGAGACGGAAGCTAAAAACGCGTGACGAACCGCTGACTTCGCCAGCCGCACCGGTAGCGGCGCGGGACGAATCGCGCGATCTGCGAGACGCGAACGAATTGAGTGCGTGATGCGGTCTTCCGCACGATGTGTGCATCCCAAGCATCGTCACGGAGAGATCGATGAAACGCATTGTGCTTTTGGTCGTGCTGGCCCTCGGCCTGTCGCCGCTGCCTTCGGCGAAGGCGCAGCAGATGTGCTTCCAGGATCGCCGCGTCGCCGCGGTCAACATCGGCTACGTCAACGGCGACATGGGTCCCGACGGGGGCGATGCCGTGTACTTTCGTCTCGTCGAAAACCCGAACCGTTGGTACGCCCTCAACAAGAGCTACAACCTGGACTGGAATCACGGCGAGGCGCTGTACAAGATGCTGATGACGGCGATGGCGGGTGGCTTCAGGATTCGCGCCTACGACCACTTCTACCCATATTGCGACGACATCGACCAGATCGAAATCTACCGCTGACGGCAGGCCGCACATGTCTCGCATCCTTTCGATCCTGCTGACGGCGGCCTGCCTGCTGCTGCCCGCTCTCGACACCGCCGCGCAACCGATCACTCGCGTCTATCGCGCAGACTCGCGGCCGCCGCACGAGATCTTCGCCCACGGCTTCCAGGGTCGCGGCGCCAACATGGACCTGCTCGCCCACACGCTGGGGGAGTCGTGCGAGGAAACCAGCATCGCACGCGCAAGTACCTGGGTGAGCACGAGCGCCCGCCGGGAGACCGCCGTCGGCTTCGCGATAGGCCATCTGGAAGGCATCCCCGGCCACGGCCCGCAGAACGCGATGTACATCTACACGATCCGCCCCGACCACTCCTATGTCGATGTGCGTGCCGTGATGCGTCGCGCCGCAGCCGCCGGCCGTGCCGGCCAGGATGGGTACACGGCCGCGCAAGGGCAGACACTCGAGCATCTGATTTACACCACCGTGATCGGCGGCGAGGAAGAAGTGGTGACGCACCACGTCGATCCAGGCAACATCCTCAGCGCGGACATCGTGTTCTTCGACGCGAACGACGACTTCATCGAAGAGGCGACGGTCGTGAACGACGATTATCGCCAGCTCGACAGCGAGGCGAGCGATATCGTCGCCGACCTGCAGGCGTTCGTTCCCGCGGCATCGATTCGCGTCGGGTACGGCGAGGACTCCGACAGCGACAGCTCGTGCTCCATGACCTGTGATGGTGCGGGGCTCGGCATCGGATCGCGCTCAGTCCTCGACCATGCGCCGCCACCGGCGCATTGCAACGTGCGTAGCGGGTTCTCGCCGATGCTTCTCGACGTCATCAACGACTGAGGATCTCGCGTGAACATGCATTTCATCCTTCGCGCGTTCCTGGCGCTCGCCCTGTGCGCGATGGTCTTGCCGTCCGCCGCGCAGCTCAATCCCGGCCTCGACGCCTCGACGCCGATCCGCGTCGTCTACCGCGTCGATACGGTGCACCCGCTCACGGCTTTCATCACGGGGTTCACCACGCGCGGCATGAATGAAGACCTGCTCGCGCTGACGTCGGGCGTCCCGTGCAACCCCCAGAACCCATCGCCGGGCCCGGGATGGGTGGTCATGACGGCGGACCGCGGACAGGCGGTACGGTTCGCGCAACAGGTGCTCGAACAGCTACAGGCGACCGGGGCGAATCGTCGCGTCTATCTCTTTGCCATTCGGGCCGATGCGGACTTCATCAGCGTGCCGGGGGCCTTCTACAGCGCGATCGACGCCGGGCGCGCGAATCGCGCCCCCTACACGCCGGAACTTGCCAACGCGCTGGAGTACCTGCTTTACACGCGCCCGATCCTGGGTGACCAGTTCGTCGTTGCGTCACGCAACTTCATCAATGCCACGTCGCTGTGGATCGAGGGCGGCGAGGTTGTGGAGAACGGCTCGCCGACCACAAACGCCGGCTACATCCACGATCCCTCGACGGCGGCGACGACCGACGTCCCCGATGGGCGTCTGCCAGCCCTGCTGCCGCCGTACGCGATTGCGTCGAGCGAAGCAGCGGCCACGGGCACTTGCGCCATGTCCTGCGATCGCGCCACGTCGGCGAGCAGCTTTTCGCTGGACGGCGAGATCGACTACGCCACCCAATGCAGCCGGAGCGACGCAATGACGCCGCTGCTGTTCGACATCATCAACGGCTGACGATCAGTTCTCGTCCTCGTCGAATTCGGCGAGGACGTCCAGGTCGAACGCCAGGGCCTCCACCGTTTCGCGCACCTTGCGCGCGGTCGAGTCGTTCGGCGCCTCGATCTCGACTTCGTGCACGTCCGCGCCGCTGCGCAGGTCGCTCAGGCCGGCCGAACTGGAGTCGGCATCGTCCATGTGCGGCATCAGGTCCGCCACTTCCTCGACATGCTCGATGCCGTCGAGGGATTGCAGCAGGTTGATGATCGCGCGCGCGTCGTCGTCGCTTCCGGTGACACGCAGTCGCAAGGTAGGCATCGCGGCGCTCTCGGCGGTGGGGACGCCGATGAGGCTAGGGAGCCGGAAGCTAAAAACGCGTGACGAAAAGACTACTTCACCGCCCGCACCGGCAAGGGCACGTTGCACAAATCGATGTGGCCCGCGGGGCGCTTGTACCACTCGTCCTTCCGGTTGCGGCGCGATTCGACCAGGGTGCCGAAGGTCTTGCTGTCGGTACGCAACAGCTCGAGCTTGGTGCGGTCGGCTTCGGGCACTTGGCTGGCGAGTTTCACCGAGGCGATCGGCACGTATTGCTTCGGGTCTTCGTAGAAGCCGAGCGCGCCGGTGCCGCGCGGCAGCACGCTCAGCAACTCGATGCCCTGCACGACGCGGCCCACGAGCGTGATGTTGCGGTCGAGCATGCGTGGCGACTGCCCGGTGACCGCATAGAGCGACGTGCCGTCGCTACTGTCGGCCGCGACATCGCGCCCGGCACCGACCATGCCATAGCAATGCGCGAGCCAGGCCTTGCCCGCTTTCGGGTCGCGCGCAGCGGGGAAGCCGTCGGAGAAACCGACTTGCGGCGCCCACCCGTCGCTGTCGGGGAGCCGCACGAACGGGGCACCGTTCGCGTTGCGTTCGAACTCGGCCGGCAATTTCAGCTTCGCCGTTCCCCGCTTGCGCTGCTTCGCCGCATCTTCTTCCGGGTCGCCCCATTGCGCGACGTAGTTGTCCTGCGAACGAATGACGAACAGGCCGTCCCAGTAACCTTCCTTCGCGAGCGTGCGGATGTTGGCGACATGCTCGGGCGCGAAGGTCGGCGCGAGCTCGATGATCACGCGGCCGGCGGGCAGCTGCATGTAGAGCGTGCGATCCGGATCGAGCGTGCGCCAGTCGGACTTCGGCGACGCATCCAGGATCTCCTGCATCGACGGCACCTTGGGCTTCTCGTCCGCTGCGAGCGCTGCAACCGAGGCGAGAGCGAAAGACAGTGCGAGGGCGAGCGAGCTGACGTGCGAGCGCATGTGGAACTCCGTCGTGACGTATGCGACGGAGTCTGAAGCTATTGCTGCAGTTCCCGCAACACGACCGAGGGCGGGACGTCGACCACGCGTCGCGTCGCAATCAGGCCCGTGACCAGCGCGGCGACCAGCCCGATGCCGCCGCCGGCCGCGGCCAGCGCCCAGTTCGGTTCCCACGGCAGCCCGAAGACCCGTTCGGAGAGCACGCCCGCCAGCACCGATGCCGCGATCGCCGCCACCAGGCCCGACAACAACCCGATGGCCGCGAACTCCGAGGCCTGCGCCAATCGCAATTGCCTGCGGCTTCCGCCGAGCACGCGCATCACGCCGCCTTCGAGCAGGCGCTCGTCCTGGCTCGCGCTGATGGCGGCGAGCAACACGAGGATGCCGGCCGCCAGCGAGAACCAGAACACGACCTGCACAACCGCCGACACCTGGTCGGCGGTGGCGCGCACCTGCGCGAGGGTCGCTTCGATATCGATGACGGTCAGGTTCGGGAAACGTTCGACGAGTTGCGCGGTGAAGCGAGGCTCGGTTTTCGGCACGCTGACTGCCGTGATCCAGCTCGCCGGATAGCCGTCCAGTGCACCCGGGGAGACGAGCACGAAGAAATTCGGGCGGAAGCTGTCCCAGCTGACTTCGCGGAAACTGGTGATCTTCGCTGCGAAGGGTTGGCCGGCGATGTCGAAGGTGATGCGGTCGCCGAGTTGCCATCCGAGCGAATCGGCGAACTTCCGCTCGACCGACAACTCCGGCGACTTCGGCACGCGATCGCCCCAGAAGGTGCCGGCCGAAAGGCGATTGTCCTCGCGCAGTTCGCTGCCGAAAGACAGATTGAACTCGCGTTCGGCGCGGCGCTGCATCTGCGGGTCGTCGGGATAGTCCTTCGCGGTGACCGCCTTGCCGTTGCGATCGAGCAAACGCGCGCGCACCATCGGGTACAACGTCGGCGCAGCAAGCCCGTTGGACGTGACGAATTCGCGCACCGGTGCGAGCTGGTCCTGCTGCACGTTGAGGATGAAACGATTCGGCGCATTCTCGGCGAGCGAGAGTTGCCAGCGATCGAGCAGGTCGGTGCGCACGAAGGTCAACAACAACAGGGCCATCAGCCCGAGACCCAGCGCCGACACCTGTGCGACCGCGGTCCCCGCGCGTCGTCCGACATTCGCCAGCCCGTAGCGCAGGCTGCCGCGCAAACGCGTGCGAACTTTGCGAACGACGAGGATCATCGCCCAGGCGAGCAAGGCCAGGACCAGCAACGTCCCTGCGATGCCGCCGAGCATCGCGGTGGCCGGCGTCGGCGATTCGGCCTTCCACCACAGCAGCGCCGCAAGACCCGTGAATGCGGCGACGCCGACGATCCACGCACTCGGTTCGGTCGGATCCAGGTCGCGCCGCAACACACGCAACGCCGGCACGCGGCGCAATGCGAGCACGGGCGGCGCACCGAAGGCGATCAAGACGACGAGGCCGACCGCATAACCTTGCAACGCCGGCAACCACCCGGCCGGCGGGATCGAAATCGCAAGCACGCGTGCGAGCCATTCGCCGATCGCCCATTGCAGCGCAAAGGCGATCGCGACGCCCACCGTGCACGCGATCAACCCGAGCCACGTCAATTCACCGAGATGCACGGCGACCAGCGTGCGCTGCTGCGCACCCAGGCAACGCATGACGGCACTGCCGTCGAGATGACGCGCACTGTGGCGACGCGCCGCCATCGCCACCGCGATCGATGCAAGGATGACGGACACCAGCGCCGCAAGCCCGAGGAAACGCCCCGCGCGATCCAGCGCCGAACGCATTTCCGGCCGCGCGTCCTCGATCGTTTCGATGCGCTGTCCGCGCCCGCGTTGCGTGCGCGCGGTGTCGAGGAACCGCGCGACCGCCGGGCCGTCGCCTGCGACGACGAGTCGATAGCCGACACGGCTGCCTTCCTGCACCAGGCCGGTCTTCGGCAGGTCGGCCAGGTTGATCGCCACGCGCGGCGCGGTGTTGAAGTAATCGAAGGCCGCGTCGGGTTCCTGCGCAATCAGGGCGGCGATGCGGAAGTGCGCATCGCCGATGACGAGGGCATCACCGGCCTTCGCATCGAGCGTCTGCGCCCCGGCGACGGTCATCCAGGCAGTGCCGGATGCCGGTCCTCCGCGCGCATCGCGTTCGACACCGCCGATGCGATCGACCAGGCGGAACGTGCCGCGTAACGGGAAATGCGCATCCAGCGCGCGCAGTTCGCCGAGCTGCAGGCGTTCGCCCACGCGCACCATGCTGCGCAGTTCGACGGTGTCGGCGTGCTGCAGTGCCGGCGCGTTCGCGGCATGGCGCACCGCACCGGCGATGGGCGAATCCGAACGCACCACGGCATCGCCGCCGAGCAGGCGGTTCGCTTCCTGCGCCAGTGCGCGGCCAGCGCGATCGGTGACGAAACCGACGGAGGTGATCGCGACAACCGCGAGGACGAGCGCGACGAACAGGATGCGCACGTCGCCGGACGCGAAGTCGCGGCGCAATTGCCGCCATGCGAGCACCAGCGGATTCATGCGACGCGGCGACCGCTGTCGAGCCGGATCTGGTGCCTGCAGCGCGCCGCGAGGTGTTCGTCGTGCGTCACGAGCACCAGCGTCGTACCGGCGTCGGCGTTGAGCGAAAACAACAGGTCGATGATCGCCTGGCCGGTGTGCGTGTCGAGGTTGCCCGTCGGTTCGTCGGCGAACAGCAGCGCCGGTTGCGTCACGAATGCGCGCGCAAGGGCGACGCGCTGTTGCTCGCCGCCGGAGAGTTGCCGCGGGTAATGCCCGAGGCGCGCGCCGAGGCCGACCTTCTCCAGGATGCGTCGCGCAGGCGCCTGCGCATCGGCATCGCCGCGCAATTCAAGCGGCAGCATCACGTTTTCCAGCGCCGTCAGCGTCGGCAGCAACTGGAAGCTCTGGAACACGAAGCCGACCTTTTCGCCGCGCACGCGCGCGCGGCCGTCTTCGTCGAGCGTCGACAGCGATTGGCCATCCAGGTGCACGCTGCCGGAACTCGGCGTGTCGAGGCCCGCAAGCAAAGAAAGCAGCGTGCTCTTGCCCGATCCCGACGCGCCGACGATGGCCACCGCATCGCCGCGTTCGACCGTGAAGGCCACGTCCTCGAGGATCGTCAGCGCGCCGTCGGGCAGCGGGACGGTCTTGCCGAGGCCACGGACATCGAGCGCGACGGGGGAGGTGGGGGCATGCATGCGGCTTTCAGCGCGCAGTCCAACGGAATCGGCCATGCTGGGGGCGAACCATGCGAAGGAGCGGGGGATGTTCCAAGCTTATGCGGGAGCCACGGGCGTGAATCAATGGGCCATCGGTCGCTTGCGCGCCTTCGCCCGCGTGTTCGCGACATTGGCGATGTGCCTGGGATTGTTCGCGCCGCTGCATGCCGCGGTGCCCGCGAAGGCGCCTGCAACTGCGCAGCGCACGGTTCTGGTCATGGGCGATTCGCTCTCCGCCGCTTACGGCCTGGCCGCTTCGCAAGGTTGGGTGGCGTTGACTGCCGGCCGCATCGCGCAGGAGAAACCCGCCTGGCGCGTGGTGAACGCGAGCATCAGCGGTGAGACCACCGCCGGCGGCGCCGCGCGCATCGACGGCGAACTCAAGCGTGTGCAGCCCAAGCTCGTCCTCATCGCGCTGGGCGGCAACGACGGCTTGCGCGGGCTACCGCTGGCGCAGACCAAAGCCAATCTCGAACGCATGATCAAGGCCTCGAAGACCGCCGGCGCCCAGGTGCTGCTGGTCGGCATGCGTATCCCGCCGAACTACGGCCGCGAATACACGCAGGGCTTCGAAGGCAACTACAGCACGCTTGCGAAGCAATACACGGTGCCGCTGATTCCCTTCCTGCTGGAACCCATCGCCCGCGACCGCGCGAACTTCCAGGACGACAACCTCCACCCCGTGGCGGGCGCGCAGCCCAAGCTGCGGGACCATGTGTGGAAGACCCTGGGGCCAATGTTGAAGTAATCCTGTGTCCCCCAAGCCGGGGTGACTAGTGGCACATTCACTAGATCGAACTGCGTACTAGTCTGCGCTTCAACCTAGTGACCACCGGCCAGCGATGGACACCCCCGACCGCGATGCCCTCGACCAAGCCCTGCGCAAGTTCCAGCGCGAGCTGAGCGCGGGCACCGTTTCGCTCGCCCTGCTGGCCGTGCTCGCCACGGCGCCGGGGCCGATGTACGGCTACCAGATCGCCAAGACCCTCGAACGCAGCGGGGAGGGCGTCCTCAGCGGCAAGCAGAGTGCCCTGTACCCGGTGCTGCGCAATCTCGAGAACGCCGGCTTCCTCGGCAGCCACGTCGAACCCTCGATCGCCGGCCCGCCGCGCCGCTATTACGCGATCACGCCCGCCGGGCGCACCGCGCTTTCCGAATGGACCGCCGCCTGGCGCGCCACCCGTACTTCCGTCGACTCCGTCCTCGAAGGACTCCTGCCATGAACGCGTTCGACAACAGCGTCCGCCTTCCACACTCGATCCCCGAATACCTCGAGCAACTGCGCGAAGCGCTCGCCGGCTCCGACCCCGCGCTCGTGCAGGACGCGCTCTACGACGCCGAGGAATACCTGCGCTCGGAGCTGGCCGAAAACCCCGGCATGCCCGAAGCCGACGTCATCGCATCGGTCGCCGGCAGCTACGGCGCGCCGCACGAAGTCGCGGACATCTATCGCGACACGGAAGTGCGCGTGCAGACCGCATTGCGCCAGCCGCGACCGGCGCCGCGCGAATCGGCGCTGGGCAAGTTCTTCGGCGTCGCCGCGGACCCGCGCACGTACGGTGCGTTGTTCTACTCGGTGCTCGCCCTGGCGACCGGCATCTTCTACTTCACCTGGGTCGTGGTCGGGTTGTCGCTATCGGCGGGCCTGTCGATCCTGATCATCGGCATCCCGGTCGCGATCCTGTTCCTCGGCTCGGTGCGCATCCTTTCGCTGGTCGAGGGCCGCATCGTGGAAACCATGCTCGGCGAACGCATGCCGCGCCGGCCGTTGTATTCGGCGCGCGGCAAGGGATGGGTCGATCGGATCAGCAACATGTTCTCCGACCCGCGCACGTGGTCGACGCTGCTCTACATGGTCGCGATGTTGCCGCTGGGCATTCTCTATTTCACGCTGATGGTGACGTTGTTGACGGTGGCGGTGTCGCTCGTCGCCGCGCCCGTGCTCATGGGCTTCGGCGCGTTCGATGGTTGGTGGCTCAACCACTACGACGTCGGGCCGATCGTGCTCAACGACTTCTACGTCGGCTCGACGCTCGGTTGGTGGTCGTATCCGTTCGTGTTCGTCGTCGGCGTCCTGCTGCTCTTCGGCACGCTGCACCTGGCCCGTGGCATCGGCAAGATGCACGGGCTTCTCGCCAAGCACCTGCTCGTGAAGAGTGCGCAGTACGCGTGAGCATCGGAAAGCGGTTTTTCAAAAGGGTTTCGCGAGCACCAGGAACACGATGCCGACCAGCAGCAGGACCGGCACTTCGTTGAACCAGCGCAACGCGGTCGGGGAGGGCAACGGATTGCCCTTCTCGACGCCCTTCAGCCAGCGCCCCGCCAGCGTGTAATGCACCAGCATCAACGCGACGAGGGTGAGCTTGGCGTGCAACCAGCCACCGCTCATGTGGAAGTGCAGCCACAACACCAGGCCGAATGCGAAGGCGAACCCGAACATCACGTGCCCGAAGCGGTAGAGGCGCTTGCCCATCAGCACCAGGCGCGCGCGGACTGCGGGCACGTCGCCGGCTTCGGCGATGTTGACGAGGATGCGCGGCAGGTAGAAAACGCCGCCCATCCAGGCCATGACGAACACCAGGTGCGCGGTCTTTGTCCAGAAGTAGGCCATGGGCGTTAGCATCTCGGAATGGAAAAGAATTACGACCAAGCATACTTCGACCGCTGGTACCGCCGGGGCGGCATCGGCGACCGCGCCCGCCTGGCGCGCAAGGTGGCCATGGCCGTCGCGGCGGCCGAATACCATCTCGAACGGCCGATCCGCACGGTGCTCGACATTGGCGCCGGCGAAGCCGCCTGGCGCGCACCGTTGCTGAAACTGCGGCCCGGCCTGCGTTACCTCGCCTTCGATTCGAGCGAATACGCGGTGCACCGTTACGGGCGCAGCCGCAACCTGCACTTGGCGCGCTTCGGCGATTTCGAACATCTGCGACCCTGCGCGCCCGCCGATCTGCTGGTCTGCAGCGACGTGCTGCATTACCTGCCCACGCGCGAGCTCGACCGCGGGCTGCAGGGCCTGGCGGACCTGTGCGGCGGCGTCGCCTTCCTCGAAGCCTTCGCACGCGAAGACCACGCGGTCGGGGACGAACACGACTTCCAGGCGCGGCCGGCGGCCTTCTACCGCAAGCGGTTCGACGCGGTGGGCTTCGCGCAGGTCGGCTCGCATCTTTGGTTGTCGCCGGCGCTCAGGGAGCGCGCGACGGCGCTGGAAATCGGTTAGCGCGCGGGCTTGAAATCCGCGGGCTTCGGCAATTCGACCGGCACACCGTCGGCATTGCACGTCTTCGCCGCGCACAACCGCGCGCGCAACACCGGCGTGGCCTGTACGAGGAAGTGGAACAACACGTTTTCCTCGACACTGCCGCGCACGGCCTCCGCACCCGGGCCCTTCGCCCAGACGCCGACATCGTCGCCGCCGTGGGTTTCCGCGCCCATCGGGACCAGCGCTTCCTGCAGGTAGTCGACGGCTTGCGTATCGACATCGTCCAGATCAGGGCGCCTCGCACCGGGTTTGGGCGCCACGTAGCCCGGGCCGTTCGCGTAGCCAAGCGTGGTGTAGGGCTGGCCATTCCTGTCGACCGCGTATTCGCTGCCCGACGAATCCTCGCCGCTGATGCCGCGCACCTTGTCGAGGATCGGATTGCCGCGCTTCGGATAACCGGCGAAATACATCGTGTGCGCGTGATCGGCGGTGACCAGGATCAGGGTGTCGTCGCTGGTCGCTTCGTCGGCGGTGCGCACCGCATCGGAGAACGCGATGGTTTCCTCGAGCGCGCGCCGCGCGTTGCCGTCGTGGTGCGCGTGGTCGATGCGGCCGCCTTCGACCAGCAGCACGTAGCCCTTCGCATTGCGTTGCAGGTGCGTGATCGCGGCACCCGTCATCTCCGCGAGCGTCGGCTCCGGCGTATCGGCCTTGCGATCGGCCGTGTACGACAGATGCTGCGGCGCGAACAGACCGAGCACGCGCGGCGCATCCCTTGCTTGCGCCAGTTGCGTCGCATTCGTGGCATACGCCCCGTCCTGATACTTCGCCTGCCATTCGGCGACGAGATTCCGGCCGTCCTTGCGCATGCCCTTCGCGGAGGGCGTGCCGACGTCGGCCTGCGTGTTCGGCGTGAACTTCGCGCGACCGCCGGCAAGTGCGACATCGATGCCGTCGCCGAAACCGAAGTCGACGAACTGCGCAGCCAGATCGCGACACCCCGCCGCCGCCTTCGCCGCGGGCAGGTAGCTGTCGTCTTCCCAATTGCGATCGGGCCCGTGCGCGAAGACGGAGGCCGGCGTGGCATGCGTGAGTCGCGTGGTGGTGACCACGCCGGTCGACAGCCCCGCCGATTCGCCGAGTTCGACGATGCTGAGCAAGGTGTTGTCTTCCACCGCTCCGCAATCGCCGCGTGCATTGCCCGGCCCGATGCCGATCACGCCCAGTCGCGTTTTCACGCCGGTCGCGATGGCGGTCATCGTCCCCGCCGAATCCGGTGTCTGGTAGTCGGTGTTGTACGTCCGGCTGAGCGCGGTGTTCGGGAACGCCTCGAACGCCAGCAGCGTTTCTTCGCCCGGATTGCCAGCGCGCTGGCCGGCGAGGATGCGCGCGGCCGCCACCGTCGGCAAGCTCATGCCGTCGCCCAGGAAAATGATCACGTTGCGCGCGTGGCCCTGCATCGCGCCGTTGCCCGCCGCGCGCGCGGCGCCGGCGCGGTACCACCAGGCGGCGGTTTCGCCGTCGGGGTGGTGGACCTGCGGGACGACGATGGCGTGGGGCGGCGCGGAGATCGCCGCCGGTTGCGTGCCGGGCGCGCTGGCGCAGGCGGTGAGGAGCGCGGCGAGGGCGACGGGCGACAAGCGCATGGGGCCACCGGTGGAGAGGGAAGGGCGATGATACGGAACGCCGCTGTTCCGCCCATGCACTCGCGACCACGACGGCCGCTCGGCTAAGGTCGGCGTTCGACTTTCCGTGGATGGTGCGATGGCATTGGTTGCAGGCTGGTTGCGGATTCCCTTCTGGCAGCGCGTGCTCGCCGGTTTCGTGCTGGGCGCGCTCGCAGGCTGGTTGATGGGTCCCGCGGCCGAGCGGTGGTTCCAGCCGCTGGGCGATGTGTACGTCAACCTGATCAAGATGATCGCGATCCCGCTCGTGTTGTTCGCGGTGATCAATGCGGTCGGCGCATTGCACGGTCAGAAATCGATCGCCGCACTCGCGGGGCGCACGTTCGCGTGGTTCGCGGTCACGGCCGTGCTTGCGGTGTGCGTGGGCCTTGCCGTGGGCTGGATCGTGAAGCCGGGCGTCGGCGTCGGCGCCTTGGCGATCGCATCGGACTACACGCCGAAGAACGTGCCCGGCCCGCTCGACGTGCTGCTCAACATCGTCCCGCAGAATCCCTTCCGCGCGTTGTCGGCGACCGCCGCGGGCAAGACGGCCGACGGCACGAGCGTCATCGTGCCGAGCAACTCCACGATCCTGCAGGTGATCTTCTTCGCGGGCCTGATCGGCTTCGCGTTCGTGAAGCTCGGCGAAAAAGCCACGAACCTGCGCCTGCTGGCACGCGAAGCGAACGACACGATGATCCAGGTCACGCGCTTCGTGCTGGAATTCACGCCGCTGGGCACGTTTGGTTTGATTGCGGGCCTGGTCGGCGCGTACGGCTTCGAGAAGCTGTTGCCGCTGGGCAACTTCGTCATCGCCTTGTTCATCGCGTGCATCGTGCAGATCGTCGTCGTGTATGGCGCGTTGTTGCTGATCCACGGCCTCAATCCGCTGAAGTTCTTCCGCGGCGCGGCGCCGGCGATGCAGGTCGGCTTCGTCGCCTCCAGCAGTTTCGCGGCCATGCCCGTTTCGTTGCGCGCGGTCGAGCACAACCACGGCGTCGACAAGGATTACGCCGCCTTCGCCGTGCCGCTCGGCGCAAGCATCAAGATGGACGGCTGCGGCGCGATCTATCCGGCGCTGGCCGCGGTGTTCATCGCGCAGTATTCGGGCATCGAGTTGCACGCGGGCACGTACGTGACGATCGCATTGGCGTCGGTGCTCGGCAGTTTCGGCACCGCGGGCGTGCCGGGCACGGCGGTCATCATGGCGACGGTGGTGTTGAGCGCCGCGGGCTTGCCGCTGGAGGCGATCGGGTATCTGTACGCGATCGACCGGGTGCTCGACATGATGCGCACGATGACCAACGTCACCGGTCAAATGTTGGTGCCGGTCCTGGTCGCGAAGGAAACCGGGTTGCTCGACCGCACGGTGTACGAGGCGGCATCGAGCAATGTCGGGGTGGAGCATGCGAGGGAGCCGGCATGAGCGAGATCGTTCTGGTCGAGCGTTTCCCGGCGGTCGATGATTACTTGCGGGTGCGCACCGCGGCCGGCATGCATCCGATTTCGCGCGAGTGCGCCGAGCGTGGTTTGCCCAACACCGTCTACGGCGTGCGGTTGGAGCGCGATGGCGAGGTCGTCGGCATGGGGCGAGTGGTTGGCGACAACGGTTGTTTCTTCCTGATTGTCGACATTGCGGTCGTACCTGGGTTGCAAGGACAGGGCCTGGGCAAGCGTGTCGTTGCGGCGCTCGATGCCTGGTTGTTGGCGAATGTTCCGCCGTCTGCTTATGTATCGTTGGTGGCCGATGGCGACGCCAAACACCTCTATGCGAAGTTCGGGTTCGTCGAAAGCGCGCCTGTCGCTGTGAACATGGAGTACGTGATGGGTCCCGCTGGCGAGAAAAGTGTCGCGCATTTGGGTTTGTAGTAGAGCGCGCCACGAACCTATCAGCGCGCCGCCCGAACGTGGGGAGTTCCAAATTTTTTTGGGAAAAAAATTTGAAACTCCCCACGCTGGGGCATCACCTTGCGGGTCGCTTCGATCAACGGGCTTTCGCCCGAGCTGTCATTGGGGGCTGCAAAGCAAGCTTTGCAGGGAGCCGATCGTTTTCAACAGCGATGGTGGAAGCCGCCTTGGCCATCTCCCTACGGGGGAGATGGACGGCGGTGTTAGGCCTTTGGCACGGAATTGGCATTTTGCAGGGAGTCGACGCTTTTCCAGGTAACGCGAACGAACCAAAGCGTGCCAATCGTCCCGGCGACCATGAGCAAAACCGAGCCGGCTCCAATCAGGACTGAAACGATGTTTGGCACGGGCCAAGGCTCCCAACCGCGACTGACCAGCAGTTCCTTGTAGTAAAAGGCTTGGAAAGCGGCGCTGCAGAATCTGAGTATTTGTATGACGGACGCGAACGCATACAGGCCCGATACCAGCAGATACATGGGCTTATCGAATCGCTTACTCGCGACGTATGTGGATACGATTACGGCAAATGTAAGCGTCAGCCAGATTTGAAGAATTGAATTCGTAAGATCGAGCGCGGAATAAAGCGCGCCATAGATCAGCTCTTGGGTCAGCGAATGCGGTATGGGCATGTCCAAAGGCCTGACACCTGGATTTGATTCGTGTGACGCCGAAAGGTAGCAAGTATGCCTCCTGCCAGGCGTGTTCAACTTTCGGAACGCACGTACGTCGACCCCTTGGCGCACGACAGAATGCTGCTCAGGTTGACGATGGCCCCATCAAGCGCATGTCCGCTTTGTCGAGGCGGATGCAGTGCCTCCCACTAATCTGCGGGGCTTTCAGCCCTGCCCTTCGCGAAATTGATCGGATTCCTGCAAAGCTTGCTTTGCAGCCCCCAATGACGCCTAGAGCGGAAGCCCTTGATCGAAGCGACCCGAATGGTGACGTTCGGGCGGCGCGCCAATGACGAAGAGCGACGCTCTTAGCGAATGGCAGCCCGCTGCTTCGCAAGCTCGGCATCGAACTTCGCCTCGGCCCCATCCGCGTACGCGACGCACGTCATCGGCGACGGATGCGGGTTCGCAGCATCATTCGGCGTCCACCCATTGCATCGGCATGCGGCGTGATCAACACATCGCACGGTAGCTTCCGCACGACATCGAACGTGTGCTTGTACGCCTCCACGATCCGCGGAAACCGCGCATTGCCGATCAACTTGTAGCCCGGTGCACTGAGGCTATCGACGTAAGCGATGCGCATCGGCTTGCCGTCCTTCGTGTCCGTCCACGTCCAACTCGTGCTGCCAGGCGTGTGGCCCGGCGTGAAATGACCCGTGAGGCGCATCGCACCGAGTTCGACGACTTCGGCGTCCTGCAATAACGATCGACCTGCGCAGGCGGAAAGGTGATGCCGTCGCCGAAATGAATGTCGTCGGTGCCGCCCCTGGCGAGCATCGCCGCGGATTCGGCGTTGGCGACGACGCGCGCACCCGTCGCGCGTCGCAACGCAGCGACCGGGCCGGCGTGATCGGCGTGCGCGTGCGAGACGAGCAGCCAGCGCAACTGGTTCGGCGCGACGCCGATCTTGCGCATGTTCGCCAGCAACATCTCCGCGGCCTGCGGCATGCCGCCGTCGATCAGCAACGCGCCTTCGGGCGTCACGACCAGGATCGCGCTGATCGATTCTGTGCCGATGTACCAGGTGTGGTCGGCCAATTGCAGCGGCGCGATCGGCTGGCGCCATGCGTCGGGCACCTCGTAGGCACCGGATTGCGGCAAGGGCTGCTCGCGTCGCGGTGCATCGGCGGCGAAGGAAGAGAGCGCCGAAAGCGACAACAAGGCGACGGCGACGCGCGTCGCGCGAAATGGCAGATGCATGGCGGACCGGGTCAGTTGACGGAAACGGCGCGCGTCGGCCGCGCGAGCCGCGCGCCGAGCAAGGCCATGGGGACGGGCAGCACGACCCCGAGGATCGCGACCCACGTCGGATGATTCGGCACGATGAGGATCATCCCGATCACGCCCAGCAAGACGAAGAGTGCGACGACGATCGCCGCGGTGCGTGGCCATGCGCGCGAGATCTTCGCGGCGACCCAACCGCCGGCGAACGCGCCGGCGACCCAGGCGAGCACGAGCATCGCCAGCGCGGCGAACGGCGCGGCGGCGAGGATGGCGGCGAGGTTGGCGGTCTCCTTCGGATCCAGGCCCGGCGGCGGCGGATACAGCAGGTGGCTGGCGTATTCGATGCCGGCGATGACGATGTACATCACGACCAGGCCGGCGAGCACGCCGAGCACGCATTGCAGGATCGCCTTGCCCATCGTGTGTCGCTCCGTGGTGTTCGCATCAGGATGCACTTGCGCGCGCGCACGCTGCAAGGCGTCCTTCGCACCGGCGGCGTAGACTCGCCGGCGTCTCCGTCGTCGGATCCCGCGCCCATGGCCGGACACCAGCGCAACCTCAACCTGCGGTTCCTCGCCGAACCCTCCGACGTCAACTACGGCGGCAAGGTGCATGGCGGCGTCGTCATGAAATGGATCGACCAGGCCGGGTATGCGGCGGCGGTCGGATGGAGCGGGAAGTACTGCGTCACCGTCGCGGTCGGCGGCATCCGCTTCGTCGCCCCGGTACGCATCGGCGACCTGGTGACGGTGTCGGCGACGCTCGCGCGCACGGGTACCAGTTCGATGCAGTTCGCCGTCGACGTCCGCGCCCGCGACCCCATGGGCGGGGAAGGGCGGCTGTGCACGCATTGCATCATCGTGTTCGTGGCGCTCGACGGCGTCGAAGGCAAACCGGTGCCGGTCCCGCCCTGGGTGCCGTTGACCGACGAGGACCGCGCGATGGCCGAGGAAGCCGACCGGATGATGCAGGCCGTGCGCGACCCGGCGGCCCCCTGAAATGCAGAAGGCCGCCTTTCGGCGGCCTTCGAATGCATGCGTCGCAGCGGCGACTACATCGCGACGCGGCGGCCCTGCAGGTAACGACCGGACCAGTAGCTCGACGCCAGGCTGTCCACGCGCACGTCCTTGCCGCGGCTCGGCGCATGCAGGAAGCGGCCTTCGCCGACGTAGATGCCGACGTGGGTCACGCGGCCGCGCAGGCCGAAGAAGACCAGGTCGCCCGGCGCCAGGGCCGAGCGGTCGACGGCTTCGCCGGTCGTCGCCATCTGGCGCGAGACACGCGGCAGTTCCATGCCGAGCACACTGCGGTAGACGTAACCGACCAGGCCACTGCAGTCGAAACCGTCGGTGGACTCCCCGCCCCAGCGATAGGGCGTGCCGAGGAGCGACATGGCCTTGCTGAGGACGCCGGAGATGCGCTCGGTCAGCTTGGGCTTCTGCTGTTGGTCGAGGACGGCATTGGGATCGAGCTCGGCCAGGTCGCCGAAGATCGGGCGCACCTTGAGGTGCGCGGCCATCGTGTCCGGCGTGTCGAGCTGCACGGCGGACTGCGTGCCGGCCGCCACGACGGTGGCGTCCTGGGCGAAGGCATTGGTGGCGGCGACGCACAGCGCGGCGGCGCAAATCAGTCGGAACGCGCCCGCGCGCATGCGCTGGGCGGTGGTGGCGGGCTGGGCGGTTGTTGCGTTGGTCGTCACGAAGCCATCACTGAATCGAGGTCCGGGCGACCTTACCGGCTGACGACGGGGTGAAGGTTCAAAAAGCGTTAGCGCCGCGTGAACCCATGCAAGATTCGTGACCGTCCTTCGTATTCATGCGCCCGCAATGGCCGCTTGATTTTCTGAATGCGCTCTATCGGAGGACCCGTCGGGCGCCGGCGTAGTGCTGGGCCCAATACGGGCCATCGAGATGGTCCAGCCGCACCGTCCCGCCCGTGCTCGGGGCATGGACGAAGCGCCCTTCGCCGACATAAATGCCCACGTGCGTGACCGCGCTGCCGCTGGAGAAGAACACCAGGTCGGCTGCGGCCAGGCGGTCGACGGCGACCTTGGGGCCACCCGATGCAGCAAGATCCCGCGAGGTGCGGGGCAACTGCACCGCCGCCATGTCGTGGAAGACGTAGTTCACCAACCCGCTGCAGTCGAAGCCACCCTCGGGCGTGTTGCCGCCCCAGCGATAGGGCGTGCCGACCAGGCCGATGGCGCGCATCAGCACTGCGTTGGCGCGCGCCGGGTCGGCTGGCTCGATCACGGGCCAGGCGCGCGGCATCGCCACGCGCGCGCTCGGCGCGGGCGCGCGCACCTCCGGCCCGCCGCCGCAGGATGCGAGCAGCACGGTGGCGACCATTAAAAGGAGAAGGCGCGCCCGCGCTGGCGCGGGTGCCGCGATGCCCGGATAATGCGCGACCCCGCGGGCCGTGCTGCGATCGACTTTCATCGTCGTCGAGTGTGGCCGCTTTCACGCGGCGCTAGCAAGCGCCCCCATCGTGCCTGCGCATCGCAAGGCCACCGGAACCCCGATGAAGATCGAAAAAGACCGCGTCGTCCGCTTCCATTACACCGTCAACGAGCGTGCCGCCCATGAAGCCGGCGAGACCGCGATCGAATCCTCGACCGACCGCGAGCCGCTCGCCATCCTGATTGGCCACGGCAACATCATCCCGGGCCTGGAGACGGCAATGGAAGGCCACGAGGCCGGCGACAAGTTCGGCGTCGACGTCGCGGCCACCGATGCCTACGGCGAAATCAAGGAAGGCCTGAGCCAGCGCGTGCCGAAGAAGCATTTCGGCAACCAGCGCCTGGCCCCCGGCATGCAGGTCGTGCTGAACACCAACTTCGGCCCGCGCGCGGTGACGATCCAGAAGGTCGGCATGAGCGTGGTCGACGTCGACCTCAACCACCCGATGGCCGGCAAGGACCTGCACTTCGACGTCGAGATCGTCGAAGTGCGCGAAGCCACCGCCGAAGAGCTGGAGCACGGCCACGTGCACGGCGATGGCGGGCATCACCACTGACAGGGAACCGGCCTGTCGTCCCACTGACTTCCGGCCCTGACCGACCGGCCCTCCGCGTGGCGTAATCCCGCCACACGGAGGGCACCATGACCGAAACACGCTTCACGCCGATCGCAACGCACGACCGCATCACGACGCTCGACGTCATCCGCGGGGTCGCGCTGTTCGGCATCCTCCTGATGAACGTCGAGTTCTTCAATCGGCCGATCAGCCAGCTCGACATCGGCTTGCCGGGGGGCATCACCGGCATCGACTACTGGGCCGGCTGGTTCGTCCACGTTTTCATCCGCAGCAAGTTCTGGACGATGTTCTCGCTGCTGTTCGGCATGGGCTTCGCGGTCATGCTGTCGCGCGCGCAGGCCGCGGGACGGCCGTTCCTCGCGCCTTACATTCGCCGCACGCTCGCGCTCGCGCTGTTCGGTTTCCTGCATTGCGTGTTCATCTGGAACGGCGACATCCTGTTCGATTACGCGATGGCGGCGGCGTTCCTGCTGATCGTTTTCCACGGCAATCCGAAGCGATTGTTGTGGATCGCGGTGATCGCGTTCATTGCGGCGGCGGCATCGGGCATCGCATGGGTCGCGGGCTGGCACCAGATGATCTGGGCGCCGGCGCTCGCGTTCGGCGGCGTGTTGCTCCTCCTCGGCCTCCCCGCCTGGGCAATCGGCAAGTGGCCCGTCAACGGATTGCGCAATGCAGGGCTCACGCTGTTCCTGTTGCCGTGCATGGGCATGCTGGTCATGGGCCTGGTCACGCCGCAGGCGACGCAGGCCGAACGCGACCGCGCCGCGCGCGTGGATGCCAAGACGCCGGCCGAACGCACCGAATTGATCAAGTCGCTCGCCGAGCGCGCGAAGGCCTACAAGGAACACGACGACAAGGTCGCGACCGAGCGCCGCCTCAATGCGATGGGTTCATACGCGGACAACGTCGCGTTCCGCCTGGGCGAATGGCCGAAGGATGCGCTGAGCCACATTCCGTTCTCGCTGAGCTTCGTGCTCGGCATGTTCCTGCTCGGTGCGTGGTTCATCCGTTCGGGGCTGATGACGCAGCCTGCCGCGCACCTGGACTTCTACAGGAAACTCGCGCTGTTCGGCATTCCCTTCGGCATCGGGCTGTCGGTCGTCGGCGCGGCGATCGCCACCACGCACGTACGCGGCATCAACGATGCCTTGTTCACCTTCTCGCAGGGCCTGATGTTGATCGCGTCGCTGCCTGCGTGCCTGGGCTACGTCGCCGCGATCGTGCTGCTGTTCCATTCGCCGCGCCTGCGCGGGTTCGTCGCACCCTTCGCGCAGGCCGGGCGCATGGCGCTCAGCGTTTACATCGCGATGTCGGTGATCGGCACGCTGTTCTTCTACGGGTATGGACTGGGCTACTACGGCATGGGGCGGGCGTGGCAGTTGCTCTGGTGCGTCGCGGTGTTCGCGGTGTTGCTGGTGCTGGCGAACCTGTGGCTCAAGCGCTTCCGCTACGGCCCGCTGGAATGGGCGTGGCGTGCGGTCACCTACCTGCGCGCGCCGTTGATGCGCCAGGAACGATTGCAACCGGCATGAAAAGAAAACGGCCCGCACTGCGGGCCGTTTCCGTTTTGTCGCGCGAAGGTCAGTTGACCGAAACCGCGCTCCACGCACGCGCGACGGCGTTGTATTGCGTCGAACCCGACCCATACAGATCGGCCGCCGCCTTCAACGTATCGGCACGCGCCTTCGGATAGGTCTCGGTGGAGGTGAAATACACCGTCAGCGCGCGATAGTAGATGCGCTGCGCGGCGTCGCGGCCGATGCCGGTCACGCCGGTGTCGCCGTTGCACACCAGTTGCGAAGGCGTGTAGTTGAAGCCCGGGGGATTCACCGCGCCTTCGGCCAACAGGTAGAAGAAGTGGTTGCCAGGGCCCGAGGAGTAATGCGGATCCACGCCGGTCAGCCCGCCCGCCGGATAGCAGTTGTACGAACGACCGCCGTCCGCATCGCCGGGGCGGAACATGTAGCGCAGCGCCGTATGGCCCGTCGGGTTGGAGCGGTAGATCTTCTCGCCGATCATGTAGTCCGGCACGTCGGCGGCGTTGTTGGCGAAGTACTCGACCATCGTGCCCATGATGTCCGAGGAGGATTCGTTGAGGCCGCCGGCGTCGTTGGAGTAGGTCAGGCCCGCCGTCGCTTCGGTCACGCCATGCGTCATCTCGTGGCCCGCGACGTCGATGGCGACGACCGGGAACCAGCTCGAGGTCCCCAGGCCATAGGCCATGAACTTGTACGGCGCGCCGTACCACGCCGCGTTGCCGCCCGTCGCCGGGCCGCCATTGCGGAACATGATGTTGACCACGCTCTTCACGCCGACGCCGTCGTTGTAGATGCCGCTCCGGTTGAAGATCGTCTTGTAGAAGTCCCAGGTGGTGGCGACGCCGTAGTGCGCGTCCGAGGCTTCGGAGGCGACCGACGACTCGCTGTTGTTGCCCCAGTTGTTGTCGGCGTCGGTCATGATCGCAGCCGTGTTGTAGACGGTGTCGATGACCTTGCCCTTGCCGTCGCGCGTGTTGCCGCCGCCGCGCGTGGGATCGACCAACTGGTAGCCGCTGCCGGTCGAATCGGCGACGATCGACACGTCGCCGAGGAACAGCGTCTGGCCTACGCCCGTTGCCGCGGTCGTCTGGATCCGGTTCCACTTGTCGAGCACCTTGCCGGACTTCGCGTCGATGAAGTAACGCATGTCGGCGTCACCGTCGCGCTTGGAAACACCGCGGACGCGGATTTCGTAGGCCAGCGCGGGGCGCGCGCCGCCCGCATAGATCACCAGGCCCTGGCTGCCGATGTCGTGCAGCGTGCCGTTGAAATCGGCGCCGGCGGCGAGGATGGCATCGTCCGCGCTGCGCGTGGCGCGCAGGAGCGGGCGTTCGCGGGTCTTCATGCCAAGCGAGGCCGACTTGAACTGCCCGTTGCGCGAATGCACGACCACGTCGCCGCCGATGACCGGCAGACCGCGGTAGGTGCGGTCGAAGCGGACGTGTTCGGTGCCGTCGGCGTCGACGATGGTGTCGCGCACGACGAAGGCATCGCCGGTGGCGCGTTGCGCAGCGGCGCCGTGCGTGGCCAGCAGATCGTTGGCGCGCTGGGTGGCGGCGGGGTTGGATTTGCCGGCGATCGCCGGGGCGGAGAGGACAGCGAGGCCAGCGAGCACGGCCATGTGCAGTACACGAGCGTTGGAATGCATTCGAATGGAACCCCTGAGTCGGTGGTAGGTGGCCCGGTTCGTGGTCCGGGCCTGTGCTCCCCGGCCTTGCCATGCACCGGGTCAGGCGACTCTGTTGTGCAACGCGCAGGAATGTCATGCTGCGCCACAACAGGACGCTGAACGGCTTCATGTCGGTCAACGCCACTTCACGCGATTCCGCTGAGTCACGCACAGATGCAGGACACGACGACTGTCGAAACCCTCATCGTCGGGGGAGGGGCCGTAGGGCTATGCTCCGCGATCGCCTTGCGCGAGGCGGGCCGTCACGTCGTGTTGATCGAAGCCAGGCACGTCGGCGCGGGCGCATCCCACGGCAACTGCGGCACGATCACGCCCAGCCACGCGGGCCCGCTCGCGCAACCGGGCATGATCCAGAGCGCACTGCGCATGATGTTGCAGCCCGATGCACCGCTGTATATCCGTCCGCGTATCGATCCGCTGTTGTGGCGCTGGCTGCTGCGCTTCGCCGCACGTTGCAACGTGCGCGACTTCGAACACAGCGCGCGCGCGAAGGGCGCGTTGCTCAATGATTCGCGCGTGCGGTTGGGCGAATGGATCCGCGACCTCGCGCTGGAATGCGAATTCGTCGAATCCGGCGAGGACTACGTGTTCCGCGACGCGCGGCGCATGGCGCACGACTACAGCGAAGCGCCCTTGCTGCGCGATCTCGGCGTGCAGGTCGAGGTGTTCGACGGCGCCGAGTACGAAGCGCTCGAACCGGCGTTGAAACCCGGTGTCGCCGGCGCGATTCGTTTCGCCGGCGACGCCGCACTGCGCCCCGATCGCTACGTGGACGAACTCGCGCGCGCATTCCGCGGAAAGGGCGGGCAGATCGTCGAAGGCTGCGCGCTGCAAGCGATCGAACGCGACGGCGATGCATGGCGCGTGCGCACCTCCACCGGCACCTGGCGTGCGCGCGAAATCGTGTGCGCGCTCGGCGCATGGACGCCGCGCCTGGCCGAAGCGATCGGGCTCGCCGGTTTGCGCGGCGCGATGCAGCCGGGCAAGGGCTATTCGATCACCTACGATCCGCCGGCGCGCGTGCCGAAGCATCCGCTGGTGTTGCGCGAACGCCAGGTGTGCGTGACGGCGTGGCCGAGTGGGTATCGGCTCGGCAGCACGATGGAGTTTTCCGGCTTCGACGACACGCTCAATGCGCGGCGCCTGTCCGCGCTCGAACGCGGCGCGGCGGAATACCTGCACGAACCCGTTGGCCCGGTCGTACGCGAGCGCTGGTTCGGCTGGCGCCCGATGACCTGCGACGACATCCCGATCATCGGCCCGGTGCCGCGCCGCGAAGGCATCTGGCTCGCGACGGGCCACGGCATGATGGGCATCGGCATGAGCACCGGCACCGGTCAACTCATCGCCGACCTGGTCACCGGGCGCACGCCTGCGATTGATCCTGCGCCCTACGCACCTTCACGGTTCGCTTGAGAATAAACTCCGGCGTCATGGACGCCATCTTCGAGCTGCATCGCGGCACCGCGCCGCTCCTGGTCAGCCTGCCGCACGACGGCAGCGCCATTCCACCCGCGCTAGCAGCGCGCATGGTCGAACGGGCGCGCATCGCACCCGACACCGATTGGCACGTGGCGCGACTGTACGAAGTCGCGCGCGCACTCGGTGCGTCGATCCTGCGGCCGCGCCATTCGCGCTACGTCGTCGATCTCAATCGACCGCCCGACGACACCTCGCTGTACCCGGGCCAGAACACGACGGGCCTGTGCCCGGCGGTGCAATTCACGGGAGATCCGGTGTATCTCGAAGGGCAGGCGCCGGACGAAACCGAAATCGCGCAACGCGTGGAGACGTACTGGCGCCCGTATCACGAAGCGCTGCAAGGCGAGTTGCGTCGCCTGCGCGATGCGCACGGCCGCGTCGTGTTGTGGGAAGGCCACACGATCCGCGGCAGCGACTTGCCGTTCCTGTTCGACGGGCGCTTGCCGGATCTCAATCTCGGCACGTCCGGCGGCGCGAGTTGTTCGCCCGCGTTGCAGGCGAAGCTGGAAAGCGTGCTCGCTGCGCAGAGCGAATTCGACTGGGTGAGCAACGGGCGCTTCAAGGGCGGGTACATCACGCGCCACTACGCCGCGCCCGGCGACGGCATCGACGCCGTGCAACTCGAAATGAGCCAGCGCCTTTACATGGACGAGGATTCGTTCGAGTACGACGCGGTGCGTGCGGCCCGCGCGCAGGATGTGATCCTGCGATTGCTCGCGGCAGCGATCGCCCGATGATAAAAAAAGGGCGGCCCGGAAGCCGCCCTTCTTCGTGTCGCCATCGCGCGCGCGTTACGGCGCGCCCGCAACCTTCGCGTTCGGACCGATGTACTTGTCCAGGAACGTCTGCATGCGGCGGTAAAGCTCCGCGATGTTCTGCGGATTGGCGAACCCGTGGCCTTCACCGTTGCCCAGCATCACTTCCGGGGTCTGGCCGGCGTCCTTGAGCGCGCCTTCCATCGCACGGAACTGGTTCATGCCGACGTTGTCGTCGGCCTTGCCGTGGACCAGCATCACCGGCACCTTGATTTCCTTCGCGCGCTTGGCGGGCGACTGCGTGGCCAGCGCCGCCATGTCGGTACCGAGCGAACGCGCGTACCACCGTTCGATGTCCTCGGATTCGGTTTCCTTGCTCCTGCTGAGCAGCGGCAGGTCGTACACGCCTACGTAGCCGATGGCGCACTTGTACATGCCGGGGTTGAGGATCGGCTGCATCAACGCCGAGTAGCCGCCGAAGGAGGCGCCGTACATGCAGATGCGGTTCGGATCGGCGAGCTTCTGGTCGATCGCGTACTGCACGCCGTCGGTGATGTCGTTCTGGATCATCCCTCCCCACTGCTTGAAGGCCTGGTTCGAGAATTTGTCACCGCGGCCACTGGAGCCGCGATAGTTGACCTGCAGCACCGCGTAGCCGCGGCTGGCGAGGAACTGCACGTCGTCTTCCCAGCCCCAGGTGTCGGAAACACCGAACGGGCCGCCGTGGGGCATGACCACGAGCGGCTGCGGGCCGGGCGCCGCACCGACCGGTGCGGTGTAATAGCCGTACACCTTCGCGCCATCGCGGGTGGTGAACTCGACCGGCTTCATCTGCGCGACCTGCTTGCCTTCCAGCCAGGGCCTGCGCGCGCCGATCTGGACGATCTTGTTGCCGTTGGCGCGGTCGAGCACGTAGTAGTCGCCGGGCGCGCGGTCGCTGGCCGTCCAGAACAACAGCTTCTGGTCGTCGCGCGTGAACTGCAGGAAATACACCATCCGGCCCTTGAAGCGCTGCATCAGGCCCGCGTGCAACTTTGCCCACTCGCTGTTCGGGTCGAAGTACTGCACGGCGGGGCCCGGCGAGGTGTAGGTCACGCCGAAGGGCACGCCCTTGCGGCCGCCCGTCATGATCGTGCCGACATCCACGCCGTCGCGGCCCACGATCTTGGTGCGCGTACCGGCGGCCAGATCGATCTTGTAGAGCGTCGTGGCTTCCTGGTCGTCCGAGACGCGCGCATAGAGGGTGTTGTTGTCTTCGGCGATGTATCCGCCTTCGATTGCGTAGCCGGCGATCGACTTCGGGAGCGGCGTCCACGGCGAGGAAGGCGTCGGGCGGTACGACATGCGCGGCACGCCATCCTTGGACTGCGAGTAGGCCACGCGCGCGATGCCGTCGTGGTCCCAGACCAACTGGCTGTCGACGTCGCCGTCCTTGATGCGTTCGATTTCCTGGCGTGCGCCGGTGCGCGTGTCCACCTTGAACACGACGGTGTCGCCGTCTTCGCCGCACTGCGAGGGCCAGCAGTAGAACTTGACCAGCGCCTTGCCCGGCTCCTTGTCGAGCGCGCCGGCCATGATGGCCCAGCCCATGTCCTTGTTGCGGCCGGTGCGTGCACCGTCGTCCGGGATGAAGGCGAACAGAGTGCGCTGCTTCTTGCCGGTGATGTCGGTCGACATCAGTTCGCCGAGGTTGCTCTTGAACTGCTCGAGCGGGAAGCGCTTGGCGCGCTGCACGGTGACCTGGTCGTCGTCGGTCCAGGTCACGTCCATCACGTGCGAGTTTTGGCCGAAGCGCAGCGTCTGGACGGTCGAGCCATCCTTGACGCGCGCGATCTGCAGGTTGGTTTCCTTGCCGTCCACGGACGGCACGGCCAGGGCGATGTATTCGCCGGTGGGCGACAGCGCGACCTCGTCGAGGTCGGGATACCTTGCGAAATCCTCGACCGGAATCTGTTGGGCCATCGCGGGTGCGGCGACGAACGCGAGCGCGCCGAGCCAGCGCGCAAGTGTGGTGCGATGCATTGCGGACTTCCTGTGCTGAGCCTCTCCCCGAGGCGAGCGCAAGGTTACCGAACCGACGGGCGGCGCACCATGGTGGTGCGCTTCCGGTAGCGGATCACACCTCGAGGGTGGCGAGATCGCCCTTGGCTTCGAGCCAAATCTTGCGATCGCCAGCGCGTTTCTTGGCCAGCAACATGTCCATGAGCGAGCGCGTCTCGCCGTCGTCATCGACCGTGAGCTGCACCAGGCGGCGCGTGTCGGGGTGGATGGTCGACTCGCGCAACTGCTGCGGGTTCATTTCGCCCAGGCCCTTGAAGCGGGTGACGTGCACCGCGCCCTTGAGCTTCTCGCGTTCGATGCGTTCCAGCAGCAGGCGCTTTTCTTCTTCGTCCAGTGCGTAGAACACCTGCTTGCCCACGTCGACGCGGAACAATGGCGGCATCGCGACGAACACGTGTCCCGCGCCGACCAGCGCGGGGAAGTGCTTGAGGAACAGCGCGGTGAGCAGCGTGGCGATGTGCAGGCCGTCGGAGTCGGCGTCGGCGAGGATGATGACCTTGCCGTAGCGCAGGCCCGTGATGTCGTCCTTGCCCGGATCGCAGCCGATGGCGACCGCGAGGTCGTGCACTTCGGTGGACGCCAGCACGCTGCCGGAGGCGACTTCCCAGGTGTTGAGGATCTTGCCGCGCAGCGGGAGGATCGCCTGGAAATCCTTGTCGCGTGCCTGGCGCGCGCTGCCGCCCGCCGAATCGCCTTCGACCAGGAACAGCTCGGTGCGCGAGAGATCCTGCGAAATGCAGTCGGCGAGCTTGCCGGGCAGGGCGGGGCCCTGCGTGACCTTCTTGCGGACGATCTGTTTCTCGGTCTTCAGGCGCGCGCTGGCGCGTTCGATCGCCAGCTGCGCGATGCGCGCGCCCATTTCGGTGTGCTGGTTCAGCCACAGCGAGAACGCATCGTGCGCGGCGCCTTCGACGAAACCGGCGGCCTGGCGCGACGACAAACGTTCCTTGGTCTGCCCGCTGAACTGCGGGTCGGTCATCTTCACCGACAGCACGAAGGCCACGCGGTCCCACACGTCTTCCGGCGCGAGCTTCACGCCGCGCGGCAGCAGGTTGCGGAAATCGCAAAACTCGCGCAGCGCATCGGTGAAGCCGGTGCGCAGGCCGTTGACGTGCGTGCCGTGCTGCGCGGTGGGAATCAGGTTGACGTAGCTTTCCTGCACCAGCTCGCCCTCGGGCAGCCATGCGACGGCCCAGTCGACGACCTCGGTGTCCTTCTTCAGCGAACCGACGAACAACTCCGGCGGGAGGATCTCGCGCTGGCCTTCGGCGTTGAGCTCACCGCGCAGGTAATCGCGCAGGCCATCTTCGTAGAGCCATTGCACGCGTTCGCCGGTGGCTTCGTCGAACAGGCCGACCGTCAAACCGGGGCACAACACGGCCTTCGCGCGCAGCAGGTGCTTCAGCGAGCGCAGGTTGAATTTATTGGTGTCGAAATACTTCGCGTCGGGCCAGAAGCGCAGGCGCGTGCCCGTGTTCTTCTTGCCGACCGAGCCGACGACTTCCAGCTTTGACGTGCGATCGCCGTTGGCGAAGCCCATCTTGTATTCGTTGCCGTCGCGTTTGATGAAGACTTCGACCTTCTTCGACAGCGCATTGACCACGCTCACGCCCACGCCGTGCAGGCCGCCGGAGAAGGTGTAGTTCTTGTTGCTGAACTTGCCGCCCGCGTGGAGGCGCGTGAGGATCAGCTCGACGCCCGGGATCTTCTCCTCGGGGTGGATGTCCACCGGCATGCCGCGGCCGTTGTCGGAGACCTCCGCGCTGCCGTCGCTGAACAACACGACTTCGATGGTGTCGGCGTGGCCGGCCAGGGCTTCGTCGACGGCGTTGTCGACCACTTCCTGGGCGAGGTGGTTCGGGCGCGCCGTGTCGGTATACATGCCGGGGCGGCGTTTGACCGGATCGAGCCCGGACAGGACTTCGATGTCGGCGGCGTTGTAGCGGGAATTCATCGCGTGCGGGGGTTCCGGTCGTTCGTCACGCAGGATAGCGTGAACGGCCCGGCGCAGGCCGGGGTCGCGGGTCGGGCCCGCTACCGGTAGACTACGGCTTTCCGGAAGCCCGCTTTCCCATGACGCCTCCAGTTTCCAGGACGCCGCTCGTATTCGTCACGGGCGGCGTGGTCTCCTCGCTCGGCAAGGGCATCGCCGCGGCCTCGCTGGCCGCCATCCTCGAAGCGCGCGGCCTGCGCGTGACGATGATGAAGCTCGACCCCTACATCAACGTCGATCCGGGCACGATGAGCCCGTTCCAGCACGGCGAGGTGTACGTCACCGACGACGGCGCCGAAACCGACCTCGACCTCGGCCACTACGAGCGCTTCATCCGCGTGCGCCTGTCGCGGAAGCACTCGGTCACCACCGGCCGCATCTACGAGAACGTGATCCGCAAGGAGCGCCGCGGCGACTACCTCGGCGGCACCGTGCAGGTCATCCCGCACATCACCGACGAGATCAAGCGTTGCATCGACGATGCGACCGCCGGGTTCGACGTGGGCCTGGTCGAGATCGGCGGCACGGTGGGCGACATCGAGTCGCTGCCCTTCCTCGAAGCGATCCGCCAGATCCGCACCGAACGCGGCCCCGAGGGCGCGCAGTTCATGCACCTCACCCTGGTGCCCTACATTGCCGCTGCCGGCGAGCTGAAGACCAAGCCGACGCAGCACTCAGTGAAGGAACTGCGCTCCATCGGCATCCAGCCCGACATCCTGCTGTGCCGCAGCGAGCAACCGCTGCCCGACGGCGAGCGCCGCAAGATCGCCTCGTTCACGAACGTGCCGGAGAAGGCGGTCATCTCGGCCGTCGACCTGGACAACATCTACAAGATCCCGATGTGGCTGCACGCCCAAGGGCTCGACAGGATCGTCGTCGAGCGGCTGGCCCTGTCGGGCAAGGCGAAGGCCGAGGCCGACCTCTCCGAATGGGAAGCCGTCGTCGATGCCGCCGAGCATCCGGTCGACGATGTCACCATCGCGGTCGTCGGCAAATACGTCGACCACCAGGACGCGTACAAGTCGCTCGCCGAGGCGCTCAAGCACGGCGGCCTGCGCCAGCGCACGCGCGTGCGCCTGAAGTGGATGGAATCCTCGGACGTCGAGAAGGACGGCGCGAAGGCGCTCGAAGGCGTCGACGGCATCCTCGTGCCCGGTGGCTTCGGCGATCGCGGCTTCGAAGGCAAGGTGATGACCGCGCGTTACGCGCGCGAGCACCAGGTCCCGTACTTCGGCATCTGCTACGGCATGCAGGCGGCGGTGGTCGACTACGCACGCCACGTGCTCCACCTGTCCGACGCCAATTCCACCGAGAACGACAAGCGCAGCGAACATCCGGTGATCGGCCTGATCACCGAATGGCGCACGGCGACGGGCGATGTCGAACGCCGCAACGAAGAAAGCGATCTTGGCGGCACGATGCGCCTGGGGTTGCAGGACCAGCGCGTCAAACCCGGCACGCTCGCGCACAAGCTGTACGGCAAGGATGTCGTCGGCGAACGCCATCGCCATCGCTACGAGTTCAACAACCGCTATCGCACGCAGCTCGAGGACGCGGGCCTGGTCATCAGCGCGAAATCGATGGACGACCTGCTCGTGGAGATGGTCGAACTGCCGCAGGCCACGCACCCGTGGTTCCTTGCGTGCCAGGCGCACCCGGAATTCCTGTCCACGCCGCGCGACGGCCATCCACTGTTCGTCGGCTTCGTCCGCGCCGCGCGCGAACACAAGGCCGGTGGCCGGCTGTTGAAGGAGGCGAGCGCATGAAGCTCGCGCATTTCGAGGTCGGCCTCGACAAACCGTTCTTCCTCATCGCCGGTCCGTGCGTCATCGAATCGATGCAGTTGCAGCTCGATACCGCGGGCACGCTGAAGGAAATCACCAGCGAGCTCGGCATTCCCTTCATCTTCAAGTCCAGCTTCGACAAGGCCAATCGCACGTCCGGCACGAGCTTCCGCGGCCCCGGGCTGGAAGAAGGTTTGAAAGTCCTGGCCGAAGTAAAGCGCCAGCTCGGCGTGCCCACGCTGACCGACGTCCACGAATACACGCCGATGAATGAAGTGGCGAGCGTGGTCGACGTGCTGCAGACGCCGGCCTTCCTGTGCCGCCAGACCGATTTCATCCGCAATGTCGCCAGCGCCGGCAAGCCGGTGAACATCAAGAAGGGCCAGTTCCTGTCGCCGTGGGAAATGAAGCACGTCGCCAACAAGGCGAAGGAAACCGGCAACGAACAGATCATGGTCTGCGAGCGCGGCGCGAGCTTCGGCTACAACAACCTCGTCAGCGACATGCGTTCGCTGTCGGTGATGCGCGACACGCATTGCCCGGTGGTGTTCGACGCCACGCATTCGGTGCAGTTGCCCGGCGGCGCGGACGGCAAGAGCGGCGGGCAGCGTGAATTCGTGCCGGTGCTCGCGCGCGCGGCGATGGCCGTGGGCATCGCGGGCATCTTCATGGAAACGCACCCCGATCCGGACAAGGCGCTCAGCGACGGTCCCAACGCGTGGCCGCTGCCGAAGATGCGCGCGTTGCTCGAAACGCTGCTGGAAATCGACCGGATCACGAAGAAGAACGGATTCCTGGAAAACACACTGACCCAATGACAACCATCGCAAAGATCCACGCGCGCGAAATCCTCGACAGCCGCGGCAATCCCACCCTCGAAGCGGAGGTCACGCTCGCCGACGGCAGCTTCGGCCGCGCGATGGTGCCTTCGGGCGCCTCGACGGGTACGAAGGAAGCGGTCGAACTGCGCGACGGCGACAAGACGCGGTACCTCGGCAAGGGCGTGAAAACCGCGGTCGCCAACGTCAACACCGCGATCGCCAATGCGCTGCACGGTTTCGAAGGCGACCAGGAAGCGCTCGACCGCCGCCTGATCGACCTGGACGGCACCGAGAACAAGGGCCGCCTGGGCGCGAACGCGCTGCTCGCTGTGTCGCTCGCCAATGCGCATGCGGTCGCCGCGTCGCGCAAGCTGCCGCTGTGGCAGTCCTTGTCCAACGGCGCAGCCGTCGAGCTCCCCGTGCCGATGATGAACATCGTCAACGGCGGCGCGCACGCCGACAACAACGTCGACCTGCAGGAATTCATGGTGTTGCCCGTCGGCTTCGATTCGTTCGCCGAATCCCTGCGCGCCGGAACCGAGATCTTCCACGCGCTGAAGTCGGTGCTGAAGGGCCGCGGCCTGAGCACGGCGGTCGGCGACGAAGGCGGCTTCGCGCCGGACCTGCGTTCGAACGAGGAAGCGCTGGAAACCATCCTCGAGGCGATCGGCAAGGCCGGTCATCGCGCCGGCGAAGACGTGGTGCTCGGCCTGGATGTCGCCTCCAGCGAATTCTTCGAGAACGGCAAATACAACCTCACCGGCGAAGGCAAGCGCCTGACGTCGGAACAGTTCGTCGATTTCCTCGCCGGCTGGTGTGCGCAGTATCCGATCATCACGATCGAAGACGGCATGGGCGAACACGACTGGGCCGGCTGGAAGCAGCTCACGCAGCGCCTGGGCGAGAAGGTGCAGCTGGTCGGCGACGATCTGTTCGTCACCAATCCGCGCATCTTCAAGGACGGCATCGAGCAGGGCGTCGCCAACGCGATCCTGATCAAGGTCAACCAGATCGGCACGCTGACCGAAACCCTGGAAGCCATCGCGATGGCCGACAAGGCGCGTTACGCGGCCATCGTCTCGCACCGTTCGGGCGAAACCGAGGACACGACGATCGCCGACATCGCGGTGGCCACCACCGCGACGCAGATCAAGACCGGTTCGCTGTGCCGCTCCGATCGCGTGGCCAAGTACAACCAGTTGCTGCGCATCGAAGAGCAGCTCGGCCCCGCGGCGCGTTACGCCGGCCGCAACGCGTTCGTGTCGCTGAGGCGCTGAGGCCGCGATGCGCGCCGGCGGCACCTCGCGTGTGATCGCGGCGCTCATCGTGCTGCTGGCCGTGCTGCTTGCGTGGCTGCAGTACAAGCTGTGGTTCGGGCAGGGCGGCGCGGGCCAGGTGCAGGCGCTGTCCACGCAGGTGCAACACCAGGCGCGCGACAACACCGGCCTGCGCCAGCGCAATGCCGAGGTCGCGGCGGAAGTCGAGGATCTGAAGTCGGGCGAGGCCGCGGTGGAAGAGCGCGCGCGCAGCGAGCTGGGGATGATCAAGCCGGGCGAGACTTTTTATCGCGTGGTGGAACCGAGTTCGGCGTCGAGCGCCCCCGCAACGCCGGCCGCGGCCGAAGACGGCGAGCAGGAAAAGCAAGACGAGGACGGCCAGTGATCTGGGCGATCGTGCCTGCCGCCGGGCGCGGCACGCGTTACGGCGGCGCCGTTCCCAAGCAATATCTCGACATCGCCGGCGTGCCGCTGATCGCGTATTCGCTCAGTGCGGTGCTCTCGCACCCGTCCGTCGGCGGTGTGATGGTGGTGCTCTCGGAAGACGACACCGCGTGGCCGGGCTGGACGGAAATCGATGGCAAGCCCGTGCGTACGTGCGTGGGGGGCAGCGAGCGCTGCGATTCGGTGCTCGCGGGCCTGGCGGCATTGCCCGACGACGTGCGGCCCGACGATTTCGTACTCGTGCACGATGCGGCGCGCCCGCATTTGCGCGCGTCCGACCTGGAGCGCTTGCTGGACCTGGGCCGCGGCGACCCTGTCGGCGCCATCCTCGCCGCGCCCGTTCGCGACACGCTGAAGCGCGCGGGCAACGATGGCGGCATCGATGCCACCGAATCGCGCGATCGTTTGTGGCGCGCGCTGACACCGCAATTGTTCCGTCGCCTGCAACTCACGCGCGCCCTGGAAGCGGCGCGCAACGCGGGCCTGGTGGTCACCGACGAATCGATGGCGATGGAGCGCCAGGGCCATCGCCCCCTGCTGGTCGAAGGCAGCGACGACAACCTGAAAGTCACGACGCCCGCCGACCTGCCGCTCGCCGAATTTCTCCTGCGCCTGGCGCGCGAACGTCGCATGCCCGGGGCCACGCCATGAATGTCCGCATCGGCAGCGGGTTCGACGTCCACGCCTTCGGCCGCGGCGATCACGTGATGCTCGGTGGCGTGCGCGTTCCGCACGATCGCGGCGTGATCGCGCATTCCGACGGCGATGTCGTGCTGCATGCGCTGTGCGATGCGATGCTCGGCGCGATGGCGCTGGGCGACATCGGCAAACATTTCCCGCCGAGCGACGCGCGCTGGAAAGACGCCGACAGCCGCCTGTTCCTCCGCCATTGCCGCGCGTTGCTAGCGCAACATCGCTGGACGCTCGGCAACGCGGACATCACGGTGATCTGCGAGCGTCCGCGCATCGGGCCGCACGCAGGTGCGATGCGCGGCCTGATCGCCGCCGATCTCGGCGTGGCGGTGGACGCGATTTCGATCAAGGCGACGACCACCGAAACACTCGGCTTCACCGGCCGCGGGGAAGGCATCGCCGCGCAGGCGGTGTGCCTGCTCGTGCGCGAGTGAGCGTGCACGCATTCGGCGCGCCCGTGCTGCGGGCGCGGATGCGCGCGACGCCGGAGGATTTCCGCGTCGACGAACTCGATGGCTTCGAAGCGAGCGGGGCCGGCGAACATCTTCTGCTGACCATCGAGAAGCGCGGCATGAACACCGCGTTCGCCGCGAAACGGTTGGCGCAATGGGCGGGCATCGCCGAACTCGGCGTGAGCTACGCGGGCCTCAAGGATCGCAACGCGGTGACGACGCAGCGCTTCAGCGTGCACCTGCCGAAGAAGATCGCGCCGGACCTGGCCGCCCTGGAATCCGACGACATGCACGTGCTGCAGTCGACCTGGCATTCGCGCAAGTTGCCGCGCGGCGCGTTGGCCGGGAACCGCTTCGTGCTGACGTTGCGCGACATCGACGGCGAACGCAGCGCGATCGAAGGCCGCCTGCGCGCGATCCAGGCGCGCGGCGTGCCGAACTTCTTCGGCGAACAACGCTTCGGCCGCGAAGGCGACAACGTGGCGCAGGCGCTGCAGATGTTCGCGGGGCGTCGCGTGAAGCGCGAGCAACGCACCATGTTGCTGTCGGCGGCGCGTTCGGCGTTGTTCAACGACGTGCTCGAACGGCGCGTGGCGGAGGAAACCTGGGACCGCGCGATCGACGGCGATGTGTGGATGCTCGACGGTTCGCGCAGTGTCTTCGGGCCGGAACCCCTCGACGATGCGCTGGCCGCCCGTCTGGCCGCGTTCGACATTCATCCGACCGGGCCGCTGTGGGGGGAAGGCGAATTGCGCACGACCGGTGCGGCGCGTGCCTTGGAAGAAGCCGCATTGGACGACGCGAAGTCGCGCGAAATACGCGCAGGCCTCGAAGCCGCCCGACTGAAACAGGAGCGGCGCGCGCTGCGCCTGCGACCGCAGGCGATGGCGTGGGACTGGATCGCGAACGACGGATTGCGGCTGACCTTCGAATTGCCGCCGGGCAGTTACGCGACGACGGTCCTCGGGCAGATCGGCGACATCGCCTAACGCTTCGGCGCCAGCAACACCAGCACCGCGCCGGTGCCGCCCTGGTTCGTCGGCGCCGATGCGAACGCCAGGACCTCCGATCGATGCCGCAGCATCCGATCGACCAGGTTCTTCAACGCCGGCGTCTTGCTGTCGCTGTTCAGGCCCTTGCCGTGGATCACCTTCACGCAGCCGAACCCATGCTGCCGCGCATGGACCAGGAACTCGCGCAGCATCGCTTCGGCGTGCTTCGCATCGGTCCAATGCAGGTCGAGTTCCTCCTGCGCCGCGTATTCCCCGCGACGCAACCGCTGCAACGTGCGCGCCGGCACCGAGTCCCGCCGATACGACAGCGCATCCCCCGCTTCCAGCGCATCGGCGGACATCGCGCGTCGGAACTCGCTCAACGCCTGCGCTTCGTCACGCGCGGCCATGCGCGCGGCGGGGCGGGGCCGCGGCTTCGGCGGCGGCGCGGGCTGCGTCGGCAATTCGCGCACGGGGCCGATCGCGTCGCGGAACAACGCGGCGTCGTCGACCGGTTCGGGCGGCGGCTCGGGATGCGACTTGCGGACCATGCCGCAAGCCTACTTCAGTCATCGGCTATGATGCGGTGGACGCCGGAAGGACAACTGCTTTGCGCGTATTGGTCAGCAACGACGATGGTGTCGACGCCCCCGGCATCCGGATCCTCGCCCAGGGGCTACGCGATGCAGGGCATGCCGTCACCGTGGTCGCGCCCGACCGCGACCGCAGCGGCGCCAGCAATTCGCTCACCCTGGACGGCCCCGTGCGCGTGGTCGCGATGGAAGACGGTCGCTTCAAGGTCTACGGCACGCCCACCGACTGCGTGCACGTGGCCATCACCGGCATGCTCCAGGAAGAGCCGGACATCGTCGTTTCCGGCATCAACACCTCGGCGAACATGGGCGACGACGTCATCTATTCGGGCACCGTCGCCGCCGCGATGGAGGGCCGCTTCCTCGGGCTGCCCGCGGTCGCGATGTCGCTCGCATCGTCCGACCACGATGGGCGCCATTACGAAACCGCCGCGCGCGCCGCGGTCGAGATCATCGCGCGCCTGGCCACCGACCCGCTGCCGGCCGACACGATCCTCAACGTGAACGTGCCCGACCTTGCGTGGGAGGACGTGCGCGGTTTCGAAGTCACGCGCCTGGGCAACCGCCATCGCGCCGAGCCCTGCGTGCCGCAACAGGATCCGCGCGGCCGCACGTGGTGGTGGATCGGCGCCGCCGGCCCCGAACAGGACGCAGGCCCGGGCACCGACTTCCACGCCGTGCGCACCGGCCATATCTCCATCACGCCGATCCACGTCGACCTCACGCGCTACCAGGCGCTGGAACAGGTCGCGAGCTGGGTGGGCGGTCTTGCCGCTTCCCTGGAGGAGGATCGCACGTGACCGCGCGCATCCGCCTGCAGCCCGAGGCGATCGGCATGGGCATGACCTCGCAGCGCGTGCGCGATCGGTTGATCGAACGCCTGCAGGCCACCGGCATCTCGGACGACCGCGTACTCAATGCGATCCGCGCGGTACCGCGCCATCTGTTCGTCGATGAAGCCCTCGCCACGCGCGCCTACGAAGACACCGCGCTGCCGATCGGCCACGGGCAGACGATTTCGCAGCCGTGGGTCGTCGCGAAGATGACCGAAACCTTGCTAGAACATCCCGATCGGAGCGGGGGGCGCCCCCCGGGTTCGCCGCCGATGCGCGTGCTGGAAATCGGCACGGGCTCGGGCTACCAGGCCGCGATCCTCGCCGCGCTGGGCCTGGAAGTGTTCACCGTCGAGCGCATCGGCGAATTGCTGCGCACGGCGCGCAAGCGCTTCCGTTCGCTCGGCTTCAACATCCGCAGCAAGCACGACGATGGCCGCATCGGCTGGCCGGAACTCGCGCCGTTCGACGCGATCATCGTCACCGCCGCCGCGCCCGCGCTCGTCGATGCGCTCACCGCGCAGCTAGCGCCGAATGGCACGCTCGTCTGCCCGGTCGGCGGCAGCAGCGGGCAAACCCTGATCCGCCTGCGCAAGGATGAAGCCGGCATCGTCGACGAAGCGCAGCTCGCGCCCGTCGTATTCGTGCCGCTGTTGCCAGGGATGGTGGACTGACGCATGAAGCTGTTCGGTCCGCTCTACGAACGCACGCTCGCGCTCGCACGCCACAAACGCGCGACGACGTGGCTCGTCGTGCTGAGTTTCTTCGAAGCGATCATCTTCCCGGTCATGCCCGAAGTGATGCTGCTGCCGATGTGCGTGGCGGCGCCGCGGCGCGGGTTCTGGTTCGCGGGGCTGAGCCTGGCCGGTTCGATGGTCGGCGCGGTGCTCGGTTATTACCTGGGGCACTACGCGTTCGAAGCGCTCAAGCCGATGTTCGCCTCCCTCGGCATGTTGCACGGCATCGAATCGGGCATCGCGCTGGTGCACGCGAAGATGATCGAATCGCCATGGGCGGTGTTCTGGATGCTGGTACTCGCCGGCTTCTCGCCGATTCCGATGAAGGTGTTCACCTGGTCCTCTGGCGTGGTCGGCGTGCCGATGCTGCCGTACCTGGCGAGCATGTTCGTCGGCCGCGGCAAGCGCGTGTTCCTGCTGGCGTTGCTCATCCGCCTGGGCGGCGAGCGCGCCGAACGCATGTTGCACAAATACATCGAGCCCATCGGCTGGTTCGCGCTGGTGCTGCTCGCAGGCCTGGTCGGTTTCCTGGTGTGGAAGGCGCGCGGCGGATGAAACCCTCGATCCTTCGAATCGGAATGATGGCGGGCTGCGCGCTCGCGCTCGCCGCGTGCGGCAGCAGCACCGTGTACCGCACGAATGCGCCGGCGTCGCCGCCGCCCCGCGTGTCGACGCCCAAGCAGGGCCAGTCGGTCGTGGTGAACCGCGGCGACACGATGTACGGCATCGCGTTCCGCAACGGCATCGACGTGCGCGATCTCGCCGCGTGGAACGGCGTCGGCGCGCCCTACACCATTTATCCCGGGCAGCATCTGCGCCTGTATCCGAAGGGGGCTTCGTCGGTGGTCACGACGAAGCCTTCGCGGCCCGTGACGCCGACACCGACGTCACCCAAGCCCGCCGCGCCCGCACCGCGCCCCGTGCCGCCGCCGCCCGCGGCGAGCCCGATCGCATGGACGTGGCCGGCCAATGGCCAGATCCTCAACGGTTACGTCGCGGGCGAACCGACGAAGCAGGGCATCGACATCGCCGGCAGCGGCGGCGATCCGGTGCGCGCGGCGGGCGATGGCGTGGTCGTGTATTCGGGTGCCGGGCTCGTCGGTTACGGCGAGCTGATCATCGTCAAGCACAACGACGCCTGGCTCTCGGCGTACGGCCACAACCGCAAGCGCCTGGTCAACGAAGGCCAACTGGTGAAGGCGGGGCAGCAGATCGCGGAGATGGGCCGCACGGGCGCGGCGCGCGAAATGGTGCACTTCGAAATTCGCTACAACGGCAAGCCCGTGGATCCGCAAACGTACTTGCCCAAGCGCTGAGCGCTCAACGCGGGAACACGAACCCCGCGACCACCCGCCGCCCTTCGCCCGCCAACACGCTGTACGTGCGCGCGACCGCGGCGTTGTCCATGACTTCGAAACCGATGCCCTGCGACAGGCAAGCATGCAGCACGGCCGCCGACGGAAACACCTGGCGCGGGCCCGTGCCCAGCAGGATCAACTCCGGTTGCAGCGCGAACAGCGGCGCCAGATCGCCGGGTTCCATGGCCGTCGCATCGGTGACGGGCCAGTCTTCGACCAGCGCCTCGGGCGCGATCACGAAGCTGGCGCTGATCTCGCGCTCGTTGACGAGCGCGTGGCGGCCATCGGCGCCGCGCAGGTAGAAGGTGTAGTCGGGTCGTTCGAGATTCAGCTGCATGCCGGGCGAACCTGGATCAGCCCCGCGGCAGCACGATCTGCCGCTTGTCCTTGCTCGGGCGGTACAGCACGGCGGTGTGGCCGATGCGCTGGACCAGCGCGGCGCCGGCGCGTTGCGCCAGGTCGGCGATCATCGCGTCGCGGGTTTCACGGTCTTCCGCGCCCACTTTCACCTTGATCAGCTCGTGCTGTTCGAGGGCGTTGATGACTTCCGTCACCAAGGAATCGGTGATTCCCTTGCCCCCGACCTGGAGTATGGCATTCAGGTCGTGCGCCTGGCCACGGAGGAAACGGGTCTGCGCGCTGGTCAACTGAACTGCGGACGGCATTGGACAATCGCGGGGGATGAACGGGGGAGGGGCAGGGTATCATGGCGACCCAGAGGACCCCCGCGCATGGCAACCCGCAGCAAGTCCAGCCAGCGCTGGTTGAAGGAACACTTTTCCGACCCCTTCGTGAAGAAGGCCCAGGCCGAAGGGCTGCGCTCGCGCGCGGCCTACAAGCTCGAGGAACTGGTCGAACGCGACCGCCTGCTGAAGCCCGGCATGGTGGTGGTGGACCTCGGCGCGGCGCCCGGCGGCTGGTCGCAATGGGTGCGCGCGGAGCTCGACCGGCTGTCGCACAACGGCACCCAGGACCCCGGCCGCGTGATCGCGCTGGACATCCTGGAGATGCCCGGGCTCGCCGGCGTGGAGTTCCTTCATGGCGATTTCAGGGAGGATGCCGTGTTATCGGCACTGGAAGACGCCCTTGGCGGGAAGCCGGTCGACCTTGTGTTGAGCGACATGGCCCCCAACAAGAGTGGCGTGGATGCGGTGGACCAACCGCGGGGCATGCACCTGGCCGAGCTGGCGATGGAATTCGCCGACGGCCACCTCAAGCCCGGCGGTACGTTCCTGATCAAGCTGTTCCAGGGCGTGGGGTTCGACGAATACGTAAGGCAGCTGCGGCGGCGTTATGCCAAGGTGGCGATTCGCAAACCGGCGGCCTCGCGCAAGCGGTCGCCGGAGGTTTACGCCCTGGCGCAGGGCAAGCTGGCCGGAAGGCCGGCCAACTGAATGATGTGATCGCGACCCCGTCGCGGAGTACAGGATGAACGACTTGGCCAAGAATCTGATGTTGTGGGTGGTCGTCGCCGTCGTGCTGATGGTGGTGTTCCAGAGTTTCAGCCCGAAGATGGGCGGCGGCCAGGAAGTCGTCTATTCCCAGTTCCAGTCGGATGTCGTGAACGACAAGATCAAGTCGGTCGACATCGGCGAGGACGAGAAGACGATCGAATTCGAGCGCAAGGACAGCACGAAGGGCAAGACCATTGCCCCGCGTCGCGACGAGCGCCTGGTCGACGATCTGATCAACCACAAGGTCGACATCAAGCAGGCGCCGCCATCCAGCGGCATCTCGCTGCTCGGCATCCTGATCAACATCGGTCCGTTGCTGCTCTTCATCGGCATCTGGATCTACTTCATGCGCCAGATGCAGCAGGGCGGCGGCAAGGGCGCGATGTCCTTCGGCCGTTCGCGCGCCAAGCTGCTCAACGAAGACCAGACCAAGGCCACCTTCGCGGACGTCGCCGGTTGCGACGAGGCGAAGGAGGAAGTCGCCGAACTCGTCGAGTTCCTGCGCGACCCCGGCAAGTTCCAGAAACTCGGCGGCAAGATCCCGCGCGGCGTGCTGATGGTCGGTCCCCCGGGCACCGGCAAGACGCTGCTCGCCCGCGCGATCGCTGGCGAAGCCAAGGTGCCCTTCTTCTCGATCTCCGGTTCGGACTTCGTCGAAATGTTCGTCGGCGTCGGCGCGAGCCGCGTGCGCGACATGTTCGAACAGGCCAAGAAGCACGCGCCGTGCATCATCTTCATCGACGAAATCGACGCGGTCGGCCGCCATCGCGGCGCGGGCCTCGGCGGTGGGCACGATGAGCGCGAGCAGACGCTCAACCAGTTGCTGGTCGAGATGGACGGGTTCGAGGGCGGCGAAGGCGTGATCGTGATCGCCGCGACCAACCGTCCCGACGTGCTCGATCCGGCGCTGCTGCGCCCGGGCCGTTTCGACCGCCAGGTCACCGTCGGCCTGCCCGACGTGAAGGGCCGCGACCAGATCCTCCGCGTGCACATGCGCCGCGTGCCGCTGGCCGACGATGTCGAAGCGATGACCATCGCGCGTGGTACGCCGGGCTTCAGCGGCGCCGACCTCGCCAACCTCGTGAACGAAGCGGCGCTGTTCGCCGCGCGCGAGAACGCGAAGGACGTGCGCATGGAGCACTTCGACCGTGCGCGCGACAAGATCCTGATGGGCACCGAGCGCCGTTCGATGGCGATGAGCGAGCAGGAAAAGACGCTCACCGCGTATCACGAGGCCGGCCACGCCATCGTCGGGCGCCTGATGCCGGAACACGATCCGGTCTACAAGGTCACGATCATTCCGCGCGGCCGCGCGCTGGGCGTGACGATGTACCTGCCCGAAGGCGACAAGTATTCGTACAACCGCACGGCCATCGAATCGATGCTGTGCTCGCTGTACGGCGGCCGCGTCGCCGAAGAGCTGATCTTCGGCAACGACAAGGTCACCACGGGTGCCTCGAACGACATCGAGCGCGCGACCAAGATGGCGCGCAACATGGCGACCAAGTGGGGCCTGTCGGATGAACTCGGCCCCATCGCGTACGGCGAGGAAGAAGACGAAGTGTTCCTGGGCCGCTCGGTCACCCAGCACAAGAACGTTTCGGACGACACCGCGCGCAAGATCGACGAAGTCGTGCACGGCATCCTCGACAAGGCCTACGCCCGCACCAAGCAGATCCTGACCGAGAACCTCGACAAGCTGCACGTGATGGCGAAGACGCTGCTGGAGTACGAAACCATCGACGTGCCGCAGATCGACGCGATCATGGAAGGCCGCGAACCGCCGCCGCCGATGGGCTGGACGCGCAACAACAAGGGCGAAGCGCGCCCGCTGCCGCCGATCGGCGGTCCGGCGGCGCAGACCTGAACCCGGTGCGGCCGCAGTGCTACGGCAAATGCGTTGATTGAACGACAGGGCTCCCTCGGGGGCCCTCGTCGTTTGTGGATCGTCCAGGGATCGATTGTTGTAGCTTCAGTCCCGACCGTCGCGGAGTTCGCATGCCCGACATCACTGCCCGCCTGCGCACCACCTTGTCGGAGTTCCGTCGCCGACGCGTCTTCCGTGTCGCCGCGGTGTATCTCGTCGTCGGGTGGGTGCTGGTGCAGGTCGCGGATGCGACGTTCGAACCGTTGGGTTTCCCGGCGTGGGCGCCCCGCCTGCTGATCGTGATGCTCGCGCTGGGGTTCGTGCTTGCGCTCGCGCTGGCATGGATCTACGACATCCAGCCGCATGGCATCGAACGCACGCCCGCCTTGCCGGATGCGGACGATGCGCAAACGCCCGCGCGCCGCGCGAGCGACCAGGCGCCGACGCAACCGGTGGCGCCGCCGCCGGACGCCTCCGTCGCGATCCTCCCGTTCTCCGACATGTCCGAGGCGGGCGACCAGGATTATTTCTGCGATGGCCTGGCCGAAGAGATCCTCAACGCGCTCGCGAAAGTGCGCGGCCTGCACGTCGCTTCGCGCACGGCGTCGTTCCGCTTCCGCGACGGCAGCGCGACGCCCGCCGACATCGGCCGCGAACTGCACGTCGCCGCGATCATGGAAGGCAGCGTGCGCAAGGCCGGGGACCGCGTGCGCGTCACCGCGCAACTGGTCAACGCGTCCAACGGCTACCACCTGTGGTCGGAGAACTTCGACCGCAACCTCGCCGACATCTTCGCGATCCAGGAAGAGATCGCACGCAACGTCGTCAATGCCGTGCGGCCGACCCTGCAGGCGCCGGTCGCTTTCGACCTGCAGAAACGCGCGCCGCGCGACATGCGCGCTTACGAGTTCTACCTGCGCGGCCGCCAGGCCAGCGCGCGCATGACCGAAATCACGATGAAGCAGGCACCGTCGATGTTCCGGCGCGCGATCGAACTGGACCCCGAATACGGGCAGGCCTACGCGGGCCTCTCCGATTCGCTGTGCGAGCTGATGCTCTGGCGCATGGTGAATCCCGACAGCGGTGCACTGGAAGAAGCGCGCGCGGCCGCGCACAAGGCGCTGGACCTCGACCCGGACCTCGCCGAGGCGCACGTCGCCAAGGGCCACTCGCTGATGATCGCCGGCGACCACGACGGCGCGACGGAAGCCTTCGAACATGCGCTGAAACTCGACCCGGAACTCTACGTCGCGTATTACTTCTATGCGCGCCACTGCTTCACGCAGGGAAATTACGCGCGCGCCGTCGACCTGTTCGTCGCCGCGCACCGCGTGCAGCCCGATGAATTCCAGGCCCTCGCGCTCGCGGTCAACGCAGCCGAAGCAGGCGGCGACCAGGAGCGCAAGCAGAAGCTCGCCATCGAAGGCCTGGCGTGCGCCAGCCACCAGGCGCACATCGACCCCGAGAACGCACGCGCGCACTACATGACCGCCGGCCTGATGCAGCACCTGCGCGTCGGCGACAACGGGCACGCGGAGATGGCGTATGCGTTGCGCATCCGCCCGAACGACTTCGACGTGCTCTACAACGGTGCCTGCTTCCATGCGCTCGACGGCGACGCGGAGCGGGCGATCGAGTTGCTGGAGCGGGCCGTGGAGCACGGCGAAGGCTCGCTGGACTGGATCGAACACGACTCCGACCTGTGGACGCTGCGGCCGTATCCGCGCTTCGAGGCGATCGTGGCGCAGTTGCGCGCGAGCGGTTGAGCCTTTAAAAACGTTCCATGTTCGACACCACTCCGCAACTGGATTGCAACGGCCGCGTCGTGCGCTTCGACCGCACGCGCGTGATGGGCATCGTCAACGCCACACCGGATTCGTTTTCCGATGGCGGCGAGCATGCGAGCCCGCAGGCGGCAATCGCGCATGGCATCCGCCTGGCGGAGGAGGGCGCCGACATCCTGGATGTCGGGGGTGAATCCACGCGCCCCGGCGCCGACGAAGTGCCGCTCGAAGAAGAATTGCGCCGCGTGATCCCGGTGATCGAAGGGTTGGTACGCGCGACGTCGCTTCCGATCAGCATCGATACTTCGAAGCCCGAGGTCATGCGCGCCGCGGTCGCCGCGGGTGCGGGCATGATCAACGATGTGTACGCGCTGCGTCGCGAAGGCGCGCTGGAGGCCGCCGCATCGCTCGGTGTGCCGGTCGTGCTCATGCACATGCTCGGCGAGCCGCGGTCGATGCAGGAAGCGCCGGTGTACGACGACGTCGTGGCCGACGTGCATCGCTTCCTCGCCGAGCGCATTTTCGCGGCAGAAATGGCGGGGATCGCGAAGTCGCGCATCGTGGTCGATCCGGGGTTCGGGTTCGGCAAGAACCGCGACCACAACCTGGCGTTGCTCGCGCGGCTGGAGACGATCGCCGAACTCGGCGTGCCGGTGCTTGCGGGCCTGTCGCGCAAGAAGACGATCGGCGATCTGACCGGTCGTGCGGATCCGCACGAACGCGTTGCAGGCTCGGTGGCCGCGCACCTGCTGGCCGCGCAGCGGGGTGCGCAACTGGTGCGCGTGCACGACGTGGCGCCGACGGTGGATGCGTTGAAGGTCTGGGCGGCCGTCGCTGCGCAGCCGGCGGTGCGGGCGCGGGAAGCGAAGCCTGCGATTCGTTGGCCCGACGAAGATTGAGCAGTTCCCGGCGTTCCGGCGAAAAAAGCCGCTGTAATCGCTTCCGACCCTTGCGTGCGCGGGCGCGCGCGGCCTAGTCTCGGGCCTTCACCCGGTTGGGGGTCGCATGTCCACGGTCGAAGCATGACACCCGCGCAAGAGCCGACGGCCTCGGTCGACGCCGCGCTGGCGCACGCTTCGCGATTGCTGGCGACGGATCCGGCGCTCGCCGGCCGCCAGGCCGCGGAGATCCTGCGCGTCGTCGACGGCCATCCGGTTGCGCTCCTGCTGCTCGGTGCGTCGCACAACGCCTGCGGCGATGCCGCGGCGGCCACGCGCATCCTCGAACCGCTCGCGCGCGAACAACCCAAGTCGCCGGCGGTGCAGTTCGAACTGGGCATCGCGCTCGGGCGTGGCGGCCGCGGCGACGATGCGGTTGCGGCGCTGCGTCGCGCGGTTGCCCTCAAGCCGGAATTGCCGCGCGCCTGGCTCGCGCTGGGCGACCACCTTTCCGCGGTCGGCGACCTCGCCGGCGCGCAGGAAGCCTATGCCACGCACCTCGTGCATTCGGTGCGCGAGCCGAAACTCATGCAGGCCGCCGCCGCGTTGCAGGCGAACCGGATTCCTGAAGCCGAAGCGTTGCTGCGCGACCACCTGCGCAGCGCGCCCACCGACGCACCTGCGCTGCGCATGCTCGCCGAAACGCAGGCGCGCATGGGTCGCATCGAGGATGCCGAGTCGCTGCTCGCGCGCTGCCTGGAACTGGTGCCGGGTTTCGACGCCGCCCGCCATCACTACGCGATGGTGTTGCATCGCGCGAACAAACCGGTCGAAGCGCTGGTCCAGGCCGACGCGCTGCTCGCGAAAGATCCGGCCAACGCCGGCTATCGCAACCTGCGCGCGGTGGTCCTGTGCCGCACCGGCGACTACGAGACCGCGATTCCCCTCTACGAAGCGCTGGTGCGCGAATACCCGCATCAGGCGCGCCTGTGGCTCAGTTTCGGCCACGCGCTGAAAACCGCCGGCCACGCTGCGCGCGCGGTCGAGGCGTATCGCGAAGCCGCGCGCCTGGAACCACGCTTCGGCGATGCGTGGTGGAGCCTGGCGAATCTCAAGACCTTCCGCTTCGCGCCCGAAGACCTCGCGACGATCCGCGCGCAACTCGCGCGCGGCGACCTCGCCCCCGAGGACCGCCTGCACCTGGACTTCGCGCTCGGCAAGGCGCTGGAAGACGCCGGCGAATACGCTGCGTCCTTCGAACATTATCGCCGCGGCAACACGCAACGCGTCGCGATGATCCCGTGGGTGGCGGAGGACAACACCGCGCGCGTGCGCAAGGCGATCGCAACCTACACGCCGGCATTCTTCGGCGAACGCGCCGGCAGCGGGAGCCCGGCGCGGGACCCGATCTTCATCGTCGGCATGCCGCGCGCCGGTTCCACGCTGGTCGAGCAGATTCTCTCCAGCCATCCCGACGTCGAAGGGACGATGGAGTTGCCCGACCTGCTGTCGATGACCAAGGACTTGCGCCGTCGCGGCGAAGCGATGGGCGCGCGCCATTACCACGACGTCGTGTCGTCGCTGGACATCGGGGAATTCCGGGACATCGGCGACGAATACCTGGATCGCACGCGCATCCACCGCAAGGCCGGCGCGCCGTTGTTCATCGACAAGATGCCGAACAATTTCCAGCACGTGGGCCTGATCCACCTTGCGTTGCCCAATGCGCGGATCATCGACGCGCGCCGGCACCCGCTGGCCTGCGGGTTCTCGATCTTCAAACAGCAATTCGCGCGCGGGCAGGACTTCAGCTTCCGGTTGGCAGACATCGGCCTGTACTACCGCGACTACGTCGCGCTGATGGCGCACTTCGATGCGGTGCTGCCCGGTCGGGTCCATCGCGTGCATTACGAGACGATGGTCGAGGACACCGAGCAGGAAGTGCGTCGCCTGATCGATTACTGCGGCCTGGCGTTCGACCCCGCGTGCCTGCGCTTCTTCGAGAACGACCGCCCGGTGCGGACGGCGAGTTCGGAGCAGGTGCGCCAACCGATCTATCGCGAAGGCCTGGACCAGTGGCGTCACTACGACGCCTGGTTGGGCGAGCTTAGGGAAGCCTTGGGACCGGTGCTGGCGGCGTATCCGTCGGTGCCGCCGCGGCTGCTCGACTGAGTCAGTTCACACCAAAGGGAGGAAAGGGGAAATGGGAATTTCGAACACGTCTCGCGTGACAGCGCGCCGGCCGCTTGCGAGGCATGCACTCGCCATGGCGGTGATCATCGGGTGCCAGTCGGGCATCGCATTCGCGCAGGATGCGCCAGCATCGGCGCCGGCAGCGCCGGCCGACCAGGCGGCGCAAACCACGCCGCCCGCACCGGGCAAATCGCGCACCGCGACGCTGGAAACGGTGACCGTCACCGCGCAGAAGCGCGCAGAAGACCTGCAGAAGGTGCCGATCAGCATCCAGGCCATCAGCAGCGAGACGCTGGAACAACACCAGGTCTCCAACTTCCAGGATTACGTGAAGCTGCTGCCCAGCGTCACCTTCGGCACGGCCGGCGGCGGCGTGTTCTCCGGCCCGGGCTTCCTGCAGGTGTACATGCGCGGCGTGGCCAGCGGCGGCGACGGTAACCACTCCGGTCCGCAGCCGAGCGTCGGCGTGTACCTCGACGAGCAGCCGATCACCACGATCACCGGCGCGCTCGACGTGCACATGTACGACATCGCGCGCGTCGAGGCGCTCGCCGGGCCGCAGGGCACGCTGTATGGCGCGAGTTCGCAGGCGGGCACGCTGCGCATCATCACCAACAAGCCCGATGCATCGGCGTTCGCAGCGAGCGCCGCGGCCGAAGTCAGCGTGATCGAGGAGGGCGGGCTCGGCCACGTGCTCGAAGGCATGGTCAACGTGCCGATCGCGAAGAACGCCGCCGTGCGCGTCGTGGGCTGGAACCGCCACGATGCGGGGTATGTCGACAACCGTCCGGGCACGCGCTTCTTCCCCGCGGCGGGCATCACGCAGAACAACGACATTCTTGCCCGGGACAACTACAACGAAGCCAACGCCACGGGTGCGCGTGCCGCGCTGAAGTGGGACATCACCGATGAATGGACGATCACGCCGTCGATCATGGGGCAGCGGCAAACCGCGACGGGCAGCACCGGTTGGGATCCGAGCGTCGGCGAGTTGCAGGTCAACCACGCCTATCCCGAATCCTCGCGCGATGTCTGGAACCAGGCCGCGCTGACGGTGCAGGGCAAGATCGGCAACTTCGACATCACCTATGCCTTCGGCCACCTCAACCGCAACGTCGAATCCGAAGCCGACTACAGCGACTACGGTTTCTGGTACGACACGCTGGCCGACTACACGTTCGTCGACGACAACGGCAACTTCGTCAACCCGTCGCAGTACATCCAGGCGAAGGACGCCTACCGGATGACCAGCCACGAATTGCGCGTGGCCTCGCCCGGCGACAACCGCCTGCGCTTCGTCGGCGGCCTGTTCTGGCAACAGAACAAACACGACATCGAACAGCGTTACCGCATCGACAACCTGGCGGCCGATTCGGAAGTCGGCGGCTGGCCCGACACGATCTGGCTGACCGAGCAGGACCGGCAGGACAAGGATGAAGCGGTGTTCGGCGAGTTGACTTTCGACATCACCGATGCCTGGCACGTCACCGCGGGCGGCCGCTGGTTCCGCGCGCGCAACAGCCTGAAGGGCTATTACGGCTTCGGCTTCGGCTACTCCGACGGCGGCGATCCGCCGTACGGCGAAGGCGCGTGCGTGGCCCAGTACGGCGCCGACCGCTCGAACTGGGTGCCGTACGAAGGCGCGCCCTGCCTGGTCAACGACCGCGAAGTGCGCGAGTCCGGTTCGCTCGGACGCTTCAACGTGACCTGGGACATCAGCGACACCAAGCTGGTGTACGGCACGTATTCCGAAGGTTACCGGCCCGGCGGCATCAACCGCCGCGGCACGGTGCCGCCCTACGTCTCCGACTACCTGAAGAACTATGAGCTGGGTTGGAAGACGATGTGGCTCGACAAGCGCCTGGCCTGGAACGGCGCGGTGTTCCGCCAGAATTGGGACAACTTCCAGTTCTCCTACCTCGGCGCGAACGGGCTGACGGAAATCCGCAACGCGGGCGCCGCACGCATCGACGGCCTGGAAATGGAACTGCAGTGGGCGATGACCTACAACTTCATGCTCACCGGCGGCGTCGCCTGGTACGACGCGAAGTTGTCGGAGGACTACTGCGGTTACGGCGATGTCGCAGGCAATCCGATCAGCGTCTGTCCGGTCGGTTCGATCATCCCGGTCACGGGCGAGATCAACACCATCGGCCCGCAGGCGGTGAAGGGCGATCGTTTGCCGATCACGCCGCGCTTCAAGGGCAACCTCACGGGTCGTTACACGTGGGACGTCGGCGAATACGAGGCCTACGCGCAAGCTGCGGTCTTCCACGTCGGCGATCGCACGGTCGACCTGCGCGACCTCGAACGCGGCATCCTCGGCGACCCCAGCATCAACTACACGCCGTACCAACACCTGGATGCCTACACCACGCTCGACGTGTCGGCGGGCTTCCAGCGCGGTGCGTGGAAGCTGGACTTCTTCGTCAGGAACGCGACGAACGAGCTGGGCGACCTGACGCACTTCGCCGAGTGCAACATCGGCACCTGCGGCGGCCAGCCGTACACGGTGAGTACGCCGCCGCGCACCTTCGGCGTGCGGTGGTCGCGCGACTTCTGAGTTGAGTCCCCGGTCCCCGCCAGCCGCGCTGGCGGGGCTCCGGCTACACTCCCCGCACCACAGGGGAGTCCCGCATGACCGCCAGCACGCCGCTCGTCGTCACCTTCGCCATCTATCTGCTCGCGATGGTCGCCATCGGCGTGATCGCGTGGCGCTCGACCAAGAGTTTCGACGACTACATCCTCGGCGGGCGTTCGCTGGGCAGTTACGTCACCGCCTTGTCCGCCGGTGCCTCCGACATGAGCGGTTGGCTGCTCTTGGGCCTGCCGGGTGCCTTGTATCTCGGCGGATTGTCCGAAGGCTGGATCGCCGTGGGCCTGATCCTCGGTGCATGGGCCAACTGGAAATTCGTCGCCGGCCCCTTGCGCGTCTACACCGAGCGCACGAAGAACGCGCTCACGCTGCCCGATTACTTCACGCATCGCTTCGACGATCGCTCGCGCATCCTGCGCGTGTTGTCGGCGCTGGTGATCCTGGTGTTCTTCGCCGTCTACTGCGCGAGCGGCATCGTGGCCGGCGCGCGCCTGTTCGAAAGCGTGTTCGGCGTGCCGTATGCGCAGGCGCTGTGGTGGGGCGCGGCGGCGACGATCCTCTACACGCTGGTCGGCGGCTTCCTGGCGGTGAGCTGGACCGACACCGTGCAGGCTTCGCTGATGATCTTCGCCCTCGTGCTGACGCCGGTCGTGGTGATCATCGGCACGGGCGGGTTCGACGAATCCCTGGCGCTCATCCGCTCGATCGATCCGGCCAAGCTCGATCCCTTCAAGGGTGGTGCGATCGGCTTCGTCGGCATCGTTTCGCTGCTGGCATGGGGCCTGGGCTATTTCGGGCAGCCGCACATCCTGGCGCGCTTCATGGCCGCCGACGACCTGCGCACGATCCCCAAGGCGCGCCGCATCGGCATGACCTGGATGGTGCTGTGCCTGTTCGGTGCGATGGCGGTCGGTTTCTTCGGCGTCGCGTATTTCGCCCACCACCCGGGCGTCGAGCCGGTGACGGCGAATCCAGAACGCGTGTTCATCGTGTTGTCGAACCTGTTGTTCAATCCGTGGATCGCGGGCGTGCTGTTGTCGGCGATCCTCGCGGCGATCATGAGCACCCTGTCGTGCCAGCTGCTCGTGTGTTCGAGCGCGCTGACCGAAGACTTCTACAAGGGCTTCCTGCGCCCGAAGGCCTCGCAGCGCGAACTGGTGTGGTTCGGCCGCGCGATGGTGCTTGCGGTCTCGCTGCTCGCCATCTGGATCGCGCGCGATCCGGACTCGCGCGTGCTCGGCCTGGTCAGCTACGCGTGGGCGGGTTTCGGCGCGGCGTTCGGGCCGGTCGTACTGTTTTCGCTGTTCTGGTCGCGCATGACGCGCAACGGCGCGCTCGCAGGCATGGTGGTGGGCGCGGTCACGGTCATCGCGTGGAAACAGATCGCGGTGGATCAATACGGCAGCGCGCTGTACGAAATGGTGCCGGGCTTCGCCGCGGCATCGGTCGCGATCGTGCTCGCGAGTCTGCTCGACCGCCTGCCGGTGGAATCGGTGCGCGCCACGCACGCGCAGGTGCACGCCGCACTCGGCGAGAACGGCTACTGAGCGATGGAGGACCGTCGCCCGCGCGCGCTCGCCATCGCGGGGCCGACGGCGTCGGGCAAGACCGCGTTCGCGCTGGAATGCGCGGCGCGGTTCGACGGCGAAATCGTCAGCGTCGATTCGGCGCTGGTTTATCGCGGGCTCGACATCGGCGCGGCCAAGCCGACCCGCGATGAGTGCGCGCAGGTCGCGCATCACCTGATCGACGTGCGCGATCCGTGGGAAACCTATTCGGCCGCCGATTTCGCGCGCGATGCGCGGGCGGCGATCGACGACATCCTCGCGCGCGGCAAGACGCCGATCCTTGCCGGCGGCACCGGCCTGTATTTCCATGCCTTGCTGCACGGCCTGGCGCCGATGCCCGAGGCCGATCCGCTGTTGCGCGCGGCGATCACCGAGGAAGCCGCGCGCGTGGGGTGGCCGGCGATGCACGACGCACTGGCGCGTGTCGATCCCCAAGCCGCGCGCCGCATCCACGCCACCGACCCGCAGCGCATCCAGCGCGCGCTGGAGGTGTATCGCGCGAGCGGGCGTCCGATCTCCGAATGGCAGCGCACGCATGTCCGCGACCGCCTGCCCGTGCGCGTGTTCAAGCTGGTGCTGGCGCCTCGCGATCGCGCGGTCTTGCACGAACGGATCGCGCGCCGGTTCGACGCGATGCTACGGGCCGGTTTCCTCGACGAAGTGCGCCGACTTCGCGCGCTGCCGGGACTGCGGAACCATGCCGCGCCGCTCGACCTGCCCGCGATCCGCGCCGTCGGCTACCGCCAGGCATGGGAATTCCTGGCGGGGCAGGGCGACGAAACCGCCTTCCGCGATCGCGCCATCGCCGCCACCCGCCAACTCGCCAAGCGCCAGTGGACCTGGCTGCGCGGCGAACTCGACGCGGTATGGCGCGATCCGGCGACAGACCAGCGGGATCTGCGCGTGCTCGCGGAAAATTTCCTCGCCTGAAGCCCGGGGGGCCCTGATCCGGGACCTCCGTCATGCGCGCGCCAACCGGCTGTCCGTGTACGATTCAGGCTGTCGCCGCCGCGGGGAGTTGCGGGTCGGGCGATGCGCGGTGGCCTGCCGCGTTCGGCACACACACAACAACAATTGGGGAAACACCCATGTCCAAGGGCCAATCATTGCAGGATCCTTTCCTGAACGCGCTGCGCCGTGAACGCGTCCCGGTCTCCATCTACCTGGTCAACGGCATCAAGCTCCAGGGTACGATCGAGTCCTTCGACCAATTCGTCGTCCTGCTGCGCAACACCGTCAGCCAGATGGTCTACAAGCACGCGATCTCCACCGTCGTGCCGGCGCGCAACGTGCGCGTGGGCCCGGGCGGCGGCTACGTGCAGGCCGGGGACGGCGCCGCGGAAGACACCGGCGCGGACGAGGAACAGTAAGCACTTCCGTGCCTTTCGCACGCCGTGGTGTAAAACCCCTGCATGTTCGAACGTAGCAAGAAGGGCGAGACCGCCCTGCTGATCCAGCCGCACGCCGGTGGGCCGCCCGACGATGGCGCCGTGGAAGAGTTCGCCGACCTGGCGCGCTCGGCCGGCGCCAGGGTCGCGCACATGCTCACCGCGCGCATCGATCGGCCCAACCCCGCGACCCTCATCGGCAGCGGCAAGCTCGAAGAAGTGAAGGCCGCGGCCGACGCCACCGGCGCCGACCTCGTGCTCGTCAACCATCCGCTGACGCCCGGGCAAGAGCGCAATTTGGAAAAGGCGCTGGAGCGGCGGGTCGTCGACCGCACCGGCCTGATCCTGGACATCTTCGCCCAGCGTGCGCGCAGCCACGAAGGCAAGCTGCAGGTCGAACTGGCGCAGTTGCGCCACATGGCCACGCGCCTGGTGCGCGGGTGGACCCACCTGGAACGCCAGCGCGGTGGCGCGATCGGCCTGCGTGGTCCCGGCGAAACGCAGCTGGAAACCGACCGCCGCCTGCTACAGAAGCGCGTCGAACAATTGCAGCGGCGCCTGGAAAAAGTGGAAGTGCAGCGCACGCAGATGCGTCGCGCGCGCGTGCGCAGCGAACTGCCGCGCGTCGCCCTCGTCGGCTACACCAACGCGGGCAAGTCGACGCTGTTCAACGCGCTCACCGGCGCCGATGCGTACGCGGCGGACCTGTTGTTCGCCACGCTCGATCCCACCGTGCGCCGCATCGCGCTGCCGGGTGGTTCGGTGGTGCTGGCCGACACCGTCGGCTTCGTGCGCGACCTGCCGCACGAACTCGTCGCCGCGTTCCGTTCGACCCTCGCCGAGGCACGCGAAGCCGACTTGCTGCTGCACGTGATCGACGCCGCCGACCCCCTGCGCGACGAACGCATCGCGCAAGTCGATTCGGTTCTCGAAGAAATCGGCGCGGGCGAGATCCCGCAATTGCTCGTCTACAACAAGATCGATCGCATCGAAGGCGCGCAAGCACGCCACGATCTGCCGACCGATGGCCACGATCACGCGCATCCCCGCGCCCCGCGTGAACGCGTGTGGCTTTCCGCGCGCGACCGCGATGGACTGGACCTGCTGCGCGACGCCCTCGGGGTGCGCCTCGGCCTGCGGCGCGTGTCCGGCGAAGTGCAACTGCCCGCGGGCGCCGGCCGACTGCGCGCGCGCCTGCACGAGCTCGGGGCGGTCCTCGCCGAACATCACGACGAACACGGCTGGACCCTCAGCCTGGACCTCGCGCAGGCCGATGCCGAGCGCATCGTGGCCCACGCCTACGGGGAACCGCTACGGCCGCTCTTGCTTGAGGGCACCACGGCCCCAACCTGATACTGGTCCGATAGAATCCGCCGGTTCGCGCGCTCAAAACGTGCGCCGGCCTCCGGCGGGGGAGTCTCCCCGCGGCCCACAGGAGCGTGCATGGCCTGGAATACCCCCGGCGGTCCGTCGAACAAGGACGGTCGCAATCCCTGGCAGAAGCGTGGCGGCGGTGGTTTCGACCGCTACCTCGAACCCCTGCGCGGCCTCTTCGGGGGCAATGGCGGCGGCATCGGCCGATGGGTCGCCGTGCTGCTGGTCCTGTGGCTCGCCTTCAACACCTTCGTGCTGGTGACCGAGCAGCAACGCGGCGTGGTGCTGCGCTTCGGCCAGTTCACCCGCGTGCTGCAGCCGGGCCCGCACTTCAAGTGGCCCTGGCCGATCGAACGCGTCACCAAGGTCGAGGCCACGCAGATCCGCACGTTCAACGAGACCGTGCCGGTGCTCACGCGCGACGAGAACATCGTGCGCGTGGAAATCAACGTGCAGTACACCGTCGCCGATCCTCAGCAGTACCTGTTCAGCAGCCGCGATGCCGGGCGCGTGCTCGAACAGGCGGCGCTCAGCACCGTGCGCGAACAAGTGGGCCGCTCCACGCTCGATACCGTGCTCGGCGCGCGCGGTGCCTTGTCGGTGACCTCCAAGCAGCGCCTGCAGGCCTCGCTGGATGCCTACAAGACGGGCTTGTTCGTTTCCGAGCTCAACCTGCCCAACGCGCGTCCGCCGGATGAAGTGAAGCCCGCATTCGACGACGTCAACAGCGCGCAGCAGGACAAGGACCGTACGACCAGCGAAGCGCAGGCCTATGCGGCGAAGGTCGTGCCCGAAGCGCGCGGCCAGGCCGCGCAGATCCGCACCGGCGCGCAGGGTTATCGCACCGCGATCATCGCGCGCGCCACGGGTGATGCCACGCGCTTCTCGCTGCTCGTCGACCAATACAAGGGCGCGCCCGACGTGACGCGCAAGCGCCTGTGGCTGGAGACGCTGCAGGAGGTCTTCTCGAAGAACCGCAAGATCGTCGGCGACGGCCGCCAGCTGCTCTACGTGCCGCTGGGCGCGCAGAACGCGGGTGCCGGTTCGGCGAATGCGCCGGCTGTCGTGCCGATGGAATCGGTGGCGCCCACCGTCGAAACGCTCGGCCCCGAGGGCCGCCCGACGCGCAATCCGCGCACCGCCGGCGAGGAGGAGTCGCGATGAAGTTCCCCATCTGGATCCCGCTTGCCGTCGCCGCGCTGCTGGCGCTGCTCGGTTCGGTCTTCACCGTGCGGGAAGGCGAGGGCGCGATCGTGCTCAACCTCGGCCGCGTCGTGCGCACCGACATCGGCCCCGGCCTGCATTTCAAGTGGCCGCTGGTCGAATCCAAGCTCGTCTTCGACCGCCGCCTGACCGTGTTCGACTCCGACCCGGAGCGCTACCTCACCGCCGAGAAGAAGGACATCAGCGTCGACTTCTTCGCGATCGGCCGCATCGAGGACCTGCGCACCTTCTATCGATCGACCAACGGCGACGAGCAGACCGCCGTGCTGCGCCTGGCGCCGATCATCCGCGACTCGCTGCGCAACGAGATCAACGCGCGCACGCTGTCGCAGGTGGTTTCCGGCGACCGCGCGCAGATCGTCGACAAGCAGCTCGCGGCGATCAACCGCGGCGCGGCCTCGCTCGGCGTGCGCATCGTCGACCTGCGCATCAAGAAGATCGACCTGCCCACCGACAGCGAAGTCATCGGCAACGTCTACAGCCGCATGCGGGCCCAGCGCCAGCAGGTCGCCAGCCGCCTGCGCGCCGAGGGCGAGGAGCAGGCGCGCCAGATCCGTGCCAACGCCGATCGCGACCAGGTGGTGATCGTGGCCGACGCCGAGCGCGATGCGCAGAAGCTGCGCGGCGAGGGCGATGCCGAGGCCGCCCGCCTGTATGCCGAGGCGGCCAACCGCGACCCGGGTTTCTTCGCGTTCCAGCGCAGCCTGGAGGCCTACCGGGCCGCGTTCCGCGACGGCTCGACGGTGATCTCCCTCGACAAGGACGACCCCTTCCTGCAGTACATGAAAGACGATCGTTAAGTCGCCTTCACGAATCCGGGGTTACGGCGAGCCGCCGAATCCCGGATAATCCACAAAAGCCGGACGGGCCCACAGCCCTCCGGCTTTTTCCGTGAATGCATGCCAGAAAACCAGGAGCAAAGCCGTGGGCCAGTCAGTTGTCGTACTCGGGGCGCAGTGGGGCGATGAAGGCAAGGGCAAGATCGTCGACCTGCTGACCGAGAACATCGGGGGCGTCGTCCGCTTCCAGGGGGGCCACAACGCCGGCCACACGCTCGTCATCAACGGCAAGAAGACCGTCCTGCACCTGATTCCCTCCGGCATCCTGCGCCCGGATGCGCTGTGCATGATCGGCAACGGCGTCGTGCTGCACCCCGGCGCACTGCGCAAGGAAATCGACGAACTGGAAGCCACGGGCGTCGACGTGCGCTCGCGACTGAAGATCAGCCCGGCGACGCCGATCATCATGCCGTACCACATCGCGCTGGACCAGGCGCGCGAGAAGGCCGCCGGCGGCAAGGCCATCGGCACCACCGGGCGCGGCATCGGTCCTGCGTATGAAGACAAGGTGGCGCGTCGCGGCATCCGCGTGGCCGACCTGAGCTATCCGAAGGAACTCGCGGAGAAGCTGCGCGAAACCCTCGACTATCACAACTTCGTGCTGACGCAGTACCTGAAGGTCGACGCCGTCGACTTCCAGAAGACGCTCGACGAAGCGCTCGAATTCGGCAAGTACATCGAGCCGATGAAATCCGACGTCGCCGGCATCCTCCACGAGCTGCGCAAGCAGGGCAAGCGCGTGATGTTCGAAGGCGCGCAGGGTTCTCTGCTCGACATCGACCACGGCACGTATCCCTACGTCACCTCGTCGAACACCACCGTTGGCGGCGCGCTCGCCGGCACCGGCGTCGGCGCCGATGCGATCGACTACGTCCTCGGCATCGCGAAGGCTTACGCAACGCGCGTCGGCGGCGGACCGTTCCCGACCGAACTGGACGACGCCGTCGGCCAGGGCATCCGCGACCGCGGCCAGGAATACGGCGCCACCACCGGCCGCCCGCGTCGTTGCGGCTGGATGGACATCGTCGCGCTCAAGCGCGCGGTGGCCATCAACGGCATCACCGGCCTGTGCATCACCAAGCTCGACATCCTGGACGGGATGGAGAAGCTGAAGATCTGCATCGCGTACGAATACCGCGGCAAGCGCACCGAATACGCGCCGCTCGACGCCGCCGGCTGGGAAGAATGCACGCCGGTCTACCTCGAGTTCCCCGGCTGGAGCGAGAACACGCACGGCATCACCGAGTGGGACAAGCTGCCCGCCGCCGCACGCGCGTACCTGCGCGCGCTGGAAGAACTGGCGGGTTGTACGCTGGCCATCGTTTCCACCGGCCCGGACCGCGACGCGACGATCGTGCTGCGCGATCCCTTCGCCTGAACTGATCACGGCGCATCGACCGGTCCATCCCCGAAGCTCGGCGGATGGACCTGAAGTCGGGCTATCCCTACTGGGCCGTCAAGAACGGCCTGATGGCGACCTTTCCCGCGTTGCAGCGCGACGTGCGCTGCGACGTCGCGATCATTGGCGCGGGCATCACCGGTGCATTGATCGCACGCGTGTTCGCCGCGAACGGTTACGACACCTGCATCGTCGAACATCGCGACGTGGCCTGGGGCAGCACGGCCGCGAGCACGGCGCTGCTGCAGTACGAGATCGACACGCACCTCACCGAGTTGGCGAAGCGCTACGGTGAAGACGACGCCGCGCTCGCGTACCACGCCTGTGTGCAGGCGGTCGACGAAGTCACCGACATCGCGCGCGAGATCCGCGACGTGGGGTTCGCGCGCACCAAGTCCCTGTACTACGCGAGTAAGTCCCGGCACGTGCGAGGCCTGCGCGAGGAACTCCATGCACGGCGCCGCATCGGCATCGACGTGCGGTGGCTGTCGCAGGATCGCCTGCTGACCGGCTACGGCATCGACGCACCCGGCGCGCTATTGAGCGGCAATTCGGCGCGCGTGGATCCCTATCGCATGGCCTCCCGGCTGCTGCGACGCCTCGCGGGCCAGGGTGTGGCGATCTACGACCGCACCTCCGTGACTCAACTGCATCCGACTTCGCGGCGCGTCGTGCTGGAAATCGCGAACGGCACGCGCATCACCGCCGACCACGCCATCGTCGCCGCGGGCTACGCCGCGCAGCAGTGGATCCCGCAACGCGTGGCGAGCAACCGCAGCAGCTATGCCTTCATCAGCGATCCGCTGGACGACGACGGGCTGGGGTGCATCGCGGACACGGTCGTCTGGGAAACCGCGCGGCCGTATCTCTATATGCGCAGCACCGAGGACGGCCGCGTGCTCGTCGGTGGCGAGGATGATCGCGTCGACATCCCGCAGCGTCGCGATGGTCGCGTCGATGCCAAGGCGCGCAAACTCGTGAAAGGCGTGGAAGCCGCGATGCCGGGGCTCCCGACACTCGTGCCCGCATTCGCGTGGGCCGGCACGTTCGCAGAAACGAAGGATGGCCTGCCGTTCTTCGGCCCGCACGCGTCGCTCGGTCCGCGCGTGCAATTCGCGATGGCTTACGGCGGCAACGGCATCACGTATTCGACGCTGGGCGGTGCGTTGTTGCGTGCGCATGTCGAACGTCGCGCGCATCCGCTGAAGCGTTTGTTCGGGTTCGAACGGTTGGGTTGAGAGCGGTCGCCAAGCTCGGAAGAAATCTCCTCGGGGTGTGGTCGAAGGTTGGTAGCGACAATGCGGCTCCAGTTCTTCATCGGAGTCGTGAAATGCGCCCATCAGTGATCCTGCTGGCTACCCTCGCCGCCGGTCTCTCTGCGCCGGCGAGCGCAATCGTCGTCAACGAGAATCTGTTCGCGTCGCATGGCGGCCAGGTCTCCAATATTCACGCGACCATCGCCACGGCGTTCGCGCCGATGCAGGCGACCAGTCGCGCAAATCCGTTCTACACCGTCGGCGATCTCGGCCATTGCAGCGCGACGTGGCTCGGTGATCGCGATGGCTACGCGTGGTTCCTGACCTCCGCGCAATGCGTCGCGGATAGCAACGTGCCGATGCAGGCCGTCGTCATGCGCTTCGTCGACTGGCAAGGGACCGTCATCGCCGACGGACAGGGCTGGCGTTACCTGCCGCCCGCGCGCATCGATCCTGCATCGGGCTTGCCACTGGCCGCGACCGACATCGCGCTGGTCCGGTTGCCTTCGAAGGCGGCGATCCGCGATGCGGCCGGTCATGCCGTCGAGCCCGCTCGCCTGTACGCGGGTGCGAATGAGCGGACACGGCCGACGACCTTCATCGGCCACGGCGCCTGGGGTGTCGGCTCCCAGAATAATTCCCATTGGACCGCCCTCGATGGCAGTCGCCGCGTGCTCGGACGTTCGATCACCGACGCCTACCGCTATAGCGATCACACGCTCGTGGCGGGCTATTCCGCGAAAGGCGCGACCACCCGCAGCGCGCGGACCACGGCGAGCGACGGCGGGGCGCCCTGGTGGCAGCACCAGGAGGGTGTCTGGGCGATCGTCGGCACGACGCACGGCAATACGAACACGCAATCGCACGCAACGCGCGTGTCTCCATATGTTGCGTGGATCAAGAGCGTCTTTCCCGATGCGCGCTCGGATCTGGACCCCGCCGCGAAGCTGACTGACCTGGCGCCGTACGTCTCGCGCGCCGACGCGCACCTCGCATGGTCCGTTCCGTCGGGACAACCCGGCGTCACGGGTCCTGTCGGTAACATCCAGTCAAGTGTAGCGATCCTGGTGGACGCGACCGATCAGGTGACCGGCGTCAAGCGGACTGTCCATCTCCGGGCGGGACGTCCCGCAGGCGGTTCGCTGGACGTGCGCTTCGATCCTGCGGATAACCCGGGGCTGCCGAGCGGCGCCTATCGCGCAACCTTTGCCGTCGACGCGACAACGAGCCAGGTTCTGCAAGAGCGCGTGCGGATCGCGATGGACGTCGTGCGCGGTGTGCGCGGTCGCGTCACGCACTCGTCCCATTACGTGTCGCCCAATTGGTCGCCGATCGCCAATGGCGCAGTGTATTTCGTCGTGCCTGCCGCACAGGGCATCGCTTCCGGGCCAACGGGTTCCACCTTCTACGGGGACCATGACACGCACTCGATTATCCGCGTTCAGGTGACGCGAGACGGCACGTCGCAGCCTGTGACGCTCACGCTGCGAGGCGAGCGCACGAATGGTTGCAGGTGGCGCTCGATGAACTCGCATATCCATTGCACCGTGTACACCGTCTACCAATACACGGGCATATTGCGTGCGTCGTATCACGCCACGGACAACGCTGGCCTGGCACCGGGTCGCTATCGCGGCACGGCCTACATCGAAGCCAAGGGCTGGCAGCGTACGCTCCGTGACGTGATCGCACTCGAGGTCGACATCGACACGCGCTGATCCGCTGACCGCGGCAACGGCTGCGCCTGCGGCAGGCCCTTCACGGCGCCTGCCGCTGCCGCCGGGTCAAATCCGCGCAACATGAAGCCCTCCGCGCGTTCCCCTGAAGACTTCGTCCGCGTCCGCGGCGCACGCGAACACAACCTCAAGGACATCGACGTCGATGTGCCGCGCGATGCGCTCGTCGTGTTCTCCGGGGTCTCGGGTTCGGGCAAATCGTCGCTTGCGTTCGGCACGTTGTATGCCGAGGCGCAGCGGCGCTATTTCGAATCGGTCAATCCGTATGCGCGGCGTTTGATCGACCAGGTCGGCATTCCCGACGTCGACAGCATCGAAGGATTGCCGCCTGCAGTCGCGTTGCAGCAGCAGCGCGGCACGCCGAGCGTGCGTTCTTCGGTCGGCAGCGTCACGACGTTGTCGAGCCTGGTGCGCATGCTGTATTCGCGCGCCGGCGAGTATCCGTCGAAGCAGCCGATGTTGTACGCCGAGGATTTCTCCCCGAACACGGCGCAGGGCGCATGCCCCGAGTGCCACGGGCTCGGCAACGTCTACGCCGTGACCGAAGCATCGATGGTGCCGGATCCGGCGCTCACCATCCGCGAGAAAGCGATCGCCGCATGGCCGCCTGCATGGCACGGGCAGAACCTGCGCGACATCCTGGTCACGCTCGGCTACGACGTCGACATCCCCTGGCGCGATCTGCCGAAGAAAGACCGCGACTGGATCCTCTTCACCGAAGAACAACCGACCGCACCGGTGTATCCCGGCTTCACGCCGAAGGAGACGCGCGCTGCCGTGCGCCGCAAGGAAGAGCCCGCCTACATGGGCACCTTCATGGGCGCGCGCAAATACGTGCGGCATACCTTCGCGACGACGCAAAGCGGGACGATGAAGAAGCGCGTCGCGCGCTTCATGGTGGGCAGCGTTTGTCCCGTGTGCGAAGGCAAGCGCCTGAAGCGCGAAGCGTTGTCGGTGAAGTTCGCCGGCCTGGATATCGCGGAGCTCACGGCGTTGTCGCTGGATCGCATGTCCGACGTCCTGCGGCCTGCGTCGGAAGGCCGCTTCGGCGATGCGAAGAAAGTGGCGACGCTGGATCGCAGATCCGCCAAGGCCGACACCGCGCGCCGCGTCGCCGCCGGCGGCTCCGCGCACGCGGCCGCGCCCGACGTGYGGCGCACGCCCAATCTGTCGGAAGAAAAACGCATCGCCGCGCAGCGGCTCGCCGAAGACCTGGTAGATCGCATCGGCACGTTGCAGGCGCTCGGCCTGGGGTATCTGGCGATGGATCGCACGACGCCCACGCTGTCGCCCGGCGAATTGCAACGTTTGCGCCTGGCCACGCAGATCCGCTCGCACCTGTTCGGCGTCGTCTATGTGCTCGACGAACCGTCGGCGGGCCTGCACCCGGCGGACAGCGAAGCCTTGCACAAGGCGCTGGACCAGTTGCGTGCGGCCGGCAACACGATCTTCATCGTCGAACACGACCTCGACATGATGCGCCGCGCGGATTGGCTCATCGATGTCGGCCCGGATGCCGGGCAGCACGGCGGCCGGATTCTCTACAGCGGGCCGCCGGAGGGCCTTGCGCAGGTCAAGGCGTCGCACACGCGGCGCTATCTGTTCGGTCAAGCGCTGCCCGTGCATCGCGAACGCCGAACGCCGCAGGCCTGGCTCGAACTTGCGCACGTCTCGCGCAACAACCTGCACGCGCTCGATGCGCGTTTTCCGCTGGGGGTCTTCACCGCGGTGACCGGCATCTCCGGTTCCGGCAAATCCAGCCTGGTGAGCCAGGCCCTGGTCGATCTGATCGCCGCGCATCTGGGCAGCGCGCCCGAAGCGGAGGAAGAAGAAAGCGAAGTGCCCACCGTCGTGCAACAGACGGCGGGCCGCATCGCTTCAGGCGCCGACGCGATTCGCCGCCTGGTCAACGTCGACCAGAAACCCATCGGCCGTACGCCGCGTTCGAACCTCGCCACGTACACCGGATTGTTCGACCATGTCCGCAAGATGTTCGCTGCAACCAAGGCCGCGAAGGCGCGCAAGTACGATGCCGGCCAGTTTTCCTTCAACGTCGCCAAAGGCCGTTGCCCGACCTGCGAGGGCGAGGGCTTCGTCAGCGTCGAGTTGCTCTTCATGCCCAGCGTCTTCGCGCCATGCCCCACCTGCCATGGCGCGCGCTACGACAAGAAAACGCTGGAGATCCAGTGGCAGGGGAAGAACATCGCGCAAGTCCTCGGCATGACCGTCGACGAAGCCCTCGCATTCTTCGAGGACGAACCGGTACTGCAACGGCCGCTCGCCTTGCTCCACGACATCGGCCTGGGCTACCTGCGCCTCGGACAACCGGCGACTGAACTCTCCGGTGGCGAAGCACAACGGATCAAGCTCGCGACCGAACTGCAACGCGCCCAGCGCGGTGACACGCTGTATGTGCTCGACGAACCGACCACGGGGCTGCATCCGGCCGACGTCGATCGCCTGATGCGCCAACTGCACGGGCTCGTCGATGCGGGCAACACCGTCATCGTCGTCGAGCACGAAATGCGCGTGGTCGCCGATGCCGATTGGGTCGTCGACGTGGGGCCGGGGGCGGGGGAGGCAGGCGGGCGGATCGTCGCGGAAGGCACGCCCGAGGCGGTGGCGAAGGCCCGGCGCAGCCGTACCGCGACGTATCTCGCGCACGCGCTTGCGAGGTAACAAGGACTTACGGGTCAACGGCGCGTGAAACATGACTTCCGGCGGTGGGGCGCGCACGCCGCGAACCCTCAACATCGACAAGTTCCGCCCGCAGGGGGCGGCCACGAATCCCAAGGATCCACGCATGCGTCGTCTTCTTGTTTCCGCCATCGCGATCGCCCTGGCCGGCGCCACCCTCGACGCCGCCGCGCAAACCGCCGCGCCGCATGTCGCGCCGCCCGTCGTCGATGCGACGACGCAGCTTCCGCGCAACGTGCGCCCGACGCACTACACCATCGCCATCGTGCCGCACGCGGAGAAGATGACGTTCGACGGCAAGATCTCGATCAGCGTCGATGTCCTGGAGCCGACGAACAAGATCGTGCTCAATGCCGTCGACATGACGTTCGCCAATTCCGTCCTCAACCCGGCCAACGGCAAGGTGCAGAAGCCCAAGGTCAGCATCGATGCCGCGTCGCAGACCGCGACGTTCACCTTCGACGAGCCGCTGCCCGCCGGCCAGTACGCGCTCTCGACCGACTACACCGGCAAGATCGGCACGCAGGCCAACGGCCTGTTCGCGATTGACTACGAAAACAAGGATGGCAAGCAGCGCGCGCTGTACACGCAGTTCGAGGCCTCCGATGCCCGCAAGTTCATCCCGTCCTTCGACGAACCGAACCACAAGGCGGTGTTCGATCTGTCCGCCGACGTGCCGGCCGGGCAGATGGCCGTCAGCAACATGCCGGCCGCCGATTCGAAGGACCTGGGCAACGGCCTGAAGCGCGTGAAGTTCCAGACTTCGCCGAAGATGTCGACGTACCTGTTGTTCTTCGGCGTGGGCGACTTCGATCGCGCGACCCGCATGGAGGGCGCGACCGAACTGGGCGTGGTCACGCAGCGCGGCGTCTCCGACCAGGCGAAGTTCGCGCTGGATTCGGCGGCCCACGTGCTGAAGGAATACAACGACTACTTCGCAACCCCGTATCCGTTGCCGAAGCTCGACAACGTCGCCTCGCCGGGCCGCAGCCAGTTCTTCGGCGCGATGGAAAACTGGGGCGCGATCTACACCTTCGAATACGCGTTGCTGCTCGACCCGTCGATCTCCACGGCGTCGGACAAGCAGGGCGTGTTCTCCATCGCCGCGCACGAGATGGCGCACCAGTGGTTCGGCGACCTGGTCACGATGAGCTGGTGGGACGACCTGTGGCTCAACGAAGGCTTCGCCACCTGGATGGCCGCGCGCACCACGCAGAAGCTGCATCCGGAATGGAACACGGTGCTCGAGAAGGTCGGGCAGCGTGAAGCGGCGATGGGCCTGGACGCGGTCGCGACGACGCACCCGGTGGTGCAGAAGGTCGAAACGGTCGAACAGGCCGCGCAGGCCTTCGATTCGATCACCTACCAGAAGGGCAGCGCCGTCATCGGCATGCTCGAAGGCTACGTCGGCGGCGACAAGTGGCGCGACGGCGTGCGCTCGTACATCAAGACGCACGCCTACGGCAACACCAAGTCCGACGACCTCTGGCACGCGGTGCAGGATGCATCGGGCGTGCCGATCGTCGACATCGCGCACGACTTCACGCTGCAGCCGGGCATCCCGCTGATCCGCGTGGAATCGGCGACGTGCAAGGGCGGCAAGACGACGCTGCAACTCAAGCAGGGCGAGTTCACGCGCGACCGCGCCGACAAGCAGTCGCTGGCGTGGCGCGTGCCGGTGATCGCACAGAGCCTGGGTGGCCAACCGGTGCGCACGCTCGTGCAGGGTGGCGCGGCGTCGCTGGAAGTGCCGGGCTGCGGCCCGGTGGTCGTCAACGCAGGGCAGAGCGGCTACTACCGCACCTTGTACACGCCGCAGCAGTTCGCGCAGTTGCGCGACGGATTCACCAAGATCGCGCCGATCGACCAGCTCGGTGTCATGGGCGATGTGTGGGCGCTGGGCATGGCGGGCCTGCAGGCCTCGTCGGATTACCTCGACCTGGCGATGCGCGTGCCGGCCGACGCCGACCCGCAGATCTGGGGCGATGTCGCCGACAGTCTGGCGTCGCTCGATCGTTACTACATGGGCGATGCGCAGCGACAGGCGCGCTTCCGCAAGTTCGCGATCAAGACGCTGCGCCCGGAAATGGAACGCGTGGGCTGGGAAGCGAAGGCGGGCGAAACCGATCCGGTCGCGATCCTGCGCACCGAGTTGATCGGGACGCTCTCGCAGTTGGGCGACGAGCAGGTCGTCGCCGAAGCGCGTCGTCGTTTCGCCGCTTCGGAAAGCGATCCGAACGCGATGCCGGCCCCGCTGCGCCGCACGATCCTCGGCGTGGTCGCCACGCACGCCGATGCCGCGACATGGGACAAGCTGCATGCGATGGCGAAGACCGAGAAGACGCCGCTCGTGCGCGACCAGCTCTACACGATGCTCTCGATCGGCCAGGATCCGGCGATCGCGCAGCGTGCACTGGACCTGGCGCTCACCGACGAACCGGGCGAAACCAACAGCGCCGGCATGATCTCCGCCGTCGCGCGCCAGCATCCGGACCAGGCCTTCGATTTCGCGCTGAAGAATTCGGCGCAGGTCGGCAAGCGCGTGGACTCGACCTCGCAGAGCCGCTACTACCCGGGCCTTGCGAGTTCGTCGCTGGATCCTGCGATGGTCGGCAAGCTGCGCGCCTACGCCGAGAAGAACCTCGCGGCCGGCTCGCGCCGCCCGACGGACACGGCGATCGCGAACATCGAGTACCGGATGAAGATCCGAAAGGATCGCCTGGCCCAGATCGACGCCTGGCTGGCGAAGAACGGCGGGTAAGGGGTCCTGCGGGAGCGGTATTCCCTCGAGCGCGCGCTGCGCGCTCGATCCCTTGGGAAGGGGATGAAAACCGAGGGGCCCGGCCGGAGTGGCGGTCGGGCCTGCGTTGGACGATAAATAGCCAATCCGTTCTGGTCGGGCCCCACCCTTCCTGTCATGAACGCCATGCTCCGTCGTCTCGTGTTTCCGGCGCTGCTTTGTGCCGGCCTCGCGCATGCGCAGGCGCCGCAGCCGGCGTCCACGCGCGCGCTCGCCGCGCAAGCGCAGGCAATTCGGGCGCAACTCGGGCCGACAAGCGACACCATCGGCGAAGACCGCGCCGGTTTCCTCCGGCGCCAGTTGCTCGCATCCCTCGAACGCCGCCAGGACATGGTGCGCGCGATGCGCGACGTCGAGCGCCTGTCCGGCAAGCCCGGCGCCGTGGCGCCGCCCGACAGCCTGCTCGCGCTCGACGACCTGCGGCGCGAAATCCAGCGCCTCGACGCCGATCTCGCCAGCGGCCGGCGCCGCACTGCGTTGCTCGAACAGGAGCGGACCTCCAACGCCGCGCAGCTGACCGACAAGGTGGCCGCCGAACGCACGTTGATCGAGGCGCGCGCCGACGTCGATTCCATCGCGTTGGCGAAATTGGAAACGGCGCTGACCGAATCGGCGACCGCCGAAGTCGACCAGATGTTGCACCTGCTCGCCCTGCAGCAGAAGTTCGCGCAGGCGCAACGCGATGCGATCGCCGCCGCGTTGGCCGCGTCGAACAAGAACAACGTCGCGGTGACGCCGCACGACGCGGCGGCGGTCGACGCGCGGCTGCGCGCATCGGGCGAGGCGTTGCGCCGTCGCATGGCCGCGGCGACCACCGAACGCGAGCTTGCACGCGCCAACCTCGCGGCGGCCGGCCCCGGCGCGTCGGCGTTGGAACTCGAGGCGTTGAAGGAGCGCGTCGCGAATGCCGACATCGACATCGAACTCACGCGCGAAGCACGCACCAACCTCGCGACCGAACAACTCGCCCGGCAGATGGCGATCCGCATCTACCGCGACCACGACGAAAGCGCGATCGTCGAAGCCCGCCGCTACGGCCCCATCCTCGTCGAGCGCCTGGAGCGGCGCCGCGATTTCCTCGCGGCCATGTCCGACCAGGTGCTCGCACGCAGCGGTGGCTTGTCGACCGAGCTTGCGCAAAACCCCGGCGCACCGGATGCGGCCGACAAGCGCGCGCTGCGCGATGTGTTCGATCAACGCCTGCAGGTGGTCCAGCGCGCGCGCTTCGACGAATCACGGCTGATCGACCTCATCGCACGCATGCGCGAGGACTTCGACGCACGCGCCAGCGCCTACGGTTGGCGCGAACGACTGGGCCTGGCGTGGGCCGTCGCGCGCGATGCGATCTCGCGCGCATGGAACTTCGAGGTGTTTACCGTCAACGAGACCGTCGACGTCGAAGGCCGCAAGACCCAAGTGCCGCGGGGCGTTACCGTCGGCAAAGTGGTGCAGGCCCCGCTGCTGCTGGTGATCGGTTTGTTCCTCGCGGCGAAACTCACGTCATGGTGGGAGCGCTGGTTGCATCGCCGGCGTGGAATGGACGAAGGACGCGCGCGCCTGTTGCGGCGTTGGGCGCTCGCCTTGCTCGTCGCGGCCTGCGTTCTCGCGAGCCTGGCGATCGCCGGCATTCCGCTGGCGGCGTTCGCCTTCATCGGCGGCGCCGTCGCGATCGGCATCGGCTTCGGCATGCAGGCATTGTTCAAGAACCTGATCAGCGGCGTGCTCGTGTTGGTCGAGCGCCCGTTCCGCCTGGGCGACGTGATCGAAGTGGGGACGCTGCGCGGCATGGTGGTCGACATCGACCTGCGCACGTCGGTGGTGCGCGACGCCGACGGCGCCGACACGCTGATCCCCAATTCCGTGCTGATGGAAGAGAACGTCAAGAACATCACCTATCGCACGCGCATGCAGCGCCAGGCGCTGAGCGTCGTCCTCGATGGAGGCTCCGATCCGCGCGCGGTCGTCGATGCGATGCGCGTCGCCGCGCAGCGCCACGGGCAGCTGGTGGAAGATCCCGAACCGACGGTGCTGCTCGACGATTTCGCGGACAACGGGCTGCGTTTCACGCTGCATTACTGGATCGAACTCGTGCCCGGCATGGACCGCCGGCGCGTCGCGAGCGACCTGCGCATGATGTTGCTCGGCGCGTTCGAAGACGCCGGTATCAAGATGGCGCCGCCGCCCGTCGGGCCGCCCGTCGTGCGTTAGGGCGTATGATCGCAGCAGGTCTCCAGGGAGGCCACGCCGATGCCGCTCGCCAAACTCACGCGCCCGAAGTTGCACCAGGTGTTGCCGCGGGAACGCCTGTTCTCGCGCATCGAACAAGCCGCCCGGCCCATCGTGTGGGTCGTCGGCCCGCCGGGCGCCGGCAAGACCGCACTCGTCGCGAGCTGGCTGCAACAGCACAAGGTGGGTGGCGTCTGGTACCAGGTCGATGCCGGCGATCGCGACCTCTCGACCTTCTTCCATTACCTCGACCGCGCCGCGCCGCCCGCGCGCAAACGCGATGCGCCGTTGCCGACGTACACACCGGAACACGGTGCCGATCCGGCGGCCTTCGCGCGGCTGTATTTCCGCGCGTTGTTCGAACGCTTCAAGCCGCCGGCGGCGCTGGTTTTCGACAACTACCACGAGCTTCCCGCAGGCGCGCCCCTGCATGCCTTGCTGGAAGCGATCGCGCGCGAAACGCCGGAGCGCGTCGTCATCGTCGCGACCAGCCGCGGCGAACCACCCCCGGAATGCGCGGCGCTGCGCGCGATGGACCGCGTCGCATTGCTCGACTGGGACGAGCTGCGGCTGACCTTCGATGAAACCCGTGGCATCGCGCAGATGCGGCAACACCTGGACGATGCGACATTGCGCGCGGCACACGCCCAATCCGATGGCTGGCCGGTCGGACTGGTGCTCACGCTGGAACAAGTGCGGGGCGGCCACGCAGACACGGCGCTCGCGCAGGCGCAGGGGCGCGAGGTGTTGTTCGGCTACTTCGCCGGCCAGATCCTGGATGCACTGCCGGCGGCGGTGCAGGTGCAGTTGATGCGCATCGCGCTGCTGCCGCGCGCGACCGCGGCGCAGGCGGCGTTGATCGCGGGCGATCCGGGCGCGGGCCACTTGCTCGATTCGCTGTATCGCAAGCGCCTGTTCGTCGAGCGGCGCGGCGAGGCATGGCAATTCCACGATCTGTTCCGCGCGTTCCTGCTCGAACGACTCGAGCATGCGATGCCCCCCGACGCCCTCGCCGCCGTGCGACGCGATGCCATTGCGCTGCTCTCGCAGGGCGAACAGGTGGAGGCCGCGTTCGACATCGCGGCGACGGCGAAGGATTGGCCGGCTGCGACGCAACTCACGCTGCGCTTCGCGCCGCTGTTGCTGGAACAGGGGCGCCTGGCCACGCTCAAGGGCTGGTTCGACGTGTTGCCGCAGCAGGTGGAAGACGCCTCGCCGTGGATGGCGCTCTGGCGTGGCCTTGTCGCCGTTCGCCGCACTGCAGGCGCGGGCGCGGTTCGAAGCGGCACATGCGGGTTTCGGCGACACCGAGCCGATGGGCCGCATTCTCGCCATCGGCGCGATCCTCGCGACGCATTACCTCGAATTCGACCACGGCCAGGTCGACCGGTGGATCGACTTGTTGCTGCCGCAGTTGGAACACCCGCCGCCGTATCCCGCGCCCGCGGCGGAATTGCGTGTCAACGCCGCGCTCCTGTTCGCACTGAGCTTCGCGCGCCCGCGCGCGGACCTGACCGATGCGTGCGTCGCCCGCCTGCGCACGCTGTTGCAACGCGACGACATCCCGGTCAACGCGCGCGTCGATGCGGCCACGCTGATGCTCGCCTACCACCAGATCAACGGCGAGTTCGACGAAAGCGATCGCATCGTCGCGATGGCCTCGCCGTGGGCCGCCGATCCGCGACTCACGCCCAGCTATCGCGCGTTGTGGCTGCTGCAACTCGCGCATTTCCGCGACAAGCAGGGGAACGATGCCGAGGCATTGAAGATCTACGACCAATCGCAGGCGATCGCGAACGACAACGCGCTGATGCTGCCGCCGCTGCGCATCTTCGCGCATCTCGGGCGTGCGATCGCTGCGCTGTGCGCGGGCGATGCGGAGACGGCCGAAGCCGAGCGCGTGCGTGCCGAAGCGTACTGGACGTTCGCACGCAAACTCGATCGCGCGCTCGATGGCGCGATCCGTACGTGGATCGCGCTGCTGCGGCACGAGTACGAAACGGCGCGGAAGATCGCGCGGGAAGTCGTCGTGGGCATGGACGACTTCGGGCCCGTGTGGCTGCGTCTTGGTAGCCGCCTGTTGTTGGCGATCGCCGAATTCGAGGTCGATCCCCGGGCGGACCTGGCACCGATCCTGGAGGAAGCGCGCGCGTTCCTGCCCGGATCGTGCCTGCGGCACCACATCCACGCCGTCGAAGCGGTGGAGGCGTGGGTCCAGTTGCGCCGCGGCGGTCCGAACGCTGCACGCGCCGCGATCGAACGCAGCGTCGCCGGCCTCAATGCGCACCACGGGCAGTTCATGTTGCGCATGCATCCGACCTTGTTGTCGGAAGTGTATGGGGCGGCGCTGCAGCTGGGTGTCGCCGAAGGCGATGCGCGGCGCGCGATCCGCGAGTACGCGCTGCGCGCCCCCGATGCCGACACGCCGCGCTGGCCGTGGTTGTTCGAAGTGCGCACGCTCGGGCGGTTCGAAGTGTTGCGCGAAGGCCAGCCGCTCGCGTTCTCGCGCAAGGTGCCGAAGAAGACGCTGGCGCTGCTCAAGGCGATCATCGCGCTCGGTGGGCGCAGCGTGTCGGAACAGCGCCTGCTCGACGCCTTGTGGCCCGACGAGGAGGGCGATGCCGGCGCGCGTGCGCTCGATGCGACGGTGCTGCGCCTGCGTACGCTGCTCGGCGATTCGGCAGCGGTCGTGCAGCGCGGCGGGCGCGTGACGCTGGATCCGGAACGCGTGTGGGTCGACGTGTTCGCGTTCGATCGCGCCCTGGCCGCAGCCGACGAGGCGGCGCATCGCCACGAACCCGATGCCGAAGCCCAACCACTGCAGCGTGCGCTCGAACTCTACAGTGGCGCATTCCTCGTCGAAGACGAAGGCGAACCCTGGCCGGTCGCAGCCCGTGAACGCCTGCGCGGGCGTTTCATCCACGCACTGGCGCGCCAGGCCGAACGCCACGAAGCGGCCGGCGATGACACCGCCGCCATCGCGCTGTACATGCGCGGCATCGATGCCGATCCGGCGATCGAATCCTTCTACCAAGGCCTGATGCGCTGCTACGAGCGCAGCGGCCGTCGCAGCGAGGCGATCGCGGCGTACCAGCGCCTGCGGCAGATCCTCTCGATCACGCTTGGGCTGCAGCCCTCGGCGAGCAGCGAGCGGCTGTACCAGGCCCTGAAGGGCTGACGCGAGCCCGTCCTCGGCGATCCGTAGGCAATAAATCGGCGGCCCCGGTCGATCCTCTCCGTGTCCCCCACGGAGTCCCGCGTTGACCGCTCCCATCCGCTCTTTCGTCGTCCGCATCTACCGCCGCAATGGGCGCGGTGGACTCGACGGCGTCGTCGAGGACGTGTCGACCGGCCGTAGCAGGCCGTTCCACTCCATCGCCGAGCTGTGGGCAGCACTGCGTGGCACCCGACGCTCCCCTGGGCGCAAGGACGCGCCGACTGCCCCCCTTGCCGATTGATTCCCACGGATTCCCCCCATGCGCCGCATCCCCCGTTCCCCCATCGTCCGCCTGCTGCCGGCTGCATTGGCCGTTGTCCTTCTCGCCGCATGCTCGCGCGCCGCCACCCCCACCGAGGACGCGCCGCGCCCGGTGCGCACGCTGCGCGTGGGTGCATCGAACGATGGCTCCGATGCGCTGTATTCCGGTGAGATCCGCGCACGTCGCGAAGCCGCGCTGGGGTTCATGGTCGGCGGGCGCGTCCAGTCGCGCGCGATCGAAGTCGGCGACACGGTCGTCGAAGGCGCGGTGCTCTTCCGCCTGGATCCCACCGATGCTGCGTTGAACGCCAACGCCTCGCGCAGCCAGGTGGCCTCGGCGCGCAGCCAGTACGAACAGGCGAAGGGCGATTACGCACGTTTCTCGCAACTCTCGGCAATGCAGTACGTCTCGCGGTCGGAACTCGACAAGGCGCGCATGAACCTGCAAACCGCGCAGGAGGCGCTGCGCGCGGCGCAGGCCAACAACGGCGTGGTGGCGAACCAGGCGAACTACACGACGCTGCGTTCGACCGCCGGCGGCGTGGTCACCAGCATCGAAGCCGAATCGGGGCAGGTCGTTTCCGCGGGGCAGGTCGTCGCACGCGTCGCCGAAGACGGCGAACGCGAATTGATCGTCAGCATTCCAGAATCGCGCGTGGACGAATTGCGCACCGCGCGCTCGCTCGGCGTCGAACTCTGGGCCGATCCGCGCCATCGTTACACCGGTCGCCTGCGCGAACTGGCGCCCGATGCCGATGCGGTCACCCGCACCTACAGCGCGAAGATCACCGTCGTCGGCGCCGACGCCGCGGTCCGCCTGGGCATGACGGCAAAGCTGCACGTCGCGCTGCCGACCAAGGGCACGCTGCGCCGCCTGCCGCTCACCGCGATCTTCGACCCGAGCGGCAAACCGCATGTCTGGATCGTCGACCCGAAGACCGCACGCGTGCGCTTGCGTCCGGTGACGCTCTCGCAGGCGCAGGGCGACGGCGTACTCGTCAGCCGTGGGCTGCGCGACGGCGAGATCGTGGTCACCGCGGGCGTGAACCTGCTGCACGCAGGCCAGAAGGTGCGCATGGACGTGGCCTCGTGAAAGATTTCAACCTCTCGCGGTGGGCCATCGCGCACCCGCAGTTCGTGTTGTTCCTGATGCTGTTGTTCGCGGCCGGTGGCATCTTCGCCTGGCGCAACCTCGGGCAGATGGAAGACCCGAACTTCACCGTCAAGGCGATGGTCGTGCAGGCGAAGTGGCCGGGCGCCGGCGCCGATGCGATGTCGCAACAAGTCACCGACCGCATCGAGCGCAAGCTGCAGGAAGTCGCCGAAGTCGATTACCTGAGCAGCTTTTCGAAGCCGGGCTTCACGCAGATCACCGTCGCGCTGCGCGACGAACTGCCGGCCTCGAAGGTGCCGGATGTCTGGTACCAGGTGCGCAAGAAGCTCGCCGACATCCAGCATGAATTCCCCGAAGGCGTGCAGGGACCGATGTTCAACGACGAATTCGGCGATACGTTCGGGAATCTGTACGCCTTCACCAGCGACGGCTTTTCGAACGCCGAGTTGCGCCGCTTCGTCGACCAGGCACGCGACGAATTCCTGCGCGTGCCCGACGTGAGCAAGGTGCAATACATCGGCGTGCAGGACGAAAAAATCTTCGTGGAGACCTCGTCGGCGAAGTTGGCGTCGATCGGCTTGGACCCGCAGATCGTCGAGGACACGTTGAAGGCGACCAACGCGATGGTGCCTGCCGGCGTCGTGCAGGCCGGCCGCCAGCGCGTTGCGTTGAAGATCACCGGCGAATTCGATTCGGTCGAGGCCATCAAGGACATCGGCCTGGATGCGAACGGGCATACCGTGCGCCTGGGCGACATCGCGCGCGTGTATCGCGGCTACACCGATCCGGTCGACACCAAGATGCACTTCGACGGCAAGGACGCGATCGGCCTGGCGATCGCGATGCGCTCGGGCGGCGACGTGATTCGCATGGGCCGCGACCTGGATGCCGCCGTCGCGCGCGTGCAGCAGGCGCTGCCGGTCGGCGTGGAGATCCACGCCGTGTCCAACCAGCCCAAGGTCGTCCACGAATCGGTCCACGAGTTCACCAAGAGTCTGGCCGAAGCGATCCTCATCGTGCTGGCCGTGAGCTTCCTGTCGCTCGGGTGGCGCACGGGCATCGTCGTCGCACTGTCGATTCCCCTGGTGCTGGCGATGACCTTCCTGGTCATGTATTTCCTCGGCATCGACCTGCAGCGCATCTCGCTGGGCGCCTTGATCATCGCGCTCGGCCTGCTCGTCGACGACGCGATCATCGCGGTGGAGATGATGGCGCTGAAACTCGAACAAGGCTGGGACCGCGTGCGCGCGGCGAGCTTTGCCTACACGGCGACCGCCTTCCCGATGCTGACCGGCACGCTGATCACGGCCGCGGGCTTCCTGCCGGTCGGCATGGCGAAATCCAGCGCGGGCGAATACACGATCTCGATCTTCCAGGTCGTCGGCATCGCGCTGATCCTGTCGTGGCTGGTGGCGGTGTTGTTCACCCCGTACCTCGGCTACAAGTTGCTTCCCGAACGCAAGGCGGGCGCCGAACACGCGCACGAGATCGATACCACGCGCGGCTTCTACGGATTGTTCCGCCGCCTGCTGGAGGCGTGCCTGCGCCGTCGCGGGCTGGTGCTGGGGTGGACCGTCGCGATGTTCGTCGGTGCGATGGCGCTGTTCCAGACGGTGCCGGAGCAATTCTTCCCGGCCTCGAGCCGCCCGGAACTCATGGTCGACCTGTGGTTGCCGGAAGCGGCGAGCATCAAGGCAACGGATGAAGCCGTTTCGCGGCTGGAACACGCATTGCGCAACGATCCCGATGTCGAAGCGGTGACCGGTTACATCGGCGGCGGCAGCCCGCGCTTCTATCTGCCGCTCGACGTGCAATTGCCGAACACCAACTTCGGCCAGGTGATGGTGATGACGAAGGGCGAGGCGGCGCGCGAGCGCGTGTACGCGCGCATCGAAGCCCTGTTCCGCAACGGGTATTCCAACGTCCGCGGGCGCGTGTCGCGCCTGGAAAACGGACCGCCCGTGGGGTATCCGATCAAGCTGCGCGTTTCCGGGCCCGATCCGGCGCAGCTGCCCGCGGTCGTCGCGCGGGTGCAGGCCGCGCTGCGCAAGGATCCGGCGATCCGCGACGTCAACTCCGATCTCGGCGAGCGCTTGCAAACCGTCCGGTTGATCGTCGACCAGGACAAGGCGCGCGCACTGGGCGTGTCGTCCAAGCAGATCGCCGACACGACGCAGAACTCCTTGTCGGGTCACGCCACCACGCAATATCGCGAAGGCGACCGCCTCATCGATGTCGTCACGCGGCTGGAAGGCGCCGAGCGCACGGATCTGTCGAATATCAAGGATGCCAAGCTCTACACGCGCGAGGGCAAGTACGTGGCGCTTTCGCAGGTCGCGCGCATCGAACTGGGCAGCGAAACGAGCATCCTGTGGCGTCGCAATCGCATCCCGACGGTCACCGTGCGCGCGGACGTCGAAGGCGCCGAAGCGCCGGAAGTCACCAAGCGCACGTGGCCCGCGGTGCAGGCCATCGCCGACAGCCTGCCGCTCGGTTATCGCATCGAGATCGGTGGTGCGGCCGAATCCAGCGAAGACAGCCAGAAGTCGATCGGCGCGGTGGTCCCGCTGGCGATCGCGGTGATCCTGGTATTGCTGATGATGCAGTTGCAGGACATGAAGAAGACCGCGCTGGTCGTGGCGACCGCGCCGCTGGGCATGATCGGTGTGGCGTTGATCCTCGCGGTGTTCCGCGTGCCGTTCGGGTTCGTGGCGCTGCTCGGCACGATCGCGCTCGCCGGCATGATCATGCGCAACTCGGTGATCCTCATCGACCAGATCGACCAGGACCTCGCGCAGGGCCTCGCGCCCTGGGATGCGATCGTCGGCTCGACCTTGCGCCGCTTCCGCCCGATCGTGCTGACGGCGATGGCGGCCATCCTCGCGATGATTCCGCTCACGCGTTCGACCTTCTGGCGCCCGATGGCGTGGGCGATCATGGGCGGCTTGTCGGTGGCCACGTTGTTGACGCTGATCGTGTTGCCGACCTTGTATGCGTGGGCGTATCGGGTGCGATGCGAGACGCCGGTTACAACCGCTCCGTCGGTTCCAGCGCCCCGACTTCAGCCGGCGAACACTCCCGCATCCGCGAGTTGACGTGCATCTCCCAACGCCAGATCGCCCATCCAAGCAATGAAAACGCCGCTGCGCCCAACGCCAGGTGTACTGCGTGATGGCTCAACAACGGAGACAGCACGCCGGCGATCACCGCGTTCGAGACCAGGCCGGTGAACGCCTGCAGGGACGAGGCACTGCCGCGCTGCCGCGGGTACATGTCGAGGATCGCGAGGGTCAGGATCGGAAACACCAACGCGATGCCGAAGGAGTTGAGCATCATCGGCAACACGGCCCACGGCACGGTCGGCACGTCGAAGGCGAGGTTGTAGGCGATGTTGAGTGCCGCCGCCAGGCCGCAACACGCAAACCCGATGCGCACCTGCGTCGTGCCGTTGACCTTTCCGGCAATGCGGCCGGAGGTGAACGCGCCGAGCATCATGCCGCCGATCATCGGCACGAAGAACCACGCGAAGCTGCGTTGGTCCAGCTTCAGCAGATCGAGCACGAAGGCCGGCGCGGAGGCGATGTAGAGGAACAGCGCGCCGAAATTGAACGTGCCTGCCGCCGCCAGCCGCTGGAAGCGCGGGTTGAGGAAGATCGCGACGTAGTTGCGCAGCAAGGGCCGGGCGCGCAAGGGCAGGCGCGCCGGTTGCGGATGCGTTTCCGGCAGCGCGGCGAGGGTAGCGAACCACAACACGATCGAGAACGCGACGAGGAACCAGAAGATCACCGGCCACGCCGACCAGCCGAGGATCCAGCCGCCGATCACCGGCGCGATGGCGGGCGCGATGCCGAAGATCATCGACACCTGGCTCATCAGGCGTTGCGCGTCGTTGCCCTGCAGGACGTCGCGGATTACCGCGCGCCCGACGATCAGGCCGACCCCGGCACTCAATCCCTGCAACGCGCGAAACCACAGCAGCGTCGTCAGGTCGCTGGACAACGCGCAACCGGCGGATGCGATCGCGAAGACGAACAGGCCGGCGAGGATCACGCGCCGGCGGCCGATCGCATCCGACAACGGCCCGTGCACGAGGCTCATGAGTGCATAGGCGATGAGGTAGACGGAGATCGTCTGCTGCATCGCGACCTTGTCGGCCGCCAGCTGCGCGCCCATTTGCGGGAACGCGGGGAAGATCGTGTCGATCGAGAACGGGCCGAACATCGCCAGCCCGCCCAGCAGGACCGCCAGGCGTCGCGTCGAAATCGCCTTCCCTGGCGCTGCGTCCACGATCAGCGGTCCTCTTCTTCCTCGTGCTGCTCATCGCGCACGGCAACATCCAGCGTGCACGACTGCGCGCCGGCCGCGGCGGTACAGGTGCACTTGCCGTCGTCGAGCAGTTCGCGCGCGCGACCCTGCGACTTGCCTTGCTTCGTCCAGTCGCGCGCCTGCTTGTTGGCGGCGGCACAGGCGGCTTTCTCGTCCGCGCCCTGGGCGGTGAACGACTTGCGTGCGTCCTGCGCGTGCGCGATGGGCGCGGCGAGCAGGACGGCGGAGATGGCGAGGGAAACGGCGGTCAGGCGCATGGGCGACACCCCTGGTTGGAACCAAACGCTGGCGATCCAGCGCCGCGCATTCTACGAATCGCCCGCGTGCCGCGACATGAACGCCGTCACGCGCCCCGCAGCGGCGCGGGTTTCACGCCCCGTCGCGGTAGGTCGCGCGCAGCAATTCGTGGAAGTGGTGCACCGCGTTCTCGCGCAACGGGTTGAGGCGACCGGCCACGTACGAGCCCGAGGACAGCCCGCGCTGCACGTCCTCGCAGATGGTCAGATCCTCGACCTGCACTTCATCGCTGAAGCTCAGATCCGCGGTGCGCCGCGCCTGGCCGGCGGCGCTGTCGTCCATCGCGTAGTAGAAATCGAACTCGACGCGGCAACGGTCGACGCCCAGCGGCACCACGCGATTGGTCTGCAAACGACCGGGCACGATGTTGAGCATCGTGTTGGGCCACATCCAGTAATACAGCGCATCGCCGTTGCCGTAGAGCTCCTCGCCACTTTCCAGCGGGCTCCACTGGAACGAATACCAGCGCGCGGTCTGCGTGACGTAGCTGCGGTAATCGAGCAGCTTGTTCAACCCGGGGTGCACGTGCGGGACGTGGTAACCCTCCAGGTAGTTGTCGATGTAGACCTTCCAGTTGCAGCCGACGTCATAGGCGACGCGATGATGGTGGCCGTAATGTTCGAGCCCGCGTTCGGCACCGATGCGCGCATCGATGCCTTCGACGAACGCATCGAATTCCGGCGCGCGCTGCGCATCCACGCATGCGAACACCAGGCCCTGCCACACGCGCACGGCGAGCTGCGGCAGCTTCACGTCGGCGACATCGAAGTCCGGCGCATCGCCCATTTCCGGCGCCGAACGCAGCGTGCCGTCGAGCGTGTATGTCCAGCCGTGATAGCGGCAACGCAAGGCCTTCGCACCCAGGCCGTCGCACTGCGCGAGCGGGCCCGCGCGATGGCGGCACACATTGTGGAAGACACGTACGACGTCGTCCGCACCGCGCACCGCGATGACGGGCAAGCCTGCGAAGTTGCCGATCGCGTGGTCGCCCGCATTGCGCAATTGGCACACGTGCGCGATCAACTGCCAACCGCGATCGAAGATCAGCGCACGCTCGACGCCGACATAGGCCGGGTCGGCGTAGAAGCGCGCGGGCAGGGCGGTGGCGTGGTCGAGCGGCTGCGGGGCGAGGTCCGCGGGCGGTGCCGGGACATGAAGACGGGGGGCGGTCTCGTTCATCCGTGCAGAATACGCCCGGCACCGGGGCGGGTCACGTCGCTTCGACCCTGCGCTCGTTAGGGTTGTGGCGAATTGCGACGTTCATGCACGGGGTGCGCATGCCGGATTTCGGCCCCCAACGCGAGTCCATGGTCCGGCGGCAGATCGCCGCGCGGGGCATCGACGACCCCGCCCTGCTGGCCGCGATGCGCAGCGTGCCGCGCGAGCGCTTCGTCGATGCGACCCTGCAGGACTTCGCCTACGACGACGGGCCGCTGCCGATCGCGGCGGGGCAGACGATTTCGCAGCCTTACATCGTTGCGCGCATGATCGAAATCGCGCGCGTTTCGCAGGGTGATCGCGTGCTCGAGATCGGCGCGGGTTCCGGCTATGCGGCCGCGGTGATGGCGCAGATCGCCGCGCGTGTGTACGCCATCGAACGCCATGCGCAATTGACGCAACTGGCGCAGGCGCGCTTTGTGGAATTGCATTGCGACAACATCGAAGTGCGCACCGGCGACGGTACGCATGGATGGCCGGAGGCTGCGCCCTTCGACGCGATCCTCGCCGCCGCGGGCGGGCCCGATGTGCCGGAGACATTGAAGGAACAACTCGCGATTGGCGGGCGCCTGGTGATGCCGGTGGGACGGACCTTGCATCATCAGCGCCTGGTGCGCGTCATCCGCACCGATGCATCCGGGTTCGAAACGCGGGAGTTCGACGATGTCGCGTTCGTACCGCTGATCGGCACCTACGGGTGGGCCGAGGATGGTTCGCGCCCGATGCCGTCGCCGCCGCACGATCGCGAAGATGCGCCCGTCACCACCTTGCCCGAGAGGATCGCGCAGGCCGCCGAAGCCTTGCCCGCGTTGGACGATCCGGCGTTCGGCGCGTTGTTTGACCGGTTCGCCGATGCGCGCGTGGTGCTGCTCGGCGAAGCGAGCCACGGGACCTCGGAGTTCTATCGCGCGCGCGATGCGATCACGCGGCGTCTGGTCGAACACCATGGCTTCCGCATCGTCGCCGCCGAAGCGGATTGGCCGGACATGGCATCGCTGGATCGCTACGTTCGCCATCGCCCCGCGCGCGAGAACGAAGACACGCCATTCCAGCGCTTCCCGACCTGGATGTGGCGCAATCGCGAATTCGAAGCGCTGGTGCAATGGTTGCGCAGCTACAACGCGGACAGGCCGGCGGGCGATCGCGCCGGCCTGTTCGGCCTGGATCTCTACAGCCTCGGCGCCTCGATGCGCGCGGTGATCGATTATCTCGACGGCGTCGACCCCGACGCCGCCCGCCTGGCCCGCGAGCGTTATGCCTGCCTCACACCGTGGACGCGCGACCCCGCCGAATACGGGCGTGTGTCGATCACCGCCGGCCACGCGTCGTGCGAGCCGGCGGTGTTGAACAACCTCATGGCGCTGCTGGAAAAGCGCGCGGAGTACATCGCCGAAAACGGGCCGGGCGAAGCGTCGGCGTGGTTCGATGCAACGCAGAACGCGCGCCTGGTGCGCAACGCCGAGAAGTACTACCGCACGATGTACGAAGGCGCGGCGCAATCCTGGAACCAGCGCGACGAACACATGTTCCAGACCCTGGCGCAATTGCTGGTCGCAGGCGGCGCGAACGCGCGCGCCGTGGTATGGGCGCACAACGCGCACATCGGCGATGCGCGTGCCACCGAGATGGGCATGCGCGGGGAGCTCAACCTCGGCCAGTTGTGCAAGGAACGCTGGGGCGGGGAGGCGGCGACGATCGGGTTCGGTACGCACGCGGGCACCGTTGCGGCGGCCTCGGACTGGGATGCACCGATGCAGGTGATGAACGTGCTGCCGTCGCTGTCGGAGAGCCACGAGCGCTTGTGCCACGAGGCAGGACGCGAGGGCGCAGGCGGGTCGCGCTTCCTGCTCGACCTGCGCGAAGGCGTGCATGATGCATTGCGCAAGGCATCCAGCGAGCCGCGCCTGGAGCGCTTCATCGGCGTGGTCTATCGGCCGGAGACCGAACGCTTCAGCCATTACGCGCAGGCAGTGTTGCCTGCGCAGTTCGATGCGTACGTGTGGTTCGATACGACCAGGGCGGTCAGGCCGCTGGGCGCCGACCGCTTTTCGAAGGACGCCGTGCCCGATACGTATCCGTTCGGCCTGTAGATCAACCCGCCTTCTTCGTCGGCGCCGCCGTGGCGGGCGTCGCATTCCAACCGCAGGTCTTCCCTTCGTTCTGCTTCTTCAGCCACGCCTGCAGTGGCGCGAAGTATTCGAGCACGGGCGCGGCATCCATCTTGTCGCTGCCGGTCATCTCCTTGAGCGTCGCCTGCCAGGGCTGGCTTGCGCCGCGCGCGAGCATCGCCTCGAACCTGGCCCCCGCGACCTTGTTGCCGTAGAAGCTGCACGCGTGCAGCGGGCCCTTGTAACCGGCCGCGTCGCACAAGGCCTTGTAGAACTGGAACTGCAGCACGTGCGAAAGGAAATAGCGCGTGTAAGGCGTGTTGCCCGGCACGTGGTACTTCGCGCCGGCGTCGAAGAATTCCTCGCCGCGCGGCGTCGCCGGTGCAACGCCCTGGTACTTCGCCTTCAGGTCCCACCACGCCTTGTTGTATTGGTCGGGCTTGATCGAACCATCGAACACGCCCCAACGCCAACGGTCGATCATCAGGCCGAAGGGGAGGAACGACACTTTCGCCAGCGCCATGCGCATCTGCGCATTGATCAGGGCCTGGTCGCTCTGCTGTTGTTCGCCGACCAGCCCGATCGACTGCAGGTACTGCGGCGTCATCGCGAGCACGATCGTGTCGCCGATCGCTTCGTGGAAACCATCGTGCGCGCCACTCTGGAAAATCGGCGGCAGCTGCTTGTACGCGGTGTAGTAATAGACGTGGCCGAGCTCGTGGTAGATCGTCGTGAAATCTTCCTCGTTCGGCTTGATGCACATCTTGGTGCGCACGTCGTCGGCCATGTCCATCGGCCAGGCGCTCGCATGGCACACGACGTCGCGATCGCGCGGCTTGATGAACTGCGACTTCTCCCAGTACGACGCCGGCAACTTCGGCATGCCGAGCGAGGTGTAGAAGTCTTCCGCGCGCTCGGTCATGTGCTTGGCAGTGGCGAGCTCGCCGATGACGCGCATGTCGGCGAGGTCGTCGGCGGTCGGCGAGCCGTCATGCTGTGCGAGTGCGAGGTTGTAGTCCTGCGTGGCCAGTTCCTGCAGTTTTTCGGTGACGTTGAGGTCGCCGCCATCGGGATACGGCTGCAGGATGTCCCACAGATTGCTCCAGTCCTGCTGCCACATGTTCCCCATCAGGTGCGCGGGCAGCATGCCGCCGGCGACTTCGCCACGGTCGCCGTACTTCGCATCCAGTTGCGTGCGCGCGTAGCAATGCAATTGGTCGTAGAGCGGTTTGACCTGGCCCCAGAGGCGGTCGGTTTCCGCGGCGAATTGCGCGGGCGTCATGTCGTAGCCCGAGCGCCACAACTCGCCGGTGTCGGCGTAGCCCATGTCGCGCGCGCCGGTGTTGGACAGGTCGACGAACTTGACGTAGTCCTGCTTCATCGGCTGCGCGATGCCGTGCCAGCCCTGCCAGGCGTCGAGTTGTTCGTCGTAGTCGCGGCTGGTGCGCAGGACGTCTTCGAGTTCGCCGAGTTGGCGGCAGGACTTCGTGGTGCCGCTGCCCTTGCAGTACGTGCCCTTGCCGTACATGCCTTCCAGCTTGCTCGCCAGCTTCGTCAGCGCTTCGAGCTGCGCAGGATCCTTCGGCGGCGGGAGGTCGGCCTGCAGTTTGAGCAGCTGGATCGCGCGCGCGGTCTGCGGCGAGAGTTGTTCGCCTTCGTACTTGCGGGATTGCTCGATCCAGCCGCGCAGTTGCGTAAGGTTGCGTTCTTCGGCCTTCGCCGACACCAGTTCGCTGTCGCTGTTGATGTAGGTCGAGGAGAGCCATTGCGCGGAGGCGAGTTCCGGGTAGCCCTTTTTCATCTCGGCATTGACGCGCGCGACGAACTGATCCGCCGTTTCGCCCTTCGGCGCCGGCGCGACGCCCGCATGGCCCGGCGTTTCTTCGGCGGGCTTCTTGCAGCCGGCGACGGCTAGCACGCCCGCGGTGACGGCGACGGCGAGCAGGAGGTGGCGTGGCTTCACGGGGCGATCCTGAGGCGGGCGCCGGGCGGGCGCGAAGACGGCAGGCTAGCAAAGCGGCTGTTACGGGAGTAGAGCCCGCCTGAAACCTATCAGCGCGCCGCCCGGATCGTGGTTGGTCGCCGAACCTTCTCCGGCGACACAGAGAAGTAGCAGCACGCAGTGCGTTGGCGCGATGCGGAACATTGCACATCCCTCGAACCAGAGAGATCGCTCATGCATCAATTCCTCAACAAGCTCCTGCCGGTCGCGTTGCTTGCGATCACGGCTCCCGCGGCGATGGCGCAGAGTTCCGGCGACGTGGCGATCGGCGGCACGCTTGTACCGGGTTCCTGTACGCTCACTCTGGTGAACGGCGGTGTCCTCGACCTCGGCCAGATTCCGACGTCGACTCTGCCCGAGAGCGGCTACTCTGCCAACATGGATCGAACCATGTCGGCTTCGGTCGGATGCAGCGGTGCAACCCGGGTGATGTTCACGATCTCCGACAACCGGATCGCGACGCTTCCGGATCCGTCACAAAAGTTCCGCATGGGGTTGGGTCTCACGTCGACCGGCAAGCCCATCGGCTATTACAACGTGTGGTGGAGTTCGGCGACGCGAGACGGCTTCGCTGCCACAGTCATTTACAGTGACAACGGGACGAGCTGGAGCAATGACTTCAGCACACAGTGGGGCAAATCGAATATTGCCAGTCCAAGTATCCCGTACCGCGCAATCGGCAACGGCACCTTCGCTGACGGACCGATCGCTCTCAACACAGCCACGTTCGAGATGACGGTGAGAACCAAGCTCCTCGGCAGGAACGACCTGCAACTCACCAGCGATGCATCGATCGACGGCAGCAGCACGATTGAGATCGTGTACCTCTGAGGTCAGACCGTCGGATCCACCAGCGATTTGGATTCGGCGTCCACCAAACCACGACGCGCCAGCCACTCCCAAGCTTCCGTCGCATCCTGCTCGACATAAGCACGCGCAGAACCCAGGCGGAACGTGTACCCCCACGCATCCATGTCGGCGAACACGCGCGCGGCGCCGACGCCCGGGATCGCGTCGCCCAGCAGGGATTGCAGGACGCAGACCGCATCTTCTTCGGCGACCGAATCGGTGGCGTCGGTGTGTACGGCCGAACGTTTTTCCGGCGGCAACACGATCAGGTGCGCGGCTTCGTGCAGCAGCGAATGCACGGGCGTGTCGGCGCGCGCATAGACGGTCGCGCCGACGAGCCCGGCTTCGGGCTCGCCCCAGTAACTGCCGGGAATGGGTTCGCCGTCGTCGACGTGCACGAGTTGCAACCCGTACGCGCCGAGCAACGCGGCGACGTGGCCGTGTTCGATGTCGGAGAGCGTGAGCACCGACACCGCGTCAGCCCATCGCGGCGCGTTCCTCCGGCAGGGCCACCGAGATGTCCAGCACGTCGTGTTCGCCGTCCTTGACCACGTCGACCTTCACTGCATCTGCGTCGACGTTGACGTACTTGCGGATCACCTCGAGCAACTCGCGTCGGAGGAGGGGCAAGTAATCGGGGCCGCCGTGGGCGCTGCGTTCCTGCGCGATGATGATGCGCAGGCGGTCCTTCGCGACGGCGGCGGTGTTCTTCTTGGGCTTGAGGAAATCGAAGATCGACATGCGTCAGCCCCCGAACAACTTGCTGAAGAATCCCTTCTTCTCGGCAGTGATGAAACGCATGGGCCGCTCCTGGCCCATCAGGCGCGCGACGGCATCGTCGTAGGCCTGGCCTGCATTGGATTCGAGGTCGAGGATCACCGGCTCGCCCTTGTTCGAGGCGTTGAGCACGTCGCCGGATTCGGGGATCACGCCGATCGTCTTGAGGCCGAGGACTTCCTCGACGTCGGTGATCGACAGCATTTCGCCGGTTTCCACGCGGTTGGGGGCATAGCGCGTCAGCAGCAGGTGTTCCTTCACGCGCTCGCCGTTCTCGGCGCGGCGCGTCTTGGAGGCCAGCAGGCCGAGGATGCGGTCGGAGTCGCGCACCGAGGAGACTTCCGGATTCACCACGACGATCGCCTGGTCGGCGAAGTACATCGCGAGGAAGGCGCCCTTCTCGATGCCGGCCGGCGAATCGCACACGATGTAGTCGAAGCCGTCTTCGGCAAGATCGTTGAGGACCTTCTCGACGCCTTCCTTCGCGAGCGCATCCTTGTCGCGCGTCTGCGAAGCGGCCAGCACGTGGAGCGTGTCGAAACGCTTGTCCTTGATCAGCGCCTGCTTCAGCGACGCCTCGCCGTGGATCACGTTGACGAAGTCGTACACCACGCGGCGCTCGCAACCCATGATCAGGTCGAGGTTGCGCAGGCCGACGTCGAAGTCGATGACGGCGACCTTCTTGCCCTGGCGCGCCAGGCCGCAAGCGATGCTTGCGCTGGTCGTGGTCTTGCCCACGCCGCCCTTGCCGGAGGTGACTACGATGATTTCGGCCAAGTGGAAACTCCCTCGATTCTTGTTGTTGTTGTCAGTCCAGCGCCGCGATGCGGAGCTGCCCCTGGTCGAGCCAGACCTGCACGGCCTTGCCGCGCAGTTCCTTCGGAATGTCTTCCAGCACCTTGTAGTGGCCGGCGACGGCGACGAGTTCGGCGTGGAATTCGCGGCAGAAGATCCGCGCCTTTTCGTTGCCTTGCGCGCCGGCGAGTGCGCGACCGCGCAAGGCACCGTAGATGTGGATGGAGCCGTCGGCGATCACTTCGGCGCCTGCACCGACCGTGGTCAGCACGGTGAGGTCGCTGTTCTCCGCGTACACCTGCTGGCCACTGCGCACGGGCGCGGCTTGCATCATGCCCGGAGCGGCGGCCGCTTGCGCAACCGGCGCGGGTTTGGGTTCAGCAGCGGGTGCGGTCTTCGACGCAGCGCGCGCTGCGGGCGCCGGTTCGGCCGGCGCTTCTCCGGCGCGTTCGTATTGCGCGCGGAACTTGGCGAGCAACGGAAGCCCGAGTGCAGCCGACAGTTCTTCGATCTCGCGCGTGCCGTAGGCCAGCGCCACCGGGAGCACGCCGGCTTCGCGCAGGCCTTCGACGAGCTTGCGCGCGGTGTCGACGTCGGGCGTCTTCGACAAGCCGCCGAAATCCAGGATCACCGCGGCGCGTTCGAACAGCTTGGGGGCGCGCTGCACGCGGTCGCGCATTTCGGCCGCCAGCTGCGCGACGTCGAGCGTGCGCACACGCAGGTTGGCGATGCCGACCTGGCCGATCTTGAGTTCGCCTGCCTGTTCGTAATCGATGGCCGTGCTCACGCGCACGTCCCGGTCGGACGGTGCGCGAGCGTGCGCGACTGCGGGCGCGGCATCGGCAACCACGGCGCGGCGGGCAGGGCATCGCCGTAGGTGTCGCGCACCCAGGCGAAGCTGCACAGGTCTTTCATCAGCATCGCGGCGCGGTGGCCGTTGTGCATGACGTTCTGGCCGACTTCCCGGAAGCCGAAGCTGCCGTGGAAGAGCAGGGCGTGGTCGGTGCCCGGCTCGAGCAGCACTTCGCAACACAACTGCGGATAGCGCAGTTCGGCGTAGCTCTGCACGTCAGCGTACAGCGCGCGGCCCACGCCGCCGCCACGGCGGCGCGAGGCCACCACGATGCGGTCGATGTAGAAGAACGCGGGCTGGCGCGCGCGGAACCAGGCGAAGTTGTCGCTGTCGTGCGCGGTGTCCGACCCGAACCCGACCAGGAACCCGGCGATCGTCCCGTCGCGCTCGGCGACGCGGAAGTATTCGGCGGAATCGAAGAAGCTGCGGAGCTTTGCCGCGTCGAGCGGCAGGATGGCGGGGCCGGCGGCGTTGTTGAGGGCAAGGACGGAATCCAGCTCGTGCTCTCGCACGTCGCGGACAACAATCGACATTGACGGCTCCGTTCTTTTCTCTGTTACGGGCGAGGAGGGACGCGCTGTCCCCGGCGCTGGCGCGGATTATCGCACGCGATCCGGTGGCCGGGGCATGACTTTCGGCCTCCCGCACCTGCCGCCCGGGAGGGCTAGGATTGGGCATGTTCGCCCGATTCGGCCACGACCGCCTCCTGCGCTATGCCGGCCTGTTCACCTGGGCCGTCGTCAGCCTGCCCCTCGTCTATTCCTGGCTCGTGCCCTTGCTCGGCGACGGGGCCGATGCGCAGCTCGCGCTGCGCCCGATGCCCTGGCAAGGCTGGCTGTCCTACTTCGCCTTCGGGGTGAGCTATGCATGGCTCACGCGCGGGCTGGGCGTGCGCCGGCGCACGGTCGGCGATTTCGCGCTGTTGCTGATCCTCACCCTGGCCGCGGTCGGCGTGAGCTACTGGAACGAGAGCGGCCTGGGCAGCGTGTTGCTGATGGTCGCCGCGTGCGTGCTGCCGTGGCTGTTGCCGCTCCCGCTCGGCGTGGCGTGGCTGGTCCTGAGCCAGCTCGCGGTGGTGCCGGTGTTCGTGCACGGGCTGAACTTCCCGCTGCTCGAAGCGCTGATGCAGTCGGTGCTGTACGCGGGCTTCTCGGGGTTCGTGTTCGTCACCAGCCTGGTCGCGCGGCAGCAGGCGCAGGCGCGCGAGGAGCAGCGACGGCTGAATTCCGAATTGCGCGCCACGCGGGCGTTGCTCGCCGAAAGCGCGCGCGTCAACGAGCGCACGCGCATTTCGCGCGAACTGCACGACCTGCTCGGCCATCACCTCACCGCGCTGAGCCTCAATCTCGAAGTCGCGGGCCACCTGTCCGACGGCCGGGTGAAGGAGCACGTGCAGCAGGCGCATACGCTCGCGCGCCTGTTGCTGACCGACGTGCGCGAGGCGGTGAGCCAGTTGCGCGAAGGCGGGGCGATCGATCTCGCGGCGGCGCTGCGCCCGCTCGCGGAAAACGTGCCGTCGCTCGCGATCCACATGGACCTCGAAGAGCCGCTGACGCTCGACGATCCCGAACGCGCGCACGTGTTGCTGCGGTGCACGCAGGAAATCATCACGAACGCCGTGCGCCATGCGGGCGCACGCAACCTGTGGATCGACGCGCGCCGCGTCGACGGCGGCATCGTCATCCAGGCGCGCGACGACGGCACCGGCGCCGAAGCGCTCGTACCCGGCAACGGGCTGCGCGGCATGCGCGAGCGCCTTGCCCAGCACGGCGGCGACCTGCAGGTCGAATCGGGCTCCGGCGCGGGGTTCGCGCTGCGCTTGCGCTTGCCTGCCACCATGCTGGGCGTGCCCCTGGCGAACGCCGCGGCCGCTTCGGTGTCCAACCCCTCGCAACTCCCGCCCGAGCAGGGGCAGACCACCCCCGAAGGAGCCACCGCGTCATGAACACCGCCACCATCCGCATCTGCCTGGTCGACGACCAGACCCTCGTGCGGCAGGGCATTCGTTCGCTGCTGGCCCTCGCACCGGGGATGGAGGTCGTCGCCGAGGCCGGCGACGGGCGCCAGGCCGTCGAGGTCATTCCCCAGGTCCAGCCGGACGTCGTCCTGATGGACATGCGCATGCCGGTGATGTCGGGCCTGGAAGCCCTGCAGGCACTGGGCCGCGCCAACACGCTGCCGCCGACGATCATCCTCACCACGTTCGACGACGACCAACTCGTCCTTGCGGGCCTGAAGGCCGGCGCGAAGGGCTACCTGCTGAAGGACGTGACGCTCGAACAGCTGGTCGGCGCGATCCAGACGGTCGCCGCGGGCGGATCCCTGGTCCAACCGGCCGTGACGCAGCGGCTGCTGTCGGGCCTGGAACACATGCGCAACGACTTCGTCAGCCTCGACCGTCCCGACCCCCTGACCGATCGGGAGACGGAGATCCTGCGGCTGATGGCAAGCGGCTTTTCGAACAAGGAGATCGCCAATTCGCTGGGCGTGGCCGAAGGCACGATCAAGAACCACGTGTCCAACATCCTGTCCAAGCTCGGCGTTCGCGATCGCACCCGCGCCGTGCTGAAGGCCTTCGAACTGCAATTGGTGTGACGGCGGCCCGGTGTGGCGAGGGGCCGCATGCGCCCCCGCATGCCGGCGGCTCGCAAGCACGGCCGCTCACCTGCTAGCATCGCCGGTCTGTGCGGGCCGCCCGGCGGCGGCCCGGTCTGGAGACCTTCCGAATGACCCGTTTGATCGAGATCCTGATTTCCCTGGCGATCGTCGCCGTGCTGTTCGTCGTCGTCGGCATCGCGCTGCCGTCTTCGCGCCACGTGTCCGAAAGCATCGAGACGAACCGCAAGATGGTCATCGTGCGCGACACGCTCACGAGCCCGCGCCGTTTCAAGGAATGGAACACCCTGGCGCTGCGCGACCCGCGCATGGAGTGGAAGTTCTTCGGTCCCGACACCGGCGTCGGCGCCGGCTTCGAATACAACTCGACCAACAAGATGGTCGGCTCGGGCAAGTGGACGCTCACCAAGAACGAGCCCAACCGCATCGAATACGACATCGTCGACCGCAGCCGCGGCAGCGACAAGAAGACCGTGTTCTACCTCAAGCCGACGGGCCGCAACAATCGCAACGTCGAAGTGATGCAGACCTACGACGTGGATTACGGCTTCGACCTGTTCGGCCGCTACTCGGGCCTGTACGTCCGCGCGATCGGCGACGACATCAAGCTGGGCCTGGGCAAGTTCACCAACATGCTCGCCGGCGTGCCGAACTACGACTACAACGCCGACTTCGGCCGCAAGACCCAGGCCGACCTGCCGAAGGTCGTCGAACTCCCGGCGGAGAACCTGTTGTTCGCGCCGGCGACCGTCGAACGCGACCCCGACAAGATCCAGCAGGCGATGAACGCCAACCTGCAGTGGATCCGCAAGGTGATGGACGCCAACGGCCTGGAATCGGCCGGCCCGATCCGCGTGATCACCACCGAGTTCGCAGCCGACGCCTACTCCTTCGACACCGCGATGCCGGTGCGCAAGAAGGGCCAGACGGGCCCGGCCGCCGAAATCCCGGCGCCGAAGCTCGAGCAGCAGGTGCAGTTCATCCGCACGACGCCCGCGCGCTATGCGAGCGCCGGCTTCACCGGCCACATGATCAACCTGGCGAAGGTCCGCGACTCGCTGCGCGCCTGGACGATGACGCGCGGCTACGAGACCACCGGCCGCCCGTTCGAAGCGTGGACCAACGGCGTGGACCAAGGCTTCACCGACGAGGGTCACTACCAGTTGTACTGGCAGTTGAAGTAAGCCTTCGACAGTGCTGTGAAAGTCGGACGCCGCGCTTGCGGCGTTCGTCGTTTTGGAGGAACGCAATGCGCACGGGAGACCGCACGATCACGATCCGCCTGGCCGGTTTCGCCGGCGGTCTGTTCGCCGCGTGCGCGGTGGCGCTGTCCGCGTATGCGATGCACGCGACCCTCGCGCCGCACGCGCGGGAACAACTGATCATCGGCGCGGCGTTCGCCTTCGGCCAGGGCATCGCCCTGGCGGCACTGGCGCGCCACGGCGCGCATTGGCTCGGCGCGGTGTCGCTGCTGGCGCTGCTCGCGGGCGTGCTGTTGTTCGCCGGCAGCCTCGTCGGCGCCGCGGTGTTCCAGACACCCACGACATTCGCGCCGCTCGGCGGCATGATCACGATCGCGGGCTGGCTGCTGTTCGCCCTGCATTGCCTGCGACGCTGAAGGAGACACGATGGCGCGACGCACACGGGGATTCGACACCGATGCAGCCTGGTCGCACCTGACCAGGCGTGACCGCAAGCTCGGCAAGTGGATGGAGAAGCTCGGCCCCATCGCGCCCGATCCCCGCTGGCGCAAAGCGTTCGACCCGGTCGACGCGCTTGCGCGCGCGATTCTCTACCAGCAGTTGAGCGGCAAGGCCGCGGCGACGATCGTCGGCCGCGTGGAAACCGCGATCGCCAGCGACCGCTTCCATTGCGACACGCTCGCGCGCATCGACGATGCGGCGCTGCGTGCCTGCGGCGTTTCGGGCAACAAGTCGCTTGCATTGCGCGACCTGGCCTTGCGCGAGGAACGCGGTGAGCTCCCCACGCTGCGGCAGATGGCGACGATGGACGAGGACGCGATCATCGCCGCGCTCGTCCCGGTGCGCGGCATCGGCCGCTGGACGGTGGAGATGATGCTCATGTTCCGCCTCGGCCGCCCGGATGTATTGCCCGTCGATGACCTCGGCATCCGAAAGGGCGCGCAGGCCATCGACAAACTCGACGAAATGCCTGCGCCGAAGGTGTTGCTCGCGCGCGGCGAAAAGTGGGGGCCGTACCGCACCTACGCGAGCCTGTATCTCTGGCGCATCGCCGATCTGGCGAATGCGCCGAAGGCGAAGGATGCCAAGCCGGTGAAGCGTTCGCAGGGGTGAAGCCCGTCAGGCGTGCGTCGGACGCGCCGGCGATTCCACGGGCGTGCGCGTGCCGAAGCGACGTTTGAATTGCAGTGCAGGGCGCTCGACGAGGAACCAACTGGCCGCCGCGAAGGCGAACGCCAGCACACTCGCCCAGAGCACGTTGTGCATCGGCGCCCCCGGCGAGAAGGTTTGCACGAGCTGCGCCGAAGGCCAGCCGTACAGGTAGAGCCCGTACGACAGGTCGTGATGCACCAGCTTCGAAGGCACCTGCGCGAACGCGAGCCACAACGTGCCGTACGCCACGAGCGCGAAGTAGGGCGCGGCGAACCAGGGCGTACCGCGCAACACGGCCGCCAGGACCACCAGCGCGAGGAGCGGCATCCACGACAACCGGAGGCGATCGCGCCACAGCCACGCGGCCGTGCCGCTGGCGAAGAACGCGACGCACCACAGGTCATTCGCCAACCAGTCCGGCAGCGGCGCGCGGAACCAGGCGAACGCGGCGATCCCGGCGAGCAAGGCCAGCCACGGCAACAGGTATCGCTTCGCCGTCAACACGCCGACCAGCGAAGCACCGAGCAACAACAGATACAACCGCGCTTCCACCGGCAGCGTCCACAACGACCCATTGACTGCGGTCTGCGGCAGCGTCGCGAACACGCCGGGGAGATGGAACTCGGCACGCCACAAGGTCGCGTTCGACCACAGGTAACGCCACGTTTCCACCGACCAGTAGTTCGCCGACGTGGTCATCCACGGGCCCAGTACGAACACGCTCAGCAGCACGCAGACGACCAACGCCGGCAGGATGCGCAGCGCGCGCGACCCCAGATACCCGCGCACGCTGTTGCGTTGCAGGCTCGCGGCGATCAGGAACCCGCTGATCACGAAGAATATGTCCACCGCGATCGCACCGGCGAACTTCACCTGCGTCGCACGTGCCAACAGATCCCCGCCCGGCGTCCCCGTGATGGCCCATGCGTGGCCGTAGATCACGAGCCAGGCGGCAATCAGGCGCAGGACATTGAAGTGGTTGTGGCCGGAGGTCCAGGCGGACGCCAGCGTGCGTTCACCCGCCACGCCAACACCAATGCCAGGGCTCGTAGACGATGCCGTGCGGGTTGTCGCGCGGGTAACTCAGCACGAATCCATGGCCTTCGGCGTTGTCCTGCAACCACGCGAACGCGCGCGTCTTCTCGAAGGTTTCTTCGGCCGGCGGTTCCTCCGGCGTGCCGATGTCGAGCGCGCGGCCGCCGTGGTGTTCGCTGAATCCGGGTGCCGCGTTGACGGTGAGGATTTCGTCGATCGTCTGCCCGCGTGCGAGCTTCCGTTCGAAGATGCCGAGCTGGTAATCGTGCGAGCGCCAGCCGCTGATCGATTCGAGCACGATGTCCTCGCGCAGCGCTTCGGCCTGCAGATGCAACCACGCGCGCGCCGCGCCGGGGCGCAGCCACAACGGACGGCGGAAGCGGTCGAAGCCCGCGAAGTCTAGGCGATCGGGTTCGGCGACGAGCGACAGGCCGGTGCGTTCCGCGTAATCGTCTTCTTCGATGTCGAGCTGGTCGAGGCGCTCATGCAGGCGGGCGAGGGGAAGTTCGTAGACGCGCTCCAGGCCCGAGCGTTCGTGCGGCGAGAACGAATCCAGTGCGTCGAGCGCTTCGCCGATGCCGTCTTCGCGCTGCAAGGACGGCACCAGCGGCATCAGGCCTTCGGGCAACTCGGCGGCGAGAAAGCGGCCGTCGCGCTTTCGGCGCAACACGCGCAAGGCGCGCGAAAGGACGCGCGCATCGTGGTTGCTGCGCGCGCGGAGCAAGCCGCCGGGCCACAGTTCGATGTCCGGCGTGTTGAGCAAGACCCTGGCGATGCGTCGCATGCGCCAAGGTTACCCGACGCGGTCAGCGCGTGCGCCAGCCCCATGCGGCCAGGCCACCTGCGAAGAGGGCTGCGATCCACGAGGCCGCGACCGGAACCGCCTGGCCTCCGATGTCCACCGGCGCGCCGACCAACGCGCGCCAGGCCTGCAACAACGCAACGACGGTGAACACGATCGCCGAAGCAGTGACATATCCACGATGCGACGTCGCCATGGCGCTCTCCTCAGAGGGGTTTCTTGAGATACAGCTGCACGGGCTTGAAGGGGTGCGTCTGCACGACGCTCACCAATTCCCAGCCCTGCAGGCCCAGTTGCACCAACTTTTCCTGGATCGCCTCGCGCGAGCGGCCCATGAAACCGGGCTTGACGTCCACGACCTGGTAATTCCAGCGGTCACTCGCCATCGTTCTCGTCCTCTTCCTTCGCCGGCGGCGGCGCCGGCAGGCGCCCCGCTTTGCGCAATGCATCGCGCAACACGTATTCGATCTGCGCGTTGAGCGAGCGGATCTCGTCGTCGGCCCATCGCTGCGCGGCGTTCAGCACGTCGGCGCTGATGCGCAGCGGATAGGCCTTCTTCTCACCCATCAGTAGAGCGTGCCCGCGTTGACGATGGGCTGCGTGGAGCGCTCGCCGCACAGCACGACCAGCAAGTTGCTGACCATCTGCGCCTTGCGTTCCTCGTCCAGGTGCACGACGCCGTTCTTCTGCAATTCGGCCAGGGCCATCTCGACCATGCCCACCGCGCCGGCGACGATGCGCGTGCGCGCGGCGATGATCGCGTTGGCCTGCTGGCGCTGCAGCATCGCCTGTGCGATTTCCGGTGCGTACGCCAAGTGGCTGATGCGCGCGTCGATCACCTGCACGCCGGCATCGGCCAGGCGTTCGGACAGTTCCTGCGAAAGATGCGTGCTGATTTCGGCGGCGTGGCTGCGCAGGGAAAGCTGGCCTTCCTCGTGCTGGTCGTAGGGATAGCTGGTGGCCATCGCGCGCAGCGCGGACTCGGACTGGATCTGCACGAAGCTTTCGTAGTCGTCGACGTTGTAGACCGCTTCGGCAGAATCCACGACCTGCCACACGATGACCGCCGCGATCTCGATCGGGCTGCCGTCGAGCTCGTTGACCTTGAGCTTGCCGCTCTCGAAGTTGCGCACGCGCTGGCTCACCTTCCGCTTGGAATAGAAGGGGTTGTTCCAGCGCAGGCCGTTCTCCTTGACCGTGCCGACGTACTTGCCGAACAGGCTCAGCACCGCGGCCTTGTTGGGCTCGACCATGTACAGGCCGAACAGGCAGAAAAATGCGAGCAGATCGGCCAGCAGGCCGCCGATGATCCACGCCGGGGCTTCCATGCGGATGCCGTTGAACATCAGGGATCCGCCGACCAGCAGCACCGCCAGCAGCAGGAGCAGCACGGGGATGCCCGCGGCGGAACGGATGGGGTTCTCTTTCATCGAAGGCCTCGCAAGCCCCGGGATTGGGGCGCAGCGATGTGATATCACTCTGATATCAGCTCCGCAAGCGGCGGGCGACGAATGGCGCTTTCAGGGGTTCGCAGGGAGCCAAACCAGGGGCGCCGGGCTGAACTCGCCGGTCGCGATCAACCCCTTGCCGTCCGGCAGCCACGCAACCGCTTCGGCCTGGTGCAGCCAGGGCAGCGGCTGCGTGGCGGGCTGTCGTGCGACCGCGCGCGACCAAGATTCCCCGGGGGTGCGCGCATAGAGCAGCAAACGGTCGTAAGTCAGCACCGCGAGCGTCAGCCCATCGGGCGAGAGATCGGCCGCCGTGACCTGGCGGCCGAGCGCGACGCGCCGCGCACCGGAGGCATCGCCGCCGGAGTGCGCCGGGGCTTCGGCCAGCGTGCCGATGCGGCGTGCGACGACGACGCCCCGCGCCGGGCGCAGGGGCACCGAGAACAACTGCGCCGGTTTGCGCTTCTTCGAGATCAGCAGCACTTCGCCGGCCTGCACATCCACCGCGACGGCCTCGCAATCGCGCGGGCCGTCGGGCCAGCGGAAGGCGATCGACCACGCCGCCGACACCACGCCGCCGTCGACCAGCGGGTCGGGTTCGGGAACCACATGCAGTTGCACCGTGCGGCGCAGCCCGCCGTTGTCCCCCGTGTCGCCGATCAACAGCCAGTGGCGCCCCTGCAGCACGAATGCGTCGAGGTCTTCCCAATCGGTGTTGCGCACGCCCGCCACGCGCACGCTCGCGATGCGCGAACCGCGCCGCGAGATCGCATGCAACATCGGCCCGTTGCCGCCGTCCTGCAGCAACCACAGCGTGTCGCGATGCAGCGTGGACGTCGCAAGGCCGCTGGTTTCGTCGATCGAGCCGTCGAGGATCACGCCGGCCAGGCGCGGCTGCGGGCCTTCGCCGTCGCACGCGGCAAGGAGCGCGCAACAGGCGAAAGCGGACAGGGCACGGGGCAGGCGCATGAGGCGCGCAGGATGGCATGGCCGGCGCGGGTACACTACGCGCCCCGTCTTTCGGCACCTGTTCGATGCCCACGATCGGTACGCCCCTGTCGCCGCACGCCACGCGCGTGCTCCTGCTCGGCTCGGGCGAACTGGGCAAGGAAGTGGCGCTCGAACTGCAACGCTTCGGCGTGGAAGTCATCGCCGCCGACCGTTACGCCGACGCCCCCGCGATGCAAGTCGCACACCGCAGCCACGTGCTCGACATGCTCGACGGCAACGCAGTGCGCGCGCTGATCGAACGCGAGCGTCCACACATCGTGGTGCCCGAGATCGAAGCGATCAGCACGCCGACACTCATCGAGATCGAGGCCGAAGCCAAGGGCGACCTGCGTGTCATCCCCACCGCTCGGGCAGCGCGGCTGACGATGGATCGCGAGGGCATCCGTCGCCTTGCCGCGGAAACACTCGGCCTTGCGACCTCCGCGTATCGCTTCGTCGACACGCTCGACGATTATCGCGACGCGGTGCGCGCCGTCGGGCTGCCGTGCGTCGTGAAGCCGGTGATGTCCTCTTCCGGCAAGGGCCAGAGCCTGGTGCGCACGCAAGCCGACGTCGACGCCGCGTGGGACTACGCGCAGACCGGCGGCCGCGCCGGCGCGGGCCGCGTCATTGTCGAAGGCTTCGTCGACTTCGATTACGAAATCACGCTGCTCACCGTGCGCCATGCCGGCGGCACGCATTTCTGCGAACCGATCGGACACCTGCAGCGCGACGGCGACTATCGCGAAAGCTGGCAGCCGCAACCGATGTCGCCCAGGGCGCTCGAGCGTTCGCAACACATCGCCAAAGCGGTCACCGACGACCTCGGTGGCTGGGGCGTGTTCGGCGTCGAGCTTTTCATCAAGGGCGACGAGGTGTGGTTTTCCGAAGTCTCCCCGCGCCCGCACGACACCGGCCTGGTGACGCTCGCATCGCAGGACCTCAGCCAGTTCGCGCTGCATGCGCGCGCGATCCTCGGCCTGCCCATACCGGCGATCCGCCAACTCGGCGCCACCGCGTCGTGCGCGATGCTGGCGCAAGGCCACGGCGTTCCCGTGTTCGACAACGTCCAGGGCGCATTGCGCGAACCCGACACCGCGCTGCGCCTGTTCGGCAAACCCCGCGTGGAAGGCCACCGCCGCGTCGGCGTGACGCTCGCACGCGGCACCGACATCGACGATGCCCGCGCCCGTGCGCGCGATGCCGCCGCCGCCATCACCATCCGTTTGGAACAATGACGCGATGAACGAATCCGAAGGCTACGCCGTCTACTTCTTCCCGCAGGCGCTCGAAGCGTTGGGCGAGGCGATCAAACCCTACCTGCGCGAGGGGCCGGGCGGCGAACATGTGCTCTGCCACGAAATCGACACGGCGGGCGCGTTGCTCGAAATGACGATCCAGGCGCAGTCCAACGACGGCCGCACCGTCGCCCTGGAATTGATGGTGCCGCAGTCGATGGTGCGGATGGTCGTCTCGGCGCACAGCGAAGCGGGCTTCGGTTTTTCGCAGCGCGTCGCGCCGGCGTTGATGGCCTCGCTGCCGCCGGTGTCCGCGGCGGCGCCGGCGGCACAGGCGCCGACGCAGGCGGTTCCGCAAGCGGTCGAAACGCCGAAGGCCGAAAGCACGCAGTTGCCGCCCGAAGGCTGAGGCTTAGGCCAGCGCCTGCCAGGCACGCCCGTCGAAGGATTCCAGCGGACGGAAGCGCCGCTTGTAATCCATCTTGTCGTGCCCTTCGATCCAGTACCCGAGATACAGGTGCGCGCGATCGTCGCGCTGCGCCCACGCGATCTGCCGCAACAACGACAAGGTCCCCAACCCGCGCTCGGGCAGGTCGGGATCGAAGAACGTATAGACCGCGGACAACGCATTCTCGACGACGTCGGTGATCGCCACCGACAACAACTGCCCGGGCCCCTTGCCCTGGCTGCGCTCGCGCAATTCCATGAAACGCCCGTGCGACCAACTGCCGATCAGGAATTGGTCGAATTCGATGCCGCCATGCTCGTCCATCCCGCCACCGCGATGCCGCGCACGCAGGTAGCGCTGATACAACGCCAATTGTTCTTCCGTGCGCTCGGCCGGCACGATGCGCGCCTCGATGTCGGCATTGCGCGCAAGGCAACGGCGCTGGCTACGACTGGGCACGAACTGCGCGACGGGAATGCGCACCGCGACGCACGCGCGGCACCCCTGGCAATGCGGCCGATACACGATGTCGCCGGAGCGGCGGAATCCCCAACCCAACGCGAGCGGATACAGATTGGGCATGCGCGGATCGCGCGGATCGAGCACGAGGTCGCGGGCGATGCGCGTGGGCCAGTAACCGCACGCGTGGTCGCCGGTGTGGAAGACGCGGAGCTCGTCCTGGTCCGGGGTGTTGTTCGCGCCCATGGGTCGAGCATACCGCCATCGAATGCGAAGACGTTGTCGCGCCGTCGTCACGCGGCGTCGTGAAATCCGCGTCAGAACGTAATGCGGCCCGCCGCCACCAGGCCGGCGATCAGCCCGCCGAAGCCGCCCAGCGAACCGACGACCAGGCCGACGCGGCACAACATGCGCTCGCGGCGCCTGCGCCTGGCCGCGCCTTCGGGGTCGACGCGCGCTTCGACGGCGAAACGACGCGCTTTCGCGCGCGGCTGCACGACACCGGTCTGCCAGAACACGATGGACATGAACACGCAGGTCGCCACCGTCGCCGGTACCCACCCGCGGGTGGAGGTCGTGGTCAGCAGCATGGATACCAGGTAACCGATGATCGCCAACACGTTCACGATGGCCGAACGGGTGAGTTCGCGCCGTTCTTGCGCGTCCATCGCTTCGCCCATCTGCTTGCGCCAGCCCCAGAAGACGCTCGCGCTCGCCGCCACCAGCCCGATGCCGATGCCGGTCGCGGCGCCGAGCAACACCTGGCCGATCGTCTTCGCACCCAGGCCGGCGCCGCCGATCATCGTCGCGGCGGCAGCCGATGGACTCGCCACCACGAGCGCACTGGTCACAATGGTCGCGAACGCGGCGGCCGGGGCCGAACCTTTCGCGAAATCGGCGAACCGCTCGAGCAAATCTTCCTGGACCTGTTGGCGCGCGCGCGACAGGCGCTTGCGCACCGCGGCGTCCGACAAGCCGAGCAGCGCGGCGACCTGCCTGGAACTCTGTCCTTCGCGGTAGAACAGCAACAAGGTTTCGCGGCTGTCCTCGGGCAAGGCGGAAATCACGTCGGCGGCGGCGCCGTGCCGCTCGGCGTCGATCAATGCGTGCAAAGGCGAAGGCGCGGGATCGGCGGCGGCGGCGATCGCGGCTTCCATGTCGTCGACCGGGAAGGGGCCACGCACTTTCGCGCGCAGGTGATCGCGCGCCAGATTGCGCGTGATCTGCCGCAGCCATGGCAGGAAGCTGTCCGCATTCTGCAGTCGGCGCAAGTGTTGCCACGCGCTCAGGAACGCGTCCTGCGCGATGTCCTCGCTGCTCGGCACGTCGCGCACGATCGCCAGTGCGATCGCGGTGATCGTGTTCTGGCAGGCGACGACGATGCGCCCGTAGGCAGCGCGGTCCCCGTCGCGCGCGGCGGGGAGTTCGAGGCGGATCAGCTGGTCGACGGTGGTGTCCATGCGTATCCAGACGTGGGCGCGCGCCCGATGTGACTCAACGCACCGAAAGGACGCGCAGCACGCGCCAGGTGGCCTCGGTGCGCCGGACCAGCAGTGTACGGACCTGCGTGGCCTGCGCGCCTGCGCTGGTGACCGCAAGCTCCACCGTGCCGGTGCCCGAGCCGTCGGTGCGGTAGCCGCGGATGTCGATCAACACCGATGCCGTCGCCGTGGTGTCCGTGCAATCCATGCGTGCCGTCGAAGCAGGAAGGGCGGCAAGCTGCGACTTCGTGGCCACGACGCCATCGATGCGCAGGCAAGCCACCGCCGGTGTGTCCGTGGCCAGCTCGACGCCGGCCAGCATCGTCGCAAGCGCGGGCGGCGTTTCGACGGGATAGGCCCCCGGCACCGGTTCGGCGGGCGCCATGGAACGCGCAGCCGCGGGGGCGCGCGCATCGGGCCGATGTTTGTCGACGACCGCGGGCGCGACGGCCGCCGCCGTATTCGCCCGATGCGCCGCAACCCACGCAAGCCCGACCGCGACGACGATCAGGACCAGCAACCCGATCTTGTAACGGAAGGCGCGCTTGGTCGGCGCCGCCGCGGCGCGCACTTCGAAATTCCCAATCGCAGACTCGGGCAGGAAACTGTCGCTCCCGCCGCGCGTGGAATCGAGCAGGCCCGCTTCGCGCAGGATCTGCCGTGCCCGCGGTTGGTCTTCCGAGCGCACCACCCACACTGCGGGAATGGGCGACCCCATTTCGGATTCCTTGTACGTGCGCCGCCCGCTCCACGCGCTCTTGTAGGACCGCCCGTGCGTGATGCGCACCTCGATGCCTTCGTCTTCCAGCAGCTTCGCGATGCCTTCGACGTTGTGGATGCGCGGGCTGGAAAAGACCTGCCGCATCTCAGCCCTTCGCTTCGTCGACGACGCGGATCAGGCCTTCCTGCGCCGTGCTCGCGACCAGCTTGCCGGAGCGATCGTAGATCTGGCCGCGGGCCAGGCCGCGCCCCTCCTGCGCCGTCGGGCTGTCGATGGAATACAGCAGCCATTCGTCCGCGCGGAAGGGACGATGGAACCACAGCGCGTGATCCAGCGAGGCCATCAACACATTCGGTTGGTAATAGCTGATCCCGTGCGGGAAGGTCGCGGTGCCGAGCAGATGGAAGTCAGACGCATACGCCAGCAATGCGCGATGCAACTCCGGCGCATCGCCGACACGCTCGCCCAACCGGAACCACACGTGCTGGAAGGGCGGGCGCTTGGGCGGATTGAGCTCGTCGCGCGGATACACGTGGCGGAATTCGAACGGCCCCTGGCGCGACAACCAGCGCTGCACCTTCGAGGGCAAACGTGCGAGATGGTCGGGCGTGAGATCGGCCGTCGGCGCGATGTCCTCGGGCATGGGCACGTCGGGCATCGAGAGTTGATGCTGGCCCTGGCCTGCTTCGGCGCGCTGGAAGGAGGCGGCGAGGAAGAAGATCGGCTGGCCGTGCTGCACCGCGGTCACGCGGCGAACGGAAAAGCTGCCGCCGTCGCGCGTGCGGTCGACGAGATAGACGATCGGTGCATCGATGTCGCCCGCGCGCAGGAAATACGCATGCAGCGAATGCGCCGCGCGCGCTTCCTTCACTTCATCCATCGTTGCCTGCGCGGCCGAGAGCGCCTGCCCGAGCACTTGCCCGCCGAACACGTACTTGGTGCCGATGTCGCGGCTCTGGCCGCGGAACAGGTTGTCCTCGAGGCGTTCGAGGGACAGCAGTTCGATGAGTTCGGAAACGGGAGGCGCGGTCATGGGCGCAGTATAGACGGCGCCTCTTGCCTCAAGGCTCGAACCGCTTCAAGCGGACCGCGCGCAGCACGCGATCCCAGGGAAACAACGGCCCGGGATCGCGCTTGCGATGCACCAGCTTCGTCGGGTCGTCTTCAGCAGGCACGGTCGTCGTGTCCAGATCCTCGTGCCCCGTGATGAATTGCAGCGCCGGATAGTCTTTCGCCAACACGTTCAGCAGGGCGATCAACGCGATGATCTGCGCATCGGTGTACGGCTCGTCCATCGCCTGGTGGGTCGCATCCAACCAGTTCGGGTAGCGCCCGGTGTTCACCAGTTCGATGCCGATCGAACGCGGGTTGTAACCGCGCGTGTGGTTCGCCACGCGCTCGAGCGACACCCACAGGTGCACCGTGCCGTCCCGGTCGATGTAATAGTGGCCGCTGTTGCCCTGGCCCGAATCGGGATAGCGCACGCGCTCCCCATAGTCACGCGCGGTCGCCAGGTCCGGCAGTTCCGTGCAATGGATGACCACCAGGTCGATCTGCGCACGCGGGCGCGCGTCGAGCTGGGCTTCGTAGGGCAGGGGCGTGGTTTCGACCGGAAGCTCCGGCGGCGGCATGGGCACCATGGCCACGATGCTAGCATCGCAACGTTTCCTCCCCCGAACGTCAGAAATGCCTGCCATCCCGCCCCCCGGTTCCGCGCTCGGCCGCCTCATGGCGACACTGCCGCGCGCCGGCCGCGTGGAATGGATCGGCGTGCGGCCCAAGCGCGACGTGCCGATGGCGCCCATCGACGCGGTCGAAGCACGGGCGGGCAAGGGCCTGGTCGGCGACCGTTACACCGGCGGTAGCGGCAAGCGCGGCGTCACGCTCATCCAGGCCGAACACCTGCCCGCGATCGCGTCTCTGGCGGGCCACGAATCGGTGTCGCCCGTCTTGCTCCGCCGCAACGTCGTGGTCTCCGGCATTCCGCTGATCGCGTTGAAGGGCCGGCGCTTCCGTATCGGCGACGTGGTGCTCGAAGGCACCGATACGTGCGATCCGTGCTCGCGCATGGAGGAAGCCCTGGGCCCCGGTGGGTTCAACGCGATGCGCCACATGGGCGGGTTGTGCGCGCGCATCGTGGAAGGCGGGCAGTTCCGCATCGGCGACGCGGTGTCGGCGATCGAAGACAAGGACGGTTGATGCGCGGTCATTGCATTTTGTCGCACGGGTTCGAAAGCGGACCCGATGCCACCAAGGTCACGGCGCTCGCCGAGGTGGCCGAACGTTTCGGCTGGAGCCACGAACGACCGGATTTCACCGACCTGGATGGAAAGCGCGAGGTCAGCGATCTCGGTGATGTCGCGGCGCGCGTGAAGCGTTTGCTGCGCATCGCTTCCGAAGCCGCGGCGAACGGCCCGATCGTGCTCGCCGGTTCGAGCCTCGGCGCATGGATCTCCGGCCACGTGTCCTTGCAGGTGCCGGTCGCCGGTTTGTTCCTGATGGCGCCGCCGATCCATTTGCATGAGGCGCATCCGTTCGATGCCGCAGGCGTGCCGACGTCGATCATCCACGGTTGGGAGGACGAACTGATTCCTCCGCGCGATGTCGTCGCATGGGCGCAATCGCGTCGTGCCTCGCTGCTGATGGTCGACGACGGCCATCGCCTCACCGCGCATGTCCAGGCCAGCGCCGACGCGTTCGCTGCCCTGCTTGCGAAGCTCTGACATGAAGTTCTTCGCCAGCTGCGGCAAGGGTCTCGAATATCTGTTGACGGACGAGTTGCTCGCGCTGGGTTGCGCGCGCGCGACCGCGACGATGGCAGGCGTGAACGTCGAAGGTGAACTGCTCGACGCGCAGCGTGCCGTGCTGTGGTCGCGCCTGGCCAGCCGCGTGCTGTGGCCGATCACCGAATTCGATTGCGCGGACGAACATGCCTTGTACGCGGGCGTGTCCGCAGTCGATTGGGAAACACACCTCGGCCCGGGCCACACGCTCGCCGTGGACGCGCACGTTTCGGGCGAAGCGCTGACGCACGCGCGTTACGCCGCGCAACGCGTGAAAGACGGCGTCGTCGACGTGCTGCGCCAGAAAACCGGCGCGCGCCCCGATGTCGACATCGAATCGCCGGACGTGCGCCTGAACCTCGTCGTGCGCAAAAACCGCGCGATCCTGTCGATCGATCTGGGCGGCGGTCCGCTGCATCGCCGCGGCTGGCGCAGCGCGCAGGGCGAAGCGCCGTTGAAGGAAAACCTCGCCGCCGCGGTGTTGATGCGTGGCCAATGGCCGGCGATGTATCGCGATGGCGCGGGGCTGCTGGATCCTATGTGCGGCAGCGGTACGTTGCTCATCGAAGGCGCACTGATGGCGGGCGACGTGGCGCCCGGCCTGCAGCGTCACGGTGCCGCGATGCCGACGCGCTGGCGCGGGTTCGATGCCGCCGCATGGAAAACGCTGGTGGAAGACGCGCAACGCCGCCGCGATGTCGGGCTGCTTGCGCTACGCCCGGCGTTTTTCGGCAGCGACGCCGACGCACGCATCCTCGAAGCCGCACGCGGCAACGCGCAGGCGGCTGGCGTCGGCCATGTGCTCGACCTGCACCCGACATCCGTCGAATCACTCGCGCGCGCAACCGACTTCGGCCCGCGTGGCCTCGTCGTCTGCAATCCGCCCTACGACGCGCGCCTGGCGGCCGATCCCGCGCTCTATCGCGCACTCGGCGACGCACTGCGCCGCAACGCGCCGGAGTGGCGTGCCAGCCTGCTGTGCGGCGACGACGAACTCGCACGCGCCACCGGCCTGCGCGCGAACAAGCGCTACCAACTGTTCAACGGCGCGATCGAATGCACGCTGATCGTGTGTGACCCGATCGCGCCTCCGCAGCGTTCGGTCGATGCACCGCCGCCCGTTTTGTCGGAAGGCGCGCAGATGGTCGCCAACCGCCTGCGCAAGAATTTGAAGAAGCTGAAGACCTGGCGCGAGCGCGAAGGCATCGACAACTTCCGCGCCTACGATGCGGACCTGCCCGAATATGCCGCCGCGATCGACGTCTATACCGACGCCGATTCGCGCGAGCAATGGCTGCACGTGCAGGAATACGCGGCGCCGGCGGAGATCCCGGAAGAGACCACGCGCAAGCGCCTCAATGCATTGCTGGCCGCCGCGCGCGACGTGTTCGGTATTCCGAAAGAGCGCATCGCACTCAAGACGCGCAGCGTCGGCAAGGGCGGCAGCAAGTACGGCCGCTTCGACCGGCGGGGTGAATATCTCGTCGTGCGCGAAGGCAATGCGCGCCTGCGGGTGAACCTGTTCGATTACCTCGATACCGGCGTGTTCCTCGACCACCGCCCGCTGCGCCTGCGGATCGCGAGCGAAGCGCGCAACAAGCGCTTCCTCAATCTGTTCTGTTACACGGGCGCGGCAACCGTGCAGGCCGCGCAGGGCGGGGCGTCGAGCACGACGAGCGTCGACTTGAGCGGCACTTACCTGCAGTGGTTGACCGACAACCTGTCGGAGAACGGGATCGGCGGCGGCCGTCACCGCCTCGTACAGGCCGACGCGATCCAATGGCTCCTCGCCGACCGCGGGGACTACGATCTGATTTTCTGCGACCCGCCCACGTTCTCGAACTCCGCGCGCGCGAACGACTTCGACGTGCAACGCGAACACGTGCGCTTGCTGCGCGCCGCGCTGATGCGGCTGGCACAAGGTGGCTCGCTGTATTTCTCGAACAACTTCCGCCGCTTCAAACTCGACGAAGTGGCCCTGTCCGATATCGCGTCGATCGAAGACGTCACCCCGTCCACGATCCCGCCGGACTTCGCACGCGACGCCCGCATCCACCGTTGCTGGCGCTTGCGGCGCCTGGGCATGGACGCGCGGGGATGAACGCGCGGGCTGGCTGGTTGGCGCTGTTCGGACAGTGGTTGCGCAATCCGCTGCAGACCGCGTCGATCGCGCCCTCCAGCCGTGATCTTGCGCAGGCGATGGTCGATGAATTGCCGCACGACACGCGACGCGTCATCGAACTGGGTGGCGGCACCGGCTCGGTCACGCGCGCATTGATGGCACATGGATTGCGTGGCAACGACCTGCTGGTCATCGAGCTCAGCGAATCGCTGCACGCACATCTGCGCAAACGCTTCCCCGCGGTGCGCGTCGCGTTGGGCGATGCGAGCGACCTGCCGCAGATCGCCGCGCATTGCGGATTCCTTGCGGGCGGTTTGGCCGATGCGATCGTGTCGAGCCTCGGTTTGCTCGCGATGCCCGAAGATCTGCAGCAACGCATCCTCGCCGCGTCCTTCGCCTGCCTGCGCCCCGGCGGACGATTCATCCAGTTCACGTATGGCCCGCAGGCACCGGTTTCCGAATCGGTGCAGCAGGCGTTGCGTTTGAAAGTGCGGCGGGGCGGCTTCGTCCTGCGCAACGTGCCACCGGCGACGGTGTACGTTTACGAGCGTAGCTGAGCGGCTACAGGCGCCGATATGTCGGTGGATTGATCTGACTCCCGCCTTTCCAAACCCTGCGTTCCACCCACGGCACTGGCATCCCCCGGCGCCCGCCTCCATCGTTCCGGCATCGCAACGAAGGAGGTTCCCCATGTCCACCACTTCCCGGTCCACGGCGCGCGTCGCCCGCAAGCTGCGCGGCCAGCCGACGTCCGACGGCGCCGGCGTGAAGCTCACGCGCGTGATCGGCACGCCCCAGCTCGACATGCTCGACCCCTTCCTGATGCTCGATGAATTCGGCACCGACAAGGCCGAGGATTACCTCGCCGGGTTCCCCGACCATCCGCATCGCGGGTTCGAGACCGTGACCTACATGCTCGACGGGCGCATGCGCCATCGCGACAACCACGGCAACGAAGGCCTGCTCGTGCCGGGCAGCGTGCAATGGATGACGGCCGGCCGCGGCCTGGTGCACAGCGAGATGCCCGAGCAGCAGGAAGGCCGCATGCGCGGGTTCCAGTTGTGGGTGAACCTGCCGAAGGCCAACAAGATGGACGCGCCGCAGTACCAGGAGTTCGCGCCCGATCGCATTCCGGTGGCGCAGCCCGCGCCGGGCGTGTCGGTGAAGGTGATCGCCGGCAGTGTTGGCGAGGTGCGCGGCCCGATCGTGCAGCCTGCGACATCGCCGGTGTATCTGGACATCGAACTCGCGCCCTCGACCACGTGGTCGTATGCGTTGCCGGAAGGGCACAACGCGTTCGCGTATGTATTCGAAGGCGATGCGTCGATCGGCGAAGGCGAGGACGCGCGTGCGCTTGCGAAGCAGGAACTCGCGGTGCTCGGCGGTGGCGATACGCTCGTTGCCTCGTCGGGTGCCGAGGGTGCGCGTTTCATCCTCGTGGCCGGTCGCCCGTTGCGCGAGCCGGTCGCGCGTTACGGCCCGTTCGTGATGAACACGAAGGAAGAGATCATGCAGGCCTTCGCCGATTTCCAGGGCGGCCAGTTCTGAGTCTTTCGCGCCGTCGTCGCGCGATGACGGCGCGGTTCAGGAATGCGTCCTAGACTTGCGGCCACACCCATGCAAACGGAGTTGCCCATGCTTCGCACGACCCTCGCCGCGCTGCTCGCGGCCTGCACCCTGACCGCCTGCGCCAGCAACGCGTCGGGCGGTGGCGGCACGACTTCGCAGGAGACCACGATGCGTTCGATCACTGCCGGCGCGTCCGAGAAGCTCGCGCCGAAGGAAACCGTCCGCTTGCCCGACGGTGCGACGTTGCAGTACGTGTCGGTGACGCAGGATTCGCGTTGCCCGCCGAACGCGCGCTGCATCCGCGCGGGTGATGCCGACATCGAGTTCGTGTTCGCCAATGGCGCGCAGGCGACGGTGAAGGCGAACCTGCCCGAAGCGCCGTCGAAGAACATGGGTGCGTGGCGGTTGACCGTCGAAGCGCTCGAATTCACCGAGAACCCGGCCGTCACGATTCGCGTGGACGCCGCACAGCAAGGGTAGAAAGATGACCACGATCGTTGCGCCGCGTGTCCATGATCTCGGCGGTTTCCAGGTGCGGCGCGCCGTGCCGTCGATCCAGGCGCGCAGCGTGGGGCCGTTCGTGTTCGTCGATCACATGGGCCCGGCGTTGTTCGAGCCGGGCCGCGGCATCGACGTGCGTCCGCATCCGCACATCGGCCTGGCGACGGTGACCTTCCTGTGGGCAGGCACGATTTCGCATCGCGACACCTTGGGCAGCGTGCAGGACATTCGTCCGGGCGATGTCAACTGGATGACGGCGGGGCGTGGCATCGCGCATTCGGAGCGCACGCCGCCGGGCACGCGCGAGGCCCCGCATCCGGTGCATGGGATGCAGACGTGGGTGGCGTTACCGAAGTCGCATGAAGAAACCGAACCTGCGTTCTATCACCACGCGGCGGATGCGTTGCCGTTGATCACGCAGCCGGGCGTCACCTTGCGCGTGATCGCGGGGCGTGCGTTCGGCGAGGAGTCGCCGGTGGCGGTGTTCACCGATACGTTCAACGTCGCGGTCGACATGGCGCCGGAGGCGGAGTTCGAGGTCGACGCGCGTTCGGTCGAGCGTGCGTTGTACGTGCTCGAGGGGAAGGTGCAGTTGGATGGCACCGACATTCCCGAGCAGCACCTGGTCGTGCTGGATCGCGGTGTGAAGCATCGCGTGCGTGCGCTCGGCATCGTCAAGGCGATGTTGTTGGGCGGTGATCCGCTGGATGGGCCGCGGCACATGTGGTGGAACTTCGTGTCCTCGTCGAAAGAGCGCATCGAGCAGGCGAAGCAGGATTGGCTGGACGACAGGTTCGGGAAGATCGCGGGCGAGACGGAGTTCATTCCGTTGCCCGAGCGTTGACCGGTTGCGCCCGAACGGGCGCCGTCCGTCCGAAATGCCTGCGCCCGGCGCACGGCGCGCGAATCAGGTCCATATTCATCGCTGCCCGACGACTGGACGGCTTTCCCGACCAGCGAACTTCGAATTTGGTGGTGATGTCCCCTTGAACGCCCTGACTGCCGTTGAACTGGAAATCGCGTCCTTCTCCGCAATCCTTCGCCGTTGCTTCCGCGGCGCGAGTTGGGAGGCTGTCAGCTACTACGCGGAAGATGCGTGGTCGGCGGCACCCGACAGGGCCATTTCACGGTGGCAGGACGTTGAAGCGCGCGTCCGGACAGCATGGGAAGCCGCGGAAGCCGTGGCCCGATTGCGCCGCGCGGATGACGCCCCGAAACCGCCCAACTAAACGCGCATCCCCCGCGCCCCCAGATGCTGCGCCATCTGCACCGGCTCGGGCATCCGCTCTTCGGCAACGAACCGCTTCACCAGATCCGCAGCCGACGCCATCGCAACCCGATGCCCCGGCGAGACGATGATCGGCGTGACCTCGGGCTTCGAACGCAACACCCAACCGATCTGCTCGCCGTGATCGCGCAGCGCCGTATACGCCCCACGCACCTGCTGCAGGTCCGCCGCCGTGCCCAGCAACAACTTGTTGCCGATGCCGATCGTCGGCAACCCCGACACCACGCCGAAATGCGATGCGATCCCGAAGCGCTGCGGATGCGCGATGCCATCGCCGTCGAACAACACCAGGTCCGGCGCCTGCGGCAACATGTCGAGCACGCGCAACAACGCCGGCATCACCTGGAACGACAGGAACCCGGGGACATACTTCGTCGACGCCGACACATGCGCCACCTGCGCATCGATCAAGTCCAACGACTCCGCGTCGATCAACACCGCGACCGCGCGCGTCCGCGTCCCCTCGTCCTCCATCGCCACCGCGAACCCGGCGACGGCACGCAACGGCGAACGGAAACCATCGCGCAGCAACACGCGCCGCGCCATCAGGTCCTGCATGGCGCGCGCCTGCGCGACACTGCCGTCCCAAGGGTCGAGGGGATTGGGTTCGAGATTGGCCATGGGTCAGAGCATACCGGCCGCGCGCGAAGGTGCCGGCCAAGCGGCCGTCACGCCAGCGCCGCCCAGGCCCAGCCGCACAGCGCGGCCAGCACCAACAAGGTGGCGAGCGCCACGATGTTCCCCGTGCCGCTGCCCGGGATCATGACCGCACGGCCTGGCCGCGCCGGGTCGTAATACACGTCCACCATGCTCCCCCTGCGCAGCCCGTGCATCACCTCGAGCGCCTCGCCGAAGGCCAATAGCGCCATCGGGCGATAACTCAGCCGCCGCCCACGGTAAGCGCGGCCGTCGACGGCGTAACTGTAATGCGCGAACACCGAATGCCGGCCCTCGCTCTGGGGATCGCCGATGTCGCTTTCCTGCCAGATGCGCTCGAGCGTGCCCGTCGTATGCGACCAGTGCAGCGAATCCAGGCCGAGCCGGATGTGCCACGCCTCGCGCGCGGCGAGGGCGAGCAAGGCCAGGATGATGCAGGCCATCCATGCATTCACGACGTCCCCCTCGGCCGATCAGGCCGCCCGCTGCAATGCCGTCAGCAGTCCCCGCGCAGCCTGCACCCGCGCGGCGGCATCGGGCAAGTCCAGCTTCAGGCGCAGCTTGTCGGGGCCGTCCATCGCGTAGTGCTGCGGCTGCTTCTGGATCATCCGGATGACCGTCATCGGGTCGACATCGGGCTTGGACTCGAACTGCAAACGCCCGCCCGCCGGCCCCAGGTCGATCTTGCGAATGCCGATGCGCGTGGCCTGCAACTTCAGCTCCGCGATCGCGAACAGATGCTTGGCAGCGTCCGGCAACAGGCCGAAACGATCGATCATCTCGACCTGCAGGTCGCGCAGTTCATCGGCCGAACGCGCGCTGCTGATGCGCTTGTACAGCGTCAGGCGCGCGTGCACGTCCGGGAGATAATCGTCGGGAATCAGCGCCGGCACGTTGAGCACCACTTCGGCACCGCGATGTTCGAAGTTGGGATCCTCGTCGGGCAGCTTGCCTTGCCTGATCGAACGTACGGCGCGTTCGAGCAGTTCGGTGTACAGGCTGAAACCGACTTCCGCCATCTGGCCGCTCTGGTCTTCGCCGAGCAGTTCGCCTGCGCCGCGGATTTCGAGATCGTGCGTGGCGAGCGTGAAGCCCGCGCCGAGTTCGTCCATCGACGCGATCGCTTCCAGGCGCTTGCGCGCATCGGCGGTGATGCTGCGGTTGTCGGGCGCGACCAGATACGCATACGCACGATGGTGCGACCGCCCCACGCGCCCGCGCAGCTGGTGCATCTGCGCCAGGCCGAGTTTGTCGGCGCGGTTCATGATGATCGTGTTCGCGTTCGGGATGTCGATGCCCGACTCGATGATGGTCGTGCACAGCAGCACGTTGAAGCGTTGCTTGTGGAAGTCGAACATCACGCGTTCCAGCTCGCGCTCGGGCATCTGGCCGTGTGCGATGCCGATGCGCGCCTCGGGCACCAGGTCCTGCAGGTCGCGCTGCATGCGGCCGATCGTTTCGACGTCGTTGTGCAGGAAATACACCTGCCCGCCGCGCGCGAGTTCGCGCTGGTGCGCTTCGCGCAGCAAGGCGCCATCCCACGGCGTGACGAAGGTCTGTACCGCAAGGCGATGCGCCGGCGGGGTGGCGATGATCGACAAGTCGCGCAAACCCGCCATCGCCATGTTGAGCGTGCGCGGGATGGGCGTGGCGGTCAGCGTGAGCAGGTGCACGTTCGCACGCAACGCCTTCAAGGCTTCCTTCTGGCGCACGCCGAAGCGCTGCTCTTCGTCGACGATCACCAGGCCCAGGTCCTTGAAGCGCACGTCCTTCTGCAGCAGCCGATGCGTGCCGACGATCACGTCGATCTTGCCTTCGGCGAGTTTGTCGAGTTCGGCCTTGATTTCCTTCGTGCTCTTGAAGCGCGAGAGCACCTCGACCTTCAAGGGCCAATCGGCGAAACGATCGCGGAAGTTGCGGTAATGCTGTTCGGCGAGCAGCGTCGTCGGCACGAGGACGGCGACTTGCTTGCCGCCGGTCGCCGCGACGAACGCCGCGCGCACCGCGACTTCGGTCTTGCCGAAACCCACGTCGCCGCACACGACGCGATCCATCGGCTGCGACGAGGCGAGATCGCGGATGACCGCTTCGATCGCCGCGTGCTGGTCGGGGGTTTCCTCGAAGGGAAAGGTGGCCGCGAACGGTTCGTACAACGCGCGATCCACGTCGAGCGCGATGCCTGCGCGCGCCTGCCGCCTGGCCTGGATCTCGAGCAGTTCGGCGGCGACGTCGCGCACCTTTTCGGCGGCCTTGCGCTTGGCCCTGGTCCACTGCTCGCCGCCGAGGTTGTGCAACGGCGCGGTTTCCGGCGACGCGCCGGAGTAACGCGAGATGCGATCCAGTTGCGCGACCGGCACGTACAGCCGATCGCCCTTCGCGTACTCGATTTCTAGGTATTCGGCGGGCGTGCCGCCGGCTTCGAGCGTGACCAGGCCCCGATAACGGCCGACGCCGTGGTCTTCGTGGACGATCGGCGCGCCTTCGCTCAACTCCCCGAGGTCACGGATGATCTGTTCGGGTTCGCGGCCCGCGCGCTTGCGGCGACGCGGTTGCGAGGCGCGTTCGGGGAAGAGTTGGCGCTCGGTGAGCAACGCGATCGGCGTGCCACCGACGAGTTCGCCGTCGAGTGCGAAGCCGTCTTCCAGCGGTGCGACCGCGATGGCGAAGCGCATTGTGCCCGCAAGGAACGCGTGCCAGTCGGCGACGGTTTCGGGCTTCACGCCGGCGGCGTGCAGCACATCGAGCAAGGCCTCGCGACGGCCCGCGGAATCGGCGGCGATGAGCACGCGGCCGGGATACGTCGAGAGGAAGGACTGCAGCGGGCCTGCGCCGGCTTCGCGGGCCGCGATCGGCACATCGGGCGCGGGTTGATCGCCGAGCGCCAGGGCTTTCGCCGACTTCGCATCCTCGCCGCCAACCACATCCACGCGCGGGCGCGCATTCAATGTCTCGCGCAATTGATCGGGCGTGAGGTACAGCTCGTTCGGCGGAAGCAGCGGGCGTTCGATGTCGTGGCGGCGTTGCTCGTAGCGTTCGGCGGTTTGCGCCCAGAACACATCCGCGCACGCGAGCGCGCCTTCGGTGACGATCGGCAACATCCGATCGCCGAGGTAATCGAACAGCGTCGCCGTCGTGCCTTCGTTGCGCGTGGCCTCGAAGAACAAGGGCAGGTAGTACTCGATGCCCGCGGGCGCCAGGCCGACCTTCAGGTCCTGGAACAGCGCGCTGCGGCGCGTGTCGATGTCGAAGCGCTCGCGCAGTGCATCCATCGCACGCTTGCGTGCCTCGTCATCGAGCGGAACTTCGCGGCCCGGCAGCAGTTGCACCGCATCGACCTTCTCGAGCGAGCGCTGCGATTCGGGGTCGAACGCGCGGATCGAATCGATCGCGTCGTCGAACAGCTCCACGCGATACGGCTCGTGCGCTCCCATCGGATACACATCGAGCAGGCCGCCACGCACAGCGAAGTCGCCCGGATCGAACACCTGCGGCACGTTGCGATAGCCGGCGCTTTCCAGGCGGCGCTTTTCCGCGTCGAGATCGAGCACCTGGCCGACGCGCACGTCGAAAGTGTTGCCGACGACGTAACGCATGGGCGCGACGCGTTGGAGCAGCGTCTGCACCGGCACGACCACGATGCCGCGCTTGAGCGTCGGCAGTCGCAGCAGCGCGGCCAGGCGCTGCGACACGATGTCGGCGTGGGGGCTGAACTGGTCGTAGGGCAGCGTTTCCCAGTCGGGGAAGGGCAGCACCGGCAGGGCGGCGTCTTCGCCGAGCAACGTGCGCAGGTCCGATTCCAGCTGGTGCGCCCCGTGGTTGTCCTTCGCGACGGCGAGCACCGGACCGTCGTGCACGCGGGCGGCGCGCGCGATGTGGAAGGCAAGCGCGGAGGCGGAGGCAGGTGCGCGCCACCAGGTGCGCGATTGTCCGGCACGGGGGAGGGGCGGGGCGTTGTTGCCGGGGTCTTGCGGGGTATCGTTCATGCGCTCGCAAATAGCTGGCACCGCCGGGCGCGCGATGCGCCCAGCGGAGGGAGCGCAATTCTATCGGAAGCGCATGTCACGGCCGCGCTTCGCGCACCGGAACAACCGACTACGCGGCGCGCGGTTCGTCGTGCGCGTGTTCGCCGCGACCGGGTTGCAAATCGAGCACGACGCGCACCAGTCCCGGTTGCTGCGTTGCCTCCCGACGGAAGCCCAGGGACTGCGCGAGCGCAAGCATCGGTTGGTTGTGCTCGAGCACGTCCCCCCACAGGCGTTCCAGGCGGCGGCCCTTCGCCCAGCGCACGAGGCGGCGCATCAGGTGCCGTCCCAGGCCCAGGCCCGAGATGTAGTGGCTCACTAGGATGGCGAATTCGGCTTCGCGGCCGCTGTCGGAGATCGATGCACGCGCCACCGCGCCGACCAGGGCTTCGCCCGGCGGCAAGGGCTCGGCGGCGACGAGTGCGAATTCGCGCTTGGCGTCGGGACGCGCGAGCTTTTCCGCCATTTCGGGCGTCAGCTCGCGCACCGCGTGCAGGAAGCGCTGGCGGATCTCGTCGGGTTCCAGCAGCGCGAAGCCTTGGCGCAGCGGGTCGGCGTCTGCCGGCCGGATCGGCCGGATGAGCACCTCACGGCCATTGCTGAGCCGGATTTGCTCGTGCCACGGGGGAAGTCGGTTGCGGGCCGCCATTCAGCGACATTGCCAGAGGTCAGGTGAAGCCCAGCTCTAGACGGGTGGCTAGCAGGCCGCCAACACCGGGTTTAACGGGGGCAATTGTTATCCTGCGGGCTCCCCTGTTCATGTACAGAAACGCCAATGGCCGGTAGCGGCGACTCCAATCGCGCAATTCTCTTCGCCCTCGGGGCCAATTTCGCCATCGCCTGCGCCAAGGGCGTGGCGGCGTACTTCACCAACTCCAGCGCGATGATCGCCGAAACGGTGCATTCGCTGGCCGACTGCGGCAACCAGTTGCTGTTGTTGCTGGGCCTCAGGCAGGCCAAGCGCCCGCCGAACAAGGACTATCCGCTCGGCTACGGCAAGGCGATCTATTTCTGGTCCTTCCTGGTCGCGCTGATGCTTTTCTCCGTCGGCGGCATGTTCAGTCTCTACGAAGGAATCCACAAACTGCATAACCCCCAACAGATCGAGCACTGGTGGTGGGCGGCCGGCGTGTTGACCTTCGGCATCGTCGCCGAAGGCATCTCGATGCGTGCGTGCATGCAGGAAGTGAACAAATGCCGCGGCGATCGTTCGTTGTGGCAGTGGTTCCATGAGAGTCGGCAGGCCGAACTCGTCGTGATCTTCGGCGAAGATCTCGCGGCCTTGCTGGGCCTGGTGTTCGCACTGATCGCGATCGGGCTCTCGGTGGCCACGGGCGACCCGACATGGGATGCGATCGGCACGATCGGCATCGGCGTGTTGTTGATCGTCGTCGCGGTGTTCGTGGCCGTCGAAGTCAAGGCGCTGCTGATCGGCCAGAGCGTGGATGTCAACGTGCAGGCCGACATCCGCGCCTTCCTCGAAGCGCGCCCGGAAATCGCGCGCGTGCTCAGCCTGATCACGCTGCAGCTGGGCAACGAGATGATGGTGTCGGTGCACGCGGAGATGCACGAAACCGACACGTCGCGTGCGTTGATCGACGGCATCAACGCGATCGAAAAAGACCTGAAGGCGCGTTTCCACACCGTCCGCTGGAGTTTCTTCGAACCGGAGATGCCGGGCTGCGGCACGGCCGACCAGGATTACGGGCCGGCGATGTAAGCATCAGGCCGGCGCGCGCAACCATTCCATGTGCGCGTTGCCGCCGGTCGGTTCCTGCAAGGCATTGCGCAGGGCATTCAGGGTCGGCTTGAACTGCCTGTCGAATTGCCAGGGCGCATTCAACAGCAGCAAGCCGCTGCCGTTCATGCGCAGGGGCGAGTCGTCGGGCCGCACCAGCAACTCGATGACGAGCGCCGATCTGGCTTCGATCGCCGCGGCCCGCCGATAGAAGGGTGGCAACGAGCGACGCAACTTGATCGGATACCAAAGCGCGAACATGCCTTGCGGCCAACGCTGCAAACCGTCGCGCAAGGCGGCGATCGCGAGATCGAATTCCTCCAGTTGCGCTTCGTACGGCGGGTCGATCAGTACCAGGCCGCGCGAAAGGCGCGTCTGCCCCGAACGCGGCGGGAGCAGCGCTTTCATCGCCGCGTAGCCGTCGGTGCGTTGGTGCACGATCACGCGCGGATCGTCGCGGAACTCGATATTCAGGATCGAGGCTTCGTCGGGCTGCAATTCGCAGCAGGCGATGCGGTCCTGTTCGCGCAGCGCATGGGAGAGCAGCCACGGGGAACCGGGATAGGCCCGCGGGCCATGCGCCGCGCGGCAGGCATCGATGGCGGACAGGTAGCGGCTGATGTTCACGTCGCCGGTGGCGCGGAGCCTGGCGACGCCGCCCTCCGACTCGCCCGTTTTCTGCGCGGCTTTCGCATCGAGGGAGTACAGCCCGCGCCCGGCGTGGGTATCGAGCGCGAAGCACGCGCCCGGCTTGGCGCGCAGGGACTCGCACAGCGCGAGCAGGGCGACGTGCTTGAGCACGTCGGCGTGGTTGCCGGCATGGAAGGCGTGGCGATAGTTCATGGTGCGCAGGATAGCCGGTGGGCGGCTATGCTCCGCGCATGCGCCTGCTGCTTGTGGAAGACGAGACCGCCATCGCCGACACCGTGGCCTATGCCCTGCGCGAGGACGGTTTCGACGTGCGCCATTGCCTGACCGCCGGCGACGCGCTCCGCGCCTCGGCCGAAGGGCGTTTCGACCTGGCGATCCTCGACGTCGGGCTGCCGGACCTCGGCGGTTTCGCGCTCTGCCGCGAGTTGCGGCGCGGTGGCGACCTGCCCGTGATCTTCCTCACCGCGCACGCGGCCGAAGCCGAGCGCGTGCTGGGCTTCGAACTCGGCGCCGACGATTACGTCACCAAGCCCTTCTCGCCCCGCGAGCTGGTGGCGCGCGTGCGTGCCGTCCTGCGGCGCGTGGCCGCGCACGCGGCGCCGGCGCCGGGGCACGGCTTCGCGCACGATGCCGAAGGCCACCGCATCCGCTGGCGCGGGCGTTGGCTGGACCTGACGCGCTACGAATACGGCCTGCTCGCCGCGCTGTTGCAGCGCCCCGGCGCCGTGCTCACGCGTGCGCAATTGATGGACCGCGTGTGGGGCGATGCGCTGGAGAGCGGCGACCGAACGGTGGACACGCACGTCAAGACCCTGCGCGCGAAATTGCACGCCTTCGACCCTTCCTGCGACCCGATCCGCACGCATCGCGGCATGGGCTATTCGATCGACGCCTGAGGCCGCATGCGCATCGGCCTTCGCGTTTTCCTGGGGTACTTCGCGATCGTCGCGCTCGCGGCCCTGCTGCTCGCGCGCGTGTTCGTCGCCGAGGTGAAGCCCGGCGTGCGGCAGGCGATGGAAGATACGTTGGCCGAAACCGCCAACCTGCTTGCCGAGATCGCGACCGACGATTTCCTCGCCGGCCACATCGCCGACGGGCGCTTCGCCGAGCGCGTGGAGGCGGTGAAAGCGCGCGACCCGGGCGCGCAGATCTGGGGCTTCCAGAAGCGCGCGGTGACAACGCGCATCTACGTGACCGATGCGCGCGGCATCGTCGTGTTCGACAGCGCCGGGCGCGATGTCGGCAGGGATTATTCGCGCTGGAACGACGTGTATCGCACCTTGCGCGGGCACTACGGCGCGCGTTCGACGCGCAGCGATCCCGATGATCCTAATTCGACCGTGATGCACGTGGCCGCGCCCTTGCGCGATGCGAGCGGGCGCATCGTCGGCGTGCTGACCGTGGCCAAACCGAACCAGACGCTCGCGCCCTTCATCGCACGCAGCCAGGCCAAGGTCATGAAGTGGGGCTGGTTGCTGATGGGCGTGGCCTTGTTCATCGGATTGGCGACGGCGTGGTGGTTCGCGCGACAACTCGGCGCATTGCAGCGTTACGCGCACGCGGTGACGGCGGGCGAGCGCGCAACGCTGCCGAACGCCGCCGGCGAGTTCGGCGAGCTGGGGCAGGCGCTGGAAACGATGCGCACGCGGCTGGAAGGCAAGCAGTACGTCGAGCAATACGTGCATACGCTGACCCACGAGATGAAGAGCCCGCTCGCCGCCATTCGTGGCAGTGCCGAGTTGCTGGAAGGGCCGATGGCCGAAGCGGACCGCGCGCGGTTCGCCGGCGCCATTCGTGCGCAGAGTGAACGCCTGGCGCAGATGATCGACAAGTTGCTGGCGCTGGCGGCGGTGGAGCACCAGCAGACGCTCGAAGTGCGCGAGCGCCTGTCCTTGAACGACGTCGCCGCCGATGCGATCGCGCATTGCGCGAAAGGCGACGTCGAGATCCGCCACAACGGTGGCGAATGCCACGTGGCAGGCGACCCGTTCCTGTTGCGGCAGGCCATCGTCAACCTGCTCGACAACGCCGTGTCGTTCTCGCCGAAGGGCCGCCTTGTCGATGTCGACGTCGCTTCCGATGGACAGGGCCGGTGCCACGTGCGCGTGATCGATGCCGGCCCCGGCATCCCGGACTACGCGATGCCGCGTGTCTTCGAGCGCTTCTACTCCTTGCCGCGTCCGGAAGGCGGCAGCCGCAGCAGCGGCCTGGGCCTGTGTTTCGTGGCCGAGGTGGCCGCGTTGCACGGCGGCCGCGCGACACTCGGGAACGTCCCGAACGGTGGGGCGATCGCGACGCTCGAACTGCCCGAGGCCTGACTTCACCCACGCCACACACGCCCGCCATCGGCGCTGCACCCGACGGCGCGAGGCTGCGCGCATCCCGGCCAGGAAAGGACCCTGCCATGCGCTTCGCCTTCAAAGCGGTCATCGTTTTCTTCCTCACGCTCGGCTTGTTGATCCCCTTGATGCTCATCCACGGGACCATCCAGGAGCGCGAGGCCTATCGGGAGCAGGCGATCGCGAACGTCGCGGCCACCAGCGCCGGCAAGCAGGCCGTGTTGGGGCCGGTGCTGGTCGTGCCTTATGTCGAACTCGTCGAGCAGGACGAAGTCACGCCGCAGGGCACGCGCAAGGTATTGCGCGAGCAGGCGGGCAAGTGGACCTTCTTCCCCGAAACACTCGCGATCGACGGCACGATGAAGCCCGACACGCGCAGGCGCGGCCTGTATCGCGTGCCGGTGTACGAACTGGACATGCATGCGGTCGCGGCGATTCGCGCGCAGATTCCCGCCGATGGCGTGCGTCCGCGGCGCATCGGGCGGCCCTTCCTCAGCGTCGGTGCCTCGGATGTGCGCGGGTTCGTCGGGACGCCGGCGTTGAAGGTCAATGGCAAGCCGGTGGCATTGAAGGCGGGCTTCGGAAGCCAGCCGATCGGCGGCGTGCACGCACGACTGGACGCGCCGGCCGCAGGGCAGGCGCTGGCGCTGGACCTGGCGTTCGATGCGGTGATCGGCGGGACCGAAGCGCTCGCCCTGGTGCCGATCGCGCGCGACAACCGGTTCGCACTGAAATCGTCGTGGCCCGATCCGATTTTCGGCGGCAGTTTCCTGCCGCGCACGCGCACGGTGGATGCCAACGGGTTTCGCGCGCAGTGGGAGATCTCCTCGCTGGCGACGAGTGCGCAAACCTCCTTCGTCGAGGCGAACGAACCGGCGAGCCTGCTGCGACTGGCTTCGATGCGCGGCGCGGATACGGCGACCTCGGGCATCGCGACCTCGGGCATCGACGCGGTGGGCGTGACCTTGTTCGATGCGGTCGACAGCTATACGTTCGCCGATCGCGCGACGAAGTACGGGATCCTGTTCGTGCTGCTGACCTTCGTCGGCTTCTTCATGTTCGAGCTGATCAAGCAGTTGCCGATCCACCCCATCCAGTACGGCCTGGTGGGCCTGGCGCTGGCGATCTTCTTCCTGTTGCTCGTGAGCCTGAGCGAGCACATCCCTTTTGGTTCGGCCTACCTTGCGTCGGCTGCAGCGTGCATCGGGTTGCTCGGGTTCTACCTGAGCGCGGTGTTGCGGAGCGTGCTGCGCGGCATGGGGTTCGCGGGGATGTTGGCGCTGTTGTATGCGGCGTTGTATGGCGTCCTGGTATCGGAAGACAACGCGTTGGTCCTTGGCGCCGGCCTGCTGTTCGTCGTGCTCGCGACGGTCATGGTGGTGACGCGCAAGGTGGATTGGTACGCGTTGCAGCGCTGAGCCTGGTCCAGGGCGCGGTGATCCCGCGCCCTTACGTCTTCAGAACAGCGTCGCGCCCGGTACGCACCACAACGACAACGAAGCGATCGCGGTGCCGATGGCCGTCGCCGCCAGTAAATCGCTCGGATAATGCAACCCGAGCACGACGCGCGACACCGCGACTGTCGAGGCGAACGGAACAAGCACCCACGCAAGGACCGGGTAATACGCCAACGCAACCAACGTGAACGCCACCGCGTGCAACGTATGCCCCGACGGAAAACTGAACTCGTCGAGCGGCGCGACCCACGCATGGATGCGCGCATCGGATGCGAACGGGCGGGGGCGTTTCGTCCAGCGTTTGAGCAACGCATACAGGCCGACCGCGATCGCACCGGTCACCGCCAGATGCGCTGCAGCCAACACGCCATGGCGTCCATCGAAGAGCACCATCGCCGCCATCAACGCATACCAGGCCCCGCCGTCGCCCAGTCGGCTGACCCACGCGAACACCGTGCGAACGCCGCGGTGTTCGCACCAGTGATTGGCCTTCAGGCACCAGGCCGAGTCAATCCGGGGCAAGCTGGGCATCGGCGATCCTCCTGCGTGCGGCGAGCATCTGTAGCAGGGCGTCGAACTGCGCGGCGACCTGGTCGGGGTGCAAGTGTTCGATGGCACCGCGCGCGGCGACGCGCATGCGGCGCAAACCGATCTCGTCTTCCGCCAGGCGCACGGCCGCGGCAATGAACGCGGCGGCGTCGCCATCGGGCACGCGCAGGCCGTGTTCGCCGTGGCGCAGGTGTTCGCGTGCGGCGCCGTAATCGAAGGCAATCGTCGCCACGCCGCTGGCCATCGCTTCGAGCGTGACATTGCCGAAGGTTTCGCTGCGGCTCGGGAAGAGGAAGATGTCGCCGCTCGCGAAATGGCTCGCGAGGTTTTCCCCGCGCTGCAGGCCGGCGAAGATGATGTCTGGGTTGGCTTGCGCGAGCGGTGCGCGCAAGGGGCCGTCGCCGACGAAGACCATCCGCGATTCCGGCCGCACGCGTTGCAGCGCACGAAACGCGGCGATCGCCAGCGCGAGATTCTTTTCCGCGGCGATGCGGCCGACGTGGATCGCGACCAGCGTGCCGTCGCCCGCGCCCCATGCGCCGCGCAATCGCGCATCGCGTTTGACGGGATGGAAGAGCGCGCCGTCGACCGCGCGCGCCAGTCGCAGCGGGTTGGCGAACTGGCGTTGCGCCAGGTAGTCCTGCAATTCGCGCGTGGCGACGAGGGTGACGTCGCCCGCGTTGTGGAAGCGCCGCATCCAGCGCAACGCGATCGGTTCGAGGAATCCGAATCCGTAATCGCGCATGTAGTGATCGAAGCGCGTGTGCAAGCCGGTGGCGACCGGCACGCCGAGGCGACGCGCGACGCGCCGCGCGGCCCAACCGAGCGGGCCTTCGGTCGCGATGTACACCGCGTCCGGGCGACGCGCGCCCCAGTGGCGCGTGAGCGCTCCCAATGCGGGCGCACCGAATCGCAAACCCGGGTAGCGCGGCAACGGGAAGCCGCGGACGAGGAGGGTGTCGTCTGTCGTTGCGCCGTCGCAGGGCTGGCGTGGACGCACCAGGTCGATGGCGTGGCCGCGCGCGCGCAGGCCCAGCGCGAGGCTCTCGACAGTCAGCGCGACGCCGTTGATTTCGGGCGGCCAGGTTTCGGTGACGATGGCGTAGCGCATGTCGGGCAGGGTCGTTCGCGTCGATGACCGGCCGGTTGCGCGTGCGTGACAGTTCCGCGGAGTCGAGCCGCCTGCCTTCGCAGTGGGCGGCAGGCCGTTCGTCGGGACGGCGCTTGACACCGGGTTGGTGTTCGTACTGTACTAGTCATCACAGTACACGTAGGACACCCAATGCCCCGCACCCAGGCCCTGATGCTGCAGATCGCCACCGGCGACCCCCGGCCGATCAGCAAGCAGATCGTCGACGCCGTGCGCATGAAGATCGCCACCGCCGAGCTCTCGGCCGGCGACCAACTCCCCAGCGTGCGCGGGCTGGCCCAGCAGCTGACCGTCAATCCGAACACGGTCGCAAAGGCCTACGCCGAGCTCACCGCCGAAGGGTGGGTGGAATCGCGGCAGGGCCTGGGGCTGTACGTCGCGCCGCCTCGTCAGCGCTTGAGCGATGCCGAGCGAAGTCGGCGCCTGGACGAAGCGATCCAGCGATTCCTGCACGACGTGATCGCGCTCGACTTCGCGCCTGACGAGGTGCAGGCGCGCCTGATCCACGAATTTCTCGCGCTTGCGCCCCGCAAGTCCGCCTGACCTGCCTCCGAGTTGAGTACGACCCCCATGGCTTCCAACGAATACGTCATCGAGACCAGTGCGCTGAGCAAGCGCTACGGCCGCAAGCTCGCGCTCGACCATCTCGACCTGCGCGTGCCGCGCGGCCGCATCCACGCGGTGGTCGGCGCCAATGGCGCCGGCAAGTCCACGCTCTTCCGCATCCTGCTCGGCTTCCTGCCGCCGACGGCAGGCACCGCGCGCATCCTCGGCCGCGATTGCGAGCGCCTCACGCCCGAGGACCGCGGCCGCATCGGCTTCGTCAACGAAGAACACACGCTGCCGGGCTGGATGCGCATCGCCGCGGTGATCGACATGCATCGCCGCCAATACAAAGCGTGGAACGAGGCCGCGTTCCAGAGCGTGCTCGGCCACTACCACGTGTTGCCCGAACAGAAGGTTGCGCAACTCTCGCGCGGCGAACGCGCCGGCTTCAACCTCGCACTCGCGCTCGCGCAGCGGCCGGAACTGCTGGTGCTCGACGAACCGACGCTCGGCCTGGACGTCGTCGCCAAGCGCGCGTTCCTCGAATCGCTGATGTACAGCAATGCCACCGACGAATGCACGGTCATCTATTGCTCGCACCAGATGGAAGAGATCGAGCGCGTCGCCGACAACCTGATCATCCTCGAACGCGGGAAGTTGATGCACATGTCGGCGCCCGACGATTTCTGCGCGCGCGTGACGCACTGGGTGGCCGACATTCCGTTCAAGGGCCCGGATCCCCAATCCGTGCCGGGCCTGCTGCAACTGCAGCGACTCGACGGTTTGCACCACTACCTCGTGCTCGACCAGGACGAAGACTTCGCGCAATTCCTGCGTGCGAGCGGTGCGCGCTCGGTGCAGAGCATGCCGGTGAGCCTGGACCGCGCCGTCAACGGCTTCCTCGCCAAGAACCACGCCGCGCCGACGCAAGCGCACGCATGAAGTCACCGGAAATCATCGCCATGATCGACATTTTCAAAGCCGAACTGCTCCGCTTCCGCTGGTGGGCAGCCGGATGCCTCGTCCTCCAGCTCATCGTGCTGGGCTTCCTCACGCGCCTCATCGACCTGGCGCAACAACCGGACATGGTCTACCAGGTGTTCACCGTCGCGTACGGCGCGCTGGGCCTGTTGCTCGGCCTGTACCAGATGGGCGGATATCGCCGGCCGAACACGTGGCTCAACCTGCTGCATCGTCCGATCGCGCCATGGAAGATCGCACTGGCGCTGACCGGTGCGGGTGCGGTGCTGCTCGCCGTCGGCATCGCGCTGCCGGCGCTGGTGGTCGCCGGATGGCAGGAGTGGATGACGCCACGCGTGGTCGATGCGCGCCACGTGTTGCTGATCGTGGCGGCCTGGTTGGTCGCGAGCTGCGCCTATCTCGCCGGGTGTTACGTGATGCTGTCCGACCGCCGCGTCGGCTTCAGCGCGGGCGTGTTCCTCGCCTTGTTCGCGGCCTCCGAAGCGACGGGGCGCGGCGCGCTGTTGCTGCAACTGTTGGCGCTCGCGTGGTTGGCGGCAATGGTGTTCGCGGCGTTCAAGCCCGATCTGAGCGCGGCACCGCGTGGCCTGGCGCGGACGGTGATCGTCGCGGCGCCGCTGCAGGTCGCGATGTGGATGGCGCTGGTGCTGGTCGGCTTCGGTGTCGAGTTCCTGTGGATCGCGCAGGGCTCGCATCCCAACAACGTCGAGGTGCCGAGGGCCGGCGGCGAGAAGGAATTGGAAAATGCCGAAGGCAAGGATGTGTTCCGCCTCGGCCTGGCCAACAGCAAGGATCCGGAAGCAGCGCTGTGGCGCGAGCAGGCGCGCATTTCGGAGATCTTCGAAGTCGGGCCCGGCATGCGCACCGTGCCCGCGCGCGGGCAGCTGATGAACCTGGCGCCGATGGAGTTCGATGCGAAGGCGCCGGACAGCGAGCGCAACATCCGCTGGGTCTTCAGCCACGACACGATGCATTTCGAAGGCTACGGCACGAGCGATCATCGCCGGGCGGGCACGCTCGGCGTCGCCGGCGACGCGCCGTTCCCCGCGCCGGTAATGCCCGGTCCGAAGAACCTCCTGTTCGACCGCATGACGGTGTATCAGTACGACGAAGATGCACGGCTCGTGCTGCCGCGCGTGCGCCTGCCGCAGGGCGAACGCTTGGCGGGTTTCGGTGAGGCCGGCGACGACGTCGCGGTGCTCAGCGATCGCGCGCTGTACTTCTACGATGCACGCGAGCTGGAGAACGACGACGGCGTGCTCGTGCCGCGCCAGCGCGTTCCGCTGCCAGGTGCGCCCGGCGACCTGCAACGCGTGGATGCGATGGAACTGCTCGATGGCTGGCTGCTTTCCTTCTCCTTCGTGCGCTCGTCCTACAACGCCGAAGGGGCGCTGCCGTTCCAGGAGATCGTGCGGGTGGACGACGACGGCCGCGTGCATGCGGTCGCGCGTCGCGACGTTGATCGCGACTACTTCGATGCGTGGCGCTATCAGGATTGGTTCCCGTCGCCGGTGGTGTATGCGGTGCAGAAGGCGGCGAAGAATGCGTTCGCCGGCGGCATGGCGCCGCTGCCGAAGCACGCGGCGCCCGTGCCGGACGCGATGAAATGGCTCGCGGGGTTGTTGATGCTCGCATCGCTGCTCGGCGCGGCGTGGCGCACGCGGCAGACCGCATTGTCGACACGTGCGCGCATCGCCTGGCTCATCGTTTGCGGCATCGTGAGCCTGCCTGCGTTGATGGCCCTGTGGCTGCTGTATCGAAAGCGCGAGACGGTGGACGACATCGACGTCGTGGCGCAGCCCGCCATCGCCTGAGCCCGGAGAACACACGATGATCAGGTTCCCGAAGTGGTTCAGGCAGGCGCTGCTCGCCCTCGCGATGGCGGGGTGCGGCAGTGCGGTGGCGCAGGACGCGCTCGACGTGCACGCGCTGCAGGCGGCCGTCGCCGCCGAACGCGCGCAGCCGCGCGCGCCGCAACTCCCGCGCATCGCGTTCCTCGCCACGTCCAGTCTGGACGGCGCGTGGTTGTCGGCCGATGGCCGCCGCGTCGCCTGGCTGCGCGAGGAAGGGCGGAATCGTTCGCTGTGGATCGCATCCACCCTCCGCGGCGCACCGGTCCGCACCTTGGCGAATACCGATGCGCAGGCACTGGCGTGGTCGCGCGACGGGCGCTGGTTGTTCCTGCAGTCGGCGCGCCAGGTGTTCGCGCTGGCGATGACGGGGCAGGGCGGGTCGGGCGCGATCGCAAAGCTCGGCGGACGTTGGCCGCGCACGCTGCTCGGCGCCGATCCGGTGATGCCGGCGGCCATCCTCGTGCTGGAGAGTCCCCCGGTCGTGTCGCGCCTGGACAAGCGCTGGCGCGTGTTCCGCATCGATGCGCACGGCCATCAGGCGCTGGTGCGCGAAGGCAGGCGGCAGATCGTCGACGTCGCCTTCGATGCGCGCGGTCGCCTGGCGTTCTTCACCGACGTCGCCGATGCGCGCTATACGGTGTTCCGCGTGCGCGGCGCGAGGACGACGCCTGCGCTGCAATGCATCGACCTCGCGCGCTGCACCTTGCTCACCGCTTCGGCCGATGGGCGGACCGCCACGCTGCTCACGGATGTCGGATCCAACCTCCGCCGCCTCGCGCGCCTGGAAGCAGACGACACGCTGACCACGCTCCACGTCGATCCGCGGGGCGCGGCCGACCTGCAGGATGTCGCGATCGATCCGCGCACGCAGCAGCCGGTGATCGCCGGCTACCGCACGATGACCGCGGTCAACCACGGGCTCACGCCCGACGCGCAGCGCCATGTCGCACGCATCCAGGCGCGTTGGCCGCAGCGGAACCTGCGCATCGATGTCGGGACCACGCGATGGCTCGTGCGCGAACGCGCGGGCACGATGAAGGGCGAGCGCCTGCACGTTTACGATCCCGCGACGGGCGCGTTCGTCGCTCTGTTGAACGACGTCGATACGCGCTGGCGCGGCAAGCCCGCGCCCGCGCTGGCCGAACGCGCGCTGTCGCGCAAGATTCCCTTCGCCTATCGCGCCGCCGACGGCATGGCCATCCACGGCTACGTGCTCGTGCCGCATGGCGTGGATCCTGCGCACGCGCCCATCGTCGCGAACGTGCACGGCGGGCCGTTCGCGCACGTCGGGCCGGAATTCTCGAGCGTCTCGCAACTGTTGGCCAATCGCGGCTACGTGGTGTACGAGCCCAACTTCCGCGGTTCGACCGGTTTCGGACGCGCCTACATGCGCGCCGGCAAAGGCGACTTCGGCAACGGGCGCGTGCAGCAGGACATCGTCGAAGGCGTGCGGTTCCTCGCAGCGCAGGGCATCGGCGATGCCTCGCGCGCGGGAATCGTCGGGGCATCGTTCGGTGGCTACTCGACGTTGTTGGGCGTGACTTTCCAGCCCGAGCTGTTCCGCGCCGGCGTCGCGGCGGTGCCGCCCGCCGACCTGGGTTGGGTGTTGCGCTGGTATTCGCGCACGATCGACCAGATGGCGCCGGGAATCCCGATGTCGACCAGCATGCGCCTGCTCGAGATGGATCCCGCGGACCCGACGGTGGCCGCGCGCCTGCGCGCGCAATCGCCGATCGCGCATGCAGCGGAATTGAACCGCCCGGTCTTGTTGCTGGCCGGCGGCGACGACGAACGTGTCCCCATCCGTAGCGTGCTGCACTACGCGGCGGCGTTGGAATCGCATGGCAAGGACGTGAGCCTGTTCGTCGACGAGGACGCGCGCCATTCGGTCGCCGACCCGCGAACCCGCGAGGCGTATCTGTATCTCATCGAACGCATGCTGCACCGCCGATTGGGCGGCGCTTCGCCCGAGGCGCCGGATGCCGGGCTGCGCGCGACGCTGGCGAAACGGATGCGGCTGAAGGGCAGTGACTTCCGCGATTGAGCCGGGGCTTCAATCCGCGGTGATTTTCAGCGCGATGCCGAGGTCGGCCGCATCCTTGGGTTCACCGCTGATGTCTTCGCGCAACAACGGGCGCTGGTCAATCCAGCGCTTGTCGAGCGTGAGCAGCAGGTTGTCACCGTTGGCGACGGCTTCCACGCGCGGGATTTCGTCGGGTTCGTGCGAGCGGTGCAGCAGCACGGCCAGGCGAAGCAGCGCCGCGCCGCGTTTCGTGCGAGCGAGCAGGCGATCGGGGATCGCGTCGAACGCCGATTTCGGAATGCCGCGCCGATGCGTGCGCACCAGCGATGCGAGCACGCGTTGTTCCTGTTGCGAAAAGCCGGAGATGTCGGAATGTTCGAGCACGTACGCGCCGTGCACGTGGTATTGGCTATGCGCGATGGCCAGGCCGAGTTCATGCAATTGCGCCGCGCGCGAAAGCATTGCGCGCGCTTCGGCGGGCAAATGCCATTCCGCGGCGACCTGGTCGAACAGGCTGAGCGCCGTCTGTTGTACGCGCGCCGCCTGTGCGGGATCGATACCATAGCGTTGCATCAGTGCCGCGACCGAGGCATCACGCGGATCGTCCGCGCCGCCGCGACCGAGCATGTCGACCAGCACGCCTTCGCGCAGTGCCGCCTTGCTCACCGCCATGCGTTCCAGGCCGAGCACGCCGAAGGCCGCCTCGAGCACGAGCAACCCGCCGGCGATGATCGGCTTGCGTTCGGCCGACAACCCCGGCAGGTCGATCTGGTCGATCGTTTCGGCCTGCAGCAAGCGATCGCGCACTTGGGGCAGCGCTTGCGCGGTGACCGCGCCCTTCGTCAGTTTCATGGCCGCGCAGATATCGCCGATCGCCTTGTTGGTACCCGACGAACCGAGCGCTTCGTGCCAACCCAATGCGCGATAGGTGTTGGAGAACTGCTGGAACTCCGCCGCGACTTCGGTCAGCGCCTTGTTCCACCGCTTGCGCGAAAGCTTGCCGTCGGGAAAGAAGCGCCGCGTGCTTGCGACGCAACCGGCCTGCAGGCTTTCGCGTTCGATCGCTTCCATGCCGCTACCGATGATGCATTCGGTGGAACCGCCGCCGATGTCGATCACCAGCCGCAACTCGCCGGGATTGGGCGGCTGCGCATTGGCGACGCCGAGATACACCAGGCGCGCTTCTTCGCGGCCGGACACGACTTCGATCGCATGGCCCAGCGCGGTTTCCGCCGGCAGCAGGAACACTTGCGGCATGGCGAGTTGGCGCACGGTGTTCGTCGCGATCACGCGCACGCGCTGCGGCGGAATCTCGCGCAAGCGCTGGCCGAATTTCTCCAGGCTGACGAGCGCGCGCCGCAGCACGACCGGATCCAGGCCGCCCTTTCCGTCGAGGCCTTCGGCGAGCCGCACCATGTCGCGGATGCGGTCGACTACGCGCAATTGGCCGAGTACGTAACGCGCCACGACCATGTGGAAACTGTTGGAACCCAGGTCGATGGCGGCGAGCAGATCGCCGTCCTGCAACGGCAACGCGGTGGCGCGCGGGCGGGCGAGGATCTCGTTCACGTGCAGATTTTCGCCAGCAACCAGTTCTGCGCCGAATGCGGCATCTCGTCGCCGGTGGGGACCACGCGTTCGTAACGGCCGTCGGCGTCGAGCGACCACGCGTTGCAGTTGTCGGCCAGGTAGTTGACGAGCGCTTCCTCGCGCACGCGTTCGGACAGCTCCGGCGCAAGGATCGGAAAGCCGGTCTCGATGCGGCGCAGCAGGTTGCGCTCCAGCCAGTCGGCGCTGGAGCAGAACAATTCGGGATCGCCGTCGTTGGCGTACCAGTAAACGCGGTGGTGTTCGAGGAACCGCCCGACGATCGAACGCACGCGGATGTTCTCCGACACGCCCGGCACGCCGGGCCGCAACGCGCACGCGCCGCGCACGATCAGGTCGATTTCCACGCCCGCCTGCGATGCGACATAGAGCGCGCGGATGACCTGCGGCTCGTTGAGCGCGTTCATCTTGGCGATGATGCGCGCAGGCTTGCCGGCGCGCGCATGGCGCGTTTCGCGATCGATGCGTTGCAGCACGCCCGCATGCAAGGTGAAAGGCGACTGCAGCAGGCGCTTGAGTTTGACCGCGGGCGCCAGGCCGGACAGCTGGCGGAAGATCAGGTCGACATCGTTGCCGATGTCGGGATCGGCGGTGATCAGGCCGAAGTCGGTGTAGGCGCGCGCGGTGCCCGAATGATAGTTGCCCGTTCCCAGGTGCACGTAGCGCCGCAGCTTGCGGCCTTCGCGACGCACCATCAGCAGCATCTTCGCGTGCGTCTTGTAGCCGACCACGCCGTAGACCACCTGCACGCCCGCGTCCTGCAGGCGATCGGCGAGACCGAGGTTGGCTTCTTCATCGAAGCGCGCGCGCAACTCGACGACGACGGTGACGTCCTTGCCGTTGCGCGCGGCCTGCACGAGCTGGTCGACGATCGGCGAGTCCTTGCCCGCACGGTACAGCGTCTGCTTGATCGCGAGCACGTTCGGGTCTTCGGCCGCCTGCTTGATCAACTCGAGCACGGGCGCGAAAGAATCGAACGGGTGGTGCAGCAGCACGTCGGATTCGGCGACGCGTTCGAACATGCCGTCCATGTCGCGCAGGTTGCGCGGCTGGAAGGGCATGTATTTCAGGTCGGGGCGCTGCACCAGGTCGTAGACCTGGATGACGCGGTTGAGGTTGACCGGCCCGTTGATGCGATAGACCGCGTTCTCCGGCAGGTCGAAGTTCACCAGCAGCGTGCGCACGATTTCCGTCGGGCACTGCTCGGCGATCTCCAGGCGCATCGCGCGCAGGTAACCGCGGCCGACGAGTTCGTCGCGCAAGGCCAGCGCGAGGTTTTCGACTTCCTCTTCGTCGACGATCAACTCGGAGTTGCGCGTGACGCGGAACTGGTACGCGCCTTTCACCTGCATGCCGGGGAACAGCTCGTCGACGAACGCCGACAAGACGGCGGACAGGAACACGAAGTCGGTCGGGCCGCCGGAGACCTCCGGCGGAATCTGGATGATGCGCGGCAACGATCGCGGTGCGCGCACGATCGCCAGGTGCCCCGCACGGCCGAAGGCGTCCTTGCCCTTCAACACGACGACGATGTTGAGCGACTTGTTGAGGATCTTCGGGAAGGGATGCGCCGGATCGAGCCCGAGCGGCGAGAGCACCGGCAGGATTTCGTCGCGGAAGTAATCGCGCAGCCAGCGCGTCTGTCGCGCGCTCCACGCATCGCGCGGCGCGATGCGCACGCCTGCCTGCGTGAGTTGCGGGCGCAGTTCCTCGTTCCAGCAGCGGTATTGCGCGTCGACCAGGTCCTGCGCGCGCGCGTGGATTTCCTTCAGCACCGTCGCCGGCGCCATGCCGTCGGGGCCCGGCGGCACGCCGAAGTCCTGCGAATGGCGCACGGTGGCCGCGCGGATCTCGAAGAACTCGTCGAGGTTGGTGCAGGAGATGCACAGGTAACGCAGGCGCTCGAGCAGCGGCACCTGCGGGTCGCGCGCCTGCGCGAGGACGCGGAAGTTGAAGTCCAGCTGCGAGAGCTCGCGATTGAAGTACATCGCGGGGTCGCGGAGCGGGTCGACGTCCTGGGGTGTTTCGATGGCGGCGTTCATGGTTGCGTCGACGGGGCGTCCGTGGATTCTGCCTCAGCCGGGGCAGGGAAGCCGTCGCAAGGGTCGCGCGGCAGGACGCGATCGGTGGGGAAATGACCGGCGAAGGTGCTGCCCTGGCCGACTTCACTGTCGATCGACAGGCGCGCGCCATGCAGGTTCAGCACGTGTTTGACGATCGCAAGGCCGAGGCCCGTGCCGCCGCTTTCGCGCGAACGGCTGGTCGACACGCGATAGAAGCGTTCGGTGATGCGCGGCAGGTGCGCGGCGGGGATGCCGTAGCCGGTGTCGTTCACCGCCAGCACCGCGCCGGCGCCTTCGGGGGCGAAACGCACGGTGATCGTGCCGCCGACGGGCGTGTAGCGCACCGCGTTGCTGACGAGGTTGGAGAAGGCGCTGTGCAATTCCTTCGTCGAACCGCGCAGGTCGAGCGGCGTGCCGCGCGCAAGGGTCATGTCGTCGACGACGACGCGATGGCGGCCCTGGCTCAGGGCTTCGGCTTCGCGACGCAAGGTGGCGAGCATCGAGGCCATCGACACCGGGTCGTCGACGACGCCGTCCTGCGCTTCCAGGCGCGAGAGCGTCAGCAGGTCTTCGACGAGCTGCGTCATGCGCTGCGATTGACGCTGCATTTCGGCGAGCATCGGCGCCCATTCGGGCTGGTCGGCGGGATCGAGCAGATCGAGGTAACCGTGCACGACGGTCAGCGGCGTGCGCAGTTCGTGCGAAACGTTCGCGACGAAATCGCGGCGCATGTGTTCCAGCCGCATCAGCTTGGTGACGTCGCGTGCGACGAGCAGCCATAGTTCTTCGGAATAAGGGATCAGGCGCAGGCTCAGGCGCGTGGCCGCATCCACGGGCGAGGGCGTGTCGTGCAGGGGCTCGGCGTTGCGGCCGGCGGCGAGCCAGCGCGAGAGCGACATCGAATGGAGGCGTTCGCCCAGCGGCGCGCCCGCATCGCGCGGATAGCGCAGGCCCAGCAGCGTGGTCGCCGCGGGATTGAACCATTGCACGCGCTGGCTGTTGCGTTCGATTACCACCACCGCATCGGGCAATGCCATCGCCGCGGCGCGGTACGCGCGCAGCATCGCAACCAGGCGGCGCTTGCGCGCGCGCACGTCGGATTGGCTGCGGTGCAGCAGGCGGTCGAGTTCGTTCCAGACCCCATCGCCTTCCGGCGACGGGATGCGGTTGCCGGCGGAGAGGCGCGCGAGCACGCCGTGCAGGCGCGCGTAATGCCACGCGACGATCCCCAGCGCCGCCACGGTCACCACCGGCCACGGATACCCGACGAGCAGCCCGACGACCACGGCACCGCCGAGGACGGCGGCGAGCTGGCCGAGCGTGCGGGTCCAGGTCTGTCGTGCGCGCGGTGGCATGCCCGCCAGTCTAGACCGCGGCGGAGAAGCGGTAGCCTGCGCCGCGCACGGTCTGGACCATCGGGTCGAGCTGGTGCGGTTCGAGCGTCTTGCGCAGGCGGCGGATGTGGACGTCGACGGTGCGCTCCTCGACGTACACGCTGCCGCCCCACACGTGGTCGAGCAGTTGCGAGCGGGTGTACACGCGCTCGGGATGGGTCATGAAAAAGTGCAGCAGGCGATATTCGGTGGGGCCGATCTGCACCGGTGCCTCGTCGGCGAACACGCGATGCGCCGCGCCATCGATGCGCAGGCCGCCGACCTTGACGCTGCCGTCCTCGTCGTCTTCGCGCGAGCGGCGCATGACCGCGCGGATGCGGGCCAGCAGTTCGCGCGCGGAGAACGGCTTGACGACGTAATCGTCCACGCCCGCTTCCAGGCCGCCGACGCGATCGTTTTCCTCGCCGCGCGCGGTGAGCATGATGATCGGCACTTCGCGCGTGAGGTGTTCCTTGCGCCAGCGGCGGGCGAGTTCCAGGCCACTGGTGCCGGGCAGCATCCAGTCGAGCAGGATCAGGTCCGGGACCTTGTCGGCGATGGCGGACTGGGCTTCGCGGGCATCACCGGCATGGACCGGTTCGAACTCGGCCTTGCGCAGGGCGAAGGCCACCATGTCGCGGATGGCCGGTTCGTCGTCGACGATGAGGATGCGTTTGAGCATGGCGGTGGCGTCGGGGCCCATGGAGCCCGCGTCTTGCGGGCCATGGTGCCAGTAGACGACGGTTTTGTGACCGTGGGGTGACACGGTCAAAAGTGCGCTGCCCGGGCTAGTTCCTGTCGACCTTGTCGTCCTTGACCCCCTGGCGGTGCAACTCGAGCACTGTCGGGGTGATCTGCGCGATGCGCGCGTCGATACGGGAGCGGGCGTAATAGTCGAGGTCGCCGCGCTTCTTCAGGTTCTCCAATTGCACCAGCGCGCGTTCCGGTCGACCGTTCAGGTATTCGGCTTCGGCGTGGGCTTCGCCGGCGCGGATGGGGTCGCCGGCCAGGTCGCTCGCGCGGGCGAAGGTCTCCTGGTAGACCGGGTCGTCCGCGGCCTGCGACGCCAGCGCGCGCAGGATGCCCTGGGCCTTCTTGCCCGAGGCCGCATCGCCGCGTTCGCCCAGGACCTGCGCGTAGGTCAGCACCACCGCGCGATTGCGCGGCATGCGGTCGACCAGGCGTTGGAAGCGTGCATCGGCATCGGCCTTCTTGCCGGCGCGGGCTTCCATTTCGCCCATCGCGAGCTGCAGCCAGGTGTCGTTCGGGGATTTCTTCAGCACGGGGTCGAGATCGGAGATCGCCGCCGTCGCCTGGTTGGCCTGCAGGCGCGCGAGCGCCAGGCCGTATTGCTGCGCATCGTCCAGCGGTGCCTTGTTGCGCATCTGCTCGTATTCGCGCACGGCTTCGGCGGGCGTGTTGGCGCTCAGCACGCGCATGCGCTCCCTGGCCCAGCCGAAGTTGCCCGTGCCCGCCGCGGCGAGCGAGGCCTGCGGCAGGCGGATGTTGCCGGGCAGCATCGGGTTGGCGGTGGTGGGCGCGGCGAAGTTGTTGGTCGCCTTCATCGTCGCCGCGCGTTCCTTCGCTTCGCTGATGCGCGTGACGGTGATCGGATGCGTTTGCAGATAATCGGGCGTGCGTTCGCGCGAACCGCCCTGGTTGGCGCGCACCCAGCCCTGCAGCGTGGTGAAGAATTCGGCCATCGCCTTCGGGTCGTAGCCGCTGCGCCAGAGCGTCTGCATGCCGACGCGGTCGGCCTCGGCTTCGTTGTCCCGCGTGTAGTCGATCTGGCGCTGGTACATCAGCCCCTGGCCCACGGACAGCGCGGCCATCGTTGCATCGTCGCTCGAATTCCCGCCGGCCTGTTGCGCGACGAGGATCGCGCCCAGCATCGCGAGCAGGATCGGCACGCTTTCGCGCTGCGCGCGTTCGACGCCGCGCAGCACGTGGTCCTGCGTGACGTGCGCGATTTCATGCGACAGCACGCTGGCGACCTGGTCCTCGCGCGTGGCGGCGAGCACGAGGCCGGCGTTGGTGCCGACGTAACCGCCGAGCGTGGCGAAGGCATTGATCTGCCGGTCCTTCATCAGGAAGAAGGTGAAGGATTGGCGCGGCCGGTCGCTGTTGGCGGCGAGCTTGTGGCCGACCGCCTGCAGCCAGTCCTCGAGGAGGGGGTCGTCGAGGATGTAGCCGTAGTGGCGCAACTGGCTGAGCGTCATCGCGCCGTATTCGGCCTGTTGCGAGGGGCCGAGCACTTCGCCGGCCGACGAGCCGATGTCGGGCAGGCGCGACTTGTTGTTGGCGTTCTGCGCCAGCAGGGGCGCGGACAGGGCGAGGGTGGCCAGCACGGCGAGGGCGAGCGGGGCCAGGCGTCGGGGAGATCGATGGGTGGATTGCACGCAGGCTTCCTCGCACGGGGCCGGTGAACCACCGGTTAATTCATATAACCACGCTTCGAATACGCAGCGCCTACGCAGTGTTGCACCCATGGTCCCCCGAAGGGGTGGAAATGCGCCGCGCCGCGTCCCATATTCCCGACCATCGCACGCGCCACAAGTTTCCGGAGCCACCATGACCCACCCCATCATCACCATCTACAGCACGGCGATCTGCCCGTACTGCGTCGCCGCCAAGAACTTCCTGAAGAGCAAGGGCCTGGCCTGGAACGAAGTCCGCATCGACACCGCACCCGGCGAGCGCGACAAGATGGTGGAGCGCACGCGTCGCACGTCGGTGCCGCAGATCTTCGTCGGGGACACGCACGTCGGCGGCTACGACGACATGATGGCGCTGCATCGCGCGGGCAAGCTCGAGCCGCTGCTGGTGGGCGCATGAGTGCCGGGAGCGAGGAAGACCGCGTCCGCGAATTCACCGAGTTCCGCAAGCGGATGAACGAGCGGATCCTGGCCGAACCCAACCAGGTCGTCCGCCGCTTCTTCGCGCTCGATACGCAGACCTACCAGGCCGGCGCGCTCGACGTGAAGACCAAGGAATTGCTCGGCCTGGTCGCCTCGCTGGTCCTGCGGTGCGACGACTGCATCAGCTACCACGTGGCGCAATGCCGCGAGGCCGGCGTGAACCGCGACGAGATGTTCGAAACCTTCTCCGTCGGCCTGGTGGTCGGCGGCTCGATCGTGATCCCGCACTTGCGGCGCGCGGTGGATTTCCTCGACAAGCTCGAGTCCGGGCAAAGCGCGTCCGCGTCCGCCCACGATCACGGCTGACCCTACGCCCCCGGACGGCGCCACGCGCCGGTCTGGCATAATTGCGGGCTCCCACACCCCGACGGCACGCGGCTGCGTGCCGTCCGCACGTCCGGAACGCCTTCAATGACGCAGACCCCCGCACCGCACACCATCACCGTCCTTCGCGGCGACGGCATCGGCCCCGAGATCATGGACGCCGCCTTGTTCGTCCTGGACACGATGGACCTCGGCCTGCAGTACGAGTACGCCGATGCGGGCATGACGGCGCTGGAGAAGGTCGGCGAACTGCTGCCGGCGGCGACGATGGATTCGATCCGCAAGAACCGCATCGCGCTCAAGAGCCCGCTGACCACGCCGGTCGGCGAAGGCTTCAGTTCGATCAACGTCGAGCTGCGCAAGCGTTTCGACCTCTACGCCAACGTGCGTCCGGCGAAGAGCTTCCCGAACACGAAGTCGCGTTTCCCCACGGGCGTGGACCTGGTCACGGTGCGCGAGAACACCGAAGGCGCGTACATCGGCGAAGGCCAGATGCTTTCGGAGGACGGCGAGACCGCCGTGCTCACGCAGAAGGTCACGCGCCGCGGTTCGGAGCGCATCGTGCGTTACGCGTTCGAACTCGCGCGCCGCACCGGCCGCAAGAAGGTCACGGTGGTGCACAAGGCGAACATCCTGAAGTCCACGTCGGGCCTGTTCCTCAAGACCGCGCGCGCGGTGGCCGCCGAATATCCCGACATCCAGTGCAACGAGATGATCGTGGACAACTGCTGCATGCAGCTGGTGATGAAGCCCGAGCAGTTCGACATCATCGTGACCACCAACCTGTTCGGCGACATCATTTCCGACCTGTGCGCCGGCCTCGTCGGCGGCCTGGGCCTGGCGCCGGGCGCGAACATCGGCACGGACGCGGCGATTTTCGAAGCCGTGCACGGCTCGGCGCCGGACATCGCGGGCAAGGGCGTCGCCAACCCCTGCGCGCTGCTGCTCGCCGCGGCGCAGATGCTCGACCACCTCGGCATGGTCGACAAGGCGGAGAAGCTGCGCGGCGCGATCATCGCCACGCTGGAAGCAAAGGATTCGCTGACGCCGGACCTGGGCGGCGAGGGGAACACGATGTCGTTCGCGAAGGCGATCGCAAAGCGCGCTTCGGTGTAAACGCAATCGGTTCGGGAGCGAAAAAAAACGGCGCCCCGGGGCGCCGTTTTCGTTTCGGGGTGCGCGCGCGTCAGTCGCGCAGCTTCGACAGCAGGCGCAGGAACTCGATGTACAGCCACACCAGCGTGAGCATCAGGCCGAACGCGGCGTACCACTCCATGTACTTCGGCGCGTTTGCATCCACGCCCGATTCGATGAAGTCGAAGTCGAGCACCAGGTTCATCGCGGCCACCACCACCACGAACAGGCTGAAGCCGATGCCGATCACGCCGGATTCGTGGATATACGGGATGTCGGTCCCGAACAGGCGCAGCACGATCGTCGCCAGGTAAATCAGCGCGATGCCGCCCGTGGCCGCCACGACGCCGAGCCTGAAGTTTTCCGTCGCGCGGATCAGGCCGGAGCGATACGCCATCAACAGCGCGAACAGCGTGCCCATCGTCAGCAGCACTGCCTGCATCACGATGCCCGGATAGCGCGCTTCGAAGACCGCGGAGATCGCACCGAGGAACAGTCCTTCGGACAGCGCGTACAGCGGCGCGGTGACCGGCGCCCAGGTCTGCTTGAAGATCGTCGCCAGCGCGAACACCAGCCCGCCGACGGCGCCGCCGATCAAGAAGATCGGCAGGTTGGGCGAAACGCCGGCCGCGGTGGGGGCGACGCTGTTCCAGGCATACGCGCCCGTAAGCACCGCGAGCAGGAGCAGCAGACCGGTCTTGTTGACCGTGCCGTTGAGAGTCATCGCCTGGCCGTCGCGCGTGACGACCGAGCCGCTGCCGATGTCGAGGAACGTGGATTCCTTGAGCGCCGGATTTCCCGTGCGAAGCATGGTGCTGCCCCTTGTGCGAATGATTCGGGGAGCATAGCGTGGACCGCCCGCGTTGACAGGCGGGGCCGCAGGTTCCCAGAATCCCGCGTCCCGGCACGCCCGGGGACCGGAAAACACCGGGGTATAGCGCAGTCTGGTAGCGCGCCTGCTTTGGGAGCAGGATGTCGGGGGTTCGAATCCCTCTACCCCGACCACATCGAAGCGCCCGTAGCTCAACTGGATAGAGCACCGGCCTTCTAAGCCGGCGGTTGCAGGTTCGATTCCTGCCGGGCGCGCCACGAGGCGCGCAGCGCCTCGGGCGCCGAACTTTTGCGGAGGCAAAAGTTCGTAACGGGCGTCAGGCCAAATACCCGCGCTGTCGCGCGCCCCTTTTACTAAAAGGGGCTACTTCGAAACCTGCGTTCTACCTGGGCGGATGGATGATCAAGGGCGCATTGGTCTTGGTTTGGGTGGTGGTTTTCGTTGCGCTGGATCTGTACGCCAATCTCGTGCCGCTGTGGTGGGCCGACGCGCCTGCGCGTTGGTTCGTTTACGCGGGCGCGTTCTTCGTGCTCGCATGGCTCGCCGGGCGATTCGCGTTGGGTGTGCAGTCGCTGGCGGGGTTCGGGCTCGGGCTTGGGCGGGCGTGGGGTCGGGAACTCGGGATCGGATTCGCGCTGGGCGCGGGCGTCTGGTTGCTGAAGAACGCCGTGTTCTTCGCGATGGGCAAGTTCCAGGTCGCTGGCTGGATGGACGGCGCGGACATGGCGAAACTCATGGCGCAGGCGGCGATCGGCATGTTGCTGGCCTCTGCGATCAACGATCTGCTGATCCGCGGGTACTGGTTCGCGTGGTGCAGGCGCGCGGGTCGCTTGCGGTGGTTCGTGGTGGTCGCCACGGTGCTGTACGTGCTCGACGACGGGTGGAACGCAGGCTTCGCGCCGCTGGATCTCGCCTTTTCGACCGTGCTCGGCATCGCGCTTGCGTGGACGGTGCTGAAGACCGGCCGCATTTGGATGTCGATCGGCATCCACTGGGGCGGCAACATGGTGTACCGGGCGATGTCGGGGTTCGATGGGCACGGCGTGATTGCGCTGTCGGATGTCCGGCAGGGCGAACGTTACGAACTGGTCGCGATCGCGATCACCGCGCTGCTGATGCCCGCGGTGTGGTTTCTCCTGCGTGAACGCCGGGACGTCGCGCCGATTGCCGAAGCGGCCTGAATTGGACCGGCGGCTTGCATCCCCACGCCGAGTCCTGAAGAATAGCCGGCCGCTCGCAGGTGATCGCAAGCGCCGTGGTGGCTGTAGCTCAGTTGGTTAGAGTACTGGATTGTGATTCCAGATGTCGGGGGTTCGAGTCCCCTCAGCCACCCCATTCCGTTTCGCAGCCCGCACGTTTACAATGCGCGCCGCACGGGCCGTTAGCTCAGTTGGTAGAGCAGTTGACTCTTAATCAATAGGTCCAAGGTTCGAATCCTTGACGGCCCACCAATAAGAAGAGGGATCTGGCAGCAATGCCAGGTCCCTTTTTCTTTGGCGCCTGCGGGTACGATCCGCCGACGGCCCAAACCTCGCCAGCGCTCCGCGACCGCCGCCACCGGTAGCTTGCGTAGGAAGTTCATGAGCGCCCCCGTGCGCGTGTCGGAGTTTCCCATGCGCCGATCCTTCCTCCTCCTCGCCTTGATGCTCCTGGCGGCCTGTTCCGACGGACGACGCTTCTCGCCGGAGGCCTGGGCGCAGGAGGACCGGTTCGATCGGCATGTCTTCACCTCCGACCTCATCGCGCGGCGGCTGTTGATCGGAAAGGGCTGGGGGGAAGTGCACCACATGCTCGGCCAGGGGCGCACGCTGGGGCAGGAGGCGTCGACCTGGGACGTGGGCGTGGACGCCGACACCGGGGCGCCGATCGTGCTGCAGGTCGATTTCAAGGACGGCGTCGCCACGCACGCGGCGGTCCATCGCGAATGACCGCCGGCCTGCCGTGGCGCGGGAGCCTGCGCGCCGGGCACAATGCGCCCTCGCGAGAGTGGCGGAATTGGTAGACGCACTGGATTTAGGTTCCAGCGCCGCAAGGCGTGCGGGTTCGAGTCCCGCCTTTCGCATGTTGGAACGGCCGCCGGGTGGCGGCCCGGGCTGCTTTCGGCCAAACTACCCCGTTCCGCCGCCGCGCTTCCGTGGCCGGCCTGCCACCCTCAAGAAGAGCTCCCAGCAATGCAAGTCTCGGTCGAAACCCTCGGCAACCTCGAACGCCGCATGACCTTCCGCCTGCCGGCGGAGCGAATCGACACCCAGGTCGGTGGTCGCCTCAAGGAAATCGCGCGGACCGCGCGCATCAAGGGCTTCCGCCCCGGCAAGGTGCCGACCAAGGTCATCGAGCAGCGCTACGGCGACCAGGTCCGCCAGGAAATCCTCGACGGCATGCTGCGCGAAAGCTTCGACGGCGCCGTGCGCGAAAACGAACTCCGCCTGGCCGGCGCCCCGCGCATCGAGCCGAGCAGCGACGTGGCCGGCGAAGGCGAGCTGGCGTTCGTCGCCACGTTCGAAATCGTGCCGGACTTCGGCGACGTCGACGTCACCGGCCTGGAAGTCGTGCGCCACACCGCCGAAGTCGAAGACGCCGACATCGATCGCATGATCGACAACCTGCGCATGCAGCGCCAAAGCTGGAACCGCGTCGAGCGCGCGGCGAAGGAAAACGACCTGGTGACGATGGAGAACTTCTCCGAAGTCGACGGCGTTCGCCGCCCGCCGGAAGGCGCCGAAAAGGGCAGCACGGTCGTCGGTTCGGGCGCGATGCTCAAGGAAATCGAAGCCGCCGTCGTCGGCATGTCGCAGGACGAAGAGAAGACCGTGCAGGTCGACTTCCCGGCCGACTGGCGCATCCCCGAGTTCGCCGGCAAGACCGTGTCGATCACCGTCAAGGTGCTCGAAGTCTCCGAGCCTGTGCTGCCGGAAGTCGATGCCGCGTTCATCCGCAGCTTCGGCGTGAAGTCGGGCGAGGCCGAGCAGTTCCGCGCCGAGATCCGCAGCAACCTGGCGCGCGAGCTCAAGGGCGCGCTGATGCAGCGCCTGCGCAAGGAGGTCGGTGAGCAGCTGATCGCCAAGTACGCGTCGGTCGAGATGCCGCCGCGCCTGGTCGAAAACGAAGCGCGTTCGCTGGCCAACGGCATGGCCGACCAGGCCCGTCGCCAGGGGCAGCAGGTCGCCGTCGACCAGTCGCAGTTCATGGAGCCGGCGCGCAAGCGCGTGCTGGTCGCCCTGCTGGTGGGCGAGATCGCCCGCCGCAACGAGCTGCGCCTCGACCAGCGTCGACTGAACGAAACGATGCGCTTGATCGCATCCACCTACGAACAGCCAGAGCAGGTCATTGAGTTGTATCGCAACGACCCCCAGCTCATGGCTGGCCTGCAGAATCGCGTGATGGAAGAACAGGTGATCGATTGGATCGCCGAACGCGCGACGCACACGGAGCAGGCGCTATCCTTCCAGGATGCCATCCGCCAGTGACGGAAGGCGCCGCCAACGAGAACCGGACACCATGAGCCTCGAAACGAAAGCCCTGAACCTCGTGCCGATGGTGGTCGAACAGACCAGCCGCGGCGAGCGCGCGTACGACATCTATTCGCGGTTGCTCAAGGAGCGGGTGATCTTCCTCGTGGGCGGCATCGACGACCACGTCGCCAACGTGATCGTCGCGCAGATGCTCTTCCTCGAGGCCGAAAACCCCGAGAAGGACATCAGCCTCTACATCAACTCGCCGGGCGGCATCGTCACGGCAGGCATGGCGATCTACGACACCATGCAGTACATCAAGCCGGACGTGAGCACGATCTGCGTCGGGCAGGCCGCCTCGATGGGCGCGCTGCTGCTGGCCTCGGGCGCCAAGGGCAAGCGGTATGCGCTGCCCAATTCCCGCGTGATGATCCACCAGCCGCTGGGCGGCTTCCAGGGCCAGGCCACGGACATCGACATCCATGCCCGCGAAATCCTGACCCTCCGCCAGCGCCTGAACGAGATCCTGTCCCGCCATACGGGCCAGGCCCTCGAGACCATCGCCCGGGACACCGAGCGGGACAACTTCAAGAGCGCCGAGGCTGCGCGTGAATACGGCCTGGTCGACTCGGTCCTCGAGCGCCGGCCGGACGAATCGATCCAGGCGGCGTAAGTTGGGCTTCAGCCTCCTGATCGTGGAACCAAATCACTGCACCTTCGGCTCGGTGGACAACCGGGCCGCGGATGCTATTCTCGGGCCGCTTCCGTGTGGCCGCAGCAGGTGTGGGGAATGAGCGAAGACCGTCAAGGCCGAACCGGCGACAGCAACAAGATCCTGTATTGCTCGTTCTGCGGGAAAAGCCAGCATGAGGTCCGCAAACTGATCGCGGGCCCGAGCGTGTTCATCTGCGATGAATGCGTCGAGCTGTGCAACGACATCATCCGCGAGGAACTCGAGGAGAAGGCGCAGTCGGCGCGTAGCCACCTGCCCAAGCCCCGCGAGATCCTCGACGTGCTGGACCAGTACGTCATCGGCCAGTCGCGCGCGAAGAAGACGCTCGCCGTGGCCGTGTACAACCACTACAAGCGCATCGAGAGCCGGCAGAAGAACGACGACGTCGAACTGGCGAAGTCGAACATCCTGCTGGTCGGTCCGACCGGTTCGGGCAAGACGCTACTGGCCGAAACGCTGGCGCGCCTGCTCAACGTGCCGTTCACCATCGCCGATGCGACGACGCTCACCGAAGCCGGCTATGTCGGCGAGGACGTCGAGAACATCATCCAAAAGCTCCTGCAGAAGTGCGACTACGACGTCGAGAAGGCGCAGCAGGGCATCGTCTACATCGACGAGATCGACAAGATTTCGCGCAAGAGCGAAAACCCCTCGATCACGCGCGACGTGTCGGGCGAGGGCGTGCAGCAAGCGCTGCTGAAGCTCATCGAAGGCACCGTCGCCAGCGTGCCGCCGCAGGGCGGCCGCAAGCACCCGCAGCAGGAATTCCTGCAGGTCGACACGCGCAACATCCTGTTCGTCGTGGGTGGTGCGTTCGCCGGCCTGGACAAGATCATCCAGCAGCGTTCGACGGAAGCCGGCGGCATCGGCTTCGGCGCGAAGGTCAAGAGCGCCGAGCGCAAGACCGACATCGGCAAGGTGTTGTCGGAAGTCGAGCCCGAAGACCTGATCAAGTTCGGCCTGATCCCCGAGTTCGTCGGCCGCCTGCCGGTGGTCGCCACGCTCGAGGAACTCGACGAGCCGGCGCTGGTGAAAATCCTCACCGAGCCCAAGAACGCGATCAGCAAGCAGTTCCGCAAGCTCTTCGAAATGGAAGGCGTGGAACTCGAGATCCGGCCCGACGCGCTCACCGCGATCGCCCGCAAGGCGCTCAAGCGCAAGACGGGCGCGCGCGGCCTGCGCACGATCGTGGAATCGGTACTGCTCGACACGATGTACGAACTGCCGTCGCTGGAAAACGTCAGCAAGGTCGTCGTCGACGAGTCGGTCATCGAGCACAAGTCCGAGCCTTACCTGATCTACCAGACGCCGCCCGCCACGCCCAAGGCCGCAGGCGCCGAATGAGTCCCCGGACCGGCGTGGAACCCGCCGGTCCCTCCCGCCGCTGCATGAGTTCGCCCATTCCCCGGATGGGCGGCGAAGCCGCTTGTCCGGACAGCTGCGTGAACGCGTTCGGACACGGTCACGATTGCGCCTACGGGCGCTTGCATCCCCGTCTTTTGCGCCCCATAACCGAGGCTACGGCGTGCGGTGTGCACCGCGTTGACTCGCCCCCCGGTAAGGTCCGGGGAAGGTCGCGCCGAATTTCGTCCAACCCAGTTTCGACCCACTGAAATTCCAGCCGGAGATCCCATGACCCAGACCGCCGAAACCTTCGACCTGCCGGTGCTGCCGCTGCGCGATGTCGTGGTGTTTCCGCACATGGTCATTCCCCTGTTCGTCGGCCGCGACAAGTCCATCCGCGCCCTCGACCAGGCGATGGAAGCCGACAAGCGCATCCTCCTCGTCGCGCAGAAATCCGCCGACACCGATGCGCCGGGTGCGAAGGACCTGCACGAGATCGGCACGCTGGCGCAGGTGCTGCAACTGCTGAAGCTGCCCGACGGCACGATCAAGGTGCTGGTCGAAGGCCTCTCGCGCGCACGCGTCACCGAAGTCGAGGAACACGACGGCGCCCTGAAGGGCACCGGCGCCGTGGTCGAATCCGAATCCGCGCGCGAAACGCGCGAAGTGGAGGCGATCGCGCGCTCGCTGCTCTCGCTGTTCGAGCAGTACGTCAAGACCAACCGCAAGCTGCCGCCGGAATTGCTGCAGACCCTGAGCGGCATCGACGATCCCAGCCGCCTGGGCGACACGATTTCCGCGCACCTGGGCGTGCGCATGTCGGACAAGCAGAAGCTGCTGGAAGCACTCGACATCGGCGGCCGCCTGGAATTGCTCGTCGGCCTGGTCGAAGGCGAGATCGACGTGCAGCAGCTGGAAAAGCGCATCCGCGGCCGCGTGAAGTCGCAGATGGAGAAGAGCCAGCGCGAGTACTACCTCAACGAACAGATGAAGGCGATCCAGAAGGAACTGGGCGAGATCGACGAGGCGCCCAACGACCTGGACGAGCTCGCGCGCAAGATCGCCGAAGCCGGCATGCCCAAGCCGGTCGAAGCCAAGGCGAAGGCCGAACTGGGCAAGCTCAAGCAGATGTCGCCGATGTCGGCCGAGGCCGCGGTGGTGCGCAACTACCTGGAATGGCTGCTCGGCGTGCCGTGGAAAAAGAAGACCAAGGTGCGCAAGGACCTCAAGGTCGCGCAGGAAGTCCTAGACGCCGATCACTACGGCCTGGAGCGCGTCAAGGAACGCATCCTGGAATACCTCGCGGTGCAGGCGCGCGTGCAGAAGTTGCGCGGCCCGATCCTGTGCCTGGTCGGCCCGCCCGGCGTGGGCAAGACCTCGCTCGGCCAGTCGATCGCGAAGGCGACCAACCGCAAGTTCGTGCGCATGTCGCTCGGCGGCGTTCGCGACGAAGCGGAAATCCGCGGGCATCGCCGCACCTACGTCGGTTCGATGCCGGGCCGCATCGTGCAGAACCTCAACAAGGTCGGCAGCAAGAACCCGCTGTTCGTGCTCGACGAAATCGACAAGATGTCGATGGACTTCCGCGGCGATCCTTCGTCGGCGTTGCTCGAAGTGCTCGATCCCGAACAGAACAGCGCGTTCAACGACCACTACCTCGAAGTCGACCTCGACCTGTCCGAGGTGATGTTCGTCGCCACGTCGAACTCGCTCAACATCCCGGGCCCGCTGCTCGATCGCATGGAAGTGATCCGCATCCCGGGCTACACCGAGGAAGAGAAGCTCAACATCGCCCTGCGTTACCTCGTCACCAAGCAGCTGAAGGCCAACGGCCTGAAGGAAGACGAGCTGAAGATCTCCGAGAACGCGATCCGCGACATCGTGCGTTACTACACGCGCGAATCGGGCGTGCGCAACCTCGAACGCGAAGTCGCGAAGATCTCGCGCAAGGTGGTCAAGGAACTCGCGCTCGCCGGCCCGAAGAAGAAGTCGAGCACGGTCACCGTCACCTCGAAGAACCTCGACAAGTATCTCGGCGTGCGGCGCTTCGATTACGGCCGCGCGGAGCAGGAAAACGAGATCGGCCTGGTCACGGGCCTGGCGTGGACGGAAGTCGGCGGCGACCTGCTGCAGATCGAATCCACGCTCGTGCCGGGCAAGGGCCAGCTGATCCTCACCGGCCAGCTCGGCGATGTCATGAAGGAATCGGCATCGGCGGCGTTGTCGGTGGTGCGCGCGCGGACCGATCGCTTCGGCATCGACTTGGACTTCCTGACCAAGTTCGACGTCCACCTGCACGTGCCCGAAGGCGCGACGCCGAAGGACGGCCCGAGCGCAGGCATCGCGATGGCGACCGCACTGGTGTCGACGCTGACGAAGATCCCGGTCAAGGCGGATGTCGCGATGACCGGCGAGATCACCCTGCGCGGCAAGGTGCTGGGCATCGGCGGGCTGAAGGAAAAGTTGCTGGCCGCGATGCGCGGCGGCATCCGCACCGTGATCATCCCCGAGGAGAACCGCAAGGACCTCACGGACATCCCGAAGGCGGTGACCTCGGGCATGAAGATCGTGCCGGTGAAGTGGATCGACGAAGTGCTCGATCTGGCGCTGGAGCGCCCGCTCTCGCCCATCGGCGCCGCGAACCCCGCCGACGCGAAGGGCGAGGTGGCGCCGCCCGCCACGCCGCCGGCACAGCAGCACGACGTCACCCACTGAAGGCACTGAACGGTCGCGCCCAAGGCCCGGCACTGAACGCCGGGCCACTGAACATCGGTTCACCAATTGGCCATTGACAATCGAAGTATCCCGGAAACCGCGCAGTTGCGCGGTTTTCCGGTTGCCCGGGCCATACCCCGCTGGTATAACGACCGCGTCCGCCGCCAATGCGTGAAGCGCATTGCGGCTCGTCGACCGGGGAACGCCAGCCAGGATGCCCGCGCCAACCGCGCGCGCATCGGCCTGCCCCGGTCCCAATCCGCGGTTTATCTCCGGGAGTTCCCAACGCATGAACAAAGCCGAATTGATCGATGCCGTCGCCGAAGGCGCAGAACTGACGAAGGCCGATGCCGGCCGCGCGGTCGATGCCGTCATCGCTGCGATCACCAAGGCCCTGAAGAAGGGCGATACCGTCACCGTCGTGGGCTTCGGCACGTTCGCGGTGCGCAAGCGCGCCGCGCGCGAAGGTCGCAATCCGCGCACGGGCGAAACGATCAAGGTCGCCGCGTCGATGAACCCCGCGTTCAAGGCCGGCAAGGCGCTGAAGGATGCGGTCAACTGACCACCGGTGCAGGATCGATCGGGACGGGTGCTTAGCTCAGCGGTAGAGCGTCTCCTTTACACGGAGAGGGTCGGGGGTTCGATCCCCTCAGCACCCACCACCCGATGCCGATTTGCAATGAAGTTCCATCGAAGTGTTGCAGGAGCGAACTCAGCTCTTGTATGATTTCGGGCTCAGCGGAGTGGTAGTTCAGTCGGTTAGAATGCTGGCCTGTCACGCCGGAGGTCGCGGGTTCGAGTCCCGTCCACTCCGCCACTTGTTCCATGCAAAAGCGCCCGAAAGGGCGCTTTTGTTTTTTCCGGCGCGCGCGCGCCGAAGCGGCTAAACTGCCGGGCTCACGAATTCGTCACCGCCGCCCATGCTGCAGAAACTCCGCGACAAAACCTCCGGCTGGATCGCTTCGGTCATCCTCGGCCTGCTCACGATTCCCTTCGCCTTCTTCGGCGTCGAGCAATACATGCAGCAGCAGAATGAAGACTGGGTCGCAAAGGTGGAAGCTCCGCCGACGTGGTGGGAGGGCGCGCCCAACGTCTGGCCCGTCTCCTATCTGTGGACGAAGGACGAAATCAATTCGCGCGACTGGCGCCAGCAACTCGAGCGCGCCCGCGCCGAGCAACGCCAGCAGCTCGGCGAGAATTACGACCCGCAGGTGTTCGATACCGCCGAGAACAAGCGCGCGATCCTCGAACAACTCATCGACCAGCGCGTGCTGAAGATGGCCTCCGGCCGCGCCGGCGTCGCAGCGAGCGATGCGCAGGTCAAGCGCGCGATCCTGGAGATGCCGGTGTTCCAGGTCGACGGCAAGTTCAGCCCCGAGCGTTACCAGATCGCGCTCGCGTCGCAGAACCTCACGCCCAAGGGTTTCGAGAACGAAGTGCGCGAAGGGCTGGCGGTGGACACCTTGCCGCAGGGCCTGGCGGCATCGGCGTTCGTCACGAATTCCGAAATGGACCGCCTGCTCAGGCTGCTCGCCGAAGAGCGCAGCGTGGCGTGGGTGCAGTTGCCGGCCCCCCCGCCGGACAACGGCCCGGTCTCGGGCAAGGAAATCGATGCGTACTGGGCATCCCATCGCGACGAATTCCGCGCGCCCGAACAGGTGACGATCGAATACGTCGACATCGACGCCAATGCACTCACCGTGCCGCCGGCGGACGAAGCCACGCTGCGCCAGCGCTTCGACAAGGAAAAGAGCGGCTTAGGCAGCGGCGGCGAACGCCTCGTTTCGCACATCCTGGTCGCGGTCCCGGCCGACGCCACGCCCGCGCAGCAGCAAGCTGCCGAAGCAAAGGCGAAGCAGCTCGCAGCGCAAGCGAAGGCACCCGGTGCGGACTTCGCGGCGCTCGCGGCCGCCAACTCCGATGACGGCCTGTCGAAGGGCAAGGGCGGCGACCTGGGTTGGGTCGGCAAGGGCGTGATGGAAAAGCCGTTCGAAGACGCCGTGTTCGCGATGCAGGGCGGCCAGGTCGAAGGGCCGGTGCGCACGCAGTTCGGCTGGCACGTGTTGCAGGTGCGCGAAGTCAAGGGTGCGACCGAAGCGAACTTTGACGACGTGCGCGCCCGCCTTGCCACCGAGCAGGCCGACGCCGATCGCGAACGCATCTTCAACGACATCTCCACCAAGATGGTCGACCTGGTCAACAAGAACCCGACCGCGCTCGATCCGGCCGCCAAGGCCGCGGGCCTGGCGGTGAAGACGCTCGGCCCGTTCCCGCGCGGCGGCGGTCCCGGCATCGCCGGCAACCGTGCGGTGCAGCGTGCGGCGTTCGCCGATTCGGCGATCCAGGATGGTTTGGTCAGCGACACCATCGAAGTGGGCCCCGACCACGTGGTCCTGTTGCGCGTCACGCAGCACACGCCTGCGCGGGAACTGCCGCCGGCGCAGGTGCGCAACCAGATCGTCGCGGCAATCCGCGTCGAGCGGACGCAGAAGGCCGCGCAGGCCCTCGCCGATGCGATGGTCGCCAAGCTCAAGGCCGGCACCCCGCTCGCTGCCGTCGCCGCCGAACGCGGCCTGGCCCCGACGTCGATGCCGAACGTCCAGCGCGGCGCGCCGCTGCCGTCGCGCGAAGCGACGGAAGCCTACTTCTCCGTGCCGGCGCCGGCCGCTGGCAAGGTCTCGCCCGGCAGCGTCCGCCTGGGTGACGGCAGCCACGTTGTGTTCGCCGTGGACAAGGTCGTCGCGGGCGATCCGGCGAAGGCGACGGCCGAAGAACGCGCACAGTTGCAGCGCCAGCTCGCGCAATCCGGCGGTACCGACGATGCCAAGGCCTACGTCTCGACGATGCGCAAGTCGATGAAGGTGCAGGTGGCGGAAGAGCGGATGTAAGCGCGCCGCAAGCTGCAACAAAAAAGCCCGGCATCGCCGGGCTTTTTTTTCCCACGCTGCGGTCGGATCACTCGATCCCGGTCATCCCGAGAATGTTGTACCCCGCGTCCACGTACGTCACTTCCCCGGTCACGCCCGCGGCGAGATCCGAACACAGGAAGGCAGCGACGTTGCCGACGTCCTCGATCTTCACGCTGCGGCGCATCGGTGCATACGCTTCCACGTGGCCGAGCATCTTGCGGAAGTTCGCGATGCCGGCGGCGGCGAGCGTCTTGATCGGGCCGGCGGAGATCGCGTTGACGCGCGTGCCTTCCGGACCGAGGTTGAGCGCGAGGTAGCGCACCGTGGCTTCCAGGCTGGCCTTCGCCACGCCCATGACGTTGTAGTTCGCCAGCGCGCGCTCGGCACCGAGGTAGCTCAGCGTGACGATGGCGCCGTTGCGATGGGCCATCATCGGGCGTGCGGCGTTGGCCATCGCGGCGAGCGAGTAGGCGGAGATCTCATGCGCGATGTTCCAGTTCTGGCGCGTCAGGCCGTCGAGGAATTCGCCTTCGATCGCTTCGCGCGGCGCATAGGCGATCGCGTGCACGAGGATGTCGAAGGAATCCCAGTGCTGCTTCAGCGCATCGAAACAGGCGGTGATCTGCGCGTCGTCGGCGACGTCGAGCGGAATGACGATGTCGCTGCCGTATTCCTTCGCGGCGTCTTCCACGCGCGATTTCAGTTTTTCGTTCTGGTAGGTGAAGGCGAGTTGCGCGCCTTCGCGGTGCATCGCCTCGGCGATGCCGCTGGCGATGGAGCGCTGGCTGGCGACGCCGGTGATCAGCGCGCGTTTGCCCTGCAGGAAACCCATGGAACCTCCGATGTTGCGGCGCGCCGGCGGGGCGGCGGGGGCGACAAGTGTGCCTGCGCCGCGCCTCAGGGGCCAGCCGCCGCGGAGGCCGATGCGTCTTCGGCATCGATGCGCAGCACCATGCCCGGGCGTATCTTCGCGCCCTTGTCGAGCTTGTTGCGCGCGATGAGTTCGCGGGTCGCCACGCCATAACGATGGGCGATGACCGAGAGGGATTCGCCACGCGCGACCTTGTGCGAACGCGGCTGCGCGCCCACGGCCAGCACTTCGCCGACGACGGGGGAGGGCAGCGTTTGACCGGCCGGTTTGACGGGCGCATCCAGCGCGACACGCACGCCGTCGTCCATCGGCACCGGTGCGAGCACGCGCAGGGCGCCCTCCTTGCGCGCGACGACGCGGCCGCCTTCGAACGCAGGATTGAAGCGGCGCAACTGTGCCGCATCCAGGCCCCGCATCTGCGCGAACGCATCCAGCGACTTCACCCCGGAGGGCAGCACCTGCGCGTCGAGGTGCGCGACCGGCCGATCGAGCGAACGCATCCATTCTTCGCGGTCGTCGGCCTGTTCGAGCAGGCACGACAACGCGCGCAACTTCTGCACGTAGGCATGCGTGATCGGCGAGAGGCCGGGCAGCGTTTCGGGTTTGGCGTTGCGTGCGTTCTGGCCTGCGCGGCGCAGCGAAGAAAGCACGCGATATTCGCCCGCGTTGTATGCCATCACCGCCAGGCGCCAATCGCCCGCGAACATGCCGTGCAAGGTCTTGAGGTAACGCACCGCCGCGCGGGTGGAATCCACCGGCGACAGGCGACCGTCGTAACCGGTGCGCATCGCGACGTCGTGGTTGCGTGCGGTGGTCTGGATGAACTGCCACAGGCCGGCCGGGCCGCTCGGGCTGCGCGCGCCGGCCTTGTAGCCGCTTTCGACGAAGGGGATCAATGCGTATTCGGTCGGAAGGTCGGCTTCGCGCACGGCATCGACGACGTAGCCGAACAAGGGCAGGACATCGTCGTTCGCGCTGGCCATGCGGCGTGGTGCATTCGCGAAGTGCTGCTTCCAGCGCGCGTTGCCGCCGGACGGGCAGGTGGGGTCGGCGAGGCCTTCGCGGAAGCTGGCGTAGATGTCGCGGCCGCTGCGCGTGTTGCGTGTTGCGAGGATGTCGTCGACCGGCGCCTGTTCGGCGCCCGGTGGCGTCTTGGGGATTTCCTGCGAGCCCGCCGATGCGATCGGCGCCGCGAGCGCGAGGCTCGCGGCAAGTCCGAACGCGAGGCGCCGGCGCAAGCTCATGCGCGGAACCCGTCTTTCCAGCGCCGCAATTCGGCGAATGCATCCACGCGATCGAGCAACCCTCGGCCGACGTGTTTCGAGACCGCACCGCGCACCTCGGGCACGTCGATGCGCAGGAAGGGATTGCACGTGCGTTCGTCGTCGAGCGTGGTGGGCACCGTGGGCTGCGATGCCAGGCGCAGGCGCTGCGCTTGCGTGCTGCGATCCTGCAAAGCCGCATTCGACGGGTCGACCGTCAGCGCGAACGCTGCGTTCGCGACGGTGTACTCGTGCCCGCAGCAAACCCGCGTCGAACCCGGGAGTGCGGCAAGGCGGTCCAGCGAGTCCAGCATTTGCATCGGGCTTCCCTCGAACAACCGGCCGCACCCGAGGCTGAAGAGGGTGTCCCCGCAAAACAAGACTTGATGGCCGTGGAATGCGATGTGGCTCACGGTGTGGCCCGGAATCTCATGGACCTCGAAGACCCAGTCGTCGATGCGCGCGGTGTCCCCGGCGCCGACGCGCTGCGTGGCGGTAGCGATCCGGTCGTCTCGCGGCCCGATGACCGGCAGGTCGGGTCGCTCGGCGAGGAGGGCGGGCACCCCGCCGATGTGATCGTGGTGGTGGTGCGTCAGCAGGATGCCGCGCAGCGACAGGCCTTCGCCCATGGCGCGCAGGACCGGGCCCGCTTCTCCCGGATCCACGACAAGCGCCGCCCCGTTCTCGTCGACGAGCGCCCAGATGTAGTTGTCCTCGAACGCCGGAAGCGGTCGCAATCGCATCGATGGCCTCTCCACGCGGAAGGGGGCATCCCGCAGAATAGGGACCATGCCGCTCCCCGGAACGCCCCGTCAACCTGAACAAGCCCCGCTCGCGGGCGCCTGGTTCGCCACCGTTGCAGGTCGCGCCGTGCTCGACAGCGAGGACGAGATCGTTCGCAAGGCCGCCTCCGAGCGGCCGGGCCAGCCCTGGCTGCGCCTGATGCCGGTGGAAGGCCTGGCGGCGCTCGGCGAACGCGAGCTCCCGTTCCATGTCGCCGGCGGCGCGTTCCACGGCCCGGTGCGCTGCGCGTTGCCGTTGCCGTTCGCCTCCGACTCGATGGGCACCGCCGTCCTCCAGCACGTCGCCGATGGCGCGGTGCTTCCCTCGGCGCTGCTGGAGGAAGTCGCGCGCGTCCTCGTGCCTGGCGGTCGCCTGTGGCTGCTCACGCTGAACCCGCTCGCGCCCTATCGGATGCGCTGGCTCCGCCAGGGACCCACTGCTTCCGAACCCGTCCGCTGGCGTCGCCGCCTGCGCACCGCCGGCCTCGAGCCCGAAGCGGTGTCGCAAGGCGTGGGACCCCGTTGGAATCCCATTCCCAACGCGTCCCTGCAACAGGGCGCAGGCATGCGCGCCGCCTTCCTGCTGCGCGCGGAAAAACGCGTCGTGCCCCTGATCCCGATCCGCCCCCGTCCCCTCGTGCGTCTGTCCAACGGCGTGCCCGCCGCATGACGGGCAAGCAGGTGGAAGTGCATACCGACGGCGCGTGCCTCGGCAATCCCGGTCCCGGCGGATACGCGGCGTTGCTGCGTTACAAGGGGCGCGAGCGCGAAGTCGTCGGCGGCGAAGCGCACACGACGAACAACCGCATGGAACTCATGGCCGCGATTTCCGGCCTGGAATCGCTCAGCGAAGCCTGCACGATCGTCCTGTTCACCGACTCGCAGTACGTTCGCCAAGGCATCTGCGACTGGATGCCGAACTGGGTGCGCAGGAACTGGAAGACAGCGGCAGGCGATCCGGTCAAGAATCGCGACCTGTGGGAGCGCCTGCACGCCGCCACGCAGCGCCACACCATCGACTGGCGTTGGGTGAAGGGGCACAGCGGCGATCCGGACAACGAGCGCGTCGACCAACTCGCGCGCGACCAGGCACTGAAGTTCAAGGGGATGGCGACGCAATGAGGCAGGTGGTGCTCGATACCGAAACCACGGGCTTGTCCTGGGACAAGGGCAATCGCGTGGTGGAAATCGGTTGCGTCGAACTCGTGGAGCGCCGCCCGACCGGCCGCACGTTCCAGCGTTACCTCAAGCCCGATTGCATCTTCGAACCCGGCGCGCAGGAAGTCACCGGCCTGACGCTGGAGTTTCTGGCCGACAAACCGAAGTTCGAAGAGATCGTCGATGAATTCCTCGCCTTCATCGAAGGCGCGGAACTCGTGATCCACAACGCCGCCTTCGACCTGGGCTTCCTCGACTACGAACTGTCGCGGATCGGCGCGCACCTGGGGTGCGTGCGCGATCGCTGCAACGTCGAAGACTCCCTCGCACTGGCGCGCCAACGTTTCCCCGGCCAGCGCAACTCGCTCGATGCGCTGTGCCGCCGCCTCGGCGTAGACAACTCGCATCGCCAGTTGCACGGCGCGCTGCTCGACGCCCAACTGCTCGCCGAGGCCTACCTTGCGCTGACCTCGGGGCAGGGCGAGATCGGCTTCGCCGCCGCCGAGGATCCGGCGCGCGCTGTGGTCGCCGAATTCGCCGCCAGCGGCGGACCGCGCCCGCGCATCACGGCCACCGTCGACGAACTGGCCGCGCACGATGCGCGGCTGGCCACCCTTCGGAAGAAAGCCGGCCGCGCGGTCTGGGATGTCTTGCTGGAAGAAGACGAACCGGCCGTGCTCCTGCCCGCGTAACACCGGGTGGAGTAGCCCCTTCGCAGAGCGAATCAGTGGCGCCGGACCAGCACCACGGTCACGTTGTCCGATCCACCGCCGTCCAGCGCCGCCGCCACCAGCGTATCGACGCACTCCTGCGCGCTACATTCGTCGTGACCGAGCACGTCGGCGATGTTGCCGTCCTCGACTTCCTCGGTCAGCCCGTCGCTGCACAACAGCAATTGCATGCCCGGGCGCAATTCGCCGGTCATGGTTTCGACGTTGAGCTGGTTCGGATCGGTCACGCCCAGCGCCTGCGTCACCACGTTGCGATGCGGATGGCTGCGCGCCTGTTCGGCGGAGATCGCGCCCTGCGCGATCAACTCCTGCACGTAGGAATGATCCTGCGACAACTGCGCCAGGTGCCCTTCGCGCCAGATGTACACGCGGCTGTCGCCGACCCAAGCGACTTCGAAACGATTGCCGGAAATCCGCGCGGCGACGACGGTGGTGCCCATCGGCAGCGCGTCGTTGCGACGGCGCGAAGCGCGGATGATTTCTTCGTCGGCGATGCGGATCGCCTGCGCGAGCGGCGTGCCGTCGCGCACTTCGCGCACGATCGTCTCGCGCGCCAGCGCACTGGCGACCTCGCCGTATTCGTGGCCGCCCATTCCGTCGGCAACGAGCCACAACCCCAGCTCGCTGTCGCCGTAGTAGGTGTCCTCGTTCAATTCCCGACGCAGGCCGACGTGGGTCAGGTGTCCGAATTCGATCATGGCGGAAGACGAGGAGGGAGGGCCCGCGAGGGGAGTTGCATTCATCAACGGCATGATCGTTGCGATCCGGCCGTGCATGCCACGCGAACCTCCCGAACCGCGGAGGCCGTCACGTTGTCCGTACGCCACCCCACGGAGCCGGCGCCTTCAGGGCGCGGCGCCGGAGCGGTAGTCCTGGTACGACTTCTCCTCGACGTAGGCCGAGCCCAGCGCGAGGTTGATGTCCTTCTTGATGCGGGCGCGTTCGTCGTTCTCGAAATACACGCTGCGCGCAAGGCGCACGAATTCGGCGTCGAAGGCCTGGTCCTTCTCCTTCACCCGAATGTCATCCTCGATCACCCAGAGCCGTTCGTTCACGGCCTTGAGGTCGGCGCGCAACTTGGCGACGTCGCCGCCGGCGGCCGGATGCGCCATCCAGGTCTTCTCGAGTGCGGAGAGTTCGTTACGGACGTTCGCCAGCTTGGCGGGGTCGGTCATGCGCTCGGACTTGATCTGCAGGATCGCGATCTTGTCGAGGAGTTCGCCGTAGGAGACCGGGACCAGGAGTTCGGACATGGGCGCGCCGCGATGAGGGAACGGGGGCGCACAGTCTACCCGCGCTTGTCCCGCGCGAGGCACACGCTTATCATGCACGCCCCGCAGCCCGGCGGCTTTTGCAGAAACGCCCGGGCACGCCCGCTTCCAGGAGAGGTGGCAGAGCGGTTGAATGTACCTGACTCGAAATCAGGCGTGCGTTTATAGCGCACCGAGGGTTCGAATCCCTCCCTCTCCGCCATAAAAGAAAACGCCCCTGAACGGGGCGTTTTTTTTATGCCAAAGCAACAGCCGCACTCGGTCTGACGCCTCGCCACGTGACGTGGTGTGGTGCCCTTGTCGCTCCACGGACGCGGCATCCTGCCCACCGAGTCGCGAGCGCGCGGCCATCCATGGCCGCGCTCCAGTGCACCACACCACGTCACGCAGCGAGGCTCACCGAGATTCAGTTGTCGTCCTCTTCGATTTGCCAGGACGACGATCCGGCCAGTGCGAAGCTTGCTTCGCACCCACGGATGAAGGCTCGGGCGAAAGCGGAGGGGAGCGCCTCAGAAAGCGACGGCTAATACCGCCCAGCCCGCCGATCCGCGCAAAACCGTTCGAACGCCTGCACCGCATCGTCCACGGTGATCAGGTCCATCGCGCCTTCGCGTTCGATCTTGGTTCCCCACGGCAGTTCGTCGGCCGATTTGCCGAGGAACTTGCGCGCGGCGGCGTCGTAACGATCGACGCAATAACGCAGGTCCGAATACGGCCCGCTGCGGCGCGGATTGCTCGGCGCGTGCAGCCCCAGCACCTTGGTGCCCATTGCATTGGCGATGTGCGTCGGGCCGGAGTCGGGTGTCATCACCAGGTCCGCGCGAGCGAGCAGCGCCGGCAACTGTTTCAAGGTGTCCTTGCCCACGAGGTCGAGCGCGGGGGACTGCATCGCAGCGAGGATCGCGTCGGCGACCGAACGTTCCAATGCACTGCGCCCGCCGCAGAGCACGACGCGCCACCCTTTCGAGACCGCGTGATCGGCCACCGCCGCGTAACGCTCCGCGCGCCAGTTACGCAGCACGTGGCTCGAACACGGCGACACGACCAATGTCGGCGCCCCGTCTTCGTCCCATTGCGCCCGCGCCCAGTCGTGCGCCGACTCGGGCACCGGCATGTTCCAGACCACTTCGTTCTGCACGATGCCCAACGGCTCGCAGAAACTCCCGATCGCATCGAGCACGTGGATGCCCGGGCGATCGGCGATGCGTTCGTTGACGAACAAACCGTGCAGATCCTTCGAACGCGCGGCGTCGTACCCGATGCGACGCTCGGCCGGGATGCAAGCCGAGAGCAGGTTCGCGCGCATCGCCACCTGCATCAGCAGCAGCGCATCGAACTTCCGGCCGGCCATTGCCCGGCGCAACGCCAACATGCCACCGAGCCCGCTGCGCTTGTCGTAGACGAGGAACTCCACGCCCGGCAGCCCCTCCAGCAACTTGAACTCGCCCGTACCCACGACCCAGGTGATCGCCGTCTCCGGCCAGGCCTGGCGCAGCGTGCGGACCAGCGGAACGACATGGGTCACGTCGCCCAGCGCCGAAAGGCGCAGCAGGCACAGCGAGCGGGGAGGGGGCGACGTTGCAGGCACGTTGCTTGCTAGACTCGTTGGGACATGGCCGCGTTCGACGCAAATGAAAGCCTGACGCCGTTCCGCGAGGGACTGGGGTATGGGGCGATTCTGTTCGACCGCACGCACCTGCGGCAAGCAGGCGTGGAGCACGCGGTGCCCGAATGGTTCGATCCACAGCACTGGGGCAGCCACGCCCACCCGGTTTCATCGGGCGGGCGCGGGGCGGCGTGGTTCGTCGACGGGCCCTTCGGCGGCGCGGTGTTGCGGCATTACCTGCGCGGGGGCCTGGCCGCGCGCATCAGCCGCGACCGCCACCTCTGGCGCGGCAACGACCGCGTGCGCAGCTTCGCCGAGTTCCGCCTGTTGCGCGCACTGCGCAAGAAGCAGTTGCCGGTGCCTGCACCGATCGCCGCGTATTACGTGCGCAAGGGCCACCGTTATCGCGCGGCGATCCTGCTCGAACGCATCGAACACGTGCATTCCCTCGGCCACCGCGCGAACACCCCCGGCGACACCGCCCCATGGGAAGCGGCCGGACGCCTGGTCGCGCGCTTCCACCGCGCCGGCCTCGACCACGCCGACCTCAACGCCCACAATCTGCTCTTCGACGACGCGGGCAATGGCTGGATGATCGACCTGGACCGCTGCGTGCTGCGCATCCCCGCCACGAAATGGCGTGAACGCAACCTCGCGCGCCTGAAGCGTTCACTGCTGAAACTGCGCGGCGAGCGCGGCACCGACGACGTCGAGCGGGACTTCGATCGCTTGCGCGAGGCCTACGAAGCGCAATGGAACAAGGGCTACTGAAATGACCGCCGCGGCTTGGTCCCTGCGCCTGCAGGGCGTCGGCAACGCCTTCGCCACCGAACTGGGTTCGGCGATGGCGACGATCGAACGCGACGGCGCGCCGTGGCTGGCGATCGACTGTGGCCACGACGGTCTCACGCACTACTTCGCGCACTACGGGCAGGCGCCGCGCGCGGTGTTCGTCACGCATGCGCACCTGGACCATGTCGGCGGGTTCGAACGCCTCTTCGGCGCGAGTTATTGGGACGATGCGCTGCGCGGTCGCGTCGCGCTGTATGTCCCCGCGCCGCTGGTGCCCGTGTTGCAGCAACGCATTGCCTCCTACCCCAACGTGCTTGCCGAAGGCGGCGCCAATTTCTGGGATGCCTTCCACCTGGTGCCCGTCGGCGATCACTTCTGGCACGACGGCGTGCGCATGGAAGTGTTCCCGACGCGCCACCACTGGCCCGACACCAGCTTCGGCCTGCGCCTGCGCGGCAGCATGGTGTGGACGGGCGACACGCGGCCGATCGCGGAGCAACTCGCGAAGTTCGCCGACGCCGGCGAGATCGTCTTCCACGATTGCGCCTTGCACGGCAATCCCTCGCACAGCGGCATCGAGGATCTGGAACGCGAGTATCCGCCGCAGCTGCTCGCACGCTGCTGCCTGTATCACTACGCGAGCGAAACCGACGGCGCGCACCTGGAAGTGCGCGGGCATCGCATCGCGCACGCCGGCGAAGTGTTCGCGCTGGCACCGACGACGGCCGCGATGGCGCCGATGCGATGAGCGCGCAGGTGCCTTTCGTTCCGATGCGTGCGCACCCGCTGGATGCGCTCGGCCGCCCGTTACGCGACCTGCGCCTGTCGGTGATCGACGCATGCAACTTCCGTTGCCCGTACTGCATGCCGGCCGATCGCATTCCCGACGATCATGGGCTGGATGCGGCCGCGCGCCTGTCCTTCGACGAAATCGAAACGCTGGTGCGCGGCTTCGTACGCGTGGGCGTGCGCAAATTGCGCTTGACCGGCGGCGAACCGCTGTTGCGCAAAGGCCTGCCGGATCTCGTGCGGCGCCTGGCGCGCATCGACGGTCTGGATGATCTTGCGTTGACCACCAACGGCAGTCTGCTGACGGCGCATGCGCAGGCCTTGCGCGAAGCCGGCCTGCATCGCATCACGGTGAGCCTGGATGCGTTGTCGCCGGAGATGTTTTCCGCGATGTCCGGTGGACGGGGCCGCATCGAAGCGGTGCTTGCGGGGATTGCCGCGGCGCGGGCAGCGGGCTTCGCACCGATCAAGCTCAATTGCGTCGTGCAGCGCGGCGTGAACGAAGGCGAGGTGTTGCCGCTCGCGGAATTCGCGCGCACGCACGGTCACGTGCTGCGCTTCATCGAATACATGGACGTGGGCACGTGCAACGGGTGGCGTCGCGAGAACGTCGTGCCATCGGCCGAACTGCGCGATCGCCTGCATGCGCACTGGCCGCTGCGCGCGCTCGATCCGAATTACCGCGGCGAAGTTGCAGCACGTTACGCCTATGAAGACGGCGCGGGCGAAGTGGGTTTCGTCAGTTCGGTCACCTTGCCGTTCTGCGGCGACTGCCACCGCGCACGCGTGTCGGCGGACGGCACGCTGTACACCTGCCTGTTCGCCGCCGAGGGGCAACCGTTTCGCACGCTCGCGCGGCAGGGCGAGGCTGCCGTGGTGGAGGCACTCGCGCAAGCGTGGGCGCGCCGCGCGGATCGCTACAGCGAGATCCGCGGCGCGGCGACGACCTCGCGACGCCATGTCGAGATGTACCTGGTGGGCGGCTGAAGATGGCGCGCAAGAAGACACTCACGCATGTGTCCGCCGAAGGCCGCCCCGCGATGGTGGATGTCGCCGGCAAGGCGATCACCGCGCGCGCCGCGAGCGCCGCGTGCCGCGTGAAATTCCCCGCCCACATTGCGCGCCAACTGCGCGCGAGCGGCCTGCGCAGCGCGAAGGGCGCGATCGTCGACACCGCGATCATCGCCGGCACGATGGCGGTGAAGAAAACCTGGGAGCTGATCCCGTTCTGCCATCCCCTGCCGATCGATGCTTGCAAGATCACGATCGACTGGTCGGGCGAACGCGAACTCACCATCGCCTGCACGGTGCGCACGACCCACCGCACGGGCGTGGAAATGGAAGCGCTGACCGGCGCGACCGTCGCGGCGCTCACCGTCTACGACATGTGCAAGGCGCTGACGCACGCGATCGTCCTCGGGCCCGCGAAGCTGACGGGCAAACGCGGCGGCAGGCACGACGTCGGTGACGTGCGATGAGCGCGCGGGTGACGGTGCTCTACTTCGCCTCGCTGCGCGACGTGGCCGAAATCGAACACGAGACGTTCGATACCAACGCGCCCGATTTGCGCGTGCTGTACCTGGAACTCCGCGCGCGTTACGGCTTCGCGCTCACCGCGGACCGATTGCGCGTCGCGGTCGACGGACGATTCGCGCGCTGGGAAGACGCGCCGCGCGACGGCAGCGAGATCGCCTTCATCCCGCCGGTGTCGGGCGGTTGAAATGAATCGGTTCGCGCTGTCCGATCAAGCTTTCGACGTGGCGCCGCTGCGCGCGCAATTGCTCGACGCGCGCGGGGGCGGGTACGCGAGCTTCGAAGGTTGGGTGCGCGACCACAACGCCGGTCGCGCAGTGACCGGCCTGCGCTACGAGGCCTACGCCGCGTTGGCGCAGGCCGAAGGCGAGCGCGTGTTGGGGGAGGCCTGCGAGCGTTTTGCGATCCTCGACGCGCGCTGCGTCCACCGGACGGGCGAGCTGGCGATCGGCGAACTCGCCGTTTGGGTCGGCGTGGCCGCCGCGCACCGCGACGCCGCCTTCGCCGCCTGCCGGTGGATCATCGACGAAGTGAAGCAGCGCGTCCCCATCTGGAAGCATGAACGCTATGCGCAAGGCGATGCGGATTGGCTGCATCCGGAGTGAATCCGGGACGCCCGCGCTTGTTCGGCGCAGGGGCGGGGGCTAGAATTCGCGGCCCGAACGTCGGCCGCAAGCCGCCCCAGGGGTTCCAGCGGAGAGGTGTCCGAGCGGTTGAAGGAGCACGCCTGGAAAGTGTGTAAGCGGCTAAACCCCGCTTCGCGGGTTCGAATCCCGCTCTCTCCGCCACATTCCGCGACGGCCCGCCAAGGCGGGCCGTCGCGCTGAAACAGTCCATGGTGGCCCCGCCGGCCCCTCGCGACGCTAGATCGAAAATCCCGCCAGGGCCGGAAGGCAGCAACGGTATCGGTCGATGCGGGTGCCGAGGTCAGTCGGCGGGGTCATCGCCATTCCGGCGACGTGGCATCATTCACGCATGTCTTATCTCGTCCTTGCGCGGAAATGGCGGCCCCGGCGGTTCGCGGAGCTCGTCGGTCAGGAACATGTCGTGCGGGCGCTCACCAATGCGCTCGATTCCGGGCGGGTGCACCACGCCTTCCTGTTCACCGGCACGCGCGGGGTGGGCAAGACGACCATCGCGCGCATCTTCGCCAAGTCGCTGAATTGCGAGCGCGGCACGTCCGCCGAACCGTGCGGCGAGTGCAACGCGTGCCGCGACATCGACGCGGGCCGCTTCGTCGACCTGCTGGAGATCGACGCGGCCAGCAACACCGGCGTGGACGACGTCCGCGAGCTGATCGACAACGCGCAGTACATGCCGAGCCGCGGCCGGGTGAAGGTCTACCTGATCGACGAAGTCCACATGCTGTCGAAGTCGGCCTTCAACGCGCTGCTCAAGACTCTGGAGGAGCCGCCGGGCCACGTGAAGTTCCTGCTGGCGACGACCGACCCGCAGAAGCTCCCGGTCACCGTCCTTTCGCGCTGCCTGCAATTCAATCTCAAGCGGCTGGACGAGGCGCAGATCACGGGCCAGATCGCGAAGATCCTGGACGCCGAAGGGATTCCCGCGCAGCCCGGCGCCATCCGCCAGCTCGCGCGCGCCGCCGACGGCAGCCTGCGCGATGGCCTCTCGCTGCTGGACCAGGCCATCGCCTACACCGGCAGCCAGCTCGACGATGCCGCCGTCGCCGCGATGCTCGGTACCGTGGATCGCACACAGATCGCCGGTTTGCTCGACGCGCTCGCCGAGGGTGACGGCGCGCGGATGCTCGGGATCGTCGGCACGCTCGCCGACTTCTCGCCCGACTGGAACGGCGTGCTCGATGCGCTGGCCGATGCGCTGCATCGCGTGCAGGTGCGCCAGCTCGTTCCGAACGCCGAAATCGACGAGGACCCTGTTCCGGTCGATGCGCTCGCCGCGAAGTTGCGGCCCGAACTCGTGCAACTCTGGTACCAGATGGCATTGAACGGCGGCCGCGACCTCGCGCTCGCGCCGAGCGCGCGCGCCGGATTCGAGATGACGGTGTTGCGGATGTTGGCGTTCAGGCCGGGCGCAACCGCGGCGGACACGGGAAGCGGCAAGCCAGCTGCCGCGACGGGGGGTGAGGTGCGTGGTCCGAAGGCCGCGCGCGAAGCGCTCTCGATGGATGCGCCGCCGCCGCGTGCCCCGCAGGCAGCGCCACCTGTTCCACCGGTTCGCGACGCCGCGCCGCAACCCATCGCCCCGGTGCGCGAGCCCGAACGCCGCGTGGCGCCTGCGCCACCGATTTCCCAACCCGCTTCGCAGCCCGTTACGCAGGCCGCGACGTCCAGCACGATCCTCGACGCCACCACCTGGCCCGAAATCGCGGCCAATCTCGGTCTCGGCGGCCCCGCGAAGGAACTCGCGGCGCACGCCGGTTTCATCGCCTACGACGACGGTGTCCTGCGCCTTTCGCTGTCGCCGGGCGACGATCACCTGAAGGCCGATGGCCTGGTGAAACGGCTCGCCGACGCGCTCGCGCGCACGCTCGGCGCGACGCCGCAGATTCGTTTCGAATCCGAAGTGGCGCGCGGCGAAACGCTGCACCAGCGCACCGCGCGCGAACGCGACGCGCGCCAGGTCGCCGCCGAACAAGCCTTCCTCGGCGACCCCGACGTGCAGCGCCTGATGCAGCGCCACGGCGCGAGCGTCGTGCCCGATTCCATCCGCCCCTTCGACGAGGCCTGACCGCCCCGTCGCCCCACACGAGAGAACGCCCCCATGAAGGGAAACATCGCCCAGCTCATGCAGCAAGCGCAGAAGATGCAGGAAAACATGCAGCGCGCGCAGGAAGAACTCGCCAAGCTCGAAGTGACCGGCCAGTCCGGCGGCGGCATGGTGAACGTGACGATCAGCGGCCGCATGGAATGCCGCAAGGTCCGCATCGATCCCTCGGTCATGGCCGATCCGGAAATGGCCGAAGACCTGATCGCCGCGGCCTTCAACGACGCGGTCAACAAGGTCAATGCCGAATCGCAGTCGCGCATGTCCGCGGCGACCGCCGGCATGCCGATTCCCCCGGGCATGAAGATGCCGTTCTGACCGGCGCCGATTTCACGCCGTGGCATTGATCGATCAACTCATCGAAGCGCTGCGCGTGCTGCCGGGCGTCGGCCCGAAGTCGGCGCAGCGCATGGCCTACCACGTGCTCGAACGCGAGCGCGTCGGCGGCAAGCGCTTGGCGGACGTGCTCGCGCAAGCGGTCGAGCAGATCCGCCATTGCGCGCGCTGCCGCGACTTCACCGAAATGGAGTTGTGCGCGATCTGCGCGAGCGCCTCGCGCGACGCGCACCTGCTCTGCGCGGTGGAGTCGCCGGCCGATCGCCTGGCGATCGAACAGGCGACGGGTTATCGCGGGCTTTACTTCATCCTGCAGGGAAAGCTCAGCCCGCTCGACGGCATCGGCCCGCGCGAACTCGGCCTGGATCAACTGGACGCGCGCATGGGCGAGGGCGAGGTGCAGGAACTCATCATCGCCACCAACCCGACGGTCGAAGGCGAAGCCACCGCGCATTACCTGGCGCAACTCGCGCGACGCCACGGCGTGCGGCCGAGCCGGCTCGCGCACGGCGTTCCGTTGGGTGGCGAACTGGAATACGTGGACCGTGGCACGCTGTCGCATGCGTTCGGGACGAGGAGTGAGATGACATGAACAACGACGACACCATCTTTCATCGCATCGCGCGTCGCGAGATCCCGGCCGACATCGTCTATGAAAACGACGACGTCTTCGCGTTCCGCGACATCGCGCCGCAAGCGCCGGTGCACGTGCTGTTCGTACCGAAGGAAACCGTGCGCACGCTGGATGCGATGAAGCCCTCGCAAGCGCAGATCGTCGGCAAGCTGGCCTACGCCGCCGCGGAATATGCGCGGCAGGAAGGCTTCGCCGAAGACGGGTATCGCGTGGTGATCAACTGCAACGCCAATGGCGGGCAGACGGTGTTCCAGTTGCACCTGCACTTGCTGGCAGGTGCGCCGTTGGGGCGGTTCGGAACGCCGAAGTAAGCGCGCTCGCTTACCAGTAACCCCACCACGGCCACGGCGCCGGATACGTCAGCACATCCACGCGTTCCCGGATCGGCCACAGATAGACGACGTCCGCGGCGACGCGCGGGAAGCGGTAGTCGTGGTCGCCGATCTTGCGCGTGTCGAACGCCTCGATGCGGCCGGTGAAGGTCACTTCGCGGTTGGGTTCGAACACCGCCGGGTCGTAGAACCCGTTGCGGCATGCGATGAAACGGCCGTCGTCGGTGTCGGAGTTGTAGTGCGGGCGCGCGCTGGAATCCAGCGGCGTGGCCAACACTTCGAAACACGTGTTGTCGTCGCGGGGCAGCGTCTGCACGATGCGGCCGCCCCAGCGCACGACCGAACCGGTCTGCTGCGCCGCCGCGGCATCGCGCGGCGTCATCGCCAGATAGTCGCCCTGCAAGGGCACCGGTTGTGTCACGCAGGCGGCGAGCAGGACACTCGCCACGGCCAGCGCCGCGTATCGGAACGTTGTCATGGCACGTCTCCCAAGGGTGCGTCCCGCCAGGGCTTCAATGATGCACAAGATACGCGCAGCCGGCGTTACGGGCGGTGCGCGCGCAGGTCCCGGAGCAGGGCGTTCAGCGATTCGTCGGCTTCCCCCGGACCGATCCCGTACCGCCACCGGCTGAATCGCAGGCCGAGGCCGCGCAGCGCCTCGTCGCCCTCCGCCCGCGCGCGGTGGACCCGCTCGGCCCAGTCCAGCGCGGGCTCGTGCGGCGCGCGCGCCAGGCCCAGTTTTCCGTAACGGCCCCCGAGGCGGTGCCAGGCCCGCAGCAGGGGGTCGCGCTCCCGCGCATCGCGGCTCAGGAGCCAGACCGTCGCGGCCAGGCACGACAGCGCGACGAGCGCGAACAGCATCAGCAGCATCTCGGTGTCGATGTCGCCCAGGCCGAAGGGACGGAACAAGGCCCGCTGGCGATCGGCGTTGAAGCCGAGCACGAACTCGTTCCACCCGCTCAACATCCAGTCGCCGACATTCCACATCGGTTGCAGCGAGGCCAGCAGGTCGCCCGCGGCCGCGCGGTCGGCGAGCGTGTCGAACACGCGCTCCGGCGCCACTGCCGCGGTCGGATCCATGCGCACCCACCCGCGGCCGGCCAGCCACACTTCGGCCCAGGCGTGCGCGTCGGAGCGACGCACGATCCAATAGTCGCCGACCGGGTTGTAATCCGCCCCCGCATAACCGCCGACCACGCGCGCGGGAATCCCCGCCGCGCGCATCAGCACGACGAAGGACGAGCTGAATTGCTCGCAATACCCGCGCTTGTCGACGAACAGGAACTGATCGACCGCATTGCGCCCCGCGAGCGAGGACGCCAGCGTGTAACCGAAGTCGCGGCCGAACCAGTCGAGCGCGCGACGCGCGATCGCCGCATCGTCGTTCCCCGCGGCTTGCCGCCATTGTTGCGCTAGCGCAATCGTGCGTGGATTGAAGCCCTGCGGCAATTGCAGGTTGCGGGCGCGGAGGAACGGCGCGAGCGCCTGCGCGCCGAAGTGCGCCACGTTGCCCGACCGCATGCGCCAGCGCGTCACCGCATCCAGCGGACGTTCGACCCGCAAGGCGCGATCTTCGCCGAAGAATGCGTTGGGGGGCGCCGACAGCGGAACGTCCAGCGCGATGAGCTGCCGACGGTCGGTCGGCTCCATCGACAACTCGTAGTCCCACTGCACGCGCGCGCCCTCCACGGGCGCGACCGGATAGGCCGAGGACCAGGGCCCGCGCGACCACGTGCGACCATCGAAATCGCTGAACACCGGGCCGCGGAAATACATTTCATCCGTCGGCGGCGTGCGCCCGAAGAAGCGCACGCGCGCGGCGGGCGTATCGTCGAACATCAGCTCTTCCCATCGCCCCGGCGACATGCTGTCGGCCAGGCCCGGGCGCGAGATCGCGCGGTCCGGCACGCCCCACAAGGGCGAGGCCAGGCGCGGGAACAGCCAGAACGCCGCCAACGCGATCGGCAGCCCGAGGCCGATCATCCGGCCGGTACTCGCCAGCCGTCTCCACCACGGCGTGTCGTCCGCCAGTTCGCCGGATTCCAGGTCCGACAGGCGCTGCATCGCGATCAATGCGCAGACCACGGCGACCAGGCCCATGCCGAGCGACAACGGGCCCTGGTCGAGGAGGAAGGTCGCGAATGGCGCGAACAACGCGAAGCCCAGCAGGCTGCGCGCGTCGCGCACGCTGTCGGTTTCGGCGGGCTTGACCGCGAGCATCGCGGCGAGGATCGCGCAACCGGTATCGCGTCCGAAGTTGACGCCCATCGATGCGAACACCACGCCGGCCATGCCGAGCGCGAGGACGGCGCGCAACCACGCCGCCAACGGACGCCGCCATGACCCCAGCGCGACGGCGATGCAGGCGACCGCGATCCCGGTCGCGAGTTTCGGTTCCAACCGCAACAGCAAGGGCGTCACGCACGCGGCGCCTGCGACGAGCACCATCGCGCGCGAGCGCGGATCCAGGCGGATGCGCGTGGTGGACGGCGTCGCGCTCATGCGTGCCCCGGCAGCAGGGCGAGCGCGCGCAGGCACGCATGGCGATGCGCGGGCCCGTGCGCCGGGCCGATCGGCGCATGCCCCGGCACCACGAGGCGATAACGCCGCGCATCGCGTTCGGCTTCGTCGACCCAGCGTGCGAGGCGACGAATGCGCGCCTCGGTTTCAAGGCCATGCAACGCTTGCCAGTCGAGCACGATGTCCGCCGATTGCGGGCGCTCGTATTCGCGCACCAGCAGGTTGCCGTGGCGCGCCGTGGGTTTCCACGCGATGGTGCGCGGCGGATCGCCGCGACGGTATGCGCGCAGATGATGCACGTCGTCGCCGAGCGGATGCAGGCGCGCGGCCGCGGCTTCGCCCGCGCCTTCGGGCAGCGGTGGGCCATCGGCTTCGGGATGCGGATACACGAGCAGGGGTTGCTCGGGCCAGATCCACGACCACGCGCGCACGATGCCGAGCGGGCGCGTGGTCGACACGCGCAGCCGCGGCACGTCGAACCAGCCGCGTTGCGCCGTCGGCAGCGCGATTTCCACGTCGCCGGCGCAATTGTCCAACGACAACTTGCCGGCGCCGCCGCCGCAATCCACGCGCAAGCCGCGGCGCGCGCGGCCGCGCCGATCGGCGCGCGCGTGGATGCGGACGAGGATGGGCGTGCCGGCCGGCACGGGGTCGCCGCCGACGGCGACGAAGCGCATGCCGCTCAACTGCAGGTGCGCGCTGAGCAGGCTCGTCATCGCCGCGCCTGCGAGCAGCAGCATCAGCAACAAGGCCGGATTGTTGTTGTAGTTGAGCGCACCCAGGCCCATCGCCATCAGCGCGGCGGAAAAGAACAGGCCGAAGCGCGTGGGCAGCACGTAGATGCGGCCGCGGTGGAGTTGGATCGGCACCGCTTCGGGCCCGCGCGGGCGCGCGAAGGCCTCCAGCCGTGCGCGCAGCGCGTGCAGCGGCGCGCGCATCGTCAGTCGACGGGAACCGCGTGCAGGATCGCGCGCGCCAGCGATGCCCCATCGCCGGCGTCGGCGTCCGCAGCCAGGCGATGCGCGGCGACGGGCGCGAACAAGGCCTGCACGTCTTCGGGGACGACGTGTTCGCGACCGAGCAACAACGCGTACGCACGCGCCGCACGGAGCAAGGCCAGCCCCGCGCGCGGCGAGAGCCCGACGCGCACGCCCGGATGGCGCCGGCTGCGCGCGAGCAAGGCCTGCACGTACGACACCAGGGCCTCGCCGGTGTGCACGTCGCTCGCGGCGGTGCGCAGCGCGAGCACGTCGGCATTGCCGAGGACGGGTTTGGCCTGCGCGATCAGTTCACGGCGGTCGGTGCCGGCGAGCAGTTCGCGTTCGGCCTCTTCGCCGGGATAGCCGAGGGTGAGGCGTAGCAGGAAGCGATCGAGCTGCGAATCGGGCAGTGGATACGTGCCCGCCAGATCCACCGGATTCTGCGTGGCGATCACGAAGAACGGCGAGGGCAGGGCATGCGTGCGCCCGTCGACGGTCACCTGGTGTTCGGCCATCGCTTCGAGCAGCGCGCTCTGCGTGCGCGGCGGCGCACGGTTGATTTCGTCGGCGAGCAGCACGTGCGCGAAGATCGGTCCGGGATGGAAATCGAAGCGCCGGGATTGCGCATCGAACACCGATACGCCGAGGATGTCGGCCGGCAGCAGGTCGGAGGTGAACTGCACGCGTTGGAATCCGAGGCCGAGCGTGGCCGCCATCGCGTGGGCGAGCGTGGTCTTGCCCAGGCCCGGCAGGTCTTCGATCAACAGGTGACCATCGGACAACAGCGCCACGAAGGCCAGGCGGACTTCCTGCGCCTTGCCCAGCATCAGCGTGTTGACCTGGCCCTGGGCATCCCCGAGGGCCTGGCCGAGCGCATCGGGTAGCATCTTCGCGGCCGGGAGTGCAGACATACGCTTCCTGCTGGGTTGGGCACGATGTTCGATGGAGTGTACGAGTTCGAGTCTAACGAGGCCGGGGTCGATGCGGAACGAAGAAGACGCACGACGCGCACGACGCGCGTTCGGGTGGACATGGGCCGCGGTGGCTGCGATCAAGTTGCTGGTCGCGGTGCGCCTGCCGCCGTTCGTCGACGAAGCCTTCTACTGGCAGGAGGGCCGGCACCTCGCGCTCGCCTATTCCGACGTGCCCGGCCTGACGGCGTGGCTCGCGCGCCTCGGGACGGCCGTTGCAGGCACCAATGTCTTCGGTTTGCGCTGGCCGTTCCTGTTGATCGGCATGGTCCTGCCATGGCTGATCGTGCGCATCGCGCGGCAAGCGTGCGCGCCCGAGGAGGGCGACCGCACCGGCGAAGTTTTCGCATGGCAGGCCGGTTTGCTTGCGGTGCTGTTGCCGTTGGGAGGCACGCTCGGGTTGCTCGCGGTGCCCGACGTGCCGCTCGCGCTGGCGACGTTGTTGTGCGTGGATGCCGGTGCGCGCCTGTTGCGCAAGGTCGACCCCGCCGGCGCGCTCGAACTCGCCGCGGGCCTGGCCATCGGCGCATTGAGCCACTATCGCTTCGCGGCCGTGATCGGCGTCGGGCTTGTCGCGTTGCTCATGATTCCGCGCGGGCGGCACGTCCTGAAGGACGTGCGCACGTGGGTCGCGCTGGCGATCGGCGCGGTCGCATGGACGCCGCTCATCGTCTGGAACCTCGACAACGCCGACGCGGGGCTGCGCTTCCAGCTCGTCGATCGCCATCCCTGGGATTTCCATTTCGACGGCGCGTGGTTCTTCGTTATCCAGGCGCTGCTCGCCACGCCGCTGTTGTTCGCCGCGATGGCGCATGCGGCGGTGCGCGGCTGGCACGGGCAGGGCGCGGACGATCGCAACCATGCGAAGTACTTCGCGTTGCTCGGCGGCGGCACCGTGGTTGCGTTCTGCCTGCTCGGGTTCTTCGCGGACAACGAACGCATCAGTTTCCACTGGACGCTCGCCGGCCTGTACGCGTTGGTGCCGCTCGTGCCGGCGACGCTCGCGCAATGGCCGCGTGGCTGGCGCCGCGCGACGTGGGCGCTCGCGGTGGCGGGGTTGGTCGCGATCCTCGGGTATTACGTCGTCGTGTCGAGTTCCGCCGCGCGCGCGCGGTTCGCGGCGGCGAAGTGGTATCCGGCCAATTTCGCCGGCTGGGATGCGCTGGCCGAAGCGGTGCGCGAGGAGCGCGCGAAGATGCCGCGCGATGCGCGCATCGTCGCCGACAACTTCAAGGTCGGTTCGGAGCTGGGGTTCGCGCTCGACGCGCCGGACATCGCGGTCCTGCCGCATGCCCTCAACGTGGCCCACGGGCGCGCGCCGCAACTGGCGTTGTGGAAGCTGCGCGTGGACGATCGCGCGTCGCTTGGCGAGCAGCCGCTGCTGCTCGTCGTCGGTGCGTCCGAAGTGCGGTACCGCGATTTGCTGCAGCACTATCACGCGCTGTGCGACATGCTTGGCCCGTTGCCACCGCCGCGCGTGGTGAACATCGACCACGGGCGCCAGCGTTTCCTGTTGTTCCGCATGCCGTCGCAACGCGCGACCGGCGAATGCACGGCACCGGCGATGGCGTACATCGATTCGCCGCTGGCCAAGGCGCGCGTTTCGCGCAATTTCGAAGCAGCCGGCTGGGCGTTCAAGGATGGCGTCGGCATCGCGCGCGTGGAAGTCACGCTGGATGGCGAAGTGGTGGGACTGGCCGATTACGGGCAGCAGCACGTCGGCATTCGCGGTTACTGGCGCGAATCCAACGATCCGCAGCACCCCTACGTCGCCTGGACCGCGCGCGTGCGCGTTGGCGCCGTATCGCCCGGCGTGCATTGGCTCGGGTTGCGCCTGACCGGGCGCGATGGCAGCGTCGAGCAATGGTCCGAACAACCCTTGCGGATCGTCGACTGACCCTCAGGGCAGCGCGAAGCCTGCGGCGCGGAGCATGCGCGCCGTCGCGATCATCGGCAGGCCGATCAATGCGGTGGGATCGTGCGTTTCGATCGCATCGAACAGGGCGATGCCGAATCCTTCGGACTTGAAGCTGCCTGCGCAATCGAAGGGTTGTTCCGCATCGACATAGCGTTCGACTTCCTCGCGCGACAAGCGCCGGAAGCGCACGCGCGTGCAATCGACCGAATCGAACGCGACATCGCCGCGCCGCACGCTCACCGCGGTGCGGAACACCACGGTGCGCGCGGACATCGACAGCAGTTGCGCGATGGCGGTGTCGCGATCGCCCGACTTGCCCAGCGGCGTGCCGTCGCGGTCGGCGACCTGGTCCGAACCGATGACCCAGGAATGCGGATGCGCGGCAGCGACGGCTTCGGCCTTGGCGCGCGCCAGGCGCAGGACCAGCGAAGCCGGGGATTCGCCCGGCGCCGGGGTTTCGTCGACGTCGGGCCGCACCACGTCGAAGGGCAGGCGCAGCCGGCCGAGCAACTCCCGCCGATAGGGCGAGGTGGAGGCGAGGATGAGCCGCAACGGTGCTGGGTGCATCGCGTCAGGCTTGCGGCGCGCGGGCGCGCTCGATGCGGGCCAGTTGGGTCTCGATCTGGGCGCGGGCGGCGTCGATCGACGCGCGCACGGCCTGCAGCTCGTCCAGCGAGGCCGCCTGGCCGTGCTGCTGGAGCCACAGCCGCTGGCGAAGCATTTCGCGCAGGGCTTGCTGGACCGGGTTGTCGTCGTCGCCGGCGACGGCCTCGATCTCGGCCCGGGCCACGCGCAGGCGCGCCTCGAGGGCGTCGGCGGAGTCCAGCAGCGCGGCCATGGCCCGCTGGCGGCCCCGGCCGGCCTGGCGTCGCATCAGCAGGATGAACAGGGCCACGAGGACCACCGCGGCGATGAGGAGGACAAGGGTGGTGGTCACGCAGGCTTCCGTGGACAATCTCCGCATCAGTCTGCCGTCCGATTCCCTGCCTTATCAAGCAGTTCGAAGTCCGGCGGTTTGACACCGATGGGGTGCGTGCCTAACAATTCCCGGCTTATGTCCGCCGATACGCCTAACCAATTGGCCGGTCACCCGCGAGGGCTCCCGGAACAACTGGACGCCTGGCGCATGGTCGCCGCGCAACGCACCTTCGAAGGCGCGCTGCCGCTGGCCGGCATGCCCCGGTTGAAGGGCGCGCTCGCGGACACCGAAGGCAGTGCACGCGTCGAGGTCGAATTCGGCCAGGACATGTTGCGCATCCCCTTCGTCGAATTGCGGATCGACGCGAAGCTCCCGCTGGAATGCCAGCGCAGCCTCAGGAAGTTCGCACTGCCGGTACAGATCGTGCAACGGCTCGGTCTGATCCGCGACGAGGAAGGGGAGAACGCGTTGCCGGAAGGCTACGAGGCGCTGTTGATCGGCGACGATGGCCTGCTGCGGCTCGCGGAGCTGGTGGAGGACGAACTCATCCTCGCCGTCCCCGTGGTCCCCGTGGCGCCCGGTACCGAGGCGGTCGAGCGCGACTGGACCGCATCGGAAGAAGAAATACAGCGCGCAAGCCCGTTCGCTGGGCTGTCCGCGCTGAAGGACAAACCGAAGGGCTGATACCAGCCCCTCGACAATTCAAAAAGCTTTCATCGGAGCAAGACCATGGCTGTCCAGAAGTCCCGTGTTTCCCCGTCCAAGCGCGGCATGCGCCGCTCGCACGACGCCTTGACGGCCAAGCAGCTGTCGACCGATCCGACCACGGGCGAAACGCACCTGCGCCACCACGTGACCGCCGACGGCTACTACCGCGGCAAGAAGGTCGTGCCGTCGAAGAACCGCATCGTCGAAGAGTGACGATCGCGGCGCCGGCGCCCAAGCGCGCCGGCGTCCCCAGGCCAACCCATCCAGGGCAGGGGCATGACCCAAGTGTTCGCGCGCATCGCCGGTACCGGTAGCTACCTGCCGGAAAAGATCCTCACCAACGACGATCTCGCCAAGCTCGTCGATACCAGCGATGAGTGGATCACCTCACGCACGGGCATCCGCGAGCGCCATATGGCGGCCGAGGGCGAAACCACCGGCGATCTCGCGTACCACGCCGCCGTTCGCGCGCTTGAAGCCGCGGGCGTGCAGGCCTCCGAACTCGACCTGATCATCCTGGGCACGACGACGCCGGACCTCGTGTTCCCGTCGACCGCGTGCCTGGTGCAACACCGCCTGGGCGCGCTCGGCTGCCCGGCGTTCGACGTCAACGCCGCCTGCTCGGGTTTCATCTACGCGCTCACCGTCGCCGACAAGTTCATTCGTTCCGGTGCGGCGAAGACGGCGTTGGTGATGGGTTCGGAAACGCTGACCCGCATGGTCGACTGGACGGACCGCACCACGTGCGTGCTGTTCGGCGACGGCGCGGGCGCGGTCGTGCTCAAGGCGGACACCGACACCGGCATCCTCAGCACGCACATGCACGCCGACGGCAGCAGGAAGGAATTGCTGTGGAGCCCGGTCGGCGTCTCGGTCGGCTTCAAGGCCGAGGAGAACGGCGGCGTGCGCATCCAGATGGCGGGCAACGACGTGTTCAAGCACGCGGTGAAGGCCCTGGATTCGGTCGTCGAGGAAGCCCTCGAGGCCAACGGCCTGGATCGCCACGACATCGACTGGCTGATCCCGCACCAGGCGAACCTGCGCATCATCGAAGCCACGGCCAAGCGCCTGGACATGCCGATGGAGCGCGTGGTCGTCACCGTCGACAAGCACGGCAATACCTCTTCGGGTTCGGTGCCGCTGGCGCTGGACGAAGCGGTGCGCGCGGGCAAGGTGCAGCGCGGGCAACTCGTGTTGCTGGAAGCCTTCGGCGGCGGCTTCACGTGGGGCTCGGCGCTGATTCGCTACTGATCGTTCGCGCCGCGCCCGCGGCGTGTCGAACTCCGCAGTCCACGCGCGACATTCGCGCTCCACAACATACGTCGTCGTACAGACGCCCCGCGGCGAACGCACTTATCATGCCGCCCTCTTCGCAACGGGTGACCGCGTGAGCAATCCCCAACTCGCCTTCGTTTTTCCCGGACAGGGTTCGCAATCGGTCGGCATGCTCGCCGAACTGGCCGCGGGCGATGCACGCGTGCGCGCGGCGTTCGACGAAGCCTCCGAAGGCGCGGGCGCGGATCTGTGGTCGCTTTCGCAGCAGGGCCCGGAAGACCAACTCAACAAGACCGAATTCACGCAACCGGCGCTCCTCGCCGCCGGCGTCGCCGCATGGCGCGCATGGCTGGGTCGCGGTGGTGCACAGCCGGCGCTGTTCGCCGGGCACAGTCTCGGCGAATACGCGGCGCTCGTCGCCGCCGGTGCGCTCTCGCTTCACGACGGCGCGAAGCTCGTCCGCCTGCGCGGCCAGCTGATGCAGGACGCCGCGCCTGCCGGCACCGGCGCGATGGCCGCCGTGCTCGGCGCGGAAGACGCACTCGTGCTCGAAGTGTGCAAGGAAGCCTCGGGCGACGAGATCGTCGTTCCCGCGAATTACAACTCGCCGGGCCAGATCGTCATCGGTGGCCACGCGGCCGCGGTGGATCGCGCGCTCGAACTGCTCGCCGCACGCGGCGTGCGCAAGGCGGTGAAGCTCGCCGTCAGCGTGCCTTCGCATACGCCGCTGATGCGCGAAGCGGCCAATCGTTTGTCCGAAGCGATGAACGCGCTTGCGTGGTCCGCGCCGGATCGACCGGTCGTGCAGAATGTCGATGCCGAAGTGCACGACGGCGCGCAATCCATCCGGGACGCACTCGTGCGCCAGCTCTACCTGCCGGTGCAATGGACCGGTTGCGTGCAGGCGCTCGGCGCGCGCGGCGCAACGCGCATCGCCGAATGCGGGCCGGGCAAGGTGTTGACGGGCCTGGTCAAGCGCATCGACAAATCCTTCGACGCGCGTGCCATCGGCACGCCCGCCGAAATGGAATCGGCGTTCAACGAATGGAGCCAGGCATGAGCGAACAACCGTTGAAAGGCGAAGTCGCGTTGGTGACCGGCGCAAGCCGCGGCATCGGTGCGGCGATCGCCGAAGAACTCGCCACGCTCGGCGCGACCGTGATTGGCACGGCAACCACCGATGGCGGCGCCGCCACCATCGGCGAGCGTCTTGCCCGCAAGGGCGGCCACGGCCGCATGTTGAACGTGACCGATGGCCCGTCGGTCGAAGCGCTGATCGATGCGATCGGCAAGGAATTCGGCGGCGTCTCCATCCTCGTCAACAATGCCGGCATCACGCGCGACAACCTGCTGATGCGCATGAAGGACGAAGACTGGCAGGCGATCCTCGACACCAACCTGACCAGCGTCTACCGCACCTCGAAGGCCGTCATGCGCCCGATGATGAAGGCGCGCAAGGGCCGCATCATCAACATCGCATCGGTCATCGGCGTCACCGGCAATGCGGGGCAGGCGAACTATGCCGCCGCGAAGGCCGGCATCATCGCCTTCAGCAAGTCGCTCGCGAAGGAAATCGGCAGCCGCGGCATCACCGTGAACGTGGTCGCCCCGGGCTTCATCGCCACCGACATGACCGCGAGCCTGCCCGAGGACGCCAGGTCCGCGCTCGTCGGCCAGATCGCGCTGGGCCGCCTCGGCGAACCGACGGACATCGCCCGCGCCGTAGCCTTCCTGGCCGGGCCGTCGGCGGCCTACATCACCGGCGAGACCCTGCACGTCAACGGCGGCATGTACATGCCCTGACGGCAGGCCCGCCGCCAAACCCGCTCAACCCCACCGGCTATCCGGGATCGGCCTCCACGCGCCGCCGCCCGGCTTCCACTACACTACCCGCCTGAACAGACTCCCTGGAGGAGCACGATCCATGAGCAGCATCGAAGAACGCGTCAAGAAGATCGTCATCGAACAGCTTGGCGTCAAGGAAGAAGAAGTGACCAACAGCGCTTCGTTCGTCGACGACCTCGGCGCCGACTCGCTCGACACCGTCGAACTGGTGATGGCGCTCGAAGAGGAATTCGAGTGCGAGATCCCGGACGAAGAGGCCGAGAAGATCACCTCGGTGCAGCAGGCCATCGATTACATCAAGGCGCACGTCAAGGCCTGAAGCAAGGCCTGACGTCGCAGCCACGGGGCCGCTTTCGCGGCCCTGTGTGTTTCTGCGATTGCATTCGCCGCCGTACGTGACCATTTCGTCCGGCGGGTTCAAAGATTCGAGGAGCACTCTATGCGTCGCGTCGTCGTAACGGGAATGGGCATCGTCTCGCCGCTGGGCAACGACCTGGCTAGCACGTGGGACGGCATCGTCAACGGGCGGTCGGGCATCGGCCCGGTGACGCACTTCGATGCGTCCAACCTGACCACGCGCATCGCCGGCGAAGTGCGCGACTTCGACGTCACCCGCTGGGTGTCGACGAAGGAAGCGAAGAAGATGGATGAGTTCATCCATTACGGTGTCGCCGCCTCGCTGATGGCGCGCGATGACGCCGGCCTGGTCATCGACGAATCCAATGCCGAGCGCATCGGCGCGATCATCGGCTCGGGCATCGGCGGGCTGCTCGGCATCGAAGAGCAAACGATCAAGGCGCACGAAGGCGGCCCGCGCAAGATCTCACCCTTCTACGTGCCCAGCACGATCATCAACATGGTCCCGGGCCAGGTGTCGCTGCTCACCGGCGCCAAGGGTCCCAATTTCTCCGCGGTCTCCGCGTGCGCCACGTCGAACCATTCGATCGGCATCGCCATGCGCATGATCCAGCATGGCGACGCCGACGTGATGTTCGCCGGTGGTGCGGAGCGCGGTTCGACGCCGACCTCGATGGGCGGATTCTGCTCGATGAAGGCGATGTCCACGCGCAACGACGATCCGACGCGCGCCTCGCGCCCGTGGGACAAGGACCGCGACGGCTTCGTGCTCGGCGACGGCGCCGGCATCCTCATCCTCGAGGAATACGAATTCGCGAAGGCGCGCGGCGCGCGCATCTACTGCGAGCTCGCCGGTTTCGGCGCCAGCTCCGACGCCTTCCACATGACCGCGCCGAGCGAAGACGGCGACGGCCCCGCGCGTTGCATGGCCGCGGCCTTCCGTGACGCAAAGATCAACGCCGACCAGGTGCAATACCTCAACGCGCACGGCACCTCCACGCCGCTGGGCGACGTGGCCGAAACGCTCGCGATCAAGCGCGCGCTCGGCGAGCACGCCTACAAGACGATGGTCAGCTCCACCAAGTCGATGACGGGGCATCTGCTCGGCGCCGCCGGCGGTGCCGAAGCGGTGTTCTCGGTGATGGCGCTGCACGCGGGCATCATTCCGCCGACGATCAACCTCGACAATCCCGGCGAAGGCTGCGACCTGGATTACGTGCCGAACGTGGCCCGCGAGAAGACCATCGACATCGCGGTGTCGAACGGCTTCGGCTTCGGCGGCACGAACGGCACGCTGGTGTTCCGCCGTATCTGATGGCCTGACGGCACGCGCAGGAAACTGGCCCGTGCTCGTCACGCACCCACTCGATTCCACCCTCGACCTGCTGGCCCTGCACCGGCAGGCGCCGGCGCGTTACCCCGTGCTGCTGGAATCCAGCGCGCACGGCACCGCGCAGGGGCGTTGGGACATGTTGTTCGTCGATGGCGGACAAACGGTGCGGCTGGAGCGCGATGGTGTCGTGCGCGACCAGGCCGGGCGCGCACGCGACGGCGATTTTCTTTCCGTGCTCGATGATGCGTGGCGCGCCGCGCGCGTGCCGCGCGACGAGCCGCGCTGGCCGTTCCGCGGTGGCTGGGTGGTGTTCCTTGCCTACGAACTGGCGGGGCAAGTGGAACCGGTGCTGCGCTTGCCGCAGGCCGAAGGCCGCGTTCCCGTTGCCTACGCGATGCGTAGCCCCGCCGCGGTGTTGCGCGATCACGCCACGGGCGAGGTGTTCGCGATCGCCGAAGCGGCGCAGCGCGCATGGATCGATACGATCCTCGCCGATGCGCACGCTGCTTCCACCTTGTCGCAACTCCCCGACTGGCGCGCACCGGCGAGGATCGAAGAAGACGAACCCGCGCGCTTCATTGACGGCGTCGAACGCGTCATCGAGCACCTCGCCGCCGGTGATGTATTCCAAGTGAATCTCTCGCGCGGTTGGCGTGCGCGTTTCGATGCGCCCTTGCCGGCGGCCGAATTGCACCAGCGTTTGCGCACCGCCAATCCCGCACCGTTCGCCGGGCTGTTCGCGGGACCGGACTGGGCGGTCGTCAGCTCGTCGCCCGAGCGCCTGGTTTCGATTCGCGGCGATGCGGTGGAAACGCGCCCGATCGCCGGCACGCGCCCGCGGTTGCCCGGCGACGATGAAGCCGCGCGCATCCGCGAACTCGTCGGTCATCCGAAAGAACGCGCCGAACACGTGATGCTCATCGACCTGGAGCGCAACGACCTCGGTCGCGTGTGCACGCCGGGCAGCGTGGAGGTCGACGAGTTGATGACCGTCGAGAGCTACGCGCACGTCCATCACATCGTGAGTAACGTGCGCGGTCGCCTGCGTGCCGATGCCACGCCCGGCGACGTGATCCGCGCGGTGTTCCCCGGCGGCACGATCACCGGTTGCCCCAAGGTGCGCTGCATGCAGATCATCGCCGCGCTGGAAGGGCAGGGGCGCGGCGCGTACACCGGCGCGTTCGGCTGGTTGAACCGCGATGGCGACCTGGATCTCAACATCCTGATCCGCAGCGCGGAGCTGGAAGGCGACACGCTGCGTTTCCGCACGGGGGCAGGCATCGTCATCGATTCGGTCCCGCAGCGCGAACTCGACGAAACACGCGCGAAGGCGCGCGGGCTGTTGCGCGCCCTGGGTGCCGGCGAATGAGCGGACGCTCGTTCATCGGCGAGGTGCGCATCGATGCGTTGCCGGGCGACGCGCGCGGATTCTCGTACGGCGACGGCGTGTTCGAAACGATGCGCGTGCATCAGGGCACGGTTCCGTGGTGGGCCGCGCATCGCGCGCGCCTGGCGACGGGCGCCGAGCGATTGCGGCTGTCGATGCCGTCGGCGAACGCGATCGACGCCACGCTCGCCGAGTTGTTCGACGATTCCGGCGACGGTGTCGCGAAACTGATCGTCACGCGCGGCGGTGGCGGCCGCGGTTATGCGCCGGACGTCGATGCACCCCCGGTCTGGCGGCTCTCGCGCCATCCGCTGCCCGCGCCCGGGCGCGAAGGCGGCCTGGTCGTGCGCTGGTGCGAGACCCGGCTCGCGGTGCAGCCTGCGCTGGCCGGGCTCAAGCATTGCAATCGCCTCGAACAAGTCCTCGCCCGCGGCGAATGGCAGGACCCGTCGATCGACGAAGGCCTGATGCGCAGCACCGAAGGCGACGTGGTCTGCGCGACGGCGGCGAACCTGTTCGTCCTCCACGGCGATCGCTGGTCGACGCCGCGCATCGACCGTTGCGGGGTGGCCGGCACGTGCCGTGCGTGGCTCCTGTCGCAGACCGGTGCGGCGCAAGACCGCCTGGCCGCGGCCGACGTCGAAACCGCCGACGCTGTCCTGCTCTGCAACGCCGTGCGCGGTATCCTGCCCGTGGCCCGGCTGGGCGAGCGCACGTTCGCGCCGCATCCGGCCGTGGCGGACCTCGTGCAATGCCTGGCGCTCGCGCACCCCGGCTTCGCTGCAGGACCGACGCAATGACCCTGGAGGTGGCGTGACACGCAGTCGACGCAGCCGGCGCCAGCCCGGCCCACGCCGCAGCCGCGGCATGTCCAAACTCTTCGTTCTCGTCGTGCTGCTCGCACTGGCGGCAGCGGCCTTCTGGGCGTGGCAGCGCTACACGGGGTTTGCCGATGCGCCGATGGCGGGAATCGAGCAGGGGGAAACTCTCGTCGTGAAGCCCGGCGATTCCCTGGCCAAGGTCGTCGCGCGTTTGCGCGAATCGGGTGTCGAAACCGGTCATCGGGTCGAATGGCAGGCGCTCGCGCGCGAGCTCGGCGCCGCCAACAAGCTCCAGGTGGGCGAATACGCGCTCGATCCGGGGACGTCGCCGCGCGACCTGCTGAAGGCCTTGCGCGACGGCCGGGTGATCAGCCGCGGCTTCATGATCGTGCCCGGCTGGACCATGCGCGACGTGCGTGCCGCGCTCGCGCGCGACCCCACGTTGCAGCACGAAACCGGCGAGATGACCGACGCCGCGCTGATGGCGAAGCTCGGCCACGCGGGCGAACATCCCGAAGGGCGCTTCCTGCCGGAAACCTACCAGTACGTGCGCGGCGACAGCGACCTGGACATCCTGCGTCGTGCGCACGAAGCGATGGCCCGCGCGCTCGATGCGGCGTGGGACGCACGCGCCAGGGACACCGTGCTCAAGTCGAAGGAGGAAGCGCTGATCCTGGCTTCGATTGTCGAGAAGGAAACCGGCGTGGCCGACGAGCGTCCGCAGATCGCGGGTGTATTCGCGCGGCGCCTCAAGCTCGGCATGCGCCTGGAAACCGACCCGACGGTCATCTACGGCATGGGCAGCGCGTACGCCGGCAACATCCGCAAGGCGGACCTGCAGGCCGACTCGCCCTACAACACCTACAAGATCGCCGGCCTGCCGCCCACGCCCATCGCGATGCCCGGCATCGACGCGTTGCGCGCGGTCGCCAATCCCGCGGGCGGCGAGGCCCTGTACTTCATGGCGGTCGGCGACGGCAGCGGGCGGCATGTTTTCAGCAAGAATTACGCCGACCACCAGGCCGCGTGGCGTGCGTACATGGCGCGGTATCGCGCAAGAACGCGGGCGCAATGAACGGCCTGGTGACGCAACCGCGCTTGATCACGCTGGAGGGCGGCGAGGGCGCGGGCAAGTCCACGGTCCTCAACGCCCTGCGCGATGCGTTGATGGCCACCGGTGCCGAAGTCGTCTGCACGCGCGAACCGGGCGGCACGCCGCTCGCCGAGCGCATTCGCGCGCTGCTGCTGGATCCCGCGCACGAGCCGGCATCGGCGGAGACCGAACTGTTGCTGATGTTCGCCGCGCGCGCGCAGCACGTGCGCGAGACGTTGCTGCCTGCGCTGCAACGCAATGCGTGGGTGTTGTCGGATCGCTTCACCGATTCCAGCTTCGCCTATCAAGGGGGCGGGCGCGGGCTCGATCCCGCGCTGATCGCCGACCTGGAACGCCGCTTCGTCGTCGTGCGCCCGGGGCTGACGCTGTTGCTCGACCTCGGCGTGCTGCAGGGCCGCGAACGCACGCGCGGGCGCGACCTCGTGCCCGACCGCATCGAACGCGAGCGCGACGAATTCTTCGAGCGGGTGCGCGCGTCCTACCTCGCGCGCGCCGGGGCGGAGCCTGGACGCATCCGCGTGATCGATGCATCGGCCTCCGCCGAAGACGTGGCGCTGCGCGCGACGACGCTGTTGCAGCACTACATCGAGCATGCGCTGTGACACCGCTTCCGCCCTGGCAACAGCGCATCTACGAACACCTGCTGTCGGTGCACGAAGCCGGGCGGCTCGGCCATGGCGTGTTGTTCGTCGGGCCGGCGGACATCGGCAAGCGCGCCGTCGTCGAACGCCTCGCGCAACGCGTGCTGTGCCGGCAACCACCCCCGTCGGGCCTGCCGTGCGGTGCGTGCAAGAGTTGCCAGTTGTTCGTGGCCGGCACGCATCCCGACTACAACCTCGTGAGCTTCATCCCGAACACCGAAGGCACGAAGCTACGCACCGAGATCATCATCCAGCAGATCCGCGATCTCTCGCAGCGCCTTGCGCTCACGCCGCAGTACGACGGTGCGCAGGTCGCACTCATCACGCCGGCGGACGCGATCAACCACGCCGCGGCGAACGCGCTGCTCAAGACGCTCGAAGAACCGCAACCCGGTCGCTATCTGTGGTTGCTCACCGCGCATCCCGCGCGCCTGCCCGCGACGATCCGCAGCCGCACGCATCGCGTCGAATTCCATCTGCCGCCGCGCGCCGAAGCCCTGGCCTGGCTCGGCATGCAAGGCCACAAGCCCGCGGCCGCCGAGGAAGCGCTCGATGCCGCGCGCGGCCATCCGGGCCTGGCGGACGACTGGTTGCGGAACGACGGGCTCGCGTTGCGGCGGCAGGTCGCCACCGACCTCGACAAACTGGAGCAGGGCACCGCCGGCGCGCTCGCGACCGCGCAAGCATGGGTGGCCGATGAATACGCCGGACTGCGTCTAAGACATGCGGCGGACCTTGCTTTGCAACGGGCCACGCGCTTGACCGATCCGGGGCGAACCCGCAGTCTGGCCGCGTGGTTCGATGCTGCGAACCGCACCCGCGAGCTGCTGCGCACCACGGTGCGCGCGGACCTCGCGGTCACGGAATTGTTGTTGGCCTGGCGCGGCGATGCGCCGGCGCCGGTCGCACGAGGGGACAGGAGATGAGCGCAGTGGCAGGGGCAGGCGGGGCACGGCAGGGCATCCTGTCGCTCGCCATCAAGGACAAGGCGGCGTTGTACAACGCGTACATGCCGTACCTGAAATCCGGCGGCATCTTCGTGCCGACGCCCAAGCGTTACTTCCTCGGCGACGAGGTCTTCCTGCTCCTGACCTTGCTCGAAGAAAAAGATCGCCTTCCGGTCGCCGGCAAGGTCGTGTGGGTCACGCCGCCGGGTGCGCAAGGCAATCGCGCCGCCGGCATCGGCGTCCAGTTCGCCGACAGCGCCGAAGGCGAAGCGGTGCGCCACAAGATCGAGACCGTCCTCGCGGGCACGCTGACCGCGGACAAGCCGACGCACACGATGTAGTTGCGTCAGCGCAGCGCGGGCGAATCCCACCCCGCGCGCGGCGCGAAGCGCGCACCGTACTTGCTTTCCAGCGCCTTCAACTTCGCGACGAGCACGTCCGCGCCCACCGCACGAACATGCTGGATCGGGCCGCCGCGGAACGGTGCGAACCCCGTGCCGAAGATCACGCCCGCATCGAGCAGGTCGGCATCTGCGACGACACCATCGTGCAGGGCCGCGACCGATTCGTTGAGCATCGGCAGGATCAGGCGATCCTCGAGATCGTCCGGCGCCCTGTAATCCTTCGGCAACTCCGGCTTGCGCGGTTTCCCTTCTTCCCAGGTGTAAAACCCCTGACCGTCCTTCTTGCCGCGCTTGCCGGACTCGAGCTTGTTCGCAAGGCCCGCGGGAATCGGCAACCCGAGGAAGGGCGCAAGTTCGCGCCCCACGCCCGCCGCGACATCCAGGCCCACGGTGTCGACCAATTCGATCGGCCCCATCGGCATGCCGAACTTCACGGCCGCCTTGTCGATCGCCGGGCCCGGGATACCCTCGGCGTAAGCGGCCATCGCTTCGAGCATGTACGGGAACAACACGCGGTTGACGAGGAAGCCCGGCGTGCCCGCGACCGGCACCGGCAGTTTGTCGATCGCGCGGCAGAACGCCGCGAGGCGACGCTCGGTGTCATCCGCCATGGCCTCGTGCCGGATGATTTCCACCAGCGGCATCAACGCCACCGGATTGAAGTAATGCAGGCCTGCGAAACGCGATGGCCGCGCCAGGCCCTCGCGCAATTCGCCCAGCGGAATCGACGAAGTGTTCGTCGCCAGCAATGCATCGGGTTTGAGGTGCGGTTCGACTTCCGCATACAACGCACGCTTCGCCTCCGGCTGTTCGATGATCGCTTCGATCACCAGGTCGGCGTTTTGCACGCCTTCGCCGAACAGATCGCCGCGCAGGCGCGCCGACACCGCCGGGCGTTTGCTTTCCTCCTTGACGCGTTTGGCGAACATCTCCTGCGCACGCGCAAGCGCGCCGTCGATGAAACGCTGCTCGCGATCGGCCAGCGTGACTTCGAAGCCCTTGTAGGCCGACCACGCCGCGATGTCGCCGCCCATCACGCCCGCACCGACGACGTGCACGCGCGCGATGCCGTGATCCTTGCCGCCCAGGCCCTTCAGGCGTTCCTGCAGGAAAAACACGCGCGTGAGATTGCGTGCGGTCGGCGTGGACGCGAGTTTCATCACCGACTTGCGTTCGGCGGACAGCAGCGACTGCACGCCGCCACTCGCGCGACGCCAGGTTTCGATCAACGCATACGGCGCCGGGTAGTGTTCCCTGCGCGCCTTGCGTGCGACTTGCTTGGCGAGCATCGGCGCGAGCGCCTGTCGAACCAGCCAGGTGTTCGTCAGCCACGCGAGCGCGCCCTGTTTGAACGGACGCGCCGTGCCCTTGCGTGCGAGTTCGATCGCGGCGTCGGTGAGCATCGCCGGCTCGACCACCCTGTCGACCAGGCCGATCGCCTTCGCTTGTTTGGCCGACAGCGCACGGCCGGTCAGCATCATGTCGAACGCCGCGGGCGCACCGACCAGGCGCGGCAGGCGCACGCTGCCGCCCCAGCCCGGATAGATGCCGAGCTTCACTTCGGGCAAGCCCATGCGCGTGGACGGGTCGCTGGAGGCCACGCGGTAACGGCAGGCGAGCGCCAGTTCCGTGCCGCCGCCCATGCAGTGGCCGTGGATCGCAGCGACCGTGGGACACCGCAATTCCGACAGCCGCTGGAAGACTTGCTGCCCGCGACGCAGCGCATCGCCCACGACGCCCTTCGCGTCGAAGGCCGCGAATTCGCGGATGTCGGCGCCGGCGATGAAGCCCGCCGGTTTGGCTGAGCGCACCACCAGGCCCTTCGGCGGGTCCAGCGCGAGGCGTTCGAGGATGCCGTCGAGTTCCAGCAGGACATCCTGCGCGAGCGTATTCACGCTTTCGCCCGCGCGGTCGAAGCTGAGCACGACGATGCCGTCGGCAGCGGATTCGGCACGCCAGTGGCTGAAGCGCAAACCGTCGAGACCAGCAAGCATGCGGCCACCATTCGTCGAGGTACGGGAGAGGGGTCTATGATCCCGGCGACGTTTGGATGCCGTCAATGCCGCCCCCATTAGTCTCTCGTGTCGGACGAAGGCGAGGGTGAAGCCCGAACCGACGCGCGGCGGGCCCAGTGAACTTTCCCGCCACCGACTTGTCCCAATGCCCGGCCTCGGCCGAGCTGAGCATCCAGGAGTCCCCGGCGCGGCCATGGCCACCGAAAACGAATCGCAAGAACTGGACCAGGCGCTCGTCGCGCGGGTGCAGCGTGGTGACAGCGTCGCCTTCGACCTGCTGGTGCGGAAGTACCAGCATCGCGTGCAGGCGTTGATCGCGCGTTACATCCACGACTGGAGTGAAGTCCAGGATGTCGCACAGGACACGTTCATCCGCGCGTATCGCGCGATCGGGAACTTCCGGGGCGATGCGCAGTTCTACACCTGGCTCCACAGGATTGCAGTCAACACCGCCAAGAACCACCTTGTCGCGCACAACCGCCGCCCGCCGACAGACGACATCGACGTCGCCGACGCCGAGCAGTTCGATTCCGGCATCCGGTTGCGCGACACCGACACCCCGGAGCGCGAGCTGATGCGGCAGGAAATCGAACGAACGGTGATGCGTGCGGTGGAGCGCCTGCCCACCGAACTGCGCGAAGCCATCACCCTGCGCGAAGTGGATGGATTGAGTTACGAAGACATCGCCGAACGGATGCAATGCCCGATTGGCACGGTGCGCTCGCGGATCTTCCGCGCGCGCGAGGCCATCGACGCGGAACTGCGCCCCGTGCTCGACACCGAACCGAAACGCGAGCGTGCCACCCGATGAACACCACGATGACCCACGACCCCGGCTCGAGCCAATACGATTCCGATCGCGAAGCGCTGAGCGCATTGTTCGACGGCGAACTCGTCGGCGACGTCGCACGTTTCGCACTCAAGCGCCTCGACCACGACCAGAATTGGCGCAACACCTGCGACCGCTGGCAACGCATCGGCGATGCACTGCGCGCGCAGAGCGCCGCGTTGCCGCTGTCCTTCCCCGAGCGCGTACGGGATGCCTTGCGCGATGAAGCCGCCGTCGCGGCAGTGCCCGCGCGTCGCGCCGCCGGTGGTGGCATCCGTTGGGGCAGTGTCGGCATGGCAGCCTCCGCCGCGCTGGTGGCCTTCGTCCTGGCGCGCATGCCGTTCGGTTCGGACGCCGCGCACGAGGCTTCGCCGGCACAGGTGGCCGCGCACTTGCAGCAACCGGCACCGGCGCAATCGCCCTCGACGCCGGATCCCGGCTTGCAGCAGGCCTCCGCCGCCGTGGCGATCGCCGCCGTCGCGCGTCCGTTGTCGGAGCGCGTCGCGCAACGTTCGCGGAATGTCGAACGCGGCCGCGCCGCGACCGATCGCGTGGTGAGTACCGCCGTCGGCGCGCATTCGGGTGTGTCGAATTCCGCTGCGCAGATCACCGGCGAAGCGCCGCAACCCGCGACCGCCATCGCCACGAACCTTGTCGCCGATGTGCCGGAATTGCCCGCGAGTGCGGCATTGCACGCCGGCACGTTGCACACCGGGTTGATGCAAAGCGAATCGCTCCAGGTCGAGCCCGCGCGTCCGTGGCCGCGCGCCGTCCTGCCGCGGCTCAATGGCGGCGGCACGTTGTCGGCCGATTACGCGGCCGGCCCGTCGTTCTACCCGTTCTCGCCCGGGCCGACCTTGCAGCCCGCGAATGACGACACCGCGCCCGCGGCGCCGCCGGAACCCTGACGGCACGCCGGCACGCACCCTTCCGTTCACGCCACTTCGAGGCCCCGGTCCCGATGCGCAACCTGCTCCGCAACATCCCCCTCCGCAACGCCTTCCTGGTCGCGATGACCGCGACCGCCACGTCCGCCGTCCTGCTGTCGACCGACCTGGCCGCGCAGACCGCGCCGCCCCCAACCGCGCCCGCGGCGGCGCCCGCGCCGCAGATGGTCACGGGCTTGCCCGACTTCACCCATCTCGTCGACCAGGTCGGGCCCGCGGTCGTCAACGTCACCGCCAACCTCGGCGCTGGCCAGGGCGACCAACCGGCGATGGACGACGAGGAGGAAATGCCGGAGTTCTTCAAGCGCTTCTTCGGCCCGGGCATGCCGATGCCGCAGATGCCGCCCGGTGGGGGCGGTGGCCAGGAACGTGGCGTCTCGATGGGCACCGGTTTCATCATCTCCAACGACGGCTACGTGTTGACCAACCACCACGTCGTCGACGGCGCGGATGAAGTCACGGTGCGCCTGTCGGATCGCCGCGAGTACAAGGCCAAGGTGGTCGGCAGCGACGAGCAGTCCGATGTCGCGCTGCTCAAGATCGCCGCGACCAACCTCCCGTTCCTGCGCATGGGCGATTCGCGCACGCTGCGTCCGGGGCAGTGGGTCGTGGCGATCGGTTCGCCCTTCGGGCTCGACCATTCCGTGACCGCGGGCATCGTCAGTGCAGTGGGCCGTTCCAATCCCTACGCCAACCAGCAGTACGTGCCCTTCATCCAGACCGACGTCGCGATCAACCGCGGCAACTCCGGCGGTCCATTGCTCGATACGCGCGGGCAGGTGGTCGGCATCAATTCGCAGATCTTCAGCAACTCCGGCGGCTACATGGGCGTGAGCTTCGCGATTCCCATCGATGTCGCGATGAACGCGGTCGACCAGCTCAAATCCAAGGGTCGCGTGAGCCGTGGCCTGCTGGGCATCGGGCTGGAAGGCATCGACAACGACCAGGCGCGCGCGCTGGGCCTTCCCGACACGCGCGGCGCACTCGTGCGTGAAGTGCAGCCCGACAGCGGCGCGGCCAAGGCCGGCGTGCAGCGGCTCGACGTCATCCGCGCGTTCAATGGCACGCCGATCGAGGATGCCTCGTCGCTGCCGCCGCTGGTGGGCGCCCTGCCGCCGGGTGCGAAGACGACGCTCACGATCATGCGCGACGGCAAGGCACGCGACGTGACCGTCGTGCTGGGCGAACTCGCCACGGCGCAGCCGCGCGTGATCCCGACCTCCGCCACGCCGGCACCGACCTACCGCAACCCGCTGGGCATCGTCGGCGAAGACATCGACTCGGCGCAGCGTCGCCGGCTCGGCCTGGACAACAACGAGGGCGTGGCGATCGCCCGCATCGAAGGCCTGGCCGCGCGACGCGCAGGGCTGCAGCCGGGCGACATCATCCTGGCGGTCGGGCGCAATTCCGTCGGTTCGGCGGCACAGCTGGATCGCGAACTGACCACCGTGAAGCCCGGCGACACCGCCATGCTGCTGGTGCAGCGCGGCGGGTCGAGCCGTTACATCGCCGTCTCCCCCCGCCCGGCGGCCGAAACGCAGTAACTTCTGGCCGCATCGCGCGGTCTCCGCGCCCGTCCCGGACCCGGGACGGGCCGCGGGCGCCGGTCAATCAATGCGATAATGCCGCGCTTTTTTCCCGGCCCAGGCTCGATGCAGCATATTCGCAACTTTTCCATCATCGCCCACGTCGACCACGGCAAATCGACGCTGGCCGACCGCATCATCCAACTCTGCGGCGGGCTCGAAGCCCGCGAGATGGAAGCGCAGGTCCTCGACTCGAACCCCATCGAGCGCGAGCGCGGCATCACCATCAAGGCCCAGTCCGTCTCCCTCCCGTACACGGCGAAGGACGGCATCACCTACCAGTTGAACTTCATCGACACGCCGGGCCACGTCGACTTCTCCTATGAAGTCTCCCGTTCGCTCGCCGCGTGCGAAGGCGCGTTGCTTGTCGTCGACGCCGCGCAGGGCGTGGAAGCGCAGTCGGTCGCCAACTGTTACACCGCGGTGGAGCAGGGGCTGGAAGTCGTGCCGGTCCTGAACAAGATCGACCTGCCGACGGCCGACGTGGACCGCGTCAAGAAGGAAATCGAAGCGGTCATCGGCATCGACGCCGAGGACGCGGTGGCCATCAGCGCGAAGACCGGCCTGAACGTCGCCGACGTGCTCGAGGCGATCGTGCACCGCATCCCGCCGCCGAAGCCGCGCGACAGCGACAAGCTGCAGGCGCTGATCATCGACTCCTGGTTCGACAACTACCTCGGCGTCGTGAGCCTGGTGCGCGTGATGCAGGGCGAGATCGTGCCGGGCGCGAAGATGCTGGTGATGTCCACCGGCCGCACGCACCAGGTCGAAGGCGTCGGCGTGTTCACGCCCAAGCGCAAGCCGCTGAAGAAGCTCGGCGCGGGCGAGGTGGGTTGGATCACGGCGTCGATCAAGGACGTGCACGGCGCGCCGGTCGGCGACACGCTCACGCTGGCCGCCGATCCGGCGACCCAGCCGCTGCCGGGCTTCCAGGAAATGCAGCCGCGCGTGTTCGCCGGCCTGTTCCCGGTGGATGCCGAAGACTATCCGGCGTTGCGCGAAGCGCTCGAAAAACTGCGCCTCAACGACGCCGCGCTGCGCTTCGAACCGGAAAGCTCCGAGGCGATGGGCTTCGGTTTCCGCTGCGGCTTCCTTGGCATGCTGCACCTGGAGATCGTGCAGGAACGCCTGGAGCGCGAGTACGACCTCAACCTGATCACCACCGCGCCGACGGTGATCTACGAAGTGCTGAAGACCGACGGCACCGTACTGTTGCTCGACAACCCGGCCAAGCTTCCGCCGACGAACTACATCGAGGAAATCCGCGAGCCGATCATCCGCGCCAACGTGCTCACGCCGCCGGACTACGTGGGCAACGTGATCACGCTGTGCGAGGAGAAGCGCGGTTCGCAGGTCGGCATCACGTACATGGGCAGTCAGGTGCAGATCAGTTACGAGCTGCCGATGGCCGAAGTGGTGCTCGATTTCTTCGATCGCCTCAAGTCCGTCTCGCGCGGTTACGCCTCGCTGGACTATCAGTTCGTGCGCTTCCAGGCCGGCCCGTTCGTGCGCGTGGATACGCTGATCAACGGCGACAAGGTCGATGCGCTGTCCATCATCACCCACCGTGCGCACTCCGAACGCCGGGGCCGCGACCTCACCGAGAAGATGCGCGAGTTGATCCCGCGGCAGATGTTCGACGTGGCGATCCAGGCCGCGGTCGGCGCGCAGATCATTTCGCGCAGCACGGTCAAGGCGCTGCGCAAGAACGTGCTGGCCAAGTGTTACGGCGGCGACGCCTCCCGCAAGAAGAAGCTCCTCGAAAAGCAGAAGGCGGGCAAGAAGCGGATGAAGCAGGTCGGTCGCGTGGAGATTCCGCAGGAAGCCTTCCTCGCCGTCCTGCAGGTCGATAACAAGTAAGCTTGCCCCGGCACGGACCGGCAACAAGGAGCTGGCATGGTGTGGTTCGAAACGATCCTGGTGGTGTTGACCCTGCTCACCGGGATCATCTGGCTTGGGGACAAGCTGTTCTTCGCGAAGCGTCGCAAGGAGGACGCCGGCCTGCTCGACGAGAAAGAGCCACTGCTCGTCGACTACTCGCGCGCGTTCTTCCCGGTGCTGGCCATCGTGCTGGGCCTGCGCAGCTTCGTCGCCGAGCCCTTCCGCATCCCGTCCAGCTCCATGATGCCCTCGCTGCTGATCGGCGACTTCATCCTGGTCAACAAGTTCGCCTACGGCCTCCGCCTGCCCATCAGCAACAAGAAGTTCGTCGCCATCGGCGAGCCCAGGCGTGGCGACGTGGTGGTCTTCAGGCCGCCTCACCACCCCGACCAGGACTGGATCAAGCGCGTCATCGGCCTGCCGGGCGACACCATTGCCTACCGCGACAACACCGTGTTCGTGAACGGCGTCGCGCTGAAGTACCAGCAGATCGGCGAATATGCCGGCAAGGGGCAGGGGATGGACATGACCGGCGCGGACCTGCGGCAGGAAGGCCTGCCGGGTCGCCCGCACCCCGTCCTGGAACGCGAGGACTCTCCGTTCTCCATGCAGGGGGAAGGGGAATGGGTGGTCCCGCCCGGTCACTATTTCGTGATGGGCGACAATCGTGATAATTCTGAAGACAGCCGTTTCTGGGCGGTGCACTTCCTGCCGGAGGAGAACCTCCGCGGCAAGGCATTCCTGATCTGGTTCAACTGGGACAAAGAGGCCGGTGGCGTGGATTTCTCGAGGATCGGCTCGAACATCCCGTAGCCGTCGCCGCACTTGAATCGACCCGAGGGGAAGGGGACAACATGAAGCGTTCGCAAAGCGGCATCTCGATGTTGGGATTCATCATGATCCTCGCGGTCGTGGGCGTCGGCGTGTACGTGGGAATGAAGGTCATCCCGATGTACACCGAGTTCTACGCGGTGAAGAAGTCCCTTGAGGGCGTGGCGCTCGAGCCGGGCGTCAACAACGCGCCGCCGGATCGCCTCAAGACGATGTTCTTCCGCCGCCTCGACGTGAACTACTCGGAAAACGTGAAGCCCGAGAACGTCGCGGTCGAGCGCATGGAAGGCGGCTGGCACATGACCGTGTCGTATGAAGTGCGCCGTCCGATGATCGCCAACCTGGATGTCGTCGGCAATTTCGTCGCGGAAAAGGACATGACCCACGGTGGTCCGGCCGACTGACGCCCTCCGCCTGCCCGGATACGACTTCGTCGATCCGGGCCTGCTGGCGCAGGCGCTCACGCACCGCAGCGCCGCGCCGCTGCACAACGAGCGGCTCGAATTCCTCGGCGACGCGCTCGTCAACCTGTTCGTCGCCGAAGCCCTCTACAAACGCTGGCCGCGCGCCGACGAAGGCACGCTGACGCGCGCGCGCGCCGAACTCGTTCGCGAGTCGTCGCTCGCCGCCATCGCCCGCACGCTCGACCTCGGCACGCACCTGGTGCTCGGCCCCGGCGAGATGAAGTCGGGCGGCCATCGCCGCGATTCGATCCTGGCCGACGCGGTCGAAGCCATCGTCGGCGCGATCCATCTGGATGCCGGGTTCGATGCCTGTCGCGCCGCGGTCCTGCCGTGGTTCGAAGCGGCCATCGAGGCGCTGCCGCCGCCGAACAAGATCGGCAAGGACGCGAAGACGCGCTTGCAGGAGTGGTTGCAGGGGCGCGGGAAACCGCTGCCCGTGTATCGCCTGGTCTCCGAGAGCGGCGACGAACACGCGAAGATCTTCCGCGTCGCCTGCACCGTGGCCGATCCCGCCGTCGAAAGCGAAGGCGAAGCCACGTCGCGCCGCGCAGCGGAGCAACTGGCGGCCGAGGGCGTGCTGCAGAAAATCGATCCGGCCTGAGCCATCGGCGTTGAATCAGCGCGGCTTCGACAACCGCCCCAGTTCCGCCAGCATCTCCCACGACTTCAACCCGCGCGCCCCCAGGTGATACGCGAGCACCTCGCGCATCGTGCGGCGCAGGCTCGCAAGATCGTCGGACTCCGGTTGCACGTCGCCGGCCAACGCCAACAACGCGCTTCCGGTTGCGGCCATGTCGCGATCGGTCTGTCCCCGATCGTGACGAACGCGCCGCGCCCCTTGTTCGGGATCGAGGCGATAGCGCGCTGCAGGATCCAGCGGCGTGCCGTCGGTATCGGCATCCAGGACCAGGCCGAATCCGAGCGCTTCGAGCAGGTCGCGTTCGAACCGGCGCAGCGTCCACGCCAGCGGTGCGTCGCTGGCCAGGTGCGTGCGTACTTCGCCGTACGCGTCGAACAATTCGGGGAGCGCATCGCCGCGTGGCGCCAGGCGCAGGACCAGTTCGTTGACATAGAACGCGGCGAGCGCGGCGTCGCCTTGCAGCAGGGGCGCGGCATCGAGCGCTTCGGCACCGCGCAATTGCGCGAGTTCACCGCGCAGCACCGCATCCAGGCGAATGTGTTGCATCGGCTGCAGCGCTGCGCGCAGCACGTGTCGCTTCGGTCCCTGCACGCCGCGCGCGATCAGGCCCATGCGGCCCTGTTGGTCGGCGAGGACTTCCACGAGCAGACTCGTCTCGCGCCACGGGCGCGCGTGCAGCACGTACGCGGCTTCGCCGGTGATGCGCACGCGTCAGTCGTGGTATCCGAGCGTACGCAACGCGGCTTCGTCGTCCGACCAGCCCTCGCGCACGCGCACCCAGGTCTCCAGGAACACCTTGCCGTCGAACAGGCGTTCCATCTGTTCGCGCGCACGCGTCCCGATCTCGCGCAGGCGCTCGCCCTTGTTGCCGATCACGATGGCCTTCTGCCCGTCGCGTTCGACCCAGATCACCGCGTTGATGCGCCACATCCGGCCGTCGAGTTCGAACTTCTCGATCTCCACGGTCGTTGCGTACGGCAGTTCGGCCCCGAGCTGGCGCATCAACTGTTCGCGCACGAGTTCACCGGCGAGGAAGCGCTGGCTCTTGTCGGTGATCTCGTCTTCGCCGTACAGCGCGGCCTGTTCGGGCACGAGCTTGAGCAGGTCGTCGACGAGCGCCTCCAGGCCTTTCTTCTTCAGCGCGGAAATCGGATGCACCGCGGCGAATTCGCGTTCGGCCGCGACCTTCGCGAGGAAGGGCAGCAGCGTGGTCTTGTCCTTGATGCGGTCGACCTGGTTCACCGCGAGCACGACGGGCACGCCGGCTTCCTTCAGCGCTTCGTAGGCCAAGGTGTCTTCGTCGTCCCAGCGTCCGGCTTCGATCACCAGCAAGGCTGCGTCCACGCCTTCCAGCGCACCGCGCGCGGCGCGGTTCATCCAGCGATTCATCGCGCGCTTCTGCTCGCGATGCAGGCCGGGGGTATCGACCAGCATCAGTTGCCCGTGCGGGAACGTGGCGATGCCGAGCAGCCGGTGGCGCGTGGTCTGGGGGCGGTTGGAGGTGATGCTGATCTTGAAACCGACGAGCGCGTTGACGAGGGTCGACTTGCCCACGTTCGGGCGGCCGATCACGGCAACGTGGCCGGCGCGGAAAGGTTGGGTATCCATGGGCGGGGATTGTAGTCCCCCGGCGGTTCCGGGGCCCGTCATCCGCAATGACGAGGTTGCCGCTATCCTCCCGCCCCAATGACGCGCGCACTGATCACCGTCTGCCTCCTGGCCCTCGCGGCCAACGCGCACGCGCGCACGCTGGAGGCGGACATCGCGAAGATCACCTTGCCGATCGGCACGCTCGAAGGCGTCCACGTGCAACTGGACTGGCCCGCGGACGCACCGCAAGGCACCTTGCGGCTGCGCACGGCGCACCTGGCGGCCCCGGACCTCGGCGTCGACGCGCGCAACCTCGCGTGGACCTGCCCGTTGCAGCGCATCGATGCACACGGCTGGGGCTGCGACGGCGAATTGCGCGCCGGCAAACACACCTTCCGCCTCGGCATCGCCTTCGACGAAGCCGGCCTGTCGGGCAGCCTGCGACAAGGCCGCGGCACGATGGCCGTCCAGCGCGGCACCGCGACGCCCGACCTCACGCGCATCGATCTCACCCGCGTTCCGATCGCATGGGCGCAAAGCCTGTTGTCGAAAAGCTGGGCCGACGCACGCCTGCAAGGCGGCACGCTCGATGGACGCGTCGATGTCGCCGCGCCGAAGCAAGCCCCGCTGCGCATCTCCGGGAAGTTGCAGGCCGCAGGCGTCAAACTCGAAACCACCGATGCGAGCATCGCCACCGAAAATCTTGGCGGCACGTTCGATTTCGACTATCGCATCGACGAGGCGCCACGCCCGTCGCTGCTCACGCTCGACGGTACGCTGCACGGCGGCGAACTCCTCGCGGGCAGCGCCTACATCGCTTTGCCGACGACGCCCGTGCGCCTGTCGATCAGGGGCGAACATCGCGACGGCGCGGGTTGGTCCTTGCCGTCGATCGCGTGGATCGACGGCGACACGCTGACCGTGCGCGGCCGCGCCGCGTTCACGGAGGACGCCACGCTGCGCCTGCTCGATGTCACGTTGCACAGCGGGGACCTCGCCCCCGTGCGCGACCGTTATCTCTCCGGTCCGCTCGGCACCGCGGGCCTGTCCGATCTCCGGCTGGCCGGCGCGCTCGATGCGCAATTGCACTATGAAGGCGAGGCGCTGCAATCCTTCAGCGTCGTGCCGCGTGCGGTCGACATCGAAGACGGCGATGCACATCGCTTCGCCTTCATCGGCCTGGGCGGCGACCTGCGTTATTCGCGCACGACACCGGTGGAGAGCGCGCTGACCTGGCGCGAGGGATCGCTGTACGAATTGCCCTTCGCACAGGCGCGCTTGTCGATGCGCAGCGCAGGCGGCGCGATCGCGCTCACCGACGCCGTGCCCGTGCCTTTCCTCGGCGGCACGCTGCGCTTCGAAAACATGACGCTGCGTCCGCCGTCGGGCGGGCAGGGCGCCGATGCGGTGTTCGGCCTCGGCGTCGAACACCTGGACATCGGCAAACTTGCGACGACCTTCGGCTGGCCCGCCTTCCGCGGCGAACTCACCGGACGCCTGCCGCGCGCGCATTACGCGAACGAACGGCTCGACTTCGAAGGCGGTCTGTCGATGGCGATGTTCGACGGGCGCATCGACGTCTCGTCGCTGTCGATGGAACGCCCCTTCGGCGTCGCGCCCACGCTCGCGGCCGACCTTGCGATCGAAGACCTCGACCTGCTCGCGCTGACGGAGGTCTTCGACTTCGGCAGCATCAGCGGGCGGCTCGACGGGCGCATCGATGCCCTGCGCCTGGTCGACTGGGCCGTGACCGCCTTCGACGCCGACCTGCACACCGACCCCACGCACAAGACCCGCCAGCGCATCAGCCAGCGCGCCGTACAGAGCATTTCCAGCGTCGGCGACAGCTCCATCGTCTCCAGCCTGCAGGGGAAACTGATCGGGCTGTTCGACGACTTCGGGTACAAACGCATCGGCATCGGCTGCCAGCTGGCCAACGAGGTGTGCCGCATGCGGGGCATCGGTTCAGCCGGCGACGGATTTACTATCGTCCAGGGCGCGGGCCTCCCGCGCCTGACGGTCGTCGGCATCCACGACAACGTGGATTGGCCTACGCTGGTGGAGCGCCTTGCGGCGGTCGCCGGCGGCGAGGTGACCCCCGAGGTCCGCTGATGGACGATGCCACCCAACCTACCCGAGGAGTGTTTCGATGTCCGGCAAAGCCCGCAGCAAGTTCGCGCCGACCGCGGCGAGTTTCGCCGCCATGGCGCTGCTCAGCGCCTGCGTCACCATCAACGTCTATTTCCCCGCGGCCGAAGCGAAGGAAGCGGCGAAGGAATTCGTCGAGAAAGTGATCGGCGATGAAATGCCCGGCGCGAAGCCGGAAGCCAAGCCGGAAGAGAAGAAGCCGGGCGGTGGCGGCGGCATGGCCAGCCTGCTGCGGCGCATCGATCCGCTGAGCCTGGTCGGCATCGGCAGCGCCTACGCGCAATCGCAACCGGACATCACGATCAAGACGCCGGCGATCCAGGCGATCCAGTCGCGCATGGCGGCGCGCTTCGATGCGTCCTTGCGCAAGGGTTTCGACCTCGGCGCGCTCGGCTTCAGCAAGGATGGCCTGGTGGTGCTGCGTGATGCGGCGTCGCTGGAGTTGAAGGACCGCGTCGGCATGCAGAAGGCCGTGGCCGACGACAACCGCGACCGCGAAGCGGTCTACAAGGAAATCGCGGTCGCCAACGGCCATGCCGATTGGGAAAAGAACATCCGCAGCGTCTTCGCAAAACAGTGGGTCGACAGCGCCCGCGGCGGCTGGTGGTACCAGGACGCCTCGGGAAGCTGGAAGCAGAAATAAGACGCAGGGGGCGGGCCGGGCGATAATGCCCGGCCCCATCCCCGCAGTCTTCGCATTGGCCCGCCTCGACCAGACCCCATTCGAAATCCGGATCACCGGCCTCACCCACGACGGCCGCGGGGTCGCCCGCCGGGCCGATCCCAAGGTCCCCGGTGCAGGCAAGGCGATCTTCGTCGCAGGCGCGTTGCCCGGCGAGACCGTCATGGCGCAGCAGACCGCGCGCCATAAAAGTTTCGATGAAGGCAAGACCCTCGAGGTGCTCGTCGCCGCGCCCGAACGCGTGATCGCGCGATGCCCGCATTTCGGCGTCTGCGGCGGTTGTGCGTTGCAGCACCTCGACGAAGGCCAGCAGATCCACGCCAAGCAGCGCGTGTTGATGGAAAACCTCGAACGCATCGGCCACGTCACGCCCGACACGGTGTTGCCGCCGTTGGTCGATGCGGCCTGGGGCTATCGCCGCAAGGGCCGCTTCTCCGTGCGGCGCGTGGAGAAGAAGGACAAGACGCTCGTCGGTTTCCGCGAACAGGACCCGCGCTTCGTCGCCGACCTGCGCGAGTGCCACACGGTGATTCCGCAGATCGGGACGAAGATCGCCGCGCTCTCCGCGTTGGTCGATGGGATGGATGGGCGTCGCGAGATACCGCAGATCGAGTTCATCGCGGGCGACGACACGATTGCGTTGGTCTTTCGTCATCTTGCGCCGTTGTCGCCGCGCGATACGCAAGCCTTGGAAGACTTCGCGAAGGAACACGATTTCGCCATCTTCCTGCAGCCCGGCGGCATCGATTCGGTGCACGCGCTGTGGCCGCATCAACCGAAGCTGGCTTTCACGCTGCCGGCCTGGGACATCGAACTGCAGTTCCGTCCGCTCGACTTCATCCAGGTCAACGCGGGCCTGAACCAGCACATGATCGCCAACGCATTGGCGTTGCTCGACGTGCAGCCGGGGGATCGCGTGCTCGATCTGTTCTGCGGCCTGGGCAACTTCACGCTGCCGCTGGCGCGCACCGCGGCCGAAGTGGTGGGCGTCGAAGGCGACGCCGGCCTGATCCGCCGCGCGCGCGAGAACGCGACGCACAACCAGCTCACGAACGTCGACTTCCACGCCGCCGACCTCGCGCAGGACCTGTCCCAACACGCCTGGATGCGCGCCGGTTTCGACCGCCTGCTGCTCGATCCGCCGCGTTCGGGCGCCGATGTGGTGTTGAAACAACTTTCCCTCGACGGCCTCGAGCGCATTGTCTACGTCAGCTGCCATCCGGCCTCGCTGGCGCGCGATGCCGGGTACCTGGTGAACGAGCGCGGCTGGAAGTTGCGTGCCGCCGGCGTGATGGACATGTTCCCGCACACGGCGCACGTGGAGAGCATCGCGATGTTCGAACCGCGCTGAACGTATGATCCGTCGAAAGACCAAGGAGTCCCCCGCATGCTCGTGATCGGCGTCGCCGGCACCGAACTCACCGCACAGGAACGCGATTGGCTGCAGCACGACGCCTGCGCCGGCGTGATCCTGTTCACCCGCAACTTCGCTTCGCGCATGCAAATCGCCGAGTTGTCGCAGGCCATCCGCGAAGCCGCGCCGCGGCCGCAGCTGATCTGCGTCGACCAGGAAGGCGGCCGCGTGCAACGGTTCCGCGACGGTTACAGCGCGCTGCCCTCGCTGGAACAATTCGGCAAGCTCTACGGCAGCCTCCCCGACCGCGCGATCGCGTTGGCGAAGGAACATGCATGGGTGATGGCGAGCGAAGTGCGCGCCAGCGGCGTGGATCTGAGTTTCGCGCCGGTGGTTGATCTCGGCCGCGGCAACCGCGCCATCGGCGACCGTGCATTCTCCGCCGATCCGCAGATCGTCGCCGAGTTCACGCGCGCCTATGTCGAAGGCATGCACGCGGCGGACATGGCCGCGACGCTCAAGCACTTCCCGGGCCATGGCTCGGTGCTGGAAGACACGCACTTCGACGATGCGGTCGACAACCGCACGCTCGACGAAATCCGCGCGCTCGACCTGATGCCCTTCGTCGCCGGCATCGACGCCGGCGCCGACGCGGTGATGATGGCGCATGTGGTCTATCCGAAGGTCGCGCCCGAACCGGCGGGCTACTCGCCGCTGTGGATCGAAGACATCCTGCGCAAGGAGATGGGCTTCAAGGGCGTGGTGTTCTCCGACGACATCGGCATGGCCGCGGCGTTCTCGGCCGGTGGCGTGAAGGCGCGCATCGATGCGCACCTGGATGCCGGCTGCGATGTCGTGCTCGTCTGCCATCCCGAACTCGTCCCCGAGTCGCTCGCCGCCGTCGAAGGCCGCAAGCTCAACACGATGGCGCTCGCCGGTTTGATCGGTCGCGGCCCGCTCGCATGGGAAGGCCTGCTTGCCGATGCGCGCTATACCGACGCGCACGCGCGCTTCGGCGGCGACCTGGCATGAACGCAGCGCCGCTGGCCGATGCCTTGAAGCGTTCGGTCGTCGTGCACGACCGGCAGGCGATCGAGGAAGCGATCGCGCGCATGTCGGTACGCATTCGCAACGATTTCGCGGGCAGCGTGCCGGTGTATCTCACGGTGATGCACGGCGGATTGCCGTTCGCCGCGCAGCTTGCGCTCGAACTCGGCGCGCGCGGGCTCGACCTGGAATTCGATTACCTGCATGCAACGCGTTATCGCGGCGCGCAGTCGGGCGGCACGCTGCACTGGAAGCATCGGCCTGCCACGCCCTTGCGGGGTCGGCGCGTGTTGCTGGTCGACGACATCGTCGATGAAGGCCATACGTTGTCCGAAGTGCGCGCGTGGTGCCGCAGCGAAGGCGCCACCGACGTGCGCATCGCCGCGCTAGCGGTGAAGGCGCACAACCGCTGCGTGCCCGGCCTGACGGCCGACTACTCGGGCCTGGTCGTGCCGGATCGCTACGTGTACGGCTACGGCATGGACTATCACGAACAGGGCCGCAACCTGCCGGCCATCTACGCGCTGGAGTGACGATGCACCACGCCGACCTCGCCCTCGCGGTCATCGGCGGCACCGGTGTGTACCGGATCGCCGAACTGGAAGACGTCGAAAGCCACCTGCCCGAAACGCGTTACGGGTTTCCTTCGGGGCCGGTGCGGGTGGGGCGCATCGCCGGCAAACGCGTTGCGTTCCTCGCGCGCCACGGGGAAGAACACGGCGTGCCGCCGCACAAGATCAACTACCGCGCCAACCTCGTCGCGTTGCAGAGGGTCGGTGCCACGCGCGTACTCGCGCTCAACACGGTCGGCGGCATCACCGACCGCTTCGGTCCCACGGTGCTCGCCTGCCCGGACCAACTGATCGACTACACCTGGGGCCGCATTTCGACCCTGTCCGAGGAACCCGGCACCGACGTGTTGCACGTCGACTTCGGCGATCCCTATACGCCGGCGTTGCGCGCGCAGGTCATCGCTGCAGCGCAGGGTGCGGGGGTCGCGCTGGTCGAGGGCGGTTGCTATGGCGCGACGCAGGGCCCGCGCCTGGAGACGAAGGCCGAGATCGCCCGCATGCGCCGCGATGGCTGCGACCTCGTCGGCATGACCGGCATGCCGGAAGCCGGCCTGGCCCGCGAGCTCGGTCTGTCGTACGCGTGCCTGGGGATCGTCGCGAACTGGGCCGCCGGATGCGGCGATGCAGCAGAGATCACGATGGCCGAAGTGCTGGCCAACGTTGAAACCGCTTCCAACGGGATCCCACCCCTGCTGAGGGCGCTGCTGGGCGGTTTGGGCAGCTGAACGGCTGTTGCCATCCGTTCATACTCATGCATACTCGCGCCGTGCGCGGAGGCCCCCGCACCCGGCGCACGCACACGCAACCGCACCCAGACGAGGTCACACAGGTTATGCAGTACGGCACCGTGAAGTGGTTCAACGACGCGAAGGGTTTCGGGTTCATTGCCCCGGAAGACGGCAGCGCCGATGTGTTCGTGCATTACTCGGCGATCAACAGCAAGGGCTTCCGTAGCCTCCAGGAAGGGCAGCGCGTGAGCTATGACGTCGTCCAGGGCCCGAAGGGTGCCCAGGCCGCCGGCGTGGTGCCCGTCGCCTGAGCCTGAAGCGCATCGTTTCGCTCGGAAAGCCCCGCGCATAGCGGGGCTTTTTTATTGGGGCCGATGCTATCGTCGATCGCGTGAGCTCGGACAACCAGCCGCCGGAATTCGCCCCGCGCGACCTGTGGCGCGACGATGTCGCCCTGCGCGAGTCGATGGCGCGCGAAGGCGCCGCGGCGTTCGCCGATCGCGTCGCCGCCTACGCGCGGCTCGCCGGCGACACCCTGTACGCACTCTCCTTCGACGCACATCGCGACCGCCCGCGCCTGCGCACGCACGACCGCTTCGGTGCGCGCATCGATCGCGTCGAGTTCCATCCGAACTACCACGCGCTCATGCAGGCGGCGGTCGAACACGGTGTCGCCGGTCTGTCCTGGCGCACGTCCGCGCCGGGCGCGCACGTCGCGCGCGCTGCGCTGAGTTACCTGCACCACCAGGTCGAACCCGGCACGAGTTGCCCGCTGACGATGACGCATGCGGCGGTGCCCGCATTGCGTCGTGCACCGGCGCTGGCGCAGTGGGCCGACAAGGCGGCCGCGCCGCATTACGATCCGCGCGAGCTACCGATCGCCGACAAGCGCGGCGTCACGCTCGGCATGGGCATGACCGAGAAGCAGGGCGGCTCGGACGTGCGTGCCAATACCACGCGTGCGCAAGCGATCGGCGGCGAGGAGTACGCGCTGACAGGCCACAAGTGGTTCTTCTCCGCGCCGATGTCCGACGGCTTCCTCGTGCTCGCGCAAGCGCCGGGCGGCTTGACGTGTTTCCTGTTGCCGCGGCGCCTGCCCGACGGTTCGAAGAACGCCTTCACCCTCACGCGATTGAAGGACAAGCTCGGCGATTGGTCCAATGCTTCATCGGAAGTCGAATTCCAGGCCGCACGCGCCACGCGCGTCGGCGAGGAAGGACGCGGCATCGCCACGATCCTCGACATGGTGATGCTCACCCGCCTGGATTGCATGCTCGGCTCGGCGGCCGAAATGCGCATGGCGCTGGCGCAGGCCCTGCATCATGCGCGGCATCGCCTGGCGTTCGGGAAGCTGCTCGCCGATCAGCCGTTGATGCGCAACGTGCTCGCCGACCTGGCCATCGAATCGGAAGCCGCGCTCGCGCTGTCGATGCGCGTTGCGCGCGCGGTGGATGCAGCGGCGCAGGACGCGCGCGAGGCCGCGTTCGCCCGCATCGCGACGGCGATCGGCAAATACTGGATCTGCAAGCGCGCGCCGGCCTTCGTCAACGAAGCCCAGGAGTGCCTGGGCGGGAACGGATACGTCGAGGAATCGCTGCTGCCGCGGCTGTATCGCCAGGCGCCGCTGAATTCGATCTGGGAAGGTAGCGGCAACATCCAGTGCCTCGACGTGTTGCGCGCATTGCATCGCAAACCGGAAACCGGCCAGGCGTTCTTCGCCGAACTGGGCGAAGGGCTGCATCCCGCGCTCGATGCGGCGATCGCGCGCCTGCGCACGATGCTGCACACGCCGGAGGAAGCGGGCGCACGCCTCCTGGTCGAACGGATGGCGCTGGCGTTCAGGCCTCGATCCTGCTGCGCGCGAATGCGGCCATCGCGCCGATGTTCTGCGAAAGCCGCCTCGCCGGTACGCACGGCCTTGCGTTGGGCACCTTGCCCGTCGACGACGCGGCGTTCGAAACGATCCTGTCGCGCGCGTTGTAATCAGTCGGCGAAAAAGCCCCGGCCGCGCGCGGCTTCCAACTGCGGCGCAAGCCACGCCCACAGCGCCGGGCAACCGGCCTGGATCGGCGGACCGACCTTGCGGATCACGCGCTCGTACACGATCCCGTTCTCGACCCAGCTTCCGCCCCCGTTGGCGAGGTTGAGCAGCACGGGCATCGCACGATCGGCCGCGTGCGCGAAACGCGCTTCGGGCGTCCCGCCGTCTTCGAACTCTTCCCACAACGCGAGGAAACGCGCGCCGTGTGCATTGGGCAGCATCCCGAAGATCCGCTCGACCGCGACGCGTTCGGCCGCCTTGCGTTCGGCCAGGCCCGTGTCGTCGTAGACGATGGTGTCGCCGGTGTCGATCTCGCCGATGTCGTGCACCAGGAGCATCTGCATCACGCGGTGCACGTCGACACCAGGGTCTGCGAATTCGGCCATGGCACCGGCAAGCATCGCGATCTGCCAGCTGTGTTCGGCCGAGTTCTCGTAGCGGTCCAGGCCGATGGGCCTGGACTTGCGCGTCACGCCCTTCAGGCGATCCAGTTCGAGGATGAAGTCCACGACATGTTGCATGCGGTCAATCCAGGAATTGCAGGCGGGCGAGATCGGCGTAGAGCCCGCCCTGCGCGAGGAGTTGCGCGTGCGTGCCTTCGGCCACGATGCGGCCGCGGTCCATCACGACGATGCGGTCGGCCTTCAGCACGGTGGCCAGGCGGTGCGCGATCACCAGCGTGGTGCGGCCCTGCATGAGGTTTTCAAGCGCATGTTGCACGGCGCGTTCGCTCTGCGCGTCGAGCGCGGAGGTCGCTTCGTCGAGCAACAAGACCGGCGCGTCCTTCAGCAAGGCGCGCGCGATGGCGATGCGCTGCTGCTGTCCGCCGGACAGGCGCGCGCCGCGTTCGCCGAGTTCGCTTGCGTAGCCCTGGGGCAGGGCGGCGATGAAGTCGTGCGCTTCGGCCGAGCGCGCGGCCTGTTCGACGTCCGCATCGGTGGCCTCCAGGCGGCCATAGCGGATGTTGTCGCCCGCGGTCGTGGCGAAGATCGTCGGCGCCTGCGGCACGAGCGCGATCGATTCGCGCAGGCGCGCGGGATCGAGCCTGCGCAGGTCGATGTCGTCGATGGCGATGCTGCCGCGTTGCGGATCGTGGAAGCGCAGCAGCAACGCGAACACCGTGCTCTTGCCGGCGCCCGACGGCCCGACCAGCGCCACCGTTTCGCCGGGGCGAACGTGCAGCGAGACGCCTTCCAGTGCCGGGGCATCGGCGCGCGAGGGATAGTGGAAGACGACGTCGTCCAGGCGGATGTCGCCGCGCAAGGGCAGGGGCAACGGCGTCGGATCCGCAGGCGCGACCAGCAAGGCGCGTTCCATCAACAGGTCGTTGATGCGGCCCATGCCGCCGGCCGCGCGCTGCACGTCGTTCCACACTTCGGCGAGTGCGCCGACCGAACCGCCGCCGAGCATCGCGTACAACACGAACTGCCCCAGCGTGCCCGCGCTCATGCGCCCGGCCACGACGTCGTGCGCGCCGGACCACAACACGATGATGATCGCGCCGAAGAAGGCGGTGATCGCGATCGCGGTGACGATCGCCTGCATGCCGATGCGGCGGCGCGCGGTGGCGACGGCGCGCGCCACCGCGTCGACGAACCGACCGCGTTCATAGGGTTCGCGCGCGTGCGATTGCACCGTGCGCACGTTGCCGAGCACCTCGCTGGCGAGCGCATTGGCATCGGCCACGCGATCCTGGCTCTGGCGCGACATCTTCTGCAGGCGCCGGCTGCCGATCACGATGGGCGCGACGAACAGCGGGATGCCGACCATCGTGTACGTCGCAAGCCGCGGGCTGGTGACGAACATCATCGCGATGCTGCCGAGCACCATGATCAGGCTGCGCAGTGCGACGGAGATGCTGGAGCCCACGAGGCTGCGCAGCAGTTCGGTGTCGGCCGACAGGCGCGAGACGAGTTCGCCGCTGCGCGTGGATTCGAAGAAGGCCGGATCCAGCCCGAGCAAGTGGCTGTACAGGCGCTGCCGGAGATCGGCGACGACGCGTTCTCCCAGCAACGAGACGAAATAGAAACGCGCCGCGGTGGCCAGCGCGAGTGCAGCCGTCACGCCGAACAGCAGCGCGAAGGTCGCGTCGATGTTGCTTGCGCTGTGGAAGCCGTCGTCGATCATGCCGCGCACCGCGACGGGCAGCGCGAGCGTCGCGGCGGAGGACGCGCACAGCGCCAGCAACCACGCGGCGAACAACCCGCGCTGGCGATGCACGAAGGGCCACAGCCCGCGCAGGCTGACGACCTTGCCCTTGGCCTGTGCGGTTTTCTCGATCTGTGCGGATGCGTCGGCCATCAGCCATTGTCCCCGATGCGCGCGCGATTGCGCGTGGCGTCGCGCAATTGGGCGGCCAGGGCGTCCACGCGATCGGCGGGAAGGCGGACGCGCAGGCGCAAGCCATCGGCATCGAAGCTTTCCGCGAGTCGCTGCGCCCCATGCGCCGCAAGCGCGGCATGCACCGGTCCGGTGTCGTCGAAGCCGGCAAGGATGTCGAGTTCGCGCCAGTCCACCAGGGCTTCGCGCGGTGCGATTCGAAGGCATTCGGCCGCGGCACCACCATAGGCGCGCACCAGCCCGCCGGGACCGAGCTTCACTCCGCCGTACCAGCGCGTGACCACCACCATGACGCGATCGAAACCCTGGCCGTCGATGGCCGCGAGGATGGGCCGGCCCGCCGTACCCGCGGGTTCGCCGTCGTCGCTGGAGCGGTAGTCGCCGCCGATGCGCCAGGCCCAGCAGTGGTGCGTCGCGGGCGTGCGCGCGATGTCATCGAGGAAGGCGAGCGCTTGCGCGGGTGTTTGCACCGGCGCGGCCTGCGCGAGGAAGCGGCTGTGCCTGACCTCGATGGCGTGCGAGGCGGGTGCGGCGAGCGTGTCGGTCATTCGCCGAGCGCGCGCAGGTCCTCGGGCAACGGCTGGCCCGGGTAGCGCGCGCGGAAGGCATGCAGGCTTTCGCGCGCCTGGTCGAGTTGGCCGGCGTGCACGAGTTCGCGGATGCGCAGCAGCCAGGCATCGCGCACGGCCGGGTCGTTCGCCGTGGCGGGAGGCACGACTTCTTCGTCGGCTTCGGCGGACGCGGGTTCTTCGGCGCGGGCGGCTTTCGCGGCGACGTCGGCGGCCGTGGCCTGGCGGCGGCGTTCGAGGGCAGCGTCGGCCTGGTGTTGGGCGGGCGCGGCTGCGGCCGCGGCCGGCGCGGCGCTGCCGCGCGCGTCCGCCTCGCGCGCGATGTGTTCGGCGTTCGGAACCGTCGTGCTTTCGAAGGTCGTGACTTCCCTCGGTGTCGGCGCGGCCGGCGCGGGATGCACCGCCTCGTCGAGCACGATCGCCGGCTTGTACCCGAAGGCCTGCGGTTCGGGTTCGACTTTCGCGCGCGCCGGTGCGCGCGGGGGCGATCGCGGTTGCGTCGCCACCGATTCCTCCGGCGGCGGCGCCGGCACGTTCATCGGCCGGCGTGGCACGACGCGCGCGGACATCGACGGCGGCGGGGGCGGGCGATATTCGACCGCGTCTTCCGCGGGCGCCTGCACCACGGGGGCGGCCGCCGGCGTACCGGGCATCTCGCGCAGGTTCCAGGCGATACCGCAGGCGATGGCGAGCGATGCGGCGAAGCCGAGCGTCGTGACCCACGCCTGCGGCCTGCGCTTGCGGATCGGCGTGACCTGCGCAGGCCCCGCATGGACGGTTTCCGACGCGGCCGCATGCGCCATCGCGAGGATGCGCGCATCCAGCGAAGGCGACGGCTCGCCCTGCGGCCCGACCTTCGCCAGGCGCTGCGCGAGCGCGCGCTCTTCAGCGGTCAATCCGCCCTGGTCGCGCAAGTTGTCGTCGCGAGTGTTCATGACGCTTCCGCTTCCCGATCCGTACCCGGCTTTTCGCCGGCAAGGCCCGTGCGCAACTTGTCCATCGCGTAACGCAACCGCGATTTCACCGTTTCGCGCCCGACACCCGTGATCGTGCCGATCTCCTCCAACGACAGTTCCTGTTCCAGGCGCAGCAACACCACCTCGCGTTGTTCCGGCGGCAGCGCATCGAGTGCGAGCTGCAAGCGCCGGCGTTGTTCGAATTCCGACAGCTGCCGCTCCGGCGTGTCGGGGTCCGGAATGCGGGCCGCGCGCTCGTCGCCATCCTCGGGCGCCGCTGGGCGGTATTTCATGGCCCGCCAATGATCGCCCAGGCGGTTGTGTGCGATGCGATACAGCCAGGTCCCGAAGGGCGCGTCCGGCTTCCACCCGGCGCGCGCGGCGATCACCTTCTGCCAGACGTCCTGGAAAAATTCGTCCGCCAGGGCCGGGTCCCGCAAGTGGCGGAGGAAATAGCGATACAGGCGGGTCCGGTGGCGGCCGTACAGTTGCTCGAACGCAGCGCCGTCGCCCGATACCCAATCGAGCATCAGCTTCTCGTCGCTGGCCTGTACCCCGTCTTCCATGGCGCGCAGCGTACGGGCTGGCGCGAGGGCGGGGAAGCGGCCGTCGAGGGCAAGGGCGGCGGTCACGTGACTTTCCAACGGCCCGGGTGGCCGCGCGGGGTTCCGGGGCGGGCGCGGATTTCCGTTCATCGGGTTCATGGAGCCTCGCAACACCCTCGCCCGGACCGGCCGTTGCCGATGGCACGAAGCATGTATCCTCGACCCCATGTCTGGGGGGACGAAGTAACGTGCGCAGCCCGGAGTTGGCTGGAGCGACAGGGGTCGCGGCATCGTCCGCAGGGCCGGCACTCGTGCGCGCGGTCCGCGAGGTGTTGCCGACGGACGCCCGCATCGTGGTGTGCTGGCGTGACGCCGGCGGCGACGCCTACTCGGCGGACGACGCGGCACCGGCGGCCTTGATCGCGCGCGCCCTCTCCACGCTCGGCACCAAGGGCCGTGCACGCGACGCCGAACTCCTCGATCACTGGACCACCGAGGTGGGCACCGAGATCGTGCTCGCCGCGCAAAGCGTTTCGGGTGTCGTCACGCCCTTGCGCGATGTCTGGCAGGCGATGGCCCGTCGCACCGTCGCCGCTTCGCTGGAAGCCTGGCAAGCGCGCAATCGCATCGCGACGCTCGAAAAGAGCGAGCGCCTCCAGCAGGCCCTGTACGAAATCGCCGACCTGGCCGGGTCGAGCCTCGAGATGCACGAGATGCTCCGCCGCATCCACGCGGTCGTGGGCTCGCTGATGTATGCCGAGAACTGCTTCATCGTGTTGTACGACGAAGTGCGGCAGTCGCTGCGCTTCCTCTACTTCGCCGACCGCCACGACCCCTACATCGCCGACCCCTCGCACGAGATCCCGGTCGCGGAAGTGCCGACGAGCCTGACGATGGCGCTGCTTCGCCATGGCGAACCCATGCTGGGTCCATCCGCCGCCTTGCGCGCGAAGTTGCTGATTCCGCCCGATCCCGTGCATGGCCCCGATTCGGAAGACTGGCTTGGCGTTCCGATGCGCCGCGAAGGCACCGTGTGCGGCGCGATCGTCGTGCAGTCCTACGAACACCGCGCCAGCTACAGCGACGAAGACCGCGCGCTGCTCAGTTACGTCGCGCAGCACATCCTCACCGCGCTCGACCGCCGGCAGGCACGCAGCGAGCTCGAACGCCGCGTCGAAGAACGCACGCACGCGCTGCAGGAAGCCAACCGCGTGTTGCAGGCGGAGATCGTCGAGCGCCAGCGCGCCGAACGCTTGCAACGCGCGCTGTTCCGCATCGCCGAGTTGTCGATCACCTCCGAAACCCTGGAGCGCTTCTACGCCGAAGTGCACGATGTCGTCGGCGAACTGCTGTACGCGCGCAACTTCTACATCGCGCTGCTGGCGGGCGAAGGCGACGAACTCGAATTCCCGTACTCCATCGACGAACGCGACCCCAACCGCCCGCGCCGCAAGTTCGGCATGGGCATGACCGAATACGTCATCCGCACCGGCCGCGCCGTGCTCGCCGACCGCAACGCCATCGAAGCGCTGGATCGCGAAGGCAAGGTCAAGACGATGGGTACGCTGTCGCACAACTGGCTCGGCGTGCCGCTGTTCCGCGATGAATCGGTGGTCGGCGTGATCGCGGTGCAGAGTTACTCGCCCGCGGTGGCGTTCACGCCGCGCGACCAGGAGCTGCTGACCTTCGTCGCGCACCACATCGGCGCCGGTTTGCAACGCAAGCAAGCGCAGGAAAACCTCAAGGCCGCGCACGCCGAACTCGAAGGCCGGGTGGAAGAACGCACGCGCGAACTGGCCGCGGCGAACGCCGAGCTGATGGCGCAGATCGGCGAGCGCATGCACGCCGAGCGCCGCCTCACGCACCAGGCGCAGCACGACACGCTGACCGGCCTGCCCAATCGCGCGCAGTTGCTCGAACGCCTGGGCCACGCGATCCAGCGCGCACGCAGCGGGACCGACGAGGGGCGTACGTTCGCGGTGCTGTTCCTCGACCTGGACCGTTTCAAGCTGGTCAACGATTCGGTCGGCCACGCGGTCGGCGACGAATTGCTGATCGAAGCCGGGCGCCGCATCGTCGCGGCAGTGCGCGCGGGCGATACCGTCGCGCGCCTGGGCGGCGACGAATTCGCGATCCTCGTCGAACAGATCGACGGGCCGGGCATGGCCGAGGAACTCGCCGGCCGCGTGCTCGGCGCGCTCGGCGCGCCGGTGTGGATCGCGGGCCGCGAATTGTTCCCGACCGCCTCGATCGGCATCGCACATTGGATCCCGCGCTATCGCAGCGGCGAAGACATGCTGCGCGACGCGGACGCGGCGATGTACCGCGCCAAGGGCGCCGGCCGCGACCGCAGCGCGGTGTTCGACGAAGCGATGCGCGACGAAGCCACGCGCATCCTGGACCTGGAAGCCGACCTGCGCCGCGCGATCAACGCCGACGCCTTCGAACCGCATTACCAGCCGATCGTGCGCATCGCCGACGGCACCGTGCTCGGCCACGAAGCGCTGTTGCGTTGGCGCCACGAGAAGCGCGGCGTCCTCTCGCCCGCCGAGTTCATCGGCGTGGGCGAGGACAGTGGCCTGATCGAACAGGTCGACTGGCTGCTCTACGCGCGCGTGATCCAGGACATGGCCACGTGGAATAACGATGGCTACGTGTCCGTAAACGTTTCGCCGCGCCACTTCCGTTCGGCGGACTTCGCCGAACGCCTGCTCGGGCTGCTCGAAGGATCGAACGTCGATCCGGCGCGCCTGCGCATCGAGATCACCGAAGTGGCGCTGTTCGACGATGCGCCGCGCGCGTTGCGCACGCTGAGCGACCTGCGCCGCCACGGCGTGCTTGCCTTGCTCGACGACTTCGGCACCGGCTTCTCGGCGCTGTCGTATCTGCACCACTTCCCGATCGAGTGCCTGAAGATCGATCGCAGCTTCATCAACGGTCTGTCGACCGCCCAGCCGGAAAGCCTTGCGGTGATTCGCGCGATCCTCGCGCTGGCGGGCACGCTCAACATCGACACGATCGCCGAAGGGATCGAGACCGAAGCGCAACGCGATGCGCTGATCGGTTTGGGGTGCGAAAGCGGGCAGGGGTATTTGTTCGCACGGCCCGCGGCGCGTTCCGCCTGATCCATCCGGGAATCGTCTGCTAGTCGCCCTGCGCGCTGACTCGCGAAGGTAAGGCCTTCGCGCGGCCGCGCGCACGCAAGGTTTCGGACGATGACGGCACAGGGAAGGGCGCGCGTTGCGCTGCTTGCGGGCGCATTCGCATTCGGTTCGGCGGCGCAAACGCCGCGCCATGAAACGACGACGTACGCCGACGACCTCGATGCCTGGGTGCTGGGGCAGGTGGCGTCGTCGAAGACCTTCGATCCGGCGACGAATGCCTGGATCGAAACCGAGCGCACCGACTACGACGCGACGACCGCGCTTCCCGTGCGTCACTACGCGTTCGGCGCGCTGCAGCAGACGCTGGCGCACCACGCCGACGGCACGCTCGCAAGCGTTTCCGACGCGCGCGACAGCGCCACGTTCGATTCGACGGTGCGCTATCTCGACTGGTACCGCGGGACGCCGCGGCGCGTCGAGTATCCGGATGGCACGCAGGTGCGTTCCGGCGTCAATGCCGATGGCACGATCGCCTGGGTCATCGACGAAACAGGTGCCAAGACCTGCCAATCCTGGGATGCGACGGGGCGTTGGGCGGGGACGACGTTTCCGTCCGAAGCACAGCCCGGCGTGTGCGATGCGAGCACGTGGCGGCCGACGGTAGCCTCCTTCGTCCCATCGACGCACGCACAGATGGGCCTCCCCGCGGGGCATTGGCGCCGCACGGTGCAGACCGGCGATCGCCGCGAGATCACCTATTTCGATGCGCTCTGGCGGCCGGTGCTCGTCGATCTCCACGACACGACCGATATCGGCAACACGGCGCGCCGGACCGTTCGGCGCTTCGATGCGCTGGGGCGCGAGACCTTCGTGTCGTATCCGGTGCATGCCTTGCACGGCGTCGACGACATCACGTTGGGGTCGCGCACCACCTACGACGCACTCGGCCGCGCGACGCGGGTGGAGCAGGACAGCGAGCTCGGGGTCCTCGCCACGCGCCATGCTTACCTGGCAGGCTTCATCACGCTGACGACCGATCCGCGCGGGCACGCCACGCGAACCGGTTACCTGGCCTGGGATACGCCGTCGCATGACTTGCCGACGGTGCTGCTGCATCCCGAAGGCGCGCGCACCGACTTCGCGCGCGACATCTTCGGCAAGCCGACCACGATGTCGCGCAGCGGCGGCACGCATAACGCATGGAACGGTCGCTATTACGTCTACGACGCGCAGCAACGGCTGTGCAAGCGCGTGGAGTTGGAGACCGGCACGACGTCGATGCAGTACGACGCCGCCGGCAACCTGGTGCGCGAAGCGACGGGCCTGCCGTGGTCGGACACGGCATCGTGCGCGGTGGATGCGACGGCGTTCGATGCCCGTGCCGTCCATCGAACGTGGGACAGACGCAATCGCCTCACCGCACTCGCGTTTCCCGACGGATCGGGCGACCAGGCCTGGGCGTACACGCCGGATGGCCAGCCCGCGCGCATCGAGACGCGCAACGGCACGACGCTCGCCGTCAACACCTATGCCTACAACGCGCGCCGCCTGCCGGCTGCCGAAACACTCTCCCAACCGGGCTGGTACGCGTGGACCTTTGCGACGCAGTACGACGCGCTCGGGAACATCGCGGCGCACGTCTATCCGAAGGAGACCATCACCTACCAGCCCAATGCGCTGGGGCAACCGCGGCAGGCCATCGGCGCGCACACCTACGCGACGGACGTTCGTTTCCACACCAACGGCGCGCTCAGGAGCTTCGCTTACGGCAACGGAATCGCGCACTCCGTGGCGCAGGGCGCGCGCAAGCTGCCGGAACGTGCGCGCGACTTCCACGGCGGCACGGTCGTGCTCGACGAGAGCTACGACTTCGATGCGGCCGGCAACCTCGCCGCGATCAGCGATGCCAGGCCGGGCGCCCGCGGCGATCGCACGATGGAATACGACGGCCTGGACCGCCTCGTGGCGACGCAGTCGCCGATGTTTGGCAGCGCGCACTACACCTACGACGCCCTCGACAACCTCACGCACGTTTCCATCGGCGGCGCACACGCCCGCGACCACCACTACTGCTACGACGCGAAATGGCGCCTGACGAATGTCATGGTCGGCGGTTGCACCGGCCAGAGCGTGGTGGGCCTGGGCTACGACGCGCAAGGCAACCTCGAAAACCGCAACGGCCAGGCCTACCGATTCGATTTCGGCAACCGCCTGCGCGAAGCGACGGGGCAGGAACACTACCGCTACGACGGCCACGGCCGCCGCGTGCTGGCATGGAGCCCGACAGCCGGCAATATCCTCTCCTTCTACGACCGCGACGGCGTGCTGCGTTACCAGGAGGACACGCGCCGCGGAATCCACGCGCGCCACGTCCACCTCGCGGGGCGGTTGATCGCGACGCGCGAAACGACGCCCGCGACCGGCGCGTCGATCGTTCGTTTCCAGCACACCGACGCACTCGGCAGCCCGGTCGCGGTGACCGACGGCAATCGCGCGGTCGTGGAGCGCAGCGAGTACGAACCCTACGAGTTGCTGCTCAATCGGCCCGTCTCCGATGGGCCCGCATATACGGGCCACGTCAGCGATGCCGCGACCGGGATGCTGTACATGCAGCAGCGCTATTACGACGCGGAGATCGGGCGGTTCTTGAGTGTCGATCCGGTGGTCGCGGATGGTTGGAAGGGCGGAAACTTCAATCGGTATTGGTATGGGGCAGCAAGCCCGTACACGAACTACGACCCCGATGGCCGCTTCGCGTTTCTGATACCTGTTGCCTATGCCGCGTATCGGGCGTACTCGGCGCACGACACGGCGACGTCGACAATCGGCAATGCTCGGGTGCTGGCCGACTCGTCGGCGACCGGCGCACAAAAACTTACGGCAGGCGCGGAAATCGTTGGCGGCCTACTCGGCGGCAAAGCTGGCCGACAGGCTGCGGGGAGCGTCGCACGAGCAGCGCCGACCAAGCCCGACTTCGTTGTGACCCCTTCAGGGAACGCGATGGCGACCAACCGTAACTACGACCTGGTTGATTCGAACAATGCCGGAGGGGATTGGATGCAGATCCACAACAAGCACCAACACGGCAACCAGACAGGCGTTTCACATACCCACGTCCCCGTGCAACATAACGGCAGCCGTGAACGCCATTCGCGCGACACGACCGGCCCCGATATCGACACGGCCGACGCCAAATTGCGAGCGGGCGATCTACGCGAACGAACCAATATGAAGGACAGGGGAGGGCCGCTGCCATGACCGAGTTTTGCGTTCTGTCGCGTCGGAATGGAATCGAACGTTCCACCAAGTCATTGTCATTGCGCCCGTTGGTCGAAGCCTCGTTCGAGGCGGAAGTCGCAGGTCGGCTCTCCATCCCGATCGCGGGGCTTTGGATTCCCGCGTGGCGAGGTGACGCGGTGGACGATGTTCTGGTCAAGTCCAGATTGGCGATGCTGGATGGCACACGGTTCGAAGACACGGACGCGTACGCGATGTTCCTGGAGCTCGGTCGAGTTGGAAGCCGCGTCGTATGCTGGTACGCAGACTATTTCCAAGAGTTGCCGCGTGTTGAACGCTCGGATGGAATTTTGGACTTGGTAAAATCGGCCATCGGCACGGAAGAGTGCGAGCTTTATCTCGACGCGATCCTGGACAGCGCGGACGCATGATTAGGCTCAAACATCCCGCACCACCAACAATCGCGGTGAATCACACGTGTCCGAAAGTCGGAAACGCTCACTACCACGGCACCACTCAATCAGGGGAAGCCAGCCGAGTCCACCATGGATACGACCGCTGAATACGGGTACTGGTCCGGCATCGCAGAGATCATTCCGATGCCGGGTAACCTCGTGCTGGAAGGAGCATGCGGGGCGTATGTCTATGTCGTCGGACTTGCGCGCTCGGAAACGGAGTTCGTCGCGAACGTCGAGGCAGCGTTGTCTGCGATGGATTTCGACCTGTTGGAAATGACGGAAAGAGAGGTGATTCCCACATTGGAGCGTTGGTCCGGCGCGGATGACGGTCTTCGCGAAAGGTGCTCAAGCCTGAGTCTGGAGCACCCAATCGAGCTCGGAACGTTTCATGCCTTCAGGGACTGATGCATGAAGAAACGGATGCGTTCGCGGTTGGATGGGAACAAGATTCACGTTGCGGAACCCGCTGAAGGTAGCTGTGGCTAGCTGGAAGCGACTTCGTCAAACATCCCGCACCACCAACAACCGCTCCTCCGTCATATCCAGGATCGCACTCCGCACGCCTTCCCGCCCCAGCCCGGAGTGCTTCACGCCGCCATACGGCATGTTGTCCACCCGGAAGCTCGGCACATCCCCCACGATCACCCCGCCGGCTTCGATGCCGTCCCAGGCACGCATCGCATGCGCGATCGAGCCGGTGAAGACACCGGCCTGCAAGCCGAAGTCGCTCTCGTTGACCAGGGCGATCGCCTGGTCGAAATCGTCGAAGGCCTCGATCAACGCCACCGGTCCGAACGCTTCCTGCCGATACAGGTCGCTGTCGTGCGGCACTTTTTCCAGCAACGCCGCGGGAACGAGATTGCCTTTCCGCTTCCCACGCACGAGCGCCTTCGCGCCGCCTGCGATCGCCGCATCCATCCAAGCATCGACGCGCTTGGCCGCGGCTTCGTCGACCATCGGGCCGATGAAGACGCGTTCGTCCTTCGGATCGCCCATGCGCAGTTTGGCGACGGCATCGGCCATCTTCTTCTTGAACTTCGCGTACTGCGCGCGGTGCACGAAGATGCGCTGCACGCTGATGCAGCTCTGGCCGGATTGGTAGTACGCGCCGAAGACCATGCGTTCGACGACGGCGTCCAGCGCTTGCCCGGGGTCTTCGTCGACGATGCAGGCCGCGTTGCCACCCAATTCGAGCGTCACCTTCTTGCGGCCCGCGCGCGCCTTGAGGTCCCAGCCGACGAGGCCGCCGGTGAAACTCAGCAGCGCCAGACGTTCGTCCTCCACCAGCAGCGACGCGTCTTCGTTGGAACAGGGCAGGATGGAGAACGCGCCGCGTGGCAGGTCGGTTTCGGCCAGCACCTCGCCGATGATCAGCGCGCCGACCGGGGTCTTCGCGGCGGGTTTCAACACGAACGGGCAACCCGCCGCCAGCGCAGGCGCCACCTTGTGTGCGACGAGATTGAGCGGGAAGTTGAACGGCGTGATGAACGCGCAGGCGCCGATCGGTACGCGCTTGACCATGCCGCGATAACCGCGCGTGCGCGGCGAGATCTGCAGTTCGAGCACTTCGCCGTCGATGCGCGTGGCTTCGCCGGCCGCGATGCGGAAGGTATCGACCAGGCGCGTCACTTCGCTGCGCGCATCCTTGATCGGCTTGCCGGCTTCGATGCACAGCGCGAGCGCGAGTTCTTCCTGGCGCTCGGAGAATCGCCGCACGCAGTGTTCGAGTACGTCGCGGCGCTGGTCCGGGGCGAAGGCGGCCATCGCCCCGCGCGCCTTGTGCGCTGCCACGATCGCCTTGCGCACCAGCGCGGCATCGGCGAATCCCACGCGCGTGGCGCGCTTGCCGGTGAACTTGTCGAGCACGTCGAGTTCCGACGTGCCCGGAATCGGCGCATTGGCGAGATAGCAGGGGTAGTGCTTGGCAAGTGCGGGCTTCGACAAACCTAGCTTCGCCATGGCGGTCTCCTTCGTGCCTTCACTCTTCCGGTTCGATCACCCGCAACGGCAGCGTGCCGTCGCCCAGTCTTGCCCGCACGCGCTGGCCGGCCTGCACATCGTGCACGCTGCGGATGACGTGGCCGTCGTCGCGCTGGAGGATCGCGTAACCGCGCGCCACGGTGGCGAGTGGGCTCACCGCTTCCAGCGAACGTGCCAGGCCCCGCAGGTGCACCTGGTCGTGGCGCAGGCGGCGGATCATTGCGGCCTGCGGGCGCGGGCGCAGCGCCTCCAGGCGTTGATGGAGCAGGGCGATGCGCCGCCTGGGCGCCATCGTGCGCAGCACTGCGTCGGCGTGTCGCATGCGTGCGCGCAGGCGTTCCAGTTGCTTGCCGAACGCATGTTCGAGACGACGCTGTGCTTCGGCCTGGCGACGACACAACAGATCCAGGCGCGCGCGCGGCCGCAGCGCATGCAGGCGCAAGGCAGCACGATCGGCGCGCTGCGCATCGCGATGCAGGCGATGCGACATCAAACGCGTCGCGCGGCGTTGCAGGCCCTGCAGGCGCAGCGCGAGATCGTGGCGGCTCGGCGCCAGCAACTCGGCGGCGACGGACGGCGTGGGCGCGCGCAGGTCGGCGACGAAATCGCTGAGGCTGAAGTCGGTTTCGTGGCCGATCGCGGAAACGACCGGGACGGGGGATTGCGCGATCGCGCGCACGAGGCGCTCGTCGTTGAAGGCCCACAGGTCTTCGAGCGAACCGCCGCCGCGCGCGAGCAGGATCGCGTCGTAGCGCGCCGAGCGATACGCACGTTGCAGCATCGAAACGATCTGCGCCGGCGCGGCCTCGCCCTGCACGGGGACGGGCAGCACGTCGACGTGCATCAACGGGAATCTGCGGGCGAGCACACTCAGCACGTCGCGCACCGCGGCGCCGGAGGGGGAGGTCACCACCGCGAGGCGCCGCACGAAGGCCGGCAGCGGCCGCTTGCGCTCCGTTTCGAACAGGCCCTCGGCCGTGAGCTTTTGTTTCAGTTCTTCGAACGCGCGGCGCAGCGCGCCTTCGCCGGCTTCCTCCAGCGAATCCAGGATCAGCTGGTAGTCGCCGCGCGCTTCGTAAAGCGTGAGGCGGCCGCGCGCGAGCACGCGCAGCCCTTCGCGCGGGACGAAGTTCAGCCACTGGCTCTTGGGCTTGAACAACGCGCAGCGCACCTGGGCGCGTGCGTCCTTCAGCGTGAAATACAGGTGCCCCGACCCGGGCCGCGAGAGGTTGCCCAGCTCGCCTTCGACCAGGACCGACGGGAACGACCCCTCCAGCAGGTCGCGGGCCAGCGTGTTGAGCTGGCTGGGCGAGAGAATCCGGCGGGCGTCGTCGCGGGACATGCGGGGGCGGGAGGCGGTGGGACACGGTAGCGCAGGCAGGGCCGTGGGTCACGCACGGTAGAATGCGGGCATGTCGATCGATACCCGCACGCCCGCCGCCAACGACCATTTGCCGTGCCACGCCACGCGCTTCGGCCCCATGCCGCGCCGCGCGACGCGGCAGGTGTACGTGGGCGGCATCGCGGTCGGTGGCGCCGCGCCCGTCGTCGTGCAATCGATGACCAACACCGACACCGCGGATATCGCCTCGACGACCCGGCAGGTCGCCGAACTCTGGCGCGCGGGTTCCGAACTCGTCCGCGTCACCGTCAATACGCCGGAAGCCGCCGCCGCCGTCCCGCGCATCGTCGAGAAGCTCGGGATGATGGGCGTGCAGGTGCCGATCATCGGGGACTTCCACTACAACGGGCACCAGTTGCTCGCCGGTGAGCCGGCCTGTGCGCGCGCACTCGCGAAGTACCGCATCAATCCGGGCAACGTGGGTTTCGGCAAGAAGAAGGACCTGCAGTTCGCGCAGTTGATCGAATTCGCGATCGCCAACGACAAACCCGTGCGCATCGGTGCGAACTGGGGCTCGCTCGACCAGGCGCTGGCCGCGCAACTGATGGACGAGAACCACTTGCGCGCCGACCCGTGGGACGCCGGCCGCGTGCTGCGCGAAGCCCTGATCCGCTCGGCGCTGGATTCTGCGCATCGCGCCGTCGAACTCGGCCTGCCCGCCGACCGCATCGTGCTCAGCGCGAAAGTCAGCGGCGTGCAGGAACTCATCGCGGTGTATCGGGAACTCGCCACGCGCGGGGACTTCGCGCTGCACCTGGGCCTCACCGAAGCGGGCATCGGCAGCAAGGGCATCGTCGCCAGCAGCGCCGCGCTCGCGGTGTTGTTGCAGGAAGGCATCGGCGACACGATCCGCATCTCGCTGACACCCGAACCAGGTGCGTCGCGCACGCAGGAAGTCATCGTCGCGCAGGAATTGCTGCAGACCCTCGGCCTGCGCGCGTTCACGCCGATGGTCACCGCATGCCCGGGTTGCGGCCGCACGACTTCCGAATTCTTCCAGGAACTGGCGAAGACCGTGCAGAACCACGTGCGGGACAAGATGCCGGAGTGGAAGGTCACGCATCCCGGCGCGGAGAACCTCACGCTGGCGGTGATGGGCTGCGTGGTGAACGGGCCCGGCGAATCGCGCCACGCCAACATCGGGATTTCGTTGCCGGGTACGGGCGAGGCGCCCGCCGCGCCGGTGTTCATCGATGGCGAGAAGGCGAAGACGTTGCGCGGTGACAACATCGCGCAGGAGTTCGTCGGGATGATCGACGACTACGTCGAGCGCAAGTTCGGGCGGTCGGCGCTGGCCTAGCGCGCCTTGTAGGCGGTGAGCGCCGCTTCGCGCGCGCTCGCCAGGTCGACGATCGGCGTCGGGTAATCCTGCGTTCCCAATTCCGGCACCCATCGGCGCACGTACGCGCCGTCGGGATCGAAACGCTTCGCCTGCAACAAGGGGTTGAAAATGCGGAAGTAGGGCGCCGCATCGGCGCCGGTGCCGGCGACCCATTGCCAGCCGAGCGTGTTGTTCGCCAGGTCGGCATCGACCAGCGTGTCCCAGAACCAGCGCGCGCCTTCGATCCAATGCGTGCGCAAATGCTTGGTCAGCAGGCTCGCGACAAGCATGCGCACGCGGTTGTGCATCCAGCCGGTTTGCCACAGTTGGCGCATGCCGGCGTCGACGATGGGGATGCCGGTGCGCCCGGACTTCCACGCATCCAGTTGCACGTCGTCGATGCGCGCCCAGGCGAAATCGTCGAAGCGCGGATCGAGGTTGTGGTTCGTCGTGCGTGGAAAATGATGCAACAGGTGGTGCGCGAACTCGCGCCAGAACAATTGCCGCAGGTAGGCGATGCGTGCCTCTTTCGGTGCGTCGCATCGGGCGATCGTCGCGTAGACGCGCTGGATCGAGATTTCCCCGAAATGCAGGCGCGGCGATAGTGAGGAGGTGCCGTCGATCGCGGGCAGATCGCGCGCTTCGGGATAGGCGGCGACCTTCGCGACGAACGCGTCCAACGCTGCGCGCGCGCCGGCTTCACCCGGTGTCCGCTGTGTCCAGAAGCCGCGATCCCAGGCAGGAGAGGGCGACGGCAGCAACGCATCGAGCGATGCGCCTTCGATCGTCACCGCCGGCAAGCGCGCAGGCGCGTCGAACGTCCGCGGCGTGCGCAGGCGCGCGGCCGCCGCCTTCCAGAATGGCGTGAACACCTTGTACGGGTCGCCGGCTTTCGTCGCGACGTCCCACGGTTCCATCAGCAGCGCGCCATTGTGGCTTTCGGCGGACAGGCCCGATCGGCGCAGCGCGCGTTTGAGTGCGGTGTCGCGTTGTTCGATGGCCGGTTCGTAACGCCGCGTCCAGAACACCGCCTCGGCTTGCGTGTCGTGCGCGAGGCGTTCGATCGCGGCCTGCGTCGGCCCGCGCACGCAGACCAAGCGCGACCCGCGCGCCCGCAGCGACATATCGAGCGCGATCAGCGACCGACGTCGCCACGCATCGGATGCCGCTCCCGGCCCCCATTCTCCTTCCTCTTCCGGCGCATGCACGTACACGGGAATCGGCGCGTACCCCTGCGCAAGCGCCGCCTGTAGCGCGGGCTGATCATCGAGGCGGAGATCGTCGCGGAACCAGATCAGGGCGGTCGGCATGCGCGCAGTATCGCCGGCGCGCGTCGAAGGTGGCGTCACTGCACGTCGAAGGCGTAACGCAGCTGCAGTCGGAAGGAGAGCAGCGGATCGCTGTCGGCCGAACCGTCGGGCGTGCGCAAGGTCGTCAGCGGCATGTACAACACTTCGACCGCGGCGCCCCAGCCCTTGCGCAATGTACGGCCGACGCCGAATGCGACATAGCCGACATCGTCCGTCGCCGTCAGCCGCGAGTAATCGCGCAATCCGTAGGTGACCGCGTCGACCTGGACTTCGTTCTCCATGCGCACCGCGCCGCCGCCCAGGTGCCACGTCCACGGGCCCTGCTGCAATGCAGCCGTTGTTTCCAGGCCGTAGTAATTCAGTTGGAGCGTATCGCTCGAGGGCGCTTCGCAGCCGTAGGGATTGCGGGTGTAGTCCTGCACGCCGGCCAGTTCGGACGGGCAGGTTACGTCGCCGACCACCGCACCGTGTTGCCCGAACGCCCGCAGCGACACGACCACGCCATGCGCATCCACCACGCGCCGCGCGATCGCGGCGGCCCACAGGTCGCGCGCTTTCGCGCCCTGGATCTCGACCGGCGGCGTCCACGCCAGCTCGGCCACGAAGCCGCCCGGCAGCCCGATCCAACCCCGCACGCGCCCGAACACCGGCGACTTGTTGAGGTCTTCGTTCTTCTGTCCGTTGAACCCGATCGCGCTCTTGCGCGCAGGAATGTGCGGCACGTCGCCAAGTTCGACCGCCGCTTGCCAATGGCCGGGGGCGAGCGCAGGCGACGGCCCGAAGGACGTCATCAACGTCGAAGCAGTCCGGTAATGCATGGCCCAGGCTTCGGGCCGGTCGCCGTCGAGCGCCTCGTCCGCGCGAAGCACCTCCTGCGCGGCAGCGGGCAAGGATGCGATGGCCAACAGGCCGGCGACGAGGGAAGGCAGGTGCGAGGGCATGCGCACCAATACTGGCATGCGCCCTCGCCGGTTCAAGCGGCGTCGCCGCCAGGCGCGCCCGGACGCGTCATGCGCCCGGGCCCGGCGTCATTCCCAGTCGTGGCCGCCCGGGGCCGGCGCCAGCGCAGGCACGCCGAACGAGGCCTGGATACGTGCCACCAGGTCGTCGGTGATCGCTTCGGCGATGCGGGCTTCCCAGTCGCGGAGCGTGCGTTCGTCGGCGTGGTTGGCCTGGCGCATTTCGTCCAGGACCTTCTCGAGTGTCTTGATGTTCATGGCCTTCCCCCTGTGAAGCGTGGCCTGCCAAGGATGAGCTACTTCGGTGAATGCGGGGTGAGATTCGCGCGATCTCCCGGCCCGGCGGCTCGGGGAAGGCGCCGGGCGGCGAACCGGCTTTTGCTACCGTGGCAAAAAGCTTCGGAAAAACTGCATGCGACCCGGCCAACACGCGTTCCTCTCCCTCGTCGCCCTGCTCGCCACCGCTTGCGCAACGCAACAAAGCGCTGCGCCGCCCCTGTCCCCGGCAACCACCCCGGAAGAGGCGGACCTCGTCGACATCCGCACCCTGCTGCCCGACATCGACCTCGACATCCGCTACGCGGGCGCGAACAATTTCACCGGTGCCCCGGTCGAAGGCTACGAGGCGCCGAAATGTTTCCTGCTGCGCCCGGCGGCCGAAGCGCTCGCCCGGGTGGAACGCACGCTGCGCGACGACCACATGCGCCTGCGCCTCTACGATTGCTATCGCCCCGTGCGCGCCGTGCGGCGCTTCGTCGACTGGGCGCACGCGCCGGAAGACGGGCGCACGAAGGCCGCGTATTACCCGGGGTTCGACAAGCCGGCCTTGCTCGGCGATTACATCTCGCCGACCTCGGGCCACAGCCGCGGCGCGACCGTCGACCTGGACCTGCTCGAATGCGACGACACCGGCGTTGCGTGCGCGCCGCTGGACATGGGCACGCATTTCGACTTCTTCGACACGCTCGCGAACACCGATTCGAAGAAGGCCACCCACGCGCAACGCGCGAACCGACATCGTTTGCGCGATGCGATGGCCGCGGGCGGATTTCGCGCCTATCCGATGGAGTGGTGGCACTTCACGCTGGACCCCGAGCCCTCACCGCGCGTGGCGTTCGACATCCCCGTGCGTTGAATCCAGATACAGCGCGGCGATCTTCTTCGCCGTCGCGTAAGGCTCGGGCTCATTGCGATTGGTCAGCACCACGACGGTGAGATGCCGTTGCGGGTAACGCACGATCACGTTGCGGAAGCCCACCGTTTCGCCGGAATGCCAGAGCGTTTCGCCGGTGATGCGCCAGCCGAAGCCGTATTCGACCGTCGGATCGTCGGTCTTCGTCGCGGGCGTGAACGCCAGCTTCCACACCGATTGCGGGAGCAGGCGATCGTCGTAGAGCGCGGCGTCCCAGCGTGCCAGGTCGTCGATGGACGAGTAGATGCCGCCGTCGCCCAGGACGGCGCTGGTGGTGCTCTGGTCGGTGCGCGTCCAGGCCCCGTTCTCCAGCGTGTAACCGAAGGCGCGGTGCGCGACGGTCGAGATGCCGTTTTCGTAGGCGACGGTGTCGTGCATCCCGAGCGGCTGGAAGATGCGCGTGCGCAGGAAATCCGCGTAATGCTGGCCCGAAGCGCGCTCGACGATCAACGACAGCAGCGCGTAGCCGCTGTTGCTGTAGCGATAGCCGGTGCCGGGCGCGAAGTAATGCTTCGGTTCCTTTTCCAGCAACTGCAACACGCCGATGTCATGGATCTGCGCCGTGTCCTTCGGATCCATCAGGTCTTCGTAATCGATCAGGCCCGAGGTGTGCGTGAGCAGGTGGCGGATCGTGATCGCATCGTCTTCCGGCGGCAGCGTGGGGAGGAAGCGTTTGATCGGATCGTCGATCGACAGCTTGCCGTCCTGCGCGAGCAGCAGGATCGACGCGGCGTTGAACTGCTTGCTGACCGAGGCGAGGCGGAAATTGGTCTGCGGCGTGACCGGGGTTTTCGCTTCGAGATCGGCGAAACCGTAGCTGCGGCGTGCGATCGCCCGGCCGTCGCGAAGCACCAGCACCGATGCACCCGGGCCATTGCCGGCGTAGGCGTGCATCAGGGTGTCGAGGCCGTCGGACATGGCGGGTTCGTTCGAAGTGGCGCAGCCCGCCAGCAGGACGGCGGCTCCCAGCAACAGGCTCTGCATGATGGCGCGCTGCGGCATGGCATGGCTCCCCCTCGGATCGCCGGAGTGTACGGCGACTTCTTCCCCGCTTCACAAACGCGCCATCGGCGGCTCACCGAACATGGACAGGCTGGCGCCACTTTCATCGCAGGAGCACCGTCATGGCAGAAGACCTCCGTAGCGCCGGCAACCGCTGGAGCCTGGCGATCTGGACCGGCGCAGCCGCACTGCTGGCCGTGCCCGCGATCGCGATGCGCTTCACGCGGGAGGTGCAATGGACCACGCTCGACTTCGTCACCTTCGGCATCATGCTGGCCGCCGCCTGCGGCAGCTATGAGCTGCTCGCGCGCAAGAGCGCCAGCCTGGCGTATCGCGCAGGCGCCGCCGCGGCGGTGGGCACCGCGTTCTTCCTGGTGTGGGTGAACCTCGCCGTGGGCGTGATCGGCGACGAGCACAACCCCGCCAACCTGATGTACGCCGGCGTGTTGCTGGTCGCGATCGCCGGCGCGGTCTTCGCGCGCTTCCGCGCACGGGGCATGGCGCGCGCGATGGTCGCCGCGGCCGTCGCGCAGGCCCTGGCCGGCGTGATCGCGATCCTCGGCAGGCTCGACGTGCCGGTGACGATGCTGGGCATCACGGCCATGTACGTGGTGCTGTGGATGGTGGCGTCGGCGTTGTTCGCAAAGGCGGCGAACGCGTGATGCGTTCGTTGCGGTCGGCCTAGACTCCACCGCGTTCCGGCGAATCCTGCAACAAGGTCTTCGCCAGGCGCACCGCATCGATGCGCTTTTCGTAGTAATGCGCGAACACGCCCTGCACGCGATAGCCCCGGTGGCGGTAGAACGCGATCGCACCGGGGTTGTCCGAGCGGCATTCGACATCGATGCGTTCGATGCCGGCGATGCGCGCCGCATCTTCCAGCCAGGTGAGCAATCGACCGCCCAGGCCTTGGCGCCGTTGCGTGGATTGCACGCCGAGCAGCACCAGGTGCGCGGTCGTATCGCCGTAATCCATGATCGCGAAGGCGTGCAAGCCGCCGTGCGCGTGGATGACGGCGACGTTGGCCGTGCGACTGCGGATGGCGGCGAGGATGCGCGCGGGCGTGTAGCGCCAGCGCAGGCCGTGTTCGATTGCCTCGCGCGAGAGCGTCGCGATGGCTTGCGCATCGTCCGGTGTCGCGAGACGGATGGTGGGAAGGCCCAGCACGAGCGGAGTCTATGCCCGTCGGCGCGACGATTCCAACGCGATTTGCAGCGTCGGCGATCGCATCGGCGGATGCGTCGCGCACCCGCAGTCACTGCGCGCGCCGTCTACTGACGCATTCATCGCGCGTCGCGGGAGCCGGTATGCGGAAGTGGACAGGGGCAATCGCCATCGGGTGTGTTTCGTTCGCCGCCGCGGCGCAGGTCACGATTCCCGAGGAATACGGCAAGACCGTCAAGACCGCCGAGGTGGTTGCGGCGCTCGGTGAGGATCTGTTCGGCGATGCCACCAGCCTCTACACCGGCGCAACCACGTTCACCGCCACCGACGTGAGTCTGCCGGGCAACAACGCGTTGCCGGTTTCGATCGGGCGCAGGTTCGTCGTGCAATCCCGCGTGGCCGGCGAGCGCAACGATCTGCTGTCGCGCGATGGCGGCTTCGCCGATTGGGAACTCGACATCCCGCACCTGCATGGCGTGTTCGCGAAAGGGAAGGGCTGGCAGGTCGATGGTTGGAATGAAGCGGGGAAGGATCTGCGCTGCGCGCTGAGCCAGGCCAACACCGCGGAGGCGCCCGAGGCGCAGGGGAAACCCTTCGGCGGCTGGGAGGGTTTTACGTATTGGAGCGGGAACTCGCTTTACGTCCCGGGCATTGGCGACCAGGAGATGTTGACCGTCGACGCGGCGGCCAATCCCCACATGCCGAAAGATGGCAAGCACTACCGTTGGGTCACGAACAACCAGTGGTATTTTTCCTGTCTGTCGAACACGGCCAACGGCGTGGCCGGCGATGCGTTTCTTGCGGTGGCACCGGACGGCACGCGTTACCACTTCGATTGGTTCGTTACGCAGTTCGCGCCGTGGATCACGCGCAACGTCGAGGAAGGCGGCGGCACCGGCGATCGGGCCGTCCCCAGGGCGCCCGTGAGCACCAACGCGTCGGTGCTTGATCGCGAAGAGGTGCGCATTCTGCCCACGAAGATCGTCGACCGCTTCGGCAACACGGTGACCTACACCTACGATCCGGCGAACCCGCGCCGGCTCACCCGCATCGCCGCCAGCGACGGCCGTGCATTGACGGTGACCTGGAGCGGAGCACGCATCTCCGCGGTCAGCGACGGGACGCGCACGTGGCGTTACGTGTATGGCAATGGCCTGACGGAAGTGCTCCTGCCGGATCAGTCGAAGTGGCGCATCGACTTTGCGAACCTGCGCGAGGCCTACACCAGCCCCGCCGCCAGGAATGCGGAGCTCCGGTGTTCGCAACAAACCGCCTCGACCTCGCAGAACGCGTACACGGGCACCCTCACGCATCCGTCGGGCGCGGTGGGCGAGTTCGCGTTCGGCTCGCAGATGCACGGTCGGTCTTACGTCGACAAACAATGCCCCTCGACGCCCGGGTCGAACGTCGAAGGCGTCGTATCGCTGCAACCGTTCTATTTCGAAGTCGTCGGCTTGACCAGCAAGACGATCAGCGGCCCGGGATTGACGACCGCGCAATGGACCTACGTCTTCGGCCCGGTCAATCGCAGCTGGGCGCAGAACTGCGCAGCCAACGCGTGCCCGGAAACGAAGGTCCTGGAGGTCACGGGGCCTGGCGATTACCGTCGTTACACCTTCGGCAATCGCCACCGCGTCTCGGAGGGGAAGCTGTTGACGACGGAGGTCGGGACCGGGCCGTCGAACATCCTTCGCGCCGAGGTCAACACTTACCAACTCGATCCCACGGGCCAGGCCTACCCGGCGATCATCGGTCGATCGCCTTACCCGCGTAGCGACCAGACCGCGACGAAACACACACCCCTATGGAAGCGCGTGATCACGCAGCAGGGGCACGCGTTTACGTGGGAGGTTGCGAAGACGTGCGGGGCGAGCGGTAAGGCGCTGTGCTTCGATGTGTTCGCGCGGCCGACGAGTGTCGTGAGATCGAGTGCGCCTGCTGCACCGTGAGCAGCACAAGAAAAGGGCGCCTTTCGGCGCCCTTTTCAATTCATGGTGGAGCGGAGGAGGATCGAACTCCCGACCTTCGCATTGCGAACGCGACGCTCTCCCAGCTGAGCTACCGCCCCACGAAGTCGCGCAGTATACGGAGGCGCCGGACGACTGCCAAGCGGGAACGGGCGATCCGCACCGCGTCGCGGATTCGAAAAGGCCCGTTCAGTTCCCGACCGTCGCCAGCAGCGGCTTGAGCCGCGCTTCCAGTTGCTCCCGCCGCCATCCCGACAACGCGCCGGGCCAATCGTGGCCATCCAGCAGCGTCTCCAGCCAACGCCGCGAGGCGAGGACGCCATCGGGCAGGCCGAGTTCGCGTGCGACTTCCGCGGTCGTGTCCTGCAGTTTGCGCAGGGCGGCCTTGTCGCGTTCCTCGCTGCGCGGGGGCGGGGCGTCTGCTTCGTCGGGGAGCGGGGTGGTCAGCGCGGTCCAGATGGCGTCGACCAGGCTGCGCGGGGATTTGGGGATCGCGTCGAGTTGACGCTTCAGACCGTCGCGGTCGATCGGCGGGGTGCGCGCGAGCGTGGTCGCCAGTTCGTTGTCGAGGATCCAACTGCGCGGGCGGTCGCTGATGCGGGCGTAGGCATCCCGCCAGCGCAGCAGGCGCAGAAGGCGGTGTTGTCCCGCGGTATCGAGGAATTGCGCCGAACGCATCGACAGGTGCGGCCAGCGTTCGCCGGCTTCGTCGACGCCTTGCGCCAGGCGCGCGCTGTCTTCGTCGAGCCATGCGCGGCGGCCGAGGGAATCGAGTTGTTCGGACAGGCCGCGATACAACGCGTCGAGGTGCACGACGTCGTCGGCCGCGTATTTCAGTTGCGAATCGGTGAGCGGTCGGCGCAGCCAGTCGGAGCGTTGTTCGCCTTTTTCCAGCGTCACGCCGAGCAGTTCCTGCACCAGGCGCTGATAGCCCATGCCTGCGCCGACGCCCGCGAGCCCGGCGGCGATCTGCGTGTCGAACAACGGCGTCGGCGCCACGCCGCACGCGCGCTTGAACGCCACGATGTCTTCCGATGCGCTGTGCATCACCTTCAGCACGTCGGGGTCGGCGAGCATCGGGGCGAGCGCGTCGCACATGCCGTCCTTCAGCGTGTCGGCCAGGAGGATCTGCGGCGTGCCGTCGGCGTCGTCGAGCGCGATCTGCACGAGCGCCAGTTGCGGCCAGTAGGTGCGTTCGCGGATGAACTCGGTGTCCAGTCCCACGCGGGTGGGGCGGTGCGCAAGGCGCGCCGCGAGGTCGGTGGGGTCGGTGATCCAGTGATGCACGAGGGGTCTTGCTGGAAGGACAAGGCACCAGACTAACCGGGCGGGCGCGCCCACGTCACGGTTGCCCCCGATGGCGGGGATGGCCCACCATCGTCGCGTCACGGCCCCACGGACGTTCATGACGCCTCCACGGACCCGCTCGCCCCGCCTGCTTGCCTTCGCGTGCGTTCTCGCGCTCGCCGCCTGCGATGGCAAGCGCGCGGACCAAGCCGCCACCCCGGAAGCCGAACGCAACCCGCTGGTGACCATCACCGGCGAGGAAGCCGTCGTCGTTCCCGCATGGCAACCGCCGCCGGTGATCATCGCCCCCGGCGAAGAAGCCGCCGTGCTGGCCGAAGCGAAGCAGGCGCTCGCCGAAGGCCGCCTCTTCGGCGGTCCGCGCGACGCCGTGCCCCTGTTGCTGGAATTGCACGCGCGCCAGCCCATCGACGCCGATGTCCAGAAAGCGCAGGCGCGCGCGATCGCGCTGTTGATCGCGCAGGGCGATGCCGCGCTCGGCCGCATGGACGAGGATCCGAACGGGCTCATCCGCGCGCATGAAGTCGGCGAAGTGGGGCGCACCGCCGCGCCGGACGATGCGTCGATGCGCGACTATCTTTCGCGCGTGGATCGCGCCGATCAATCGGTGCAGCTGGACCATCGCGGCGAGCGCGAACTGCAAGCCGGCCGCCTGGGCGAAGCGCCGGGCGACCGCGGCGCGCTGGATTATTTTCGCGAGGCGATGGAGCGTCGCCCCGGCGATGCGCGCGCCTCGCAAGGCATCGCGGCGGTCGAAAGCGCGCTGATCCGCCGCGCGGAAGAACGGGCGTCGCAAAGCGATTTCGCAGGCGCGGAACAGTGGCTGGTCCTCGCCGATCGCGTGCGGCCGGGCATGACGACGGTCGACGACGCGCGCGCGCGGATCCTGTCGCAACGCCGTGCCCGCGCCGATGTCATGCGCGACAAGGGTATGGCGGTGCTGATGCGCGAGAACGGTTTGCCCGAAGCGCGGCGCACCTTGTCGGAGATGTTGCGCATCGCGCCGCCGGGCGATCCGGCCGCGGCGGAGTTGCGCGCGCGCATCGACCAGGTCGCGCATTACGGGTTGTTCCGCGTCGGCCAGGTGTTCACCGATGCCTTGCGCAGCGGTGCGCGCGGGCCGCAGATGGTGGTCGTGCCCCACGGCGGTTTCCGCATGGGCGCGCGCGATGGGGAAACCGATGCGTCCCCGTCGGAGCGTCCGCTGCATTACGTGCGCTTCGAACGCGGGTTCGCGATGGCGCGCACCGAAACCACGGTCGGCGAATTCCGCCGCTTCGTGGAGGCCACGCAGTACAAGCCGCGCGCGTTACGACGCGGGCACTCGATCGTCTACGACGAGCGCAGCGGGACGCTGGTGCGCCGCAGCGGCGTGGATTGGCGGCACGATTATCTCGGCGAACTCGCAGCCGATACGATGCCGGTGCTGCACGTCAGCGCGCGCGACGCCGAAGCCTATGCGCACTGGCTCTCGCAGCAGACCGGCGAACGTTATGCCTTGCCGAGCGAGGCGCAGTTCGAATACGCCGAGCGGGCGGGCAGCGAAGGCAGCCTGGCGTGGGGCAGCCGGATACCGCCGCGCTTCGCGGGCAACGTGACCGGGGCGAGCGATCGCTCGCCGACGGGCCGCGTCTGGCGCAACGCCTTCCCCGGCTACTCGGACGGGTACTGGGGGCCGGCGCCGACGGGCCGTTATCCGGGCAATGCATTCGGTCTTCACGACCTGAGCGGCAACGTCAGCGAGTGGGTCGCCGACTGCTGGCACGTCGGGTACCGGCGCGCCCCCGCGGACGGACAGCCTTGGGTCAATCCCGGCTGCCGTCGGCGCGTCATCCGCGGCGGGTCGTGGGTGAGCGCACCGGCACAGGTGCGCTCGGCCTGGCGTTTGTCCACGGATGGCGACACCACCAATGCGCGGCTCGGCTTCCGCCTCGTGCGGGAACTGTAGGGCGCAAATCACCTTCGAGGAGCGGCGATGAACAGTCCCTACGGCAACCAGGCGTCAGGACGGCGCGGTATCGGGTTCGGCGGGATTCGCTGGTGGGTGTTGTTGTTGTTCGCTGGCTACGCGGCGTATTACTGGTTCTCCAATCGCGTCGACGATCCGCTCACGGGCGAAAAGGTGCTCATCGACCAGAGCATCACGCCCGACGACGAGAAGGCGCTCGGCCTGCAGGCCTGGAACGAATTGCAGCAGACCGAGCAGATCGTCCCGCCGAGCGATCCGAATGCCGCGGCGGTTCGCCAGATCGCGCAACGCCTGATCGCGAAGATTCCCGAGGTCTCCGACGCGCTCGCCGCCGAGCACAACATGCAGGCGCCGCACATCGAAAAGAGCTTCGATTGGGACGTGAACCTGATCCAGTCCGACCAGGTCAACGCGTTCTGCCTGCCGGGCGGCAAGATGGCGGTGTACACGGGGCTGATCCCGGTCGCGCAGAACAACGACGCGATGGCGGTCGTGATGGGCCACGAGATCACGCACGCGTTGTTGCGCCACGGTGCGCAGCGCATGTCGGAACAAAAACTCGCGCAGATGGGCCAGATGGCCGGCGCGATGAGCGGCATGGACGCGCAGCAGATGCAGGCGGTGATGGCCGTGTACGGCTACGGCCGCGCGCTGCCCTATGCGCGCAAGCAGGAAACGCAGGCCGACGAAATGGGGCTGATGCTCGCCGCCGCGGCGTGCTTCAACCCGGAAGAAGCGATCCCCTTGTGGCAGCGCATGGAGCAGGCGAGCGGCGGACAGGCGCCGCCCGAATTCTCCAGCACGCACCCGAACCCGGGCACGCGCATCCAGAACCTGCAGGCCTTGATGCCGAAGGCGATGGAATATCGGAAGAAGTTCTGCGAGACGGCGCACTGAGCGCCGTCTTCGGTCAGAAGCTCATGAACAGGCCGCCGTTCACCGGGATGTTGGCGCCGGTGATGAAGCCCGCTTCGTCGTTGGTGAGGAATTCCACCGTGCGGGCGATTTCGCTCGGCTTGCCCAGCCGACCGACCGGCACGCCTTCGACGATCTTGACGCGCACGTCTTCCGGTACCGCCATCACCATCGCGGTTTCGCAGTAACCCGGCGACACGCTGTTGACGGTGACGCCCTTGCGCGCGACTTCGCGTGCAAGCGCCATCGTGAAGCCGTGCATGCCGGCCTTGGCCGCGGAGTAATTGGTCTGGCCGAACTGGCCGGTCTGGCCGTTCACCGAGCTGATGTTGACCACGCGGCCGAAACCGCGCGCCGTCATGCTGTCCACCACGTGGCGGCACATGTTGAACACGCCGTCGAGGTTGATGTTCAGCACGGCGTCCCAGTCGGTGCGCTCCATCTTGCGCAGCGTGCCGTCGCGCGTGATGCCGGCGGCGTTGACGAGGATGTCGATCGGGCCGCGTTCGGCTTCGACCTTGCGGACGAGCGCGCCGCAGGCGTCGAAGTCGCCGACGTTGCCGGATTCGAAATGCACGTCGAGGCCGTCGACGTCCTGGCGGAATTGCGCGATGCGCTCCTCGCGCGCGCCGAGGTCGGCGGCGACGACGGTGCGCCCTGCGCGGGCGAGGGTCTTGCAGATCTCGGTACCGAGACCACCGATGCCGCCGGTCACGACGGCCACGCGCTTGCTCATGGGAATCCTGATGATTGGTGCACTGCAACAGCCGGCAGCGTGCCAGCGGCAGGAGGGGCCGTCAACGCACGCCGGTCACATTCGCGGCGTGTCACCGTGGGGATCAGGCCTTCGTCTTGTCCTTGGCGTCCTTCTCGTCCCGGGCCGGCGTGGCGCGGGGCGCCGCGGGGCGGCCCATGCCGCCGACCAGGCCGTTCTGGAAGTCCTTCCACATCTCGAGGTTCTTCTCGGTCAGCTGGTTGAGCATCGTCCACGGCGCCTGGCCGATCAGGCCGCTCATCTGCTGCCGGAACTGTTGCTGCTGCTCGAGGAACATCTGCATCGAGCGCTCGAGATAGTTGCCCATGAAGCCCTGCAGCGAATCCCCGTAGAACCGGATGATCTGGCTGAGCAACTGGGTGGAGAGGATCGGTTCGCCGTCCTGTTCGTGCTCGGTGATGATCTGGAGCAGCACGCAGCGGGTGAGGTCCTCGCCGGTCTTGGCGTCGCGCACCTCGAACTCCTCGCCATCGACGATGAGCTGGCGCACGTCCTCGATGGTGATGTAGCTGGAAATCCGCGTGTCGTAGAGACGGCGGTTGGGATATTTCTTGATGACGCGAAGTGGCATGCGGTCGACCCCCGAAGACGGCGTGCCCGAGCATGGCGCACCGCAACAGGGGATTGCAACAGGCCTGTCAAGACCCTCAGGTCATGAAGGTGAACCCGGTTTCAGGGGCCGGTCACCGATGCCGCCTCACCAGCCCATGTATTGGCCGCCGTTCGCCGAGAGGTTGGCGCCCGTGATCCAGCCCGCTTCATCGGGAATGAAGAAGGACACCGCGTACGCGATTTCGTCCGGTTCGCCGAGGCGGCCGGTGGGAATCTGCGCGACGATCTTGTTGCGCACTTCCTCCGGCACGGCCATGACCATGTCGGTGCCGATGTAGCCCGGGGACACGGTGTTCACGGTGATGCCGAACTTCGCATTCTCCTGCGCCAGCGAGATGGTGAAGCCGTGCATGCCCGCCTTGGCCGCGGCGTAGTTGGCCTGGCCGTACTGGCCCTTCTGCCCGTTGATCGAGGCGATCTGGATGATGCGGCCCCACTTGCGCGCCCGCATGCCTTCGATCACCGGGCGCGTGACGTTGAAGCAGGAATCCAGGTTGGTGCCGATGACTTCGCGCCACTGCAGCGCGCTCATCTTGTGGAAGGTGGTGTCGCGGGTGATCCCCGCGTTGTTGACGAGGATCTCGACGGGACCCAGCTGCGATTCCACCGCGCGGACCATCGCCTCCGCGTCCTGGTCGCTGGAGACGTCGCCGGGCGCGAGCGCGACCTCGATGCCGTCGGCGCGCAACCGTTCCTGCCAGGCGCGCGCCTTCTCCTCGTTGCGGTAGTTCGTCGCCACCCGATGCCCGCCCAGCGCCAGCCGCCGGCAGATCGCCGTGCCGATGCCGCCCGTGCCGCCCGTCACCAAAGCCACCCTGGATGTCATGTGCCTCTCCCTGGACTGTCGTGTGATGCAAAAAACGTCGGTCGGTCCAGTCTAGGACGCGATTGCGACACCTGTGTTGTGCAACGCAACGGATTCCGACGAAATGCGCGCTGGCGAGAAGGCGGCCAGCGCCGCGGCGAGCGTTCCAGCCACGTCGGTGCACGATTCCAACGCCGCCGGCGCCTGGCCCAGTGCGCGCCACGCCATGCGCAGCGCGGGCAGGGGGTTGGCGTCGTCGATTGGCGCGGCGTCCGTTGACTTCGAGAGCTTGCGCCCCTGCGCGTCGACGATCAGTGGCAGGTGCGCATAACGCGGCGTGGGCAGGCCCAGCGCGCGCTGCAGGAGGATCTGGCGTGGCGTGGAGTCGAGCAGGTCGGCGCCGCGGACGACATCGGTGATCGCCTGCGCCGCATCGTCGACGACCACCGCGAGCTGGTAGGCCCAGAAGCCGTCGGCGCGCCGCAGGACGACATCGCCGACCTCGGCGCCGACATCCTGCGCCACGCGCCCGTGGATCGCATCGTCGAAGGCCACGGTCTCTCCGACCGGAACACGCAGGCGAATCGCCGGCACGCGACCGGGTTGCGGCCCGGAGACGCAGGCGTGGTGCAGGCCGCCGCTGCCGGCCAGATCGCCGCGGCTGCACCAGCATTCGAATGCCGCGCCGCTGGCGAGCAGGCGATCGAGCGCATCGCGATAGGCCGCGTCGCGCGCGCCCTGGCGCAGGATCGGGCCGTCGGAGCGCAGGCCGAAGGCTTCGAGCGTGCGGAGCTGGCGTTCGATCGCGCCGGGTTGTTCACGCGGCGGATCGAGGTCTTCCACGCGCACCCACCATTCCGCGCCTACGTGGCGGGCGAGCAGCCAGCTCCCGAAAGCGGCGAGCAGGGAGCCCGGATGCAGCGGCCCGGTGGGCGATGGCGCGAAGCGTCCACGTCGCGCTTCGGGATGCCGGTGGTGCTCGGTCGGGTCGGTTCGCATCGACATTGCGCTTGAATTTAAACGAACATCGCCTCACTTCCCCAATACGGCCGCTTTTTCCGGCGGCGCGGATGAGACGACCCATGTTCAAGCGCCTCGTGTTGTTCCTTGCCACCAACCTTGCCGTCCTTGGCCTGTTGAGCGTGGTGATGGCGGTCCTCGGCATCAACCCGCAGTCGGCCGCCGGCCTGGTGATGTTCGCCGCCGTCTTCGGTTTCGGCGGCTCCATCATCTCGCTGCTGATTTCCAAGTGGATGGCCAAGCGCGCCACCGGTGCCCACGTCATCGAGCAGCCGCGCAACGAAACCGAGCGCTGGTTGTTCGACACCGTGCAGCGCCAGGCGAAGGCCGCCGGCATCGGCATGCCGGAAGTGGCGATCTACGACGCACCGGAAATCAACGCCTTCGCCACCGGCGCCAACCGCAACAAGGCGTTGGTCGCGGTGTCCACCGGCCTGCTGCGCGCGATGGATCGCGATGAAGCAGAAGCCGTCCTCGGCCATGAAGTCAGCCACGTCGCGAACGGCGACATGGTCACGATGGCGCTGCTGCAAGGCGTGCTGAATACCTTCGTGATCGTGCTGGCGCGCGTGGTCGGCCGCGTCGTCGACGGTTACATCAGCGGCAATCGCGAGGGCAGCGGCGGTGGCTTCGGCTACTACATCATCGTGTTCGTGCTCGACCTGGTGTTCGGCCTGTTCGCGAGCATGATCGCGATGTGGTTCTCGCGACACCGCGAGTTCCGCGCCGACGCGGGCGGCGCCACGCTCGCCGGCCGCGACAAGATGGTCGCTGCATTGCAGCGCCTGTCGCTGACCTACGGCGAAAGCACGCTGCCCAAGCAGGTCGCCGCGTTCGGCATCAGCGGTGGCGTCGGTGTCGGCATGCGCCGCTTGCTGATGTCGCATCCGCCGCTGGAAGAGCGCATCGAAGCGCTACGCAATTGGCAGCCCTCCACGAATGCGGTGCGACAGAACGTCGTGACCTGATAGCGGGTAGCCCCCTTTTGGTAAAAGGGGGCGCGGCGACAGCCGCGGGGAAATTGGAAGGTGATAAGCCCAGGGTCCAGAGTTCGCATCGCGAACTCTGGAAGTTTTCGCGCATGCGAAAACTACTGGAAGTCGTAGTCCATGTCCGGGCCGGCGGCGGCCAGGAAGTGCCCCTGCACGTAGTCGACGCCGCTGGTGAACAGGAATGTCATCGCCGCCGCGTCCTGCACGAATTCGGCGATCGTTTTCGCACCCTGTTCGGTCGCACGCGCGCTGAATTCCCGGATCTTCGCCTGGTTGTCCGGGTTCTGCGCGAGTTCCTGGATGAAGGCACGGTCGATCTTCACCATCGCCGGCTCGAAGTGCTGCATCAGCTGGAAGGAATTGAGGCCCGTGCCGAACTGTTCCAGGCCCACGCGGCAACCGAACTGCTTCACCGTCGCACGGAAGGCCTGGGCCTGCTTGAGGTGCGTGAACACCTTGGATTCCGGCAACTGCAGCACCAGGCGATCGCCCGGCACCTTGTGCAGGGCCAGTTGCTCGCCGATGAACTTCGCCAGCGTGTCGTCGCCCAGGGAGGCCTGGGTGATCTTGACCAGCAGCGTGGTGTCCTTGCGCTGGCGTGCGCGTTCGGCGATGACCTGCACCGCGCGGCCGGCGACCCAACGGTCGATTTCCCACAGCAAGCCGTGTTCCTCGGCCACCGGCAGGAACATCTGCGGCGCGACGAGCTCGCCTTCGGCCGCGCCGCGCAGGCGCAACAGGGCTTCGTAGGTCTCGCCCGGTTCGCCATGCAGGCTGATGACCGGCTGGTAGTGCAGGACGAAGCCATCGCCGTCCACGGCTGCGCGGATGCGCTCGACCCACGCGCGAACGCGTTCTTCCTCGGCGCGGTCCACCGCACCCGGATCGAAGATCTCCGCGCGATTGCCGCCGACCGCGACCGACGACTGCACGCCCTGGCTGGCCTTGGCGAGCACCTGCGTGACCGAAGCGATCTTCTCGCCGATCTGCACGCCGCCGATGCTCACCGTTGCAGACAGCGAACGCTCGCCGACTTCGAACACGTGGCCTTCGAACGCCGCGCGCACGCGCTCGGCGAGCGCGACGGTGCCGACGTGGTCGCTGTTCCTGGACAGCACCGCGAATTGATGTTCGCCGAAACGTGCCGCGACGTCGTCGGGGCCCAGCGCGGTGCGCAGGCGCCCGGCGAGACCGGCGACGAGGTCGTCGGCGGCATCCAGCCCGATTTCCTGCAACAGCCGCACGAAGTGGTCCGGCTCGATGAGCACCAGGCCGAGGTGCGTGCCGCCCTGCGCGGTGCCGCCGACGGCGGATTCGAGTTGCTGCAGGAACGTCGGGCGGTTGAGCAGGCCGGTGACCTGGTCGCGCTGGCGCAGTTCCTCGACTTCGCGGGCCAGTTCCGGGTCGGTTTCCTGGCGGCGGAAGACGATCTGGATGCACGCCTCGCCTTCGTAGAAGGCCGAGGTGAATTCCATGGTCGCGGGGAAGCGGTTGCCTTCCTGGTCTAGCGCTTCGAGCTCGTAGCGCGGCGGCGGGACGTCGCCCTTCGACAGGCCCTTGAGCAGCGTCTTGAAGTTGGCGACATGGCTCGGCGCGACGAGGTCGAGCAGCGACATGCCTTCGATGTCTTCGAAGGAATCGAAACCGAACATCTCCAGGTAGGCCTGGTTCGCGCGGATATGCATGCCTTCGTGCACGTAGGCGATGGGTTCGCGCGAGGAGTCGATGAGGGCATCGCAACGGCGCTCGGTCTCGCGCACCTGCGCTTCGAGCAGGCGCTGCGCGCGGCGGGCCTCGAGGTCTTCCCATTCGGCGCGCACGGTGGCGAGCACGTGCGGCATGCGGCCGCGCAGGATCAGGCCGCGCACGCCGCGCTCGCTGGCCTGCAGCAGGGTGTTGTCGTCGACGGTGTCGACCACCATCAGCAAGGGGATGTCCTTGCCGCTGGCGTCGATGGCCTGCATCGCGGCGGCCATCGTGGGCTGCCTGGCATCCTTCGCCGCGATCACGAGGTCGAGCGCGCCACCGACGAGGGCGGGCAGCGATTCCTCGTTCTCGGGGCGCGACACGCGCACGGCGATGCCGGCGTTGCGCAATCCGCTGACGATGGCTTCGGCCGCCTCGACACTGTCGTCGACGATCAGCAATCGCAGCACGCTGTCCTGTTTGGCTCGCATCCGGGGCTCTCTGGGTCGTGCGGTCGACCGGGGAGGGGAAACGGTTCCGGCGACGGACGGTTGACCTTATGGCACGAATGGTGGGCGCAGGTCCATGCGCCACCCACTCAAACGAGGGGTCGCTTGCCCGGATCGCCGGGGAGTTCACGGACCAGGCGTGGGACCAGGTACCCCGACAACCGGGCCGCGAGTGCGCGATGCAGGAGGATGGCCCGCGCGTCGTCGACTTCGAAATGGGCCGTGCCCTGCACGCGGTCGAGCTGGTGCAGGTAGTAGGGCAGCACGCCGGCGCGGTGGCCGCGTTCGCTCAAGGCCGCGAGCGCATCGACGGAGTCGTTGACCCCGCGCAGCAGCACGGCCTGGTTGAGCAGCATCGCGCCGGCCGCGCGCAGGCGGGCCAGGGCCGAGTCGACGGCGGCGTCGAACTCGTTCGCGTGGTTGGCGTGTACGACCACCGTCACCGGCCACGGCAATGCCCGCAACCACGCGAGCAAACCGTCGTCGACGCGGTCCGGCAAGACGATCGGCAGGCGGGTGTGGATCCGCAGGCGCTTCAGATGCCCGATGCCGGCCAGCGCGTCCGTGAGTTCGGCGAGCTTCGGCGTGGCCAGGGCCAGCGGGTCGCCGCCGCTGAGCAGGACTTCATCGAGGGTCGGGTCGCCTGCAATGTGCGCGATCGCCAGCGTCCATGCGCCGGCCGCGGCGGTGTCGCCCGCGTAATCGAAGTGGCGGCGGAAGCAATAGCGGCAGTGGATCGCGCAGCTGCCGGTGGCCACGAGGAGGGCGCGGCCGCGGTACTTCTGCAGCACGCCGTGCGCGGTGCGCGCCGCCGTATCGCCCACCGCGTCGAACCCGAAGCCCGGCACGAGGCGGTCCTCGTCGTCCAGCGGGAGCACCTGCCGAAGCAGGGGATCGGCCGCGTCGCCATGCCGCATGCGCGCGACGAAGGCACGCGGGACGCGCAACGGGAACTGCGCGGCGGCGGTTTCGGAAATGCGCGCGGCCTCCGCATCGAGGCCGAGCAGTTCGAGCAGTTCACGCGGATCGCGCACGGAATCGCGCCACTGGTGGCGCCAGTCCGGCGCGGGCAGCGGCGGGAGGGGAAGGGGTTCGGCTATCATGGCGAGCTCGACATTCTAGCCGGCCCCGTCGCGGGTCGGCCGGCAAGCAGACAACGTTTAACAGGAGCGACACCGTGGCCAGCCTCGGCATGAACGACGTCAAGACCGGACAGAAGATCCTGGTCAACAACGACCCCTGCGTCATCATCGACACCGAATACGTCAAGCCGGGCAAGGGTCAGGCGTTCACGCGCGTGAAGTACCGCTCCATCAAGTCCGGCCGCGTCGTCGAAATGACGATGAAGGCGACCGACAGCGTGGAACAGGCCGACGTCGTCGACACCGACATGCAGTTCCTCTACGCCGACGGCGAGTACTGGCACTTCATGAACCCCGAGTCCTTCGAGCAGGTGCAGGCCGACAAGAACGGCATGGGCGGCGCGGACAAGTGGCTTAAGGGCGAGGAAGAATGCGTGGTCACGCTGTTCAACGGCACGCCGATCATGGTGACGCCGCCGAACTTCGTCGAACTGAAGATCACCGAAACCGATCCGGGCGTCCGCGGCGATACCTCGGGCGGCGGCGGCAAGCCGGCGACGCTGGAAACCGGCGCGGTCGTGCGCGTGCCGTTGTTCGTCGGCCAGGAAGAAACCATCAAGGTCGACACGCGCTCGGGCGAGTACGTCAGCCGCGTGAAGTGATGGACCCCTCCGCCCTCCTCCAGCTCGTGGTCTGGTTTGTCGGCGTCATCGTCGCTGCCGGCGCGGTGCTGTGGCTCTGGAACACGACGCTGCCGCGCGTGTTCCCCGGTCGCGTGCGCGGCCTGCGTTACGGCGAAGCGCTGCGCCTGATGCTGCTGGCGTGGCTGCTGTTCGGCGCCGGCGCCTTCGGGCTCACCTACGCGCTCGGCGCGGGCCTCTGGTAAGGATGGCGCCGGAAGCCTGCGACCTGCTGATCGAAGCCGGCCACGTGGTGCCGGTGGAACCGCACGGCGTCGTCCTGGCCGACTACGCGGTGGCGGTGCGCGGCGGCGCGATCGTCGCGGTGCTGCCGATCGCCGATGCCCGCGCGCGTTTCACCGCCGCGCAGACCGTCTCCCGGCCCGACGGCGTCCTGGTCCCGGGCCTCGTCAACRCACACGTGCACAACCCGATGACGCTGCTGCGCGGCGTCGCCGACGACCTGCCGCTCATGCAATGGCTGCAGGGCCACATCTGGCCGATCGAAGCGGCGGTCGTCGCGCCCGATTTCATCGCCGACGGCGTGACGCTCGCCATCGCCGAAATGCTCCGCGGCGGCACCACCTGCTGCAACGAAAACTACTTCTTCCCCGACGTGCAGGCGGCGACGTACCGCAAGCACGGCTTCCGGGCGCGCGTCGGCTTGCCGGTCATCGATTTCCCGACCGCGTGGGCCCGCACGGCCGACGAGTATTTCGATCGCGCGGGCGAAGTGCACGATCAGTGGCGCAACGATCCGCTCGTCGCCACCGCGTTCGCACCGCATGCGCCCTACACCGTGTCGGACGCGAACTTCGAACGCATCCGCATGCTCGCCGACCAGCTCGACGTGCCGGTGCATTGCCACGTGCACGAGACCGCGCACGAAGTGAGCGAAGCGCGCAAGAACCTCGGCCAATCGCAGATCGCGCGCCTGGATCGCCTCGGCCTGGTGAACGACCGCCTGATCGCGGTGCACATGACGCAACTGACCGACGCCGAGATCGCGCTGTGCGCCGAGCGCGGCGTGAGCGTCGCGCATTGCCCCGAATCCAACCTCAAGCTCGCATCGGGGTTCTGCCCGGTGGCGAAGCTCGCGGCCGCGGGCGTGAACCTGGCCATCGGCACGGACGGCGCGGCCAGCAACAACGACCTGGACATGTTCGGCGAGATGCGCACGGCCGCGTTGCTCGCCAAGGCCGTCGGCGAAGACGCTTCCGCATTCGATGCGTTTTCCGCGCTACGCGCGGCGACGCTGGGCGGTGCCAAAGCACTGGGCTTCGAGGACACGATCGGTTCGATCGAAGCGGGCAAGCAGGCCGACTTGGTGTGCGTGGATCTTGCAGCGCTCGAAACGCAGCCGTTGCACCACGTGGTCTCGCAACTGGTCTACGCCTGCGGGCGGCACCAGGTGAGCGACGTCTGGATCGCAGGCCATCGCAAGCTCGAGAACCGGATCCTGGTCGACATGGACGTGGACGCCATCGTCGCCAACGCGCGCCAGTGGCGCGACCGCATCGCCGCGGTGCGCACGGCATAGCCATCGGTCGAATCCAATGACGCAAGCCCAATCGAACGAAGAAAACTTCCGCCAGGCCGAGCTCGACCGCTTCAACGAGCTCGCGCATCGCTGGTGGGATGCCAATGGCCCGCAGAAGGCATTGCACGCGCTGAATCCCGCGCGCCTGGGCTACATCACCGATCGCATGCCGCTGCAGGGGGCGCGCGTGCTCGACGTCGGCTGCGGCGGCGGATTGCTGAGCGAGGCGATGGCCGCGGCCGGCGCCGAGGTCACGGCGATCGACCTGGCACCGGACCTGCTGAAGATCGCGCGCCTGCACGGCATGGAATCGGGCGTGAAGGTCGACTATCGGCAAGTCGCCGCCGAGGCCCTCGCCGAAGAATTGCCGGCGACCTTCGACGTCATCGCCTGCATGGAAATGTTGGAACACGTGCCCTCGCCGCCGTCGGTGCTCGCCGCGTGCGCGACGATGCTCAAGCCCGGCGGCCGCCTGTTCCTCTCCACGCTCAGCCGCACGCCGGCGGCGTTCGCGTTGGCGATCGTGGGCGCCGAGTACATTGCCCGCATCCTGCCGAAGGGCACGCACCAGTACCGCGACTTCATCAAACCGTCCGAACTCGCAGCGTGGCTGCGCGAGGCAGGGTTCGAACTCGAGGATGTCAGCGGCCTGGTGTACGAGCCCTGGCGCAACGCCGCACGCATCGGGCGCCGCACCGACGTGAACTACCTCGCCTGCGCGCGCAAGCCAGCGTGAGTGCAGTGACGTTTCCCAAGGCGGTGCTGTTCGATCTCGACGGCACCTTGCTCGACAGCGCACCGGACATGCTCGCCACCGTCGATGCGATGCGCGCCGCGCGCGGACGCGGGCCGATGGAGATGGCGGTGTTGCGGCCCGTCGTTTCCAAGGGCGCGCGCGCGATGACGGCCGCGGCATTCCCCGACATCGCCGCAGACGAGCGCAACGCGTGGATCCCCGAATTCCTCGCGACCTACGAGCGCGAACTCGGCCGCCATGGCGCGCTGTTCGATGGCATCGAGGCGATGCTGCGCGCACTGGAAGACGCCGGATGCCGCTGGGGCATCGTCACCAACAAACCCGAATATCTCGCGCGCGCCCTGATGCCGATGCTCGGCTGGGAAACGCGCTGCGCGGTGCTGATCGGCGGCGACACGCTGCCCGAACGCAAGCCGCATCCGCTGCCGTTGTTGCATGCGGCGCAAGCGATGGGCTTGGCAGCCTCCGAAGTCGTCTACGTCGGCGACGACGAACGCGATATCCAGGCCGCACGCGCCGCCGGCATGAAGTCGGTCGTCGCCCTGTGGGGGTATCGCCTGGACGAGGACGATCCGGTCGCTTGGCAAGGCGACACGATGGTCGAGCGCCCCTCCGAACTCTGCGCGCCGGGCCGTTGGCCGTGAGCGCCGTGCGCGATCCCTCCGTCGACACGACGCTGGCGAAGTGGCGCGAACGCTGGCCCGAATGGCCGCTCGCCGAACCCTTCGTCGCGCCACTGCATCGCGAACGCGCGGTGGCCTGGTTCGCGCTGCGCGACGAGCTGATGCATGCAGCGTGGTTCGGCAGCGATCCGCGCCCGGGCGAAGCGAAACTCGCGTGGTGGGCCGAAGAGCTGCACGGTTGGGCGAAGGGCGTTCGCCGCCATCCGCTCGGCATCGTGTTGCAACGCGAGCCGTCCGCGTGGCCCGTGCTGGCCGCGACCTTGCCCTCGTTGCTCGCGACCCGGGAGCGGGCGGCGAGCATCGACGATGCATTCGCAGGGCTCGAACCGTTCGCGCAAGGCGTCGCGACGATCGCCTCGACCTTGTTCGGCAGCGGCGACCCTGCACCCGCGCGCAGCGTCGTCGCGGGCCTGCTGGGCGAACACGCACTCGCCGGCGGGGATGCGGCCGCGCCGCTGCAATCGCTCGCGAAAGCGGGGCAGGGTGCGCAACCCGGCGTCGCATCGCGCCTGTGGGCGCGCACCTTGCTCGAGCAATGGCCCTCGCCGCACGGCGGCACGGTGCCCGGGCGCCTGCACGCCGCGCTGGTGCGCGAGCGCCTGCGCCGCTATGCCGCCGGCAGCGCGCCCGATCGTCCGCTGCCCGGCTGGCGCGCGCTGCTGACTTCTTGGCAAGCCGCCCGCCGCTGAACGCACCGTTGCACCGATTTCGTCACGACCCCCGCCCGGCGCTGGCTACAATGCGCCCCTCATGACCGCCTCCCGCCCTCCCGCGCAACTCCCCGACGTCGCGTTCGAAGCGGCGGCGCTGGCGCGTCCGCTGGACTGGGTCGGCATGGACCGCATCGCGATCCCGGTGCGCATCCACGACGCCGACGGCCAATCGGTGCAGGTGGCGGCCGATGTCGACGTCGCCGTCGACCTGCGCGACGGACAGGCGCGCGGCATCCACATGTCGCGGCTATACCTGCAACTGCAGCAGGCCTTCGCAAGCGAAGCGATCACGCCCGGCGGCCTGCGCCGCGTGTTGCAGGGCTTCATCGAATCGCAGAAGGGCGCCTCCACCCGCGCCCGCCTGCACATCCGTTACGAACACCTGCTGCAGCGTCGCGCGCTGGCGAGCGACAACGTCGGCTGGAAGCGCTACCCGGTGACGATCGAAGCCGAACTCGCGGACAGTCATCTGCATCTCGCGCTGGGTTTCGCGGTCGAATATTCGAGTACGTGTCCCGCGTCCGCGGCGCTTTCGCGACAGGTCAACGCCGATCGTTTCGCCACCGATTTCGCTGCCGCGCGGCCAATCTCGGCGCAGGTCGTGAGCGATTGGCTCGCGTCGGAGCGCGGTTTGGCGGCCACGCCGCACGCGCAACGCAGCCGCGCCGACGTGCGCGTGGTGTTGCGCCCCGCGTTCGATGAGCTGCCGTTGTTGGACCTCGTCGACGCGGTGGAAGCGTCCCTCGGCACGCCCGTGCAGACGGCCGTGAAGCGCGAAGACGAACAGGCCTTCGCCGAACTCAACGCCGCCAACCTGATGTTCTGCGAAGACGCCGCGCGCCGCGTCGCCGGTGCGTTGTCGCGCGACGAACGCGTCGACCGCTATGAAGTGCGCGTGGCGCATTTCGAGAGCCTGCATCCGCACGACGCGGTCGCCCGCGTGTCGGGCAGCAACGCGGCGCCCTGAGGCGCTACTCGCGCGCGAACTCCAGGCGCTGCCCGTTCGGCGCGCCCACCAACTGGCTGCCGTCATACGCCAGTACGCCGTTGACCCACGTCGCCCCGATGCGCGAATGGAAGGTGCGGCCCTCGAACGGCGACCAGCCGCACTTCGACAGCACATCCTCGCGGCGCACCGTGAAGGGCACATCGTCGATCAACGCCAGGTCCGCCATGTAGCCCTCGCGCAGGAAGCCGCGTTGCGCCACATCGAACAGCTGCGCCGGTGCGTGGCACACCTTCTGCACCACCTGCGCATTCGTCAGCCGGCCTTCGTGCACCAACTCCAACGCGGCGACCAGCGCGTACTGCACCAACGGCAAACCGCTCGGCGCCCCGGTGTACGGGCGCGCTTTTTCTTCCAGCGTGTGCGGCGCGTGGTCCGTGGCGAGGACGTCGATCACGTCGTCGGCCAGCGCAGCGATCAGGGCTTCGCGATCGCTCGCTTCCTTGATCGAGGGATTGCACTTGATCAGGTTGCCCAGCGTCGCGTAATCGGCGCGGTCGAAGCGCAGGAAATGGATGCAGGTTTCGGCGGTGATTTTCTTGCGCGTGCCATCGGCGCGGATGAGCGGGCCGCGTTCGAACAGCGCGAGCTCGTCGGCCGTGGAAATGTGCAGCACGTGCAGGCGCGTGCCGTTGCGGCGCGCCAGTTCCTGCGCGAGCATCGTGGACTTCATGCAGGCCTGCCGCGAACGGATGTCGGCGTGGAACTCCGGCGGGATGTCGTCGCCGTACTTCGCCTTGTAGCGCGCCAGTTCGGCGTCGATCATCGGCGTGTCTTCGCAATGCGTGATGATCGGCGTGGGCGCGTCGCGGAAGATCGCGTCCAGGGTTTCGGGGTTGTCGACCAGCATGTTGCCGGTGGAGGCGCCCATGAAGACCTTGATGCCCGGCGCGCGGAGCGGGTCGAGCGCGCGAATGGCCTCGATGTTGTCGTTGCTCGCGCCCATGTAGAAGCCGAAGTTGGCGTGGGCGCGCCCGGTCGCGCGCTTGTATTTGTCTTCCAGCGCCGCGCTGTCGAGCGTGGGCGGGTTGGTGTTGGGCATGTCCATGAAGCTGGTCAGCCCGCCGGCGACGGCCGCTGCCGATTCGGTCGCCATGTCCGCCTTGTATTCCATGCCCGGTTCGCGGAAGTGCACCTGGTCGTCGATCATGCCCGGCAGCAGGCGGCGCCCGGCGGCGTCGACGACGTGCTCGCCCTCGCGCGCGGACAGCCCCGTCCCGATCTGCGCGATGCGGCCGTTCTCGATGCGCAGGTCGCCTTCGACCTCGCGGCCTTCGTTCACCAGGCGGGCGTTGACGATCAGCGTGGGCTTCGATGTCGCGGGCATGGGCGGTCCTTGGCGATGCGAACTTGGCGGTGCGACGCATTCACGTGCGTGCGCGGGGTGGCGTTCATTTTGACGAAGCGGGGGGGCACGGGGTCGTGTCCGCCCGGGTGGAACGGGTGGCAGCGCGCGACGCGGCGCGCGGCGAGCCAGGTGCCGCGCAAGGCGCCGAAACGCGCGATGGCCTGCATGGCGTACTCCGAGCAAGTAGGCGCGAAGCGGCAACGCGGACCCAGCAGTGGGCTGATCCAGCGCTTGTACGCGCGCAGGGCCCGAATGAGCAGTCGATCGATCACGATTGGTGAAATGCGGCCTCTCACGAAGGGTTTCGCGGGTTGCCGCCCTTGTCGGGGCAGGGTATAACAGCGCGCTTTCCCGCCTCAAGGGAACGAGGGACGTACCGCTCGTGGCAGCGAAGAAACCAGCGAAGAAGGCCGCCAAGGCCGCGAAGAAGGTCGCCAAGCCGGCGGCGAAGAAGATTGTGGCGAAGAAGCCCGTCGCCAAGCCCGTAGCCAAGAAAGCCGCGCCGGCCAAGAAACCGGTCGCGAAGAAGGCTGCGCCTGCGAAGAAGCCTGCGGTCGCGAAGAAGGCTGCTCCGGCGAAGAAGGCACCGGTCAAGGCCGTGAAGCCCGTCGCCAAGCCCGTCGTTGCGAAGAAGGCAGCTGCGCCGGTCAAGCCGGTCGCCAAGGCCGCTCCCGCCAAGGCCGCGCCGCCCGCGAAGCAGCCTGTCGCGAAACAGCCCGTCGCAAAACAGCCCGAAGTGCGCGTCGCCGCGGTCAAGAAGCCCGCCGCGAAGCCCGCGACGAAGAGCGCGCCGGTGACGCCCGCGAGCAAGCCCGAAGCCAAGGCGCCCGCCCCGCAGGCGGCGACGAAGTCGGCGAAGCCATCGCTCGCCACTTCGCCCAAGCCGGCCTCGTCGGCAGCGCCCGCCGTCACGTCGCGCCCACGCCCGGAAGGCAAAGTGGCAGTTGCAGTGGCCGCCAAGCCGGCCGCACCAGCACCCCGGGGCAAGGTGAAAGTCGTCGAATACAAAACGGATGAGGCCACGGGCCGCCCGATCATTCCGCCGGGCTACAAGCCCGCGCAGGATGAGGAATACATGAGCACGCTGCAGGTGGAATATTTCCGCCAGCGCCTGCTCAGCTGGCGCGCCGACCTGGTCGAAGAGTCGAAGCAGACCATCGAGAACCTCAAGGACGAAGTGCGCGACGTCGGCGACGAAGCCGAACGTGCGACGCGCGAGACCGAGAACTCGCTGGAACTGCGCACCCGCGACCGTTATCGCAAGCTGATCGGAAAGATCGACAGCACCCTCAAGCGCCTGGACGCCGGCGAATACGGCTACAGCGTGGACTCGGGCGAAGAAATCGGCCTGGACCGCCTGGAGGCGCGCCTGACCGCCGAACGCACGATCGACGAGCAGGAACGCTGGGAACACCTGCAAAAGCAGATGGGCGATTGACCGAATGAAAAAACCCCGCGAAAGCGGGGTTTTTTTTGGGTCAGTGCAGGTCCTTCAAGTTCAACCTGCGCAACTTCGGCGCGAACCGCGCCGTGATCCCGACGATCGAAATCGTCATGCACCCACCCAGGATCACGCTCGGCACCAGGCCGAGGAACTTCGCCGCGAGCCCCGATTCGAACGCGCCCAGTTCGTTCGACGAGCCAATGAAGATGCCGTTGATCGCCGACACCCGCCCGCGCATGGCGTCGGGCGTGGCGAGTTGCAGGATGGTCGAGCGCAACACGACCGACACGCCGTCGCACAGGCCGGACGCGAACAACATCGCCACCGACAGCCACAGATGCTGCGACAGCGCGAAGCCGATGATGCACAGCCCGAAGCCGGCCACCGCGAGCAACAAAACGCGCCCCGCATGTTGCTCCAGCGGCTTGCGCGCCATCCACAAGCCCACCAGGACCGCGCCGGCCGCTGGCGCACCGCGCAGGATGCCCAGCGCTTCGGGGCCCGCGTGCAACACGTCCTTGATGAAAGCCGGCAACAGCGCGACCGCGCCGCCGAACAACACCGCGAACATGTCCAGCGCGAGCGCGCCAAGCAGGATCTGGTGGCCGAAGACGAAGCGCAGCCCTTCGCCGATGCTGGCGAAGATCGGCGCGCGTTCGTGCGGAATGTGCGGCTCCTCGATGCGCAGCGTGGTCAACAACACGGCCGCGGCGACCGCGAACACCACCGCGATGCCGTACGCCGACGTCTTCCCCGCAAAGGCCACCATCGCACCGCCGAACGCCGGGCCGAGCACGAGGCCGAGCTGGAACACGACGCTGCCGAGCCCGGCGCCGCGCGCGTACTGCTCGCGCGGCAACACGCGCGCGAACAAGGTGTTGTAGACCGGCGTGAGAAACGAACGCACGCTGCCGGTCAACGCGATCGCCGCGTACATCAGCCACGTGCCCGCCACGATCCATCCGGCGGCGATGCAGGCCAGGATCACCGCCGTGATCGCCAGGCCCATGCACGCGAACGCACCCAGGCGCCGGCGCCGCAGATGGTCGACGAGATAGCCGGCGAAGGGCGCCACGCAGAAATACGGAATGACTTCCGCCAGGCCCACCAGGCCGAGCGCCAGCGGATCGCGCGTGAGCTCGTAGATGTGCCAGCCGACGGTCACGGCGACCATCTGGTAGGACAACATCGTGAGGATGCGATAGCTGAGCAGCCCCAGGAACGCGCGATTGCGCAGCGGCGAGTCCGCGGCGGTCAGTGCACTCACGCGGCGGCCTGCGCGCGCTCGCGGATGAAGGCGAGCAGCGCGGCGTGGCCGTTGCTGCGGGTGGGCGAAAGATGTTTGGCGAGGCCGACGTTGGCGACGTAGTCGGGTTGCGTGCCCAGGATTTCCCGCGCCGATCGTCCCGAATACACGCGCAGCGCGAGGAAACACAGCCCCGCGACGATCGCCGAATCGCTGGTGGCCACGAAGTCGAGCCGTTGCGCATCGCCTTCGCCGACGATCCACACCATCGACTGGCACCCCAACAGGCGATGGTCCTCGGTCTTGAACGCATCGGGGAATGGCGGCAATTTGCGGCCCAGGTCGATCAGGTACTGGTAGCGCTCCGACCAGTCGCCGAAGAAGGCGAACTCCTCCGCGATCGCCGCCTGTGCGTCGGCGGCGGTGGGCTCCAGCGGAAACACGCGGTGGTCGGCGACGGTGTTCATGCGCGTTTCCACCGTACGCCCTGCGGCGTGTCTTCCAGGAGAATGCCGTCGTCGGCCAGTTGCTTGCGGATGGCGTCGGCGCGGGCGAAGTCCTTCGCGGCTTTCGCCGCGATGCGCGCATCGATCAGGCCCTGGATGCGTGCGTCGTCGTCGTTCGACGTATCGCCCGCGATCCACTCGGCGGGCGCGCGTTGCAACAGGCCCAGCGCAAGGCCCGCACCCAGCAGCGCGGATTTGGCTTCGCGACGCGCGTCGGCGCCTTCGGCCTTGCGCGCATCGCCGGCAAGCCGCGCGATTTCGGCCAGCGCCTGCGGCGTATTGAGGTCATCGTCGAGCATGTCTTCGATCGATTGCGGAATCACCGCCGTTGCCTCGACATCCGCCAGGTCGCGCAACGTCCCGTACAAACGATCGAGCGTGCGGATCGATTGCTCGACCAGCGCCGGCGTCCAATCCAGCGGCTGCCGGTAATGCGCGGACAGCAACGCAAATCGCAGCGCCTCGGAACGACCGGGGTAACGTTCGAGCAAGGTGTGGATGCGCTCGACGTTGCCGAGCGACTTCGACATTTTCGAACCACCGAACACCAGCATGCCGTTGTGCAGCCAGAAGCGCGCGAACGGCTTGCCACCGTGCGCGCATTCGCTCTGCGCGACTTCGTTTTCGTGGTGCGGGAACTGGAGGTCGATGCCACCGGCGTGGATGTCGATGGTCTCGCCGAGGTGCGCTTCGGCCATCGCCGAGCATTCGATGTGCCAGCCCGGCCGACCGCGGCCCCAGGGCGACTCCCAGCCGGGGAGATCGTCGGACGAGGGCTTCCACAGCACGAAGTCGCCGGCGTCCTGCTTGTACGGCGCCACGTCGATGCGTGCGCCGGCCAGCATGTCCTCCGGCGATTGGCGCGAGAGCTTGCCGTATCCGGGATAGCTGCCGACCGAAAACAGGACGTGGCCGTCCGCGGCGTAGGCATGGCCGGATTGGATCAGTCGCTGGATCATCGCGATGATCTGCGGGATGTGCTCGGTCGCCTTGGGTTGCAGCGACTGCGGTTGCACGCCCAGCGCCGCCATCTCCTCCAGGTACACCGCGGTGTAGCGCTCGGTGATCGTGGCAATCGGGACGCCGGCCTCGCGCGCGGCCGCGTTGATCTTGTCGTCGACGTCGGTGATGTTGCGCGCGTAGCGCAGCGCACCGTAGCGGCGGCGGAGCAGGGCGGCGAGCACGTCGAACACCACCGGGCCACGCGCATTGCCGATGTGGACGTAGTTGTAGACCGTCGGGCCGCACAGATACATCGTGGGGCCGGCGACGGGGTCCAGCGGCGCGAAGGGCTCGACCCGGCGCGTCAGGGTGTTGTGGAGGCGAAGGGCCATGGGGCGGCAAATGGGGGAATCGCGCCATTCTAGCCGTCGGGAATGCCTTGATTCAGGCCCGAGCCCGAGTCCGGCCCTTACACTGAATGCGTGCGACTCCTTGCCCCCCTCCTGAGCTCCATTGCCCTGGCCACTGCCCTGGCTGGCATGCCCGTGCATGCACAGGATGCGGGGACCACGGTCCTGCAGAACGAAAACGTGCGGATGGACTTCGCGCAGGTGATGCGCGTGCAGCCGATCTACCAGGTGCTGCGCGCCACGCGCATGGAGCCGCGTTGCGCCGCCGGGGATGCGGACGACGAGAAGGGATTGGCCAAGATCGTGGGCGCGGTGAAGGGCGCGGTGTCGCGCAAGCCCGATCCGCCCGAGCAGCCGGCCAATTGCGAAATGATCCCGGTGCAGCGTGAATTCCGCCGCCCCATCGCCTACGACGTGGATTACGTCTATCGCGGCACGAAGTACCGCTCGCGCCTGCCCTACGACCCGGGCAACCGCCTGCGCGTGCGCGTGAGCGTCGTCCCGTATATCCCGCCGAGGAAGCCTTAGCCGCGGCGCATGCGCGCGGAAGCATTTGCAACCTCCGGCCTCCGATGCGACCATGCGCGCCCGATGCAGACCCTTCGCGCCGACGCCGACATCCTCACCTCCGCCTACATGGCGGCGGGCATGACCTCGCGCGCGCGCCGACCGCTCCCCCACATTTTCGCTGGGTAGCGCGCGCCGTCGTATCGGATCCGCCGGAAACCCAGCCCTCGCGCTGGGTTTCTTCGTTCATGGCCCGGCGATTTCCTCCCCACAGGACGCTCCATGAAACAGGTTCCGCTCCGCCATTTCCTCAACACCCAGGATTGGAAGCGCGAAGAGCTCGACGCCGTGCTCGCGCTCGCCGCCGCGTACAAGCAGGCGCCGCTCGGCCTGCGTGCGCTGGAAGGCAAGTCGATCGCGCTGGTGTTCTTCAATTCCTCCCTGCGCACGCGCACGAGCTTCGAAATCGGCGCCTTCCAGCTCGGCGGCCATGCCGTGGTGCTGCAGCCCGGCAAGGATGCATGGCCGATCGAATTCGACCTCGGCACCGTGATGGATGGCGAAGCCGAAGAGCACATCGCCGAAGTGGCGCGCGTCCTGTCGCGCTACGTCGACCTCATCGGCGTGCGCGCCTTCCCGAAGTTCGTCGACTGGTCGATCGATCGCCAGGACCGGGTATTGAAGGGCTTCGCGAAATATTCCGCCGTGCCGGTGATCAACATGGAGACGATCACCCATCCCTGCCAGGAACTCGCGCACATCCTCGCGCTGCAGGAACACTTCGGTACGTCGGACCTGCGCGGCAAGAAGTACGTGCTCACCTGGACCTACCATCCCAAGCCGCTCAACACGGCCGTCGCCAATTCCGCGCTCACCATCGCCACGCGCATGGGCATGGACGTGACGTTGCTCTGCCCGACGCCCGAGTACATCCTCGACGAGCGCTACATGGGATGGGCGCAGCAGAACGTCGCCGAGAGCGGCGGCTCGCTGCAGGTCAGCCACGACATCGAAGGCGCTTACCGCGGCGCGGACGTCGTGTACGCGAAAAGCTGGGGCGCGCTGCCGTATTTCGGCAACTGGGCGCCGGAGAAGCCCATCCGTGATGCGAACACGCACTTCATCGTCGACGAAGCCAAGATGGCGCTGACCAACGACGGCGTGTTCTCGCACTGCCTGCCGCTGCGCCGCAACGTGAAGGCCACCGACGCGGTGATGGATTCGCCGCGTTGCATCGCGATCGACGAAGCCGAGAACCGCCTGCACGTGCAGAAGGCGGTGATGGCATCGCTCATCGGCCAGCGTCGCTGATTCCCCAGGATTTCCGGAATGCCAATGAACAACAAAGACATCGTCCTCGCTTTTTCCGGCGGCCTCGACACCTCCTTCTGTGTGCCCTACCTGCAGGAACAAGGCTGGAACGTGCACACGGTGTTCGCCGATACCGGCGGCGTCGACGCCGAGGAACGCGCGACGATCGAAGCGCGCGCCGCCGAACTGCGCGTGGCCTCGCACGTCACCATCGACGGCGGCCCTGCGATCTGGGACGGCTTCGTCAAGCCCTTCGTCATGGCAGGGGAGGGCTACCAGGGCCAATATCCGTTGTTGGTGTCCGACCGTTACCTCATCGTCGACGCGACGCTCGCACGCGCCCATGCACTCGGCACGCGCGCCATCGCGCATGGCTGCACCGGCATGGGCAACGACCAGGTGCGTTTCGATCTCGCGGTGAAAGCCAGCGGCGACTACACCATCGTCGCGCCGATCCGCGAAATCCAGAAGCAACACACGCAGACGCGCGCCTACGAGCAGGCCTACCTGGAAGAACGCGGCTTCGCCGTGCGCGCCAAGCAGAAGGCCTACACGATCAACGAAAACCTGCTGGGCCTGACGATGTCGGGCGGCGAGATCGACACGTGGGAGGCCCCGGGCGAAGGCGCGCGCGGTTGGTGCGCACCGCGCGAACAATGGCCCGACGAGGCGTTGCAAGTCACGATCGCCTTCGTCAAGGGCGAAGCGGTCTCCATCGACGGCAAGCCGATGCCGGGCGCGCAGTTGCTGGCGAAGCTCAACGCGTTGTTCGCGCCCTACGGCGTGGGCCGCGGCATGTACACGGGCGATACGACGATCGGCCTGAAGGGCCGAATCGTGTACGAGGCACCGGGCCTGGCCGCGTTGCTCGCGGCGCACCGCGCGCTGGAAGAAGCAGTGCTCACCAAGCAGCAGAACCGCTTCAAACCCGATGTCGCACGCAAGTGGGTGGAGCTGGTGTACGAAGGCTTCTACCACGATCCCCTGAAGACCGACCTCGAAGCCTTCCTCGCCTCGAGCCAGCGCATGGTCAATGGACAAGTCGTGCTCGAAACGCGCGGCGGCCGCGTCGATGCGGTGGCCGTGCGCTCGCCGCACCTGCTCCATGCGAAGGGCGCCACGTATGCGCAATCGGCCGACTGGGGCGTGGAAGAAGCCGAAGGCTTCATCCGCCTGTTCGGCATGAGCAGCACGTTGTGGGCCCAGGTGAACGAAAAGGATCGCTGAGGTGCTCGACCACGTCCTTCGCCATCTCGAAGCGCTCGTGTCCTTCGACACGCGCAATCCCCCGCGCGCGATCACCACCGGCGGCATCTTCGACTACCTGCGCGCGCAACTGCCGGATTTCCGCTGCACGGTCACCGATCACGGCGAAGGCGCGGTGTCGCTGCTCGCCGTGCGCGGCACGCCGCGCCGCGTGTTCAACGTCCACCTGGACACCGTGCCGAACGCCGCGGGCTGGACACGCCCGCCGCATCGACTGTGGGTGGCGAAGGGCCGCGCGATCGGCCTGGGCGCATGCGACATCAAGGGCGCGGCGGCGGGCTTGATCGCCGCGGCCAATGCGACGAAGGGCGATGCCGCGTTCCTCTTCAGCAGCGACGAAGAGGCGAACGACCCGCGCTGCATCGACGCCTTCCTCGGGAGCGAACACGGTTTCGCCGAAGCGATCATCGCCGAACCGACGCAGTGCGAAGCGGTGCTCGCCCATCGCGGCATCAGTTCGGTCGTGCTGCGTTTCCAAGGCCAGGCCGGCCACGCCTCCGGTGCCGATGCGCTGCATACCAGCGCGTTGCATCACGCGATGCGCTGGGGCAGCCGCGCGCTGGATTATGTCGAGTCGCAATCGCACCAGCGCTTCGGCGGGCTGACGGGGCTGCGGTTCAATGTCGGTCGCGCCGAAGGGGGCATCAAGGCGAATGTCATCGCACCGAGCGCGGAAGTGCGCTTCGGCTTCCGTCCGTTGCCGTCGATGGCCTTCGAGCAGTTGCACGATGCTTTCGGCCGCCTCGCAGAACCGGGCGCGCTTGCGCGATACGAAGAAACCTTTCGTGGTCCGTCCTTGCCTGCGGGCGATGTCGCGGCCGCCGAGGCGCACCGCCTGGAAGCACGCGATCTCGCCGATGAACTCGGCCTGCCCATCGGCAACGCGGTCGACTTCTGGACCGAAGCCTCGCTGTTTTCGCGCGCGGGCATGACCGCGTTCGTCTACGGTCCCGGCGACATCGCGCAGGCGCACACCGTCGACGAATGGGTCGCCCTCGACCAGTTGCAGCGTTACACCGATTCCATCGTGCGCATCCTCCAGGCATGAACATCATGCACATCCACGACCCGCAGACCCGCCAGACCATCGTCCGACTGCTTTCGAGCATGGCCGGTGCGAAGGAAATCTCGCAGTACCTCAAGCGCTTCTCGCAACTGGATGCGGCGCGCTTCGCCGTCGTTAAGGTCGGCGGCGCGGTGCTGCGCGACGACCTCGAAGCGCTGACCTCCTCGCTCGCCTTCCTGCAGGACGTGGGCCTGACGCCCATCGTGCTGCATGGCGCGGGCCCGCAACTGGACGCAGCGCTCGCCACCGCCGGCATCGAAAAGCGCACCGTGCACGGATTGCGCGTGACTTCACCCGAAGCCCTGGCCATCGTGCGTCGCGTGTTCCATGCGCAGAACCTCAAGCTCGTCGAAGCGCTGCAGGCGCAGGATGCGCGCGCGACGTCGATCGTCAGCGGCGTGTTCGAAGCCGACTATCTCGATCGCGACACCCTGGGCCTGGTCGGCGAAGTGAAGCGCGTCGAGCTCGCACCGATCCAGGCCAGCCTGCAGGCGGGTTCCATCCCGGTGATCGCGAGCCTGGGCGAAACCGCGGGCGGGCAGATCCTCAACATCAACGCCGACTTCGCCGCCAACGAACTCGTGCAGAAACTGCAGCCGTACAAGATCGTGTTCCTCACGGGCACCGGCGGCTTGCTCGACGATGCGGGCAATGTCATCGATTCGATCAACCTGTCCACCGAGTACGACCATCTCATCGCGCAGCCATGGATCCATGGCGGGATGAAGGTGAAGATCGAGCAGATCAAGGCCTTGCTCGACACCTTGCCCTTGTCCTCGTCGATCTCGATCACGCGGCCGGCGGAACTGGCGAAGGAACTGTTCACGCACACCGGTTCGGGCACGCTCGTGCGGCGCGGCGAACGCGTGCTCACGGCCACGCACTGGGGCCAACTGGACCTGCAACGCCTGCGCACGCTCATCGAATCGGCGTTCGGTCGCAAGCTGCTGCCGCAATACTTCGAGACCACGCAGCTGCACCGTGCCTACGTGAGCGAGAACTACCGCGTCGCGGTCATCCTCACGCAGGAAGACGCGGGCGTGTATCTCGACAAGTTCGCCGTGCTCGACGAGGCGCAGGGCGAGGGCCTCGGGCGCGCGGTGTGGAGCGTGATGCGCGAAGAGAACCCGCGCCTGTTCTGGCGCTCGCGCCGCGGCAACCCGGTGAACGCCTTCTATTTCGCCGAAAGCGACGGCTGCCTGAAGCAACCGCGCTGGGATGTGTACTGGTACGGAGTTGACGCACTCGACGCCATCGCGCGCTGCGTCGATCATTGCGCGGGCCGCCCCGCCACCCTGGAGGACGCAGCATGACGACCGCCGATTGGACGACGCCGCCCACGCTGCGCGGCCGCCATGTTTCGCTGGAAGCGCTGGTGCCCGCGCACGCCGAGGGCCTGCGCGCCGCGGTGGAAGACGGGCGCCTGTACGCGCTGTGGTACACGAACGTGCCGGAGGCGAAAGATGTCGAGGCCTACATCGAAGGCGCCTTGGCGAAGCAGGCGAAGGGCGAGCAGCTCGCCTTCATCGTCCGCGACGGCGCGGGCAGGGTGGTCGGCACCACGCGTTACTACGAACTCGCGCCCGACGTCCCGCGCCTGCAGATCGGTTACACCTGGTATGCGGCGAGCGTGCAACGTACGGGGCTGAATACCGAGGCCAAGCTGTTGTTGCTGGGCCACGCGTTCGAAACGCTGCACTGCGCATCGGTGGGTTTGCAGACGAGTTGGTTCAATCTCGCGTCGCGCACCGCCATCGCGCGCCTCGGCGCGAAGGAAGAGGGCATCACGCGCAACCACGTCCGCCATCGCGACGGCACGCTGCGCGACACGGTGAACTTCTCGATCATCGATGCCGAATGGGCCGCGGTGAAGCAGAACCTGATCGGCCGTTTGGGGCGTTACGCATGAGCGGCAAGGCGACCATCGGGATCGTCGGCGCGCGCGGCCACGTCGGCACCGAGTTGATCAAGCTGATCTGCGGGCATCCGCGCTTCGATCTGGCCTATGTGTCTTCCCGCGAGCGCGCCGGGCGCCTGGTCTCCGAATTCGAACCGGCGTATCGCGGCGCCTTGCGTTACAGCGCACCCGCGACCGAAGACTTGCCGACGCTGGGTGCGGACGCGGTCGTCCTCGCGTTGCCGAATGGCAAGGCCGCGGCGTGCGTGGCGGCTTTCGATTTCGCCGACGTCGATCCGGCCATCGCCGATCCCGTCATCATCGATCTTTCGGCGGACTTCCGATTCGATCCCGCCTGGTACTACGGCTTGCCCGAACTCACGCGCGCGCGCCATGCGGGGCAGCGCCGGATCAGCAACCCGGGTTGTTACGCAACCGCGATGCAACTCGCGATCGCGCCGATGCGCGAATATCTCGACGGCCCGGTGCAATGCTTCGGCGTCTCGGGATATTCCGGTGCCGGCACGACGCCGTCGGACAAGAACGACCCCGACACGCTGCGCGACAACCTCATCCCCTATGCGTTGACCGGCCACGTGCACGAGCGCGAGGTCAGCGCGCAGATGCAGCATCCGGTCGAATTCATGCCGCATGTCGCCCCGCACTTCCGCGGATTGACCATCACGGCGAACCTGCATTTGCGGACGGCCTTCGATCGCGAAGCGGTCCTCGCCCGTTACCGCGAGGCTTACGCCGGCGAAGCGCTCGTGCGCGTGCGTGATGCGGCGCCCTGGGTGAGCCGCATCGCCGGCCGGCAACACGTCGAACTCGGTGGATTCACGCTTTCCGAAGACGCGCATCGGCTCGTCGTCGTCGCCACCGAAGACAATCTGCTCAAGGGCGCGGCGACGCAGGCGCTGCAGAATCTCAACCTGGCGTTCGGCTTCGACGAATTCGCCGGCATCCCCATCGACACGCACGCGGAGGCGGCATGAGCGACCTGTTGTGGCAGAAGCCGGGCGTCCAGGTGGATGCGCAGATCCAGGCCTTCCTCGCAGGCGACGACGTGCTGCTCGATCGCGCCTTCTTCCTGTACGACATCGCCGCCAGCCGCGCGCATGCGCAGGGGCTGGCGAACATCGGCATGCTGACGGCGGAGGACCTGGCGGCATTGGAACACGCGTTGTCGGTGCTGGCCGAAGACTTCCGAAGCGGTGCATTCGTGCTCGACGAACGTTTCGAGGACGGGCATTCGGCGATCGAAGCGCGCCTGACCGAACGCCTCGGCGATGCGGGTCGCCGCATCCATGCCGGCCGCAGTCGCAACGATCAGGTGCTGGTCGCGACGCGACTGTGGCTCAAGGAAAAACTCGACACCGTGCAGTTGCTCTGTCGCGAAGTCGCTGGCGTCGCGCTGGACCGCGCACAGGCGGAAGCCGCCCTTCCCATGCCGGGCTACACGCACCTGCAGCGCGCCGTCGTCTCCTCGGCAGGCATGTGGTGGGCCGGATGGGCGGAAGCCTTCATCGACAACGCGCAGCGTGCGGCCGATACGCGCGCGTGGGTCGATGCCAACCCGCTCGGCACGGCCGCCGGTTACGGCGTGAACCTGCCGCTGGATCGCACGCACACCACGCAAGCGCTTGGCTTCGCCCGCATGCAGGTCTCCCCGATGTACGCGCAACTCTCGCGCGGCAAGTTCGAACTCGCCGCACTGGAAGCCCTCGGCAGCGCGATGGGCGACCTGCGTCGCCTGGCCTGGGACCTGAGCCTGTTCACGACCGCCGAATACGGTTTCCTGCGGTTGCCTGCGCAATACACGACGGGCAGTTCGATCATGCCGAACAAGCGCAATCCCGACGTCGTCGAGTTGATGCGCGGGACCTACGCAAGCGTCGCTGCCGCGCGCAGCGAGATCGAACACCTGTTGTCCTTGCCCGGTGGCTATCACCGCGACCTGCAGATCACCAAGGGCGCGTTGTTCCATGGCTTCGGCAAGGGACTGGCCGCGCTCGCGCTGTTGCCGGACCTGTTGCGCAACCTCGACTGGAACGTGGCGCGCATGCGCGAAGCGATCGATCCGTCGATGTATGCCACCGATCTTGCCGTCGATCTGGCCCGGCAGGGCATGCCGTTCCGCGATGCCTACAAACAGGCCGCCGATCCGGCGCAATGGGCGCAGGGCGACCCCGCAACGAGTCTCTCGGTGCGTCTCTCGCCGGGTGGCGCAGGCGACATGCAGTTGGACGCGTTGCGCAAGCGACTGGGTTGAGCCGGCCTCACTCGCGGGTGAGCACCACGTTCCCCATGTCCACCGCAAACACCCCTTCGTCCAGGTGCACTTGCCGCGTCAGCGGCCGATAGCCGGCGCACGCGATCACGACCTCGTAGTCGCGCACGTTCTTGTCGATGGGAAAGGATTCCTGGAACAGCGTCGCGTTGACTTTGCGCGTGTAATCGCCTTCGTCCGGCGTGCCCTTGAACTGCGGCAGCGACAGCCGGCATTCGCTCTGGCGCGGTGTCGGAACGAGCAGGGCCCCGCGGAAGGTGACATAGCCATTGTTGGAACACGCGGCGAGCCAAACCGCCGACAACACCAGCATCGATCCCCGAAGTCGCATGATCCCGGCCTCCTTTGCGTGCCGCCAGCAATACGCCGCCGGGGGCCGGGCACGCAAGCGGGAAACGATCCGACGAGAGGGTATTGACGCTCACCGGCTTTTCATATCAATTAGATAGGAAATGCTGACCAACCGGGCCAGGTATGGAATTCGAGCGATGTGCGCGCTGGCGGGCGCGCGCGGCGAATCCTTGCAGGCCAAGGCCATCGCGGCCCGTGCGGACGTCCCGGTGAAGTTCCTCGAAGCCATCCTGGTCGACCTGCGCCGCGCCGGTTTCGTGCGCAGCGCGCGCGGCAAGGCCGGTGGGCATGCGCTGGCGCGGCCGGCGGAGGAGATCGTGGTCGGCGATGTGATTCGTGCGATCGATGGGCCGCTCGCACCCGTGCGCTGCGCCAGCGTCACCGCTTATGCGCCATGCGCCGATTGCAAGGACCCCGAAAGCTGTGCGGTGCGCGGCCTGATGCGCGAAGCGCGCGAAGCGCTCGCCTCGGTGCTCGACACCTGCACGTTGCAGGCGCTGCACGACCGCGCGCATCCCCTCCACGCAGTCGAGTTCTCCGCATGAATCACGCCACGCCATCACGCCCAGCGAATGACCCGCAGACGAACCTGCCCGACCCTGAAGCCGAAGTGCTGCGCGCCATCCGCGACACCGCGTTCGGCACCGTCGAGGTGACCGTGCACGGATCGCGCATCGTCCAGATCGTCCGCAGTGAGAAGACCCGATTCGACCAGCGTTGACGCGCTGCCCACAACCGGCCGACCGGACCACCGGAGGCGATCCCACCCCGCAGGGGAGACACCCGATGGTCCGTGCTTTGGTTCCGCTATCCCTCGCGCTTGCCTGCGGCTTCGTGATGCCGCAAGCGCGCGCCGCCGATCCGCCGACACCGCAAGACCCGCAAACCCTGCAGGACATCGAAGCGCGCGTGCGTCGCCTCGAAGCCCTGCTCGGGCAAACACCGCCGGCGTCGCAACCCCCCGCCGACCTGTCCTCGCTCGACCAGCGCCTGCGCGTGCTGGAGCGGAAACTCGCCGCGCAGCCTGCAGCCGTGCCCGCAACGCCATCGCCATCGCCGACGCCCGCGAAGGAAGCCAAGGCTGCGGACACGCCCACGGTTTCCTTCGACGACAAGGGCCTGTCGTGGAAGTCGTCGGTCGGCGGGGGTTCCGAATTGCGCCTGCGCGCCTTGTTCCAGTACGACGGCCGCCACTGGTTCGACGACAACATCGTGCAGGACGACACCTTCCTCCTGCGCCGCCTGGAACCGACGATCGAAGGCAACTTCGGTCCGTTGCTCGCGTATCGCTTCACCGGGCAATTCGCCGGCGATTCGGCAAGCACGGTCGATGCCTACGTCGATGTCCGGCTGGATCCGCGCGCGACGGTGCGCGTGGGCAAGACGAAGGTGCCGCTCGGGTTGGAGCGCTTGCAATCCAGCGCGACGACAAGCCAGGTCGAAAACGGGCTGCCCTCCGAACTCGCGCCCGGCCGCGACGTCGGCGTGCAATTGCAGGGCAAGTTCGACGGCCCCGGCTTGTCCTACGCATTGGGCGTGTACAACGGCACGGTCGACGGACGCGATGGTGCATCGACGAACCCCGACGGCGATTTCGAACTCGCCGCGCGCGTGTTCTTCGAGCCGTGGAAGGGCGGGGACGGCGCGTTGTCCGGCCTCGGCTTCGGCCTGGCGGCCACCCACGGCGACAAGAACGGCACCGGCACCGACTTTCTTCCCCGCTACCGCACGCCGGGGCAACTGACGTTTTTCAGCTATCGCAGCGACGTCGCCGCCGCCGGCACGCAGGACCGCTGGTCGCCGCAACTGTATTGGTACGCCGGTCGCTTCGGCGTGCTGGGCGAATACATCGCCTCGCAGCAGGAGGTTGCGCGCAACGGCGTGACCGATGCGATCGACAACCGCGCCTGGCAGATCAGCACGAACTTCACGCTCACAGGCGAACCCGCAACCTACCAGGGCGTCGCCAAGCCCGACAATCCCTTCGCCCTCGGCGAAAGCGGCTGGGGCGCACTCGAACTCACGGCGCGTTACGGCGAACTCGACATCGACGACCGCGCATTCCCGCTCTACGCCAACCCACTCACGGCCGCGGCCGGCGCGCGAAGTTGGGGCGCCGGTTTCAACTGGTATCTCAACTCGCACCTCAAGCTCGTCGCCGATTACCTGCATACGACTTTCGACGCGGCACCCGGCGGCATCGAACGCGATGCCGAAGATATCCTCCTGACCCGCGCGCAATTCTCCTTCTGAGGCCCCCGCCATGACGAAGCCCTTTTTCGCGACGCTTGCGCTTGTCCTCCTCGCCGGTGTCGCGTCGGCGAAAACCACGTTGCTCAACGTGTCCTACGACCCCACGCGCGAACTCTACGAAGACGTGAACCTCGCTTTCGCCGCGCAGTGGAAACGGCAGACCGGCGAAGAGGTCAACCTGCGCACCTCGCACGGCGGTTCGGGCAAACAGGCGCGCGCGGTGATCGACGGCCTCGGTGCAGATGTCGTCACGCTCGCGCTCGCCGCGGACATCGACGTCATCGCCGAGAAGGCCAGACTCCTTCCGGCGAACTGGCAAACGCGCCTGCCGCACAACAGCGCGCCGTACACCTCGACCATCGTGTTCCTGGTGCGCAAGGGCAATCCGAAGAAGATCAAGGATTGGAACGACCTCGCGCGCCCCGGCGTCGCCGTGATCACGCCGAACCCGAAGACCTCCGGCGGCGCACGCTGGAATTATCTCGCCGCGTGGGCGTGGGCCTCGCGCGAATATCGCAGCGGCCCGAAGGTCGTCGACTACATGGGCAAGTTGTTCCGCAACGTGCCCGTCCTGGACACCGGTGCGCGCGGCGCGACGACGACCTTCGTCGAACGCGGCATCGGCGATGTGTTGATCGCGTGGGAAAACGAAGCCCTGCTCGCGCAGGCCGATGCGCAGACGCGCGGCAAGTTCGAGATCGTCGTGCCGACGCTCAGCATCAAGGCTGAACCGCCGGTCGCGTGGCTGGATGTCAACATCGACAAACACGGCACGCGCCAGCAGGCCGAGGCGTACCTGAAGTTCCTCTACACGCCGCAGGGCCAGCAGATCGTGGCGAAACATTTCTATCGCCCGGCCGAACCGGAAGGTGTGTCGGCCGCGGCCCTCGCGCGCTTCCCGAAGGTGCCGATGGTGACGATCGACAACGCCTTCGGCGGCTGGAAGAACGCGCAGAAGGCGCACTTCGCCGACGGCGGTTTCTTCGACCAGATCTATCGCACGGGCCGCTGAGCGATGTCGGTCGTCGCAACACGGCTGTCGCGGCGGATGCGCAATCCGCTCCCCGGTTTCGGATTGAGCCTGGGCCTGGGCATGGCGTGGCTCGGGCTGATCGTCTTGCTGCCGCTGGCCGCACTCGTCCTGCGGTCGGCAGGATTGGGCGGCGAAGGCTGGATGCGCGTGCTCGAGGATCCGCGGGTCCGTGCGTCGCTGGTGTTGAGCTTCAGTGCATCGGCGGTCGCGGCGGTGATCGCTTCGCTCGCCGGCGCGCTCGTCGCCTGGGTGATCGTGCGTTACCGGTTCCCCGGTCGCCGACTGATGGATGCGCTCGTCGATTTGCCGTTCGCGTTGCCGACGGCCGTCGCCGGCATCGCGCTGACGGCGATCTATTCGGCGAACGGTTGGGTCGGGCGCTTCGTCGAACCCTACGGCTACAAGATCGCGTACGCGCCCGCTGGCATCGTGATCGCGCTGGTGTTCATCGGATTGCCGTTCGCGGTTCGCACGCTGCAACCGGTGCTGGAGGTTCTCGGCCGCGACCAGGAAGAAGCGGCGGCATCGCTCGGTGCGAGCCGCTTCACCACGTTCCGCCGCGTCGTGCTGCCCGAACTCGCGCCCGCGATGCTCACCGGTTTCTCGCTCGCCTTCGCGCGCGCGCTCGGCGAATACGGATCGGTGATCTTCATCGCGGGTAACCTGCCGTTCAAGACGGAGATCGCACCGCTGCTGATCACGATTCGCCTGGAGGAATACGACTACGACGGTGCGGTCGCGATCGCGGCCTTGTTGTTGGCCGCGTCGTTCGTGTGCCTGATTGCGATCAACACCTTGATTCCCGCCTTGTTCGCGAGGAAGCGCGATGTTTGAGAAGGGCGCCCCCGTCGATCCCTTGCAGGCACCGCGCTGGCTGCGTTGGGGCCTCACCGCGCTGGCCGTGCTCGTCATGGCCTTGCTGCTGGTGATGCCGCTGGCGATGGTGCTCGGCGCGGCATTCTCGCAAGGGGTGAAGGTGTGGTTCGCCGCGCTGATCGAACCCGATGCGCGTTCGGCGCTCGAATTGACACTGATCACCGCGGCCGTGGTCATTCCGCTCAACGCCTTCTTCGGCCTTGCGACCGCGTGGGCCGTGACGCGTTTCGAGTTCCGCGGCAAGCGCATCCTGCTCGCGCTGATCGACCTGCCATTCGCGGTCTCGCCGGTCGTGGCGGGCTTGTGCCTTGTGTTGTTGTTCGGGCGGACCGGCTGGTTCGCGCCGCTGATCGATCACTACGGCGTGCAGATCCTGTTCGCGCGGCCGGCCATCATCCTGGCGACGATGTTCATCACCTTTCCGTTCGTCGCGCGCGAATTGATTCCGCTGATGGAACAGCAGGGCACGGAAGAGGAACTCGCGGCACGTTCGCTGGGCGCAGGCCCGTGGCAGATGTTCCGGCGCATCACCTTGCCGAACATCAAGTGGGCGCTGCTGTATGGCGTGCTGTTGTGCAGCGCGCGCGCGATGGGCGAGTTCGGCGCGGTGTCCGTAGTCTCCGGCCATATTCGCGGGCTGACCAACACCTTGCCGCTGCACATCGAAATCCTCTACAACGAATTCAATTCGACGGCGGCCTTCGCGGTCGCCTCACTGCTCGCGGGCCTGGCGCTGGTGACGCTCGTCGTGCGCTTCTGGCTGGAAGCGCGCCACGGCGATGCGCTCGCGCGCGCCCATCGGAGACACTGAGCCGGCATGGACCTGCACCTCAACGGCATCGCCAAACATTACCCCGGGGTGGCGGCCCTGGACGCGGTCGACCTGGACATCGCGTCGGGCGAGCTCGTCGCGTTGCTGGGTCCCTCCGGATCGGGCAAGACGACCTTGCTGCGCGTGATCGCGGGCCTGCTGCATCCGGATGCGGGGCGCTTGCATTTCGGCGACACCGACGCGACGTCGATGCGCTTGCGCGAGCGCAACGTCGGCTTCGTGTTCCAGCAGTACGCGCTGTTCCGCCACATGACGGTGGCCGAGAACATCGCCTTCGGCCTGCGCAGCCGGCCACGTGCGCAACGTCCCTCGCGGCCGGAGATCGCGAAGCGCGTCGACGAATTGCTCGCGCTGATCCAGTTGCCGGAACTCGGCGGGCGATATCCCGACCAGTTGTCCGGCGGCCAGAAACAACGCGTCGCATTGGCGCGTGCACTGGCGATCAAGCCGAGCGTGTTGTTGCTCGACGAACCCTTCGGCGCGCTCGATGCGAAGGTCCGCGTGGAATTGCGTCGCTGGTTGCGGCGCCTGCACGAGCAGACCGGCCAGACGACGGTCTTCGTCACGCACGACCAGGAAGAAGCGCTCGAACTCGCCGACCGCGTGGTCGTGATGCGCGACGGCCGCATCGAGCAGGTGGCATCGGTCGACGAGATCCACCGCGCGCCCGCCTCGCCCTTCGTCTTTGAATTCATCGGCCGCGCGAACCGCCTGGAAGGCGAAGTGCGCGAGGGGCGATTCCACATGGCAGGCCATCCGCTCGCCTTGCCGATGGAAGGCGATTACGCCGGTCCCGCCGTGCTGATGACGCGGCCGCACGATCTGGCCATCGTCAACGCAGGCGAAGGATTCGCCGCGAAGGTGGTCGACCTGTTCCGTCGCGCCGACCGCATCACTGCCGAACTCGAGTGTGCGGGCCAGGCGCGCACGATGGAGCTCGACTTGCCCGACACGCAGGATGCGCAGGTGCCGCGCGTGGGCGATGTGGTGCGCGTGCGCCCCGTGCGCGCGTCGGTCTATCCGAACGACCGGCCCGGCTAGGGCGTCTTCGCGGGGGCGACTTCGATCGCTTCGAGCGCCAGCCATTCCAGCGCCTGTGCGCGCGTCTCGAACATGCGCGCCGGAATGTGCCGGATCTCGCACGCGAGTTGCGCCGGAAACGCGAAGACGCTCGGCACGCCGACCAGGGCGACGCGCGCAGTCGGAATGGCCAGGTGCGTGATCGTGCGCGCGATGAAGTCCGCGCGATTGGCCTTGTCTTCCTCGACGGGCGTGGCGTGCGTGAAGTCGACGAGCAGCCGGTCGGCCTTCGCTTCGCGCAGTTCGCGCGCGGCACGTTCGACGGCCTGCGCACGCTCGAAGTAGCCGACCACGCCCGTGTAACGCACCTCGATGGTGCGCGCGTCCAGGGATTGAATCGACCAGGGCATGGATTTCCTCCTCCGGCTCAGGGCGTGCCGCCGGCTTGCCGGGCGGGGGCGTCGTGGGAGGACCGCGTTTCGGGCAGTTCGAGAGACACAGTCTGCAGCAATTCGCGGTAGGCGTGTTCGGACATCGCGACCGGCGAATAGACCGCGCGGCGATTGCCATCGGCGGACTGCCACCGGCATTGGTACAACAGCGCCGAGCCATTGGGCAGGTCGCGCCAGAGCTGCGCCGGTGGCGCATCCAGGACCTGCTGCAGGCCGTGCAGGGGGCCGCCGACGAAGGTGACGATGACGCGGGTATCCGGTGGGGTCATACGCAAGGGTAGGCGGCGGGTTTCGGGGAATTCTGCCAAAGGCCGCTGTGCGAAAGCACAGATCGCCGCCGCCGCATTCAGCGACGTCGAGGCAATGCGTTCGCCGCGTGAAGGTTCACGCCGGTTTAGCAAAACGCGTCCCAGAATTTCCCTCCCCCGAAGAGCTGGCGAGCGGAACCATGCGGTGCAGCGTCTACACCGGGCGCGGGGAATTGGTGCTGGTGCCCGATTGCATGAAAGCCTCGCGCGAGGCCGAGCGCGGGCATGGACCGCTGCGCCATTGCGGGACCTTCGAAACCGACGGGTTGACGCCCGACCTGGCAGAGCGCATCGAGCAAGCCGTGGACGATCGCTTTTATGCCGTGTTGCAACCGGACCTCGCGTTGCGCCTGGGTTACGACCCGGGTTGCGGATTGCCGCTTCCGCAAGGTTTCGAATGGTCGCTGGCTGATTTCTGGGCGCCCCATGTCGGCGCGACGCTTTACTACAACAACGGCAGCGCCCGCGTGCCGGTGGCCGAAGTCACGCCCGACGACGCCGAACGCGGTTGGTACGCGATCACACGCCTGTTCCGACCGTGGCCGTTCCGCGGCACGCGCGTGACGAACACGCGCGCGGCCGCCGTGCATTACCTCTCGATGTGGGCCGACGCGAACGCTGAAGTCCTCCGCGCCGAAATCGCGATGGTGTCCCGCTAGCTGCGCGTGCCGCGATCGCCTGACAGCAGGCCGGCGATCGCGTGGGAAATGGCTTGTGCCGAATAGGGTTTCTGCACGACCGGCACACCGCGGAATTCCGCCGGCAAGCCGGATGCGCCGTAGGCCGACGCGAACACGAACGGCACGCCGCGTTCGTGCAGCGTGCGCGCCACCGGATACACCAGGTCGCCGCCGAGATTGATGTCCAGGATCGCCACGTCGAAGCGTTGGGTTGCGACGCGTTGTGCGTCGGCGAGGCGGCCGGCAGAGACCACCTCGTAACCTTCGTCTTCCAGCAGGTCGCTCAGCACCATCGCCAGGCACATCTCATCCTCGACCATCAGCAGGCGAGGGCGGTGGGCACCCGGCTCGGGCAAGGGAGCCGTGTCGATCACGTCATGGCGCCTTCCTTGAGCGGAAACTCGATCATGCATGACAAGCCTGTGGGGACGAAGTCGAGAGTGACGTTGCCCCCCAATTCATGGCGAATGCCGTCGTTCAGCAAGCGTGTGCCGAAGCCGCGGCGTGAAGGCGTCGCCACGGCGGGCCCGTCGCGCTCTTCCCAATGGACCTGGAGCCATCGGACCGCGTCGCGCGGGCGGACTTTCCACCGCACGCGGACGTTGCCGCCGGAGAGCGAGAAGGCGCCATGCTTCGCGGCGTTGGTCGCCAGTTCGTGCAGCGCCATGCCCAGCGCGAGCGCTTCGCGCGCGGAGAGGCGCACCGTTTCCCCCGCCAGGTCGGGCGCTGCGTCGCGGCCGGAAGCGTAGGGCGCCAGTTCTTCAAGCAGCAGCGCCCCCAGGTCGGCACCTCGCCAGCTTTCCTTCGCCAGCAGATCGTGCGACCGCGACAGCGCGTGCAGGCGGGCGAAGAAATCGCCTTTGAATGCTTCCAGGTCGTTCGCGTTCGCCAGCGTCTGCGTGGTGATCGCCTGCACCGTGGCGAGCGTGTTCTTCACGCGATGGTTGAGTTCGCTCAACAACCGTTCGCGATCGGTCACGTCGCGCGCGATGGTGGAGCCGCCGATCACCACGCCGTTCGGATCCAGCACCGGCGAACTGCGCACCGACACCGCGAGTTGCGAGCCGTCCTGGCGCTGCCAGGTCATCAGGCGTTCTTCCGCCGGTTCGCCTGCACCTGCCACCACCAGGGCCTGTTTGTCGTCTTCGGCCTCCGACCGCAGCAATGTCCCGAGCGATTGCCCGATCGCGCGGGCGGCCGGATAGCCGAACATCCGTTCGGCGCCGGCATTCCAACTGGTGACCGTGCCGTTTGTTGAGTGCCCGATGATTGCGTCCTGCGAAGAGAGGACGATCGCCGCCAGGCGCCCGCGTTCGTATTCGAGCTGCTGGCGTTCGGTGATGTCGATGAACGTGAGCACGACACCGTCGATGACGTTGTCGGTCGTGCGATACGGGCGCATGCGCAACAGGTATACCGCGCCGTCGACGCCGCCGGGCAACACGCGCTCGACCATCGCCAGCGTGCGCAGCACCTGTTTGACGTCCGCCTTGAGCTGCGCGTACGGAATGCGCGCGGTGATCTCGGTGATCGGGCGGCCGTGGTCGCCTTCGCGCAGATGGAACAGGTCGCTGATCGCGGGCGTGAACCCGCTGACGTGCAGCGAGGAATCGAGGAAGAGGGTGGCGATCTGCGTGCGTTCCAGCAGGTTCTGCAAATCGCTGTTGAGGCGGCCTAGCGCCTCGTTCTTGCTGTTGAGCTCGACGTTGACCGTCTGCAGTTCCTCGTTGATCGACTGCATTTCCTCCTTCGAGGTTTCCAGTTCCTCGTTGGAGGATTGCAATTCTTCGTTGACCGACTGGTATTCCTCGTTGGCGGACTTCATCTCCTCGTTCGCTGTCTCGAGTTCGTCGATCGCGGTGTGGAGTTGGTCGCGCGTGGTCGCCAGTTCGAGGTCCAGTTCCTGCACCCGACGCACATCGCCGCGGGCCGCGCGCTTGCCTTCGGCCGCGGTCGGCGGCTCGCCGGGCTTCACCGCGGGCGCGAGTTCCTTGAAGATCAGCACGAACAGGTTCGAACCGCGGTCATCGCGCTGTTCGTCCTGTTCGTGGATGGGCTCGGCGATCAGGCGCACCGGGATGCGCTCGGTGCCGCGTCCGCTGATCGCGCCCTCCTGCATCACCGAGGCCTGGCGCGCGGCGGCCTGTTGCAACGCCGTGCGTGCGGGCGCGCGCAGCCCCTTGTGCAGCAGCACGAACAGGTTGAGGCTCGCCGTGCCCGACGTCGGCCCGAGATAGCGACCGGTATCGCCGAAGAATCGGAGCACGTCGTGGTTGGCATCGACGACCACGTACGCGGGCGCATGCCGCTCCAGCGCGCGGCGCGCATTGCGATCGATGATGTCTTCCGTCCCGCCGGTGCGCATGCTCGCGAACGAACGCGCGCCGCTGTCCACCGATGTCAGCCTGCGCGAGGCGATCACCGGCAGCGCGCCGTGGCTGTCGTCGCGCCGGACGTAGAGTCGGTGCTTCTTGTCGAGCACCGAGAACAGCGTGGTGTTGCGACCGAGGCTCTCCGACGGGCCGAGCATCAACACGCCTGCCGAACGCAGCGCGTAATGGAAGGTGCGGATCACCTGCTCCTGCAGTTCGCTGTTGAGGTAGATCAGCAGGTTGCGGCAGGAAATCAGGTCCACGCGCGAGAACGGCGGATCCTTGATCGCGCTGTGCGGCGAGAAGACGATCATTTCGCGGATCGGCTTGACGACCACGTAGTAGTCGCCGTCCTGCACGAACCAACGTTCCAGCCGCTCGGCCGACACACCCGGCAGCGGCCCGCGGAAACGCCCGGCGCGCGCACTGTTGATCGCACGGTCGTCGATGTCGGTGGCGAAGATCTGCACCTTCGGCCCGCCACGGCGATGGGCGATCGCCTCGGACAACGCGATCGCGATCGAGTACGCCTCCTCGCCCGTCGCGCATGCGGGGATCCAGACGCGCAGCGTGTCGGCCGCGGTGCGGTCGGCGAGCAGCATCGGGATCGCCTGGTCCTGCAGCACCTCGAAGGCTTCGGGATCGCGAAAGAATTCGGTCACGCCGATCAGCAGTTCGCGGAACAGGTTGTCGAGTTCGCGCGGGTTGTCCTGGAGGAAGGCGATGTAACCCTCGACCGTATCGGTCTGCGCCACCTGCATGCGCCGCTGGATGCGGCGCACCAGCGTCTTTTCCTTGTACTGGCTGAAATCATGGCCGACCTGCGCGCGCAACATGCCGGCGATGGTCTGCAAGTGCGCGGCCAGGTCCTGACGCGTGCCGTCGGGGCCTTTGTTTGCGCGCGTGCGGCGCAAGTGTTCCAGGTGCGCGGCCAGCCGGTCGGGCATCGCTTGCACGGGCAGGACGTCGTCGACCATGCCGGTCGCCGCTGCGCTCGCCGGCATGCCGATCATCGCGACGTGGTCGACGCTCGCCTGGGCGAGGGCAAGACCGCCGCGCTCCTTGATCGCACGCAAACCGCGCGCGCCGTCGCTGCCGCTGCCGGAGAGCACGATGCCTACCGCGTTGTCGCCCTGGTCTTGCGCAAGCGACTCGAAGAAGCTGTCGATCGGCCAACGATATTGCCGCGGCGGCGCAGGCTTGCTCAGCTGCAGCAGCCCGTCGTGGATCGTGAGCGTGGCGTCGGGCGGGATGACGTAGATGTGTCCGGCCAGCACGGCGGTGCCATCGGTGGCTTCGTGTACCGGCACCTGCGTGTGGCGCTGGATCAGTTCGCCCAGGATGCTCGAGTGGTCGGGCGAGAGATGCTGCACCAGCACATAGGCGATGTTGCCGCCGGGTTGCACGTGGTCGAAGAAGGCGCAGAAGGCCTCCAGTCCCCCGGCCGACGCGCCGAGGCCGACCACCAGCGGAAGCTCCGGTTCGCGCGGGCGTGCCTCGTCGGTGGTGCCCTTCGCCTTCGCAATGGGCTTGCTGGTGGTGCGAGGCTTGTCGGGCGAAGTCGTCATCGAGGCGTCGGGCCGAAGCGGATGCCCCAGTATCCGCCGCTGATACGCGGCTGGGCAAACCGCTGCGAAGCTCAGGCGGGGGCGTTCGCCGCGAGCGTTCCCGCCGTGTACGCATGCCCCGTGTGGCAGCGATACCGACGCGGATGCTGGTCGCGCAGTTCAAACAACACGCCGTTGCAATCCGGGCAGGTGATCCTGGAGGGCGTCGCGATGGCCTCCAGATGTTCCATGGCATTGCCCTCCGATACGCTGAGGTGATGTTCGCGAAGCAGCGCGTCCGGGACGGGCGTTGCGTTCGTGTCGACCAGGGGCTGCGTGACGAGTGACGTCAGCAATCCCGCCAGGCCGGTGCGCGTGGTGACGTGATCGATCGCGACGTTGGCCACCGCGCTGGCGGGCATGTCGCGTTCTTCGGCTTCGTCGGGGTCCTGCACGACGGTTTGCCCGCCGCAAGCCTTGATCGCCTGCAGCCCGGCCGTCCCGTCGTCGAGCCTGCCGGTCAACACGACGCCGATCACGCGCGGGCCGTAAGCGATCGCCGCCGAACGGAACAACGGATCGATCGCGGGCCGCGCGTGGTTCTCCTTGGCGCCATGCCACAGCGCGATCCGTCCGCGGTGGAGCATCAGGTGACAGTCGGGCGGCGCGACGTACATGCGGCCATGTTCGAGTCGTGCGTCGTTGGTCGCATGCGCGGCGGGGTTCGGCCCGGCGCGCGCGAGCAACTCCGGCAACGTACTGGGGTGCGCGCCGATGTGCATGACGATCAGCACACTCGCGGGAAATGCCGGCGGCAAGGAGGCGGCGAACTCCAACAAGACCTGGAGACCGCCGGCCGAAGCGCCGATGGCGACGATGTCGCGCCGCGCGGCAGGGTGGTCGTTCATGCGCGCATCGTCCACGCGTGGGAACCAAGCTGAGGACCCCATTGCAACCCACAACCGGGACGCCGCTCCGCCCACGTCCGGAGCGGCGTCCCGACCCACGACATCAATCGATCAGCTGTTGTTGCGACCGCCACCACCGCGATCTTCGCTGGTGAACTGGCCTTGCTCGTCGCGCTCCTGGTCCTGGTTGTTGCCACCACGATTGCCACCGCCCTGCGAGCGGGATCCACTGGCCTGCATGTCGCGATCGCTGTCCGAACCACCGCGATTGCCGCCCCCACTGGCCTGGCCACCCTTGCGACCGGCTTCGCGCGCTTCTTCCGACGTGAATTCGTGCGCGTTGCCGCTCTCGTGCGCCGCACGCCCGCCTTCTGCCGCGATCGCGCGCTGCTTGTCCTCGTCCATCGAAGCGAAACCGCGCTCGCTGCTGCGATCGCCCTGGTTTCCGCCCTGGTTCTGTCCGCCCTTGCCCTGCTGGTTGTTGCCCGACTGCTGGTCCTGACGTGCCATTTTCGAATCCTCCGTGAGTTGTTTGCGTTGCAACGACCGCGCACTGGTTTGTCGTTCGTCATCGCGGGCGTTGGAGCCGATCGTGCAATGCGCGTTGTCAACGCAAGAACAAGCCAGCCGTAGATACCTGAATCAATGCGGACGCAACACCACCTTGCGGCAATCGTCCTCGGCCTTGTCGAAAATCTTGTAGGCCTGCGCCGCGTCTGCAAGCGCCATGCGATGGGAGATGATCACGTTCGGCGCGAGCTTTCCTTCCATGATGAATTCGAGCAGCGCCGGCATGTATTGCTGCACGTGCGTCTGGCCCATGCGGAATGCCAGGCCCTTGTCGAATGCATCGCCGAACAGGAAGGCATGGATGAAGCCCGCGTAGACGCCCGGCACGCTGACCGTGCCGCCGCGCCGCGTGGCCGCGATGCACTGCCGCAAGGCCTTGCCGCTGCTGCCTTCCAGCTTGAGGTTGGTCATCGTGGTCTCGATCACGCTGCCCTTGGCTTCGAAACCGACGGCTTCGATGGACGCATCCACGCCGCGGTTGTTGGTCCGCTGCACGATGACCTGCGCGGGGTCGTCGTCGACTTCGAAATTGATCGGCTCCACGCCCCACGTCTGTTTCGCGAACTCCAGCCGATAGGGATGTTGGTCGACCATGAAGATGCGTTCGACACCGAGCAGGCGAGCGCATGCGGCCGACATCATCCCGACGGGGCCCGCGCCGAAGATCGCCAGGGTCGAGCCTTCGCCCACTGCTGCATTCAGCACGGCCTGGTAGCCCGTGGGCAGGATGTCGGAAAGGAACAGCACTTCCTCGTCGGAGATGCCTTCCGGAATCTTGAGCGGGCCGACGTTGGCCTTCGGCACGCGAACGTACTCGGCCTGGCCACCGGCATAGCCGCCGTACAGGTGCGTGTAGCCGAACATGCCCGCGCCGGAACGGATGTCCTTCTTGTTGAGGATCGCGCCACGGTCGGGATTGGTGGTTTCGCATGCGGCGTACAACTGCTTCTGGCAGAAGAAGCAGTCGCCGCAGGAGATGGTGAAGGGCACGACGACGCGGTCGCCCTTCTGCACGCGCTTCACGCCGGGCCCCACTTCTTCGACGACGCCCATGAACTCGTGGCCCAGGATGTCGCCGTCTTTCATGCCCGGCACCTTGCCACGGTACAGATGCAGGTCCGATCCGCAGATCGCGGTCGCCGTGACGCGCAGGAGGATGTCCTCCGCATCGCGGATGGTCGGGTCGGGGACGGTTTCCACGCGCACGTCGTGCGTGCCTTGCCAGGTCAGTGCTTTCATTGTCGGCTTCCTCGAGGGGCCGGCTTCGACAATGCACGGCGCGATATCAAACTCGCGAAACAGCGGCCGTCGTTCAGTCTGTCGGTTCAGGAACTGCGTAGCTGTGCAAAATGGCCTCGATCGCGACCGCGTTGCGCTCGAGCGCGCGATCCAGTTCGCGGCGCAGGGTCGCATCGGTCTTGCGCACGCCCATCGAGACATCGAAGCGCATCGGCCATTGCGGGCCGTCGAGCCACGGCGTGACCGGCGCGATGTGCAACGGGACACGCGCCTGTTTCGCGAAGTAGCCCGCGGTCGGGCCCCACGCCACGGCGACATCGATGTCGCCCGCGGCCACCGCATCCACGATCGCGCGCTGCGGCGCGGTGCCCGCATAGTCCCCGTAGAGCATGTAGCCGCGGACGTTGGCGACCAGGCCGCGACGGGAGAGCGCATGGGCGGGCGGCGTGTTTGCACCATCGTCCCCGATGAGCTGGACGCCGATCGTGGCCGTCGCCAATCGCGGATCGTCCAATGACACCAGGTCGTGCAGCGCGCCGTTCTCGCGAACGACGAAGACGTAACCGGATCGGTAATACGGGCGCGTGGTGGCGATGCGCTCCATGCCGCTCGCGATGCCGGGGATGATGTCGCAATCCTGCGTATCCAGCGTATTGCGGATCGCGCCACGGCGTTGCGGCCACCACAGGTAGGTCACCGTCGCATGCAGATCGCGTGCGAGCACCTCGACGATCTTGTTTTCGAAACCCTCGCCCGCGCGGTTGGAAAAGGGCAGGTTGTTGGGGTCGGCGCAGACGCGCAGCTCGCGGCCGAACGCGGGCGCGCAGCAGAGCAGGAGTGCGAGGACGATCAGGCGTTTCATGGTCCCACCGCCACGCCCCACGGCTTGCCACCGGTGCGGATCGTCGCCAGCGTGCGTCGTGTCTTCGTATCGATCACGGTGACATCCCCGGACAATCCGCTCGCTGCATAGACGCGGGTCGCGTCGCGCGACAGGTCGATGCCCCAGTTGCGGTGACCGACCGGGTGGTAGCGCAGGATCTGGCCGCTGCGCGCGTCGATCTCCGCCACGTGATCGCCGCGGCCCAGCGCGACATAGGCGCGCGTGCCATCGTCGGTCAGCGCGATGCCGACCGCCTGCACGGTATCGGGCGCGCGTGGATCGCGGTCGAAGTCGATCGTCCGCACGACGCGGCGCGTGCGCATGTCGAATACGGCGACCGTGGCGCGCGCTTCGGACGACACCCACAGCCACCGCCCATCCTCCGTGAACACCGCGTCGCGCGGGCGCGTGCCGACGGGGATATTGTCGACGACTTCGCGCGTCTTCGCATCGATGAAATGCACGAGGCTCGCGGTTTCCGACGTGCAGACGACCCAACGGCCGTCGGGACTCGCGGCGATGCCTTCGGGTTCGGCGCCCACGGGCACTTCGGCCTGCAATTTGCCCGTGGCGATTTCGACGAAGGACACGAGCGCATCGTTTTCGTTGGCGATGTAGATCGTCCTCCCGTCCGGGCTCAACGCGAAGCGTTCCGGATCGGGGCCGGAAGGCACATGCGCGACGACCTTGCGCGTCGCCAGGTCGATCACGTCGATGCGATCGTCGTCGCTGACCGCCACGTACAGGCGTTTGCCCGCGCGGTCGATCGCGATGCCGCGCGGCCGCGCGCCGACGGCGATGTTCGCCTGCACGCGCCAGTCGGGTGCCTGGATGACGTGGACGACATTGGCTTCTTCGTCACTGACATACACGGTCTCCGCGCGCACCGCCGGTGCGATGGCGACCAGCGCGACGAAGGCCGCCACGCGCGGATTCAAGCCGCGCGCAAGCAGGGCGACACCGGCCGCGGCGTGCACCAATCCGCCCGGCACCCACATGAGCAGGCCCGCGAGTTGCTGGTCTTCGACCGGGCTCAAGCCATAGGCATCGAGCCCGAGACGCGCGTAGCCGACGTACCAGGGACTGGTCGACAAGGCCATCAATGCACCGAGGGCGCCGGACACGACCGCGGTGAAGAACAGGCAGCCGACCGCCATGCCCACGTTCGCACGGTGCGCACGCAACACTGCCCACCAGAACAACAAGGCGGTGACCAGGAAACTCAGGTGTTGCGCGACGTGCCAGCCGGGCGAGGCGAGAGCGAGGTCGAATGCGGCCGGCGCATGCCACCCCCACAATGCGACGGCCTGCAACAGCGTCGCGACGACAGGTGCAGTGATCGTGCTCCACACACGTTGCCAGCCGGGGTTCAATCCCGCTTCGCCGAGCCTGAAACGCCAGCGTTGCGGCAAGGCCCACAGTGCGATGCCGAGCGGGCGCGACAGCACCAGCAAGGGCGCCGCGATCAACATCAACAACTCGTGCTCGATCATGTGCGCGGCGAAGGAACGTTCACCCGCCGCGTGCAAGGGACTCACCAACGCCCCTGCGAGCACGATCCAGCCAAGCCCGAACCACACCGCCTGCTTCGAACCCGTGCGCACCGAACGCGCGCGCAATCGCGCGAACCCGATGGCGAACCACGCCAGGCTGATGAGCAAAGGCACGACGACCCAGGCATCGAACGTCCATCCAGGGCGCGGTCCTCCCTTGTCGCCATGCGCGAACGCGGCCAATGGCGCGAAAGCCAGGCCGACCAGCAACGCGCCCCGCAACGTCTTCAGGTGCCGCATGCCGGCACCACGTAGCCCGCGAACGTCTGCCACGCGACCGCGATCGACATCAGCAGCGCCGCCAACATCCCCAGGTGCGCGATGAATCGGCGCCCGCCGCTGCGTGCCTCCGCGGCATCCAGCGCGCGGACCGCACGCCACGAGAGCACGCATCCAAGCGCCATCCACACGAGCACGCCGACAGCCGCGAGCAGGAACAGACGTCCGTCGCCGAGCCGGCAGTCGAACCGCAACATGTCCGACAACACCTGGTGGTGCAGCGCATAACCGCTCAGCGCGGCGAACAGCGCCGCCCACGGGGCGTATCGCGACGCACCGGGCGGACGCGGGGCAGGGCGCGTCACACCCATCGCGGCGTCCAGTAGATCGTGAAGTAGAGGATGACCCAACTCCATACGATGAAACGCCAGTACAGGGCGTTATCCATCACGTCGGAGAAGCGGCGCCCGTCGATCTTCTTCGGCACCAGGATGGCGGCGAGCACGCAACTGTCGTACACGTCGGTAATCGTGTGGAAGGTGTGCAGCGCAAGCAGCGCCCACACGATCGAACCATAGGCCGTGATGTCCCACCGCACGTTCATCGCATGCATTTCGAGCCCGCGCAGCACGATGAGCGCGAGGCCGAACGCGATCATGACCAGGAGGCCGATCCGCACCGCGCGTGCATCCTGGAGCTGCGCCTTCTTCTCGAGCCACCAGTTCGGGATCTCGCTCAGCACGGCCACCACCGTGAACGCCGTGGCCCAGAACAGGGGCGGTGGCGCGCTGTGCGGCGGCCAGTGCGCTTCGTTGCGCAACAGGTAGAAGTAAACGCCGAGCGCCAGGATGAAGCCCATGCCCTCGATCAGCATGAAGCCGATGACGCCCCAATAACCCATCGACGTCGCGCCGAACGCGTAGTCCGGCAACTCCGAGACATCCCCCGTCGGCAGCCAGCGGCGCTTCGTGGTGCCAGCGTCGATCATGCGGGCTCTCCCTCTTCATCGGAGGCCTGCGTTTCCGGTTGCGACTTGCGCGGCCAGAACCAGATCGTCATCGCGATGCCGGCGGGGATCGCGCCCCAGATGAAGCCCCACTGGTCGAAGATCGACCACACGAATGCGATGGTGATGGCGATCGCCGAGAAGAACGGCCAGATGTCCGGGCCAGGCAACTTCCAGCGATTGACGGGGAAGGCATCGATCGGCGTGGTGAGCAAGACTTCGCGTTCGTCCTTGCGCGTGCCTTGCAGCGAAGGCAGGTCGCCGCGGGGCGCACCGACGTCGTTCGCCCAAAGCGGATGGCGATTCTCGACGACCGGAATCGCGGCGAAGTTGTACGGCGGCGGCGGGGACTCGGTGGCCCATGTGAGGTCCGGCGCGCCCCAGGGATCGGCGGGCGCCTTTTCGCCGCGCAACACGCTGCGGACCACGTTGACGACGAACAACAGGACGCTCAGCGCGATCAGGTACGAACCCGCGGTCGCGATCAGGTTCCACAGATCCCAGCCCAGGCCGGCCTGGTAGGTGTAGACACGCCGCGGCATGCCGATGATGCCGAGCCAGTGCATCGGGAAGAAGGTCACGTTGAAGCCGATGAAGAACAACCAGAACTGCCACTTGCCCAAGGTTTCGGACAGCATGCGGCCGGTGAACTTCGGGAACCAGAAATACAGCGCGCCCATCAGCGGGAACACCGCGCCGCCGATGAGCACATAGTGGAAATGCGCGACGACGAAGTAGGTGTCGTGCACCTGCAGGTCCAGCGGTACGGAAGCAAGCATCACCCCGGTCATGCCGCCGAGCACGAACAGGACGAAGAAGCCGAGCACGAACAGCATCGGCACGCGCAACGACACCTTGCCCGTCGCCATCGTGGCGATCCAGCAGAACACCTGCACGCCGCTGGGCACCGCGATCAACATGCTCGCCGCGGTGTAGAAACTGTTGCCGAGCGGCGGCAGGCCGGTGGCGAACATGTGGTGCACCCACAACCCGAAGGACAGGAAGCCCGTCGCGACGAGTGCCAGCACCATCGGCGTGTAACCGAAGATCGGGCGGCGCGAGAAGGTTTCCACCAGCATCGACAGCATCCCGAGCGCCGGCATGAAGATGATGTACACCTCCGGGTGCCCGAAGAACCAGAACAGGTGTTGCCACAACAACGGGTCGCCGCCTTCGGCCGGGTTGTAGAACTGCGTGCCGATCAGGCGGTCGGTGATCAGGAAGGTGCTGCCCAGCATCACCGACGGCATCGCGAAGATCACCATCAGTGCGGTGACCAGCATCGCCCAGGCGAACAACGGCATGCGCGCCAGCGTCATGCCTGGCGCGCGCATCGTCATGGTGGTCGCGACGATCTCCACCGCGATGCACAGCGCGGAGACCTCGGTGAAGGTGATCATCTGCGCCCAGAAGTCGGTGCGCTTGCCGGGCGAGAAGTCGGAAGAAGACAGCGGTACGTACCCGGTCCATCCCGCTTCCGGGCCGATGTCCATCGCGAAGGCGATGAAGATCATGATGCCGCCGAACAGGTACACCCAGTAGCTGAACGCGTTGAGTCGCGGGAAGGCGATGTTGCGCGTGCCGAGCATGATCGGCAGCACGAAGACCGCGACGGCCTCCATGATCGGCACGGCGAACAGGAACATCATCACCGTGCCGTGCATCGAGAACACCTGGTCGTAGGTGTCCGGCCCGAGCAGTTTGTTTTCGGGAATGGCCAGCTGCGTGCGCATCGCCAATGCCATCAGGCCGGCGAGTGCGAAGAACACGAGGGCGGTCGCGATGTAGCGCCGGCCGATGCGTTTGTGATCCACGGTCTTGAGGAAACCGATCAAGCCGGGGCGATCGCTCCAGGTGTTGAGCAACGCGACATCGCGATTGTCGGGGCCGTCGAACGCGAGCATCAGTGCAACCCCATCAGGTAATCGACGACGGCGGTGGTTTCCGCAGGCGTGAGCGGAACGGCGGGCATGTTCGAACCGGGTTTGAAGTGTTGGGGATCGGTGATCCATGCGGCCATGTCGCCGCGCCGCATCGGCAGGGTGCCGGCGGCGAGCGTGCGGCGGCTGGCGACGTGCGTCAGGTCGGGGCCGAGGAGGCTGTTCGCGTTGGTGCCGCGCACCGCATGGCAACTCGCGCATGCGGTGCTTGCGAATGTACGTGCGCCCATTTGCGCAACCGCGGTGGCGGGCGCGACCGAAGGCGCACGCTGGCGCGCCTGCCACGCTGCGAAGTCCGCCGCCGATTCCACCTGCACGTCGAGCGCCATGTGCGCGTGCTGCAAGCCGCAGAACTCCGCGCACTGCCCGCGGAAGCGACCCGCGACGCGCGGCGTCAACAGGATCGCGTTCGCATGGCCGGGAATCAGGTCTTCTTTCCCGCTCAGCGACGGCACCCAGAAGCTGTGGATCACGTCGCCTGCGCGCAATTCGATGCGCGCGGTGCGGTCGCGCGGCAAGTGCAGCTCGTTCGCGGTCGTGAACTGTTTCGACGGGTCGGGATCGAGGTAATCGATCTGCCACCACCATTGCTTCGCGGTGATGCGCACGGTGAGTGCGTCGTTGCCGGCGTGCAGGCGGCGGTCGGTGAGGTAGCTCGCGGCCACCAGCCAGGTGAGCAGGCCGACGACGAGGATCGCGAAGGCGATCAGCGCCTTGTGCAACAGCGGGTCGCGTGCCTGGCCGGTCGAGGTCGCGCGCACGCGCGTGATCAACACGTAGCCAAGCCATAGCAGGATCAGCACGTACACGGTGCCGCAGATCCACAGCATCAACGTCCAGACATCGGCGATCGCCGAGCCCTGGTCGGCCGCCGAGGCGAGCATCGAATGTGCGTCGGGCCCCGTCATGGCTGCGGCGGATTTGCGGCGGAGGGATCACCGCCGACCGGAGGTTGCTTCGGCAGTTGCGTCATTGGTGGCGCGGCGGACATGCCTTCGCGACGGCTCGGTGCTGCGTCCTTGCCCACGTTGCCCGACATCGCGCGGATGTACGCGGACAATTGCCAGATCTGCGCATCGGTGAGCTTGCCGCGCCACGCGGGCATGCCGTTCGGCCGCCCTTCGACGATGGTCGCGTGGATCTGGTCGATGTTGCCGCCGTAGCGCCACTGATCGTCCATCAACGCCGGGCCCATGCCGCCGCCACCGCCCGCGGCATGGCAGCCGGAGCAGTTGAAGGCCTTGTACCAGCGGCCACCTTGCGAAATGTCGAACGCGTTGCGTTCGTAATGTTTGCCGATGTCGCTGACGGCCTCGGGCAGGCGGTCCCCGGGTTGCAACGTGGTGAGGGACGGATGCGCGACGGGCTGCTCCGGCGCTGTCGCGTATTCGCGCTTCTCGCGCTCGCACCCGCCGCACAGTGCGGCGAGAATCGCGACCACCGCGCACAGCTCACTTCGGAAGCGCGAATACATAGAGCGTGCCTCCGGGCGAAGTGCGTGACTTGAGATCCTTCACTGCGTTGGCGAAGCCGCCGCCCGCCGTCTGGTCGCGCGCATCGAGGTTGCCGACGACGATCGCGCCCGCCCATCCGCCGATGCCCGACAGGATCGCGATGTATTGGCGACCGTCCGGCCCGCGATAACTGATCGGTTGCCCGATGATTCCGCTGTCGGTCTTGAACCGCCACAGCAGCTTGCCGCTGCGTGCATCCAGCGCCTTGAACCAGCCATCCATCGTGCCGTAGAACATCACGTCGCCACCCGTCGCGAGTGCGCCGCTCCACACCGGAAGGTCTTCCTTCACTTCCCACGCCGCCTTGCCGGTCACCGGATTCCACGCGGTGACGACGCCCCGATTGCCGCCGGGCCCCGCATACATTTTCACGTCGGCACCGACGTAGGGCGTACCGGCGATGTAGTTGACTTCGTTGGGCATGAAATCCATGCACAGGTTGATGTGCGGGATGTAGAGCAGCCCGGTGCGCGGCGACCATGCCGACGGATTCCAGTCTTTCGCACCCGGCGAAGCGGGGCAGACCTGGCGCACCACGCGGCCCGTCTTCGGCTGTTTCTCCATGTTGTAGGCAGGCCGGCCCGTCTTCAGATCGATGTGCTTGATCGAATTGACCGGGAAGAACGGCGTCGCAGACAAGACCTGGCCCGTCGCGCGATCCATCACGTACACGAACCCGTTACGTTCGGCGCGCACGAGCACCGTGCGCTTCACGCCGCCGATGGGCAGGTCGAGCAGCAGGTTTTCATTGACCGCGTCGTAGTCCCACAGATCGTGCGGACTGAACTGGTAGAACCAGCGCGCGCTGCCGTCGTCCGGATCGCGCGCGAAGATGCCCGCGCTCCACTTGTTGTCGCCGGGGCGTTGCTCGGCATTCCACGGGCCGGGATTGCCCGTGCCGTAATAGATGAGATCGAGCGCGGGGTCGTAGGAAATCCAGCCCCACGGATTGCCGCCGCCGATCTTCCAGGCTTCACCGGGCCAGGTGTGCACGCCGAGGTCGCGACCGCGATCGCTTGCGTAGTAGGGCTTGAACGACGGACCGATCAGCACGTCCTTGTCGGGGCCGGTGCTCCAGGCCTTCCACGCGATCTTGCCGGTGTCGACGTCGAGCGCGACGAGCCAACCGCGCACGCCCATCTCGCCGCCCGCGTTGCCGACGAGCACCTTGCCCTTCACCACCATGGGCGCCATCGTCACGGTTTCGCCCTTGTTGATGTCGCCGAGTTTCGTGCGCCATACGGGCTTGCCGCTGTCCGCATCGACCGCGATGGTGTCGCCGTCGAGCGTGTTGATGATCACCTTGCCCTGCCAGAACACCGCCCCGCGGTTCACGACGTCGCAACACGCGACGCCTTGCGAAGCCGGGTCGGGCTTGGGGTCGTACATCCATTTCTGCGGCGCGCCCGGCTTGGCCAGGTCGAGCGCGATCAGCCGATTGGGGAAGGGCGTGACGATGTACATCGTGCTGCCGACGACGATCGGCGCCGCTTCCTGTCCGCGATTGATGCCGGTGGAAAAGGTGAAGGCGACCTGCAATTTGCCGACGTTCGCGGCCGTGATCTGCGCAAGCGGGCTGAAGCGCGTGCTCGCGTAATCGCCCGGCGCCATCGTCCACTGACCATCGGGTTGTTTCGGCGGCTGCGGTTGCGCTGCCTGCGCACAGGCGCACGCCGCCGCGAGCGCAATCATCAACACGGACTTCATTCGATGGAGGCCTCGCCTGATGTCTTCCATGGGGGTCCAACCGGTGCCGCGCAGGATCGTGGGCCGGTGGAAGTGGACGCGGCGTCAAGCGACACGACCACGACAGGCGAGCTGCTAAGAACGTGGTCATGATCAAGCGCACGCGCGTCATCGGCTACCACGCATCCCATGAGCAGTTCGGTCCGGCGCAACTGCTGGACCACGTCAGACACGCGCAAACCGCCGGGTTCACCGCGGCGATGTGCTCCGACCATTTCCATCCCTGGAGCGACGCGCAAGGGCAGTCGGGCCATGCATGGACCTGGCTCGGCAGTGCGATGGCGACCACCGATTTGCCATTCGCCGCCGTGACAGCACCGGTCGGGCGCTATCACCCGGCGATCGTTGCGCAGGCGGTTGCGACGCTCGGCGCGATGCACGGCAACCGCTTCACGCTGCTCGCCGGCAGTGGCGAAGCACTGAACGAAGCGATCACCGGCCGTCGATGGCCGGCGAAGGACGAACGCAACCGCCGCTTGCGCGCCGCCGTCGAAGCGATGCGTGCGTTGTGGCGAGGCGAAACGGTCACCGTCGACGATCCGCGCGCCGGTTTCCGCATCGCGCAAGCTCGCCTGTACACCTTGCCGCCGGCGATGCCGAAGGTGTTCGTCGCCGCGATGAGCGAAGCCACCGCGCGGTGGGGCGGGGCGTGGGCCGACGGGCTTGTCACGCTCACGATGCCCGACGATCGCCACGGCAAGATCCTCGAAGCATTCCGGGAAGGCGGCGGAAAGGACAAACCCGCGTGGCTCCAAGTCAAACTTGCCTACGACGAGACCGACGACAAGGCGCTCGACGGGGCGCACGCGCAGTGGCGGACGAACGTGCTTGCGGGCGAGGTGTCCCAGGAGTTGCGCACGCCGAAACAGTTCGAGGACGCGGCGTCCACCGTGACGAAGGACGACATCCGCAAGGCCGTGCGTGTTTCGGCCGACCTCGCGCGTCACATCGCATGGCTGAAGGCCGACAGCGCGATGGGCTTCGACACCTTGATGCTGCACAACGTCAACACTGCGCAGACACGCTTCATCGAAGACTTCGGGCGGGTCGTCATTCCGGCGTTGGAGAGTGCCGATGCGTGAAATTTATCCGGAGGTGCGGCTGCGCGTGCGCGCGGAGTCCGCCCTGACCTCGCGCGGCGATACGGTGCTTTCGACCCGGCTCGACGGTTCGATCGACGGCGACGAAGAACAGGGGTTGTTCGTCCACCAGACGCGACTGGTCAGCCGCCATCGCATCACGCTGGCCGGGCGTCGCCCCTTGCTCGCGACCGGGTCCAACTCGCGGCAGGACCGATGGGACGGCTACCTGATCGTTCCGCCGCCGGGTGGCGAGGGAGAAGAAGCCTCGCTGCCGCAGACCGCGTCGCAGGAGACCTTGGAACTCGCACTCACGCGCGTGGTGGGCGAGGGGATGCACGAGGATCTCGATGTGCACAACTACACGCGCGAGCCGGTCGAAACGACGCTCGTCCTGGAACTCGACGCGGACTTCGCGGACCCCGAGGAAACCAAGGGCGATCGCAAGCACCACGGCGCGATCACGCGCACGTGGACGAAGGACGCCGCTGGCGCGCACGTCCTGGAGATCGCCTACAAGGTGCGTCGTCGCTATGCGCATGGCAGCGAGCGGGGCACCGCGACGCTGGACCGATCGGTTCGCATCCGCATCCTGCATGCCACGTCGCCACCGCGACGCCAGGGAAAGAAGCTCGTTTTCGATATCGCATTGCCGCCGCGCGGCCATTGGCATGCGTGCATCGAGTATGGCGCCCGCATCGAAGACAAGGTGCTGCCCGCGCCCGACTGCATGTTGCGCAGCGGCATGGCCGAGACAGACCGCACGCACGCACCGTTCCTGGAGGAGGCGACGTCGTTCGAGTCCGCGGAAAGCGAGACCCTCGCCCCCGAAGTGATGGCGATGCTCGAGCAGGCGCGCCACGACATCAGCGCGCTGCGCCTGCATCGACTGGATCGCGGGCCGCGCGCATGGACGGTGGTCGCCGGCGTGCCGATGTACATCGGCCTGTTCGGCCGCGACACCTTGGTGGCGGCCTGGCAGGCCGCGCTCTGCGGGCCGGAGTTGTTGCGCGGCACGCTGCCGGTCCTCGCCGACCTGCAGGGAACGCGCAACGACCCATGGCGCGACGAACAACCCGGCCGCATCCTGCACGAAGCGCATGAAGGCCCGCTCGCGCACCTGCAGTTCAAATCCAAGGGGCGCTATTACGGTTCGATCAGCAGTTCGGCCCTGTTCCCTTATTGCGTGGCGCAACTGTGGAGTTGGACGGCCGATCGCGAAGCCGTCGGGCCGTTGATCGATCCCGCGATGCGCGCGCTCGAATGGCTCGACCGCGTCGGCAACGAAGGGTGGAAGGGTTTCCACGCCTACAAGACGCGCGCGAAGGAGGGGCTCGAGAACCAGAGTTGGAAGGATTCCAGCGATGCGCTCGTCGATGAAGACGGGCGGAAGGTGGGCCAACCCTCCGCGGTGTGCGAAGAACAGGCGTCCGCATTCGCCGCCAAGGTCGCGATGGCCGAAGTGCTGCATGCGTTCAACCGCAAGGCCGAGGCCAGGCGTCTGTTCCGCGAAGCGATGGAGTTCCGCAAGCGGTTCAACGAAGCGTTCTGGCTGGAGGACCTCGGCACCTTCGCGATGGCGCTGGACCCGAAGGGAAAGCCCGTGCGTTCGGTCGGGTCCAATGCGCTGCATTGCCTGTCCAGCGGCATCGCCGACGAAGCCCTGGCGCCGCGCACGCTGGATCGCCTTTTCCAGGCGGACATGTTCAGCGGGTGGGGCATCCGGACGCTCTCGTCGGACCACCCGGCCTACAACCCCTACGCCTATCATCGCGGCACGGTCTGGCCGGTCGAGCACGGGCCGTTCGCCATCGGCGCCTATCGCGCGAACGCGCGCGAGCGCGTCGACCAGGTGGCGCGTGCGATGTTCGAAGTCGCCACGCTGTTCGATTCGGCGCGGCTGCCGGAATGCTTCAGTGGCCATCCGCGCGACCCCGCGCATCCGTTCCCGTCGCTGTATCCACCGTCGAACGCGCCGCAAGCCTGGTCGGCGACGACGCCCTTCACGCTCGTGCAGGCGCTGCTGGGCCTGCAGCCGTATGCGCCGCAGGGCTTGTTGCTGGTCGATCCGCGATTGCCGCATTGGTTGCCGACGTTGCGGCTGAAGGGCTTGCGCGTGGGCGATGCCGTGGTGGACCTGCGCTTCTTCCGCAAACCCGATGAAACGACGGACTTCGAGATCGAGCAGCAGCGGGGTGAATTGCGCGTCGTGCAACGCGCGACCCCCTGGGCGACGACGCTGCAGTTCGGCGATGCGCTGCAGCAGTTGCTTGCCGCCTGAGAGCTAGTCGGCGGGCCAGGCGATGGTCGTCATCAGGGCATTCTCGGCCTGGCGCGAATCCAATCGGGAATGTTGCACGATGATCGGGCCGTCGGCTTCGATCACGCTCGCGTAGGGCGTGTCCGTCGGTACGGGTTCGGGATCGGTGAGGTCGTTGAAGCGCAGATGCTTGGTGCGCTGGCCATCGAGCGTCAGCACGTAGGGCCCGACCGGCGCGCGATCTTCGAAGTACAACGTGATCTCCACGCGCACGGCCGACGCGCCGGTGTTGAGCAGGCAACAGGTTTCATGGCTCGCCAGCTGCGGTTCGGGCCCGTTGCTCCATGCGGGCAGGTAGCCCTCCGCGATGACCCAGCGTGTACGGCCGAGCGCCGGCATCTCGCGGGCGCCCGAACCTGCATTCGATGGTGTCGCCATCCGACGTCGTCAGTTCGACAACGCGGAGGCCGACAACGCCTCCGACAACCAACTTCGCACGTTTTCAGCATGCCGCTGTTCGGTCGTCAGGGCTTCCGAGAAGCGCTGGACGAGCTTGGCCTGCATCAGGCCCATGCTTTGCACTGCGGTCATGTCCGCGCAGGGCGTCTGCGTGGTCGGATCGCCGCCCATCTGTTCGATCGCCTCGACCAGCAAGGCGTAATGCCCGGCCTCTTCGTCGCGCTGCAGACGGACCTCGGCGAACGTCATGTCGCCCGGGAAAGTGTCCTTCTGCAGGTCCCCGTTCATGCGTGCGCATGCGTGCTGGAAGCGCTGGGCCTCCAATTCCAAACCGTCCAGCAGGATGATCCGCACGCGCGTAAACGCATCGTCGTCCAGCTTGCTGATGGGTTGTTGCACCAGGGCGCGCCAGGTGAAGCGTTGCTTGTCCAGCGAGCATCCCTTGATGTCTTTGAGGCTCAGAGTCATTGCGTTGCTCCCGGATGCGCGTGCGGCGGACATGCGGCGCAACATGGCGAACACGTTGTGTCGGTGATGTACAAGCGACAGCAAGAAACGCGCGCTGTCGCTCTCACCGATGGACGAGCGCCCGCGCTGCACGCCGGGGCTGCGCTTCTATCAATGGATGATGGAGAAGGCGACGTGCGCGAGTTCGAAGCGCTCGCCGGCCGCGCCGCGGGCGATCCGGCGAGCGCTGCCGACGCCGATCAACTGTTCTCGCCGCCGCAGACAACCCATCGTTCGCCCCAGGCCACGATGCGGTTGTGATAGTCGACGCGATTGCTGGGCCGGCCCCGTTCGGCTTCGGCGTGCGTGCTCTGCGGATACAGCACGAGTTCGACCGGCGTGCGCGTGTAACGGATGAGATGCGCGAACACTTCCTCGGATTGGCCGCGCGGGCACCGCCCGTCGTTTTCGCCCTGCAGCAGTAGCGTCGGCGTGCGCGCGTTCGGGAGCGCGTCGAGGACGGACACGTCGTGCCAGCGCGCGCGGTGATCGGTCGCTTCGCCGTCCATCAGCCACGGGGTGACGTAGTGCCCGGTGTCCGAGGTACCGAAGTGCGACTCGAGGTTCGCGACCGGGGCACAGACGACCGCCGCGCGAAACAGATCGCTGTGGCCGATGGCCCACGCCGAAAGAAAGCCGCCGTAGGATTTCCCGGCGCAGGCGACGCGGTCGTCGCACACGCCTTGCGCTTGCAACCGACGAACGACGGCCTCGTATTGCGGCAGGTCGAGCGCGCCCCAGCGACCGCGCAGCCGGCGTGCGAATGCGGTGCCATATCCGGAGGAGCCCACGGCATCGGGTGCGACGATCGCCCAACCCTTCTGCAGGAACAGGTACCAGTAGGTGTGCGCCGCGAAATCGACGAGCACGTTGCTGTGCGGCCCGCCATGCATGTCGACCAGCAGGGGAAAGGGGCCTTTGCCCCGGGATGGCGTCAGTACCCAGGCGCGGATCGACTCGATGCCCCCATCGCCATCGGGCACATCGAAGCGCCGACGCACCACCTTCGGTCGCGGCCGCTTGCGGAACCAGCGGTTGAATCGGGTGTGCCGGCGTTCGTCGGTGCCGTCCCACCGCATGCTGTGCACTTCTTCCAGGCGACGCATGCTGGTCGAGACGAACGCCAGGCGATCTCCCCAGGCGGCGCACAGGTTCACCGCGCGCAGCGCGCGATCGATGACCCGGACCGCACCGTCGCGCATCGTCACCACCGCGAGGCGCATCAATCCCTGGTCGATGCAGACCATGGCGATGCGGTCGCCGTCCGGGTGCCAACCGATCTGCGTTCCCGGCTCCAGTTCGAAATCCTCACCGCCCAGTTGCACCGGTGCGTCGTCGCCGTGCACGTCGACGCACCACAGCCGCGATCGCGAATCGCCCGGTTCGACCGAGCCGGAGAACAGGATGCGCCGATTGTCCGGCGACCACGTCACGGAGGAAATCGAGGAGATCGTCGACACGCGACGTCGCGCATTGCCGCCATCGGCGTCGGCGATCCAGAGATCGGCATGGCACCGTTCGCGCTCGGGGCGATCGCGCACGTAGGCCAGATGCCGGCCATCGCCGGACCATCTTGCGGAGGCGATGTCGAAGTCGCCCTTGGTGAGCCGCGTGGCTTCGCCCGTTTTCGCATCGATGCTGAACAGGTGTGTGCGCTCGCCGACGAGGATGCCGCTGCCGTCGCGCTTGTACGGCAGGTAGCAGACAACGGCGGGGGAGCGCTTGCCGTTCGGCGCATCGGGGTCGTGGTCCTCGTTCCAGTTGCAGGCCGCACTGACGAGGAGCGCACTGTCGTCGGGCAGCCAACCATGCAGCGTCGAGACGGCTTGATGCAGATTCGAAAGCCGGCGCGCTTCGCCGCCGTCGCCGGGCATCAGATGCACCTGCGATCCGCCGTCGCCGCGCTTGGAGATGAAGGCGAGCAAGGTGCCATCGCTGTTCCACTTCGGCGTGCCGACACTGAACTCGGCGGAGGTCATCGGCCGGGGGGCCTCGTCGACGTTCGACAGGCACCACGCCGTCGTTTCGTAGTCGTCGTCCTGTTCCTTCGCGCGCGTGAGGTTGAAGACGAGTCGGTCGTGCTGCGTCGACCCGTTCAGTTCAGCCAGCGTGCGGTGTTTGAAGACGTCGGTGGCTTCGAACGCTTTCATCCTTTCGCGGTGCTCCTCGTGGCCCTGCCCGAGTCTGGAACGCTGCTCGTGAACGCGTCGCGCATGGAAAAGCGTGTCGCGTGCCAGAAATTCTTTCCGTGCCGAGTCTTTTCGATGACGCACCGTTGACTTGGGTGCGTGCACGTTCCGCTCACCAGACAACGGAGTCGCCACAAATGAACAGCAGGACGCGCACCGCGCTGATTTCCACGATCCTCGCCACCGCGTGTGCGGTGGTGGTGCCCGCCGCCATGGCGCAGGAAAAGGCCGCCGCCACGAAGGATGCGATGCAGGCGTCGACGAAGGATTCGGGAGATGCCACCGCGCTCGCCGTCGTCGCCACGGTCGACAAGGACGAGATCGCCGCGGCGAAGCTCGCGCTCACCAAGAAGATGAGCAAGGGCGCCGAAGACTACGCGCACATGATGGTCAAGGACCACGAAGCCAACCTGGCCGAGACGAAGAAGCTGAAGGCCTCGTCGGGCATGAGCCACGACCCCGCAGCCGAAGCGCAGAAGAAAGACGACGAAGCGATGATGGCCAAGCTCAAACCGCTCGAAGGCAAGGCATTCGAAAAGGCCTACATCGACGGCATGGTCGCCGGCCACACCAAGGTACTGGGCAAACTCGACACCGAGTTGCTGCCGAAGGCCTCGGACGCCAAGGTCAAGGCGCACCTGACGAAGACGCGCGCCGCGGTCTCCGCGCATCTGGATGCCGCGAAAGCACTGCAGGGGCAGGGTTGATCCCTGCGCCGTTCGAAGGTCCGCGAAGATGGGCACCGAACAACTGCTGAGTCACGACCTGCTTCGCCAAAGCGAGCAGGTCGCCACCTTCGTCAGGGCGCTGCATGTCGTCGCCAGCCAGTACGCGTGGGACGACGTGGAGCCCTATGCCGAGGAAGCGTGGACGCAGATCTCCGATGGGTTGCGTTGGCCCGAGATCCGCGAGTTCGTCCGGGAGGCGTGGGTCGGTTGACCTACGCCGCGGCGTCTCGCATCAGTGTTGCGAGGCAGTGACGACCTGGTTGTCGAGTGTCTTGTGTGTTGCCATGTGTCAGGTTCCTGTTTGCGAGTGCGGTGCTTCCAGCGGTTTGGATTGCGTCGAATTCTTCTGCCGCAACCAGATGCTGAGAAGCACGATCGAGAGAACGGCGAGGAATTCGCTCTGCCAGTTCTGGAAGGACTCGAACCAGAAATCCGCGGAGACCAGATAGCCTTTCAAGTCGATGGGCGACTCTCCCTTGGCCGCGCGCTCGACGAGGTCGCGGTGCCAACTGCCTTCGGCATGCAGGCCGAAGGACAGGACGAACAACGCCATGAAGGCCATCGCAAGCGAGTGGCTGTACAGCGCCTTCCAGATTCCACCCGCGCGCACGGGCCAGGGCGGCGGACCGGGATCGATGCGGGGATCTTCTTCGGCCTCGGTCATCGGCCGCGATTCCGCCGATCCCTTCTGCCGCAGGACGACGGTGAGGAGGACGTACATCCCCATCTGAAGGAACTCGCTTTCCCAATTCTCGAACGTGGCGGACATCGCGTGGCCGCTGACGAAGTAATGCGGGAAATCGAGCGGCTGCAATCCGAGTTCGCGCCGTTCTTCGTTGTAAACCGACTGGCCGGTCACGAATTGACCGGCCAGTGCGCCCAACATCAGGAATGCCGCGACAAGCGACAGCCCGTTGCGGCGGAAGAACGAAGGCGGGTGCCGACGGTTGTCCTGCCCCATGCCTTACTGGCGCGTGGTTTCGCGCGACATGCCGCTGGCGGCCTTCGCCTTCTCGTTGACCACCATCTTCATGGCGTCGTCCGAGCCCTTCCAGCTTTCGTACTCCTCGTCCATGTGTGCGCGTTCCTCGGCGCTGAACATCTCGCGCGCCATCTTGAACATCGTCTTCTCTTCTTCCTTGGCGTGATGGTCGATGAACTCGCCGAACACCTTCACGCGGCCAGCGAACTCGGGCGTGCCCGGCTCGGCCTGGTGCACTTCGGGGATCACCGAGTTCTCGACGGCGTGGTGCTCGGCGAGAGCTTCGGCATGCGTCTGCAGGCCCTCGCGGTCCGCACGTTCCTTGAACGCCGGGTAGAACACCTGCTCTTCCCACTTCGCGTGCGGGATGAGGCTGTCTTCGATCTGCTCCAGCAGATCCACCCGCCCCTTCACGGCGCGGTCGGTTGTGTCCTTGATCTGTTCGAACAACGCGCGCAGGGCGTCGTGTTCTTCTTTCAACGTCTTCAGGATATCGCGTGCCATCGGGGTCCTCCGGTTGAACTGCAAGCGGCGATGCTGGACCCTCGGCGGTCGACACAGCGTCAATGCAACGGCTTTTACGCAACGTTGGCGCTCCTCAATCGACGGTCTGGTGCATGCCACGCACGCATCGAACCCATCGGCGAAGACCGCGCTGGTGACGGCGCCTTCGCTCTAAACCTGCGCGCCCCAGGCATGCGCGCGCGCTGGCATCCACGGACGGCGTGCGTTCGCCATCGCCCAACGCTCGAGCGCCGCCATGGCATCTTCAGGCGACGCCGCGCGTTCCGTCGTCCACCCGAAGCCGGCATTGCTGGGGTGCGAGAGATAGCAGATGTGGTCGAGCGTGCTCACGATGCCGACAGGTTGTCCGTTCGCGACAAGCCAGGACGCGGTGCCCCAGGACGAAGACTGCCGCTGCCATTGGAATCCTTTCGGGAGCATGGAAGATCTCGCTTGCAGTGACTGCGCCGGAGGTTCGCGCAGCGCATGTGTATGCGGCGCATGTTGGACGTGGGTGTGGATAACCGATTCAGAAATCGGTCAGGCGACTCGCTCGGCGTCCGCAAACTCTCAGTGGCGACGATCGCTGACGACCTTGACGACGGCCCTGGCGCCTGCCTTCGTCTTTTCCATCACCATCGCACCGGCAGCGCCCACTGAGGACTTCCACTCTTCGTACTGCACGTCGAGTTCCGCGCGCTCGGCCGCGGTGAACAGCTTCCGCGCCATCTTGAACATGGTGGTCTCTTCTTCGGTCGCGTGATGATCGATCAACTCGCCGAAGACCTTGACGCGCCCCGCGAACTCGGGCGTATCGGGCATGGAGGCGTGGACGTCGGGGATCACGGAGGTTTCCACCGCGCGGTGCTCGGCCATCGCCTCGGCGAAGGTCTTCTGCCCGTCGCGGTCCGAACGTTCCTTGAAAGCCGGATAAAACACTTCCTCTTCCCACTTCGCGTGCGGGATCAGGTTGGCTTCGATCTTTTCCAGCAACTGCACGCGGGACTTCTTGGCGCGATCGGTGGTCGCATTCATCTGATCAAACAGATCGCGCAGGAGGTCGTGTTCGGTTTGCAGCGTCTTGAGGATGTCGCGTGCCATGGCTGTGTTCTCTTGCATCGGGTGATGCCACTGTCGGGTGTGGTGAGTGGACAGCGCGTGCATGTCCGCGTCACGACGCGCTTCGTAACGTGCTTGATCCACGCATCGAGATGACTCCATGGCACGTCGCAAGCCGCCGTCTTCCACGCCCGCTTCACGAACCGGCGGCCGCGCCGCCGCACGCAACACCGACAGCGGCGGTGCCCGCGGCGTTCCCAAGGGCACCGGCGATCGCATCGCCGAGCGAGCGGCGGATGTCGACGCGACGGTGGAAGCGATGCCGTTCAACGCCAACAAACCGTTGGAGTACGGCTACGACAACGCCCATGCGCCGCAGGAAGGCGAAGGCGTCGAAGCACCGAGCCCCGACGTGGGTGCCAGTACGCTGACCGAGGTCAACACTTCCGACAAGCTCGGCACGCGCGCAAGAAGCGGCGAACCCGTCGACGTGGGCCCGCTCGATCCCGTGCGCACCGATGCCACCGCGCGCCGCCTGACGACCAACCAGGGCGTGCCCATTTCCGACAACCAGCATTCCCTGAAGGCCGGGCTGCGCGGGCCGGCGTTGCTGAAGGATTTCATCCTCCGCGAAAAGATCACCCACTTCGACCACGAACGCATTCCCGAACGCATCGTGCATGCGCGCGGCAGCGGCGCGCACGGCTTCTTCGAGAGCTACGCATCGTTGACCGACATCACGCGCGCGGCGCCGTTCCGCGAAGAGGGCAAGCTCACGCCGGTCTTCGCGCGTTTCTCCACCGTGCAGGGCGAGCGCGGTTCGAAGGACACCGCGCGCGATGTGCGCGGCTTCGCGGTGAAGTTCTATACCGACGAAGGCAACTGGGACCTGGTGGGCAACAACATCCCGGTGTTCTTCATCCAGGATGCGATCAAGTTCCCCGATCTGGTCCACGCAGTGAAGCCCGAGCCGCACCACCAGATGCCGCAGGCCGCGTCGGCGCACGACACGTTCTGGGACTTCGTGTCGCTGATGCCCGAAAGCACGCACATGCTCATGTGGTTGATGTCCGACCGCGCGATCCCGCGCTCGTACCGCATGATGCAGGGCTTCGGCGTGCATACCTTCCGGTTCGTCAACGCGGACGGCGAAGCCCGCCTCGTCAAGTTCCACTGGACGCCGAAACTCGGCACGCACGCGCTTGCCTGGGAGGAAGCCGTCAAGATTTCCGGAGCCGATCCCGACTATCACCGCCGCGATTTGTGGGAAGCCATCGAAGCGGGCGAATACCCGGAATGGGAATTGGGCGTGCAGGTCTTCACCGAAGAGGACGCGGCGCGTTATTCCTTCGACATCCTCGACTCGACCAAGCTCATTCCGGAAGAGTTGGTGCCCGTGCAGCCGATCGGGCGCATGGTGCTCAACCGCAATCCCGACAACTTCTTCGCCGAGACCGAACAGGTCGCGTTCTGCACGGCGCACGTTGTGCCGGGCATCGACTTCACGAATGATCCCTTGCTCGCAGGTCGCATCCACTCGTACGTGGATACGCAGCTCACGCGCCTGGGCGGTCCGAATTTCCACGAGATCCCGATCAACGCGCCGATCGCGCCCGTGCACAACAACCAGCGCGACGGTTTCCATCGGCAGGCGATCAATCGCGGTCGGGTTTCGTACGAACCCAACAGTCTTGCCGGCGGTTGCCCGTTCCAGGCCGGGCCCGCGGGTTTCGTTTCATTCCCCGAGCCGGTGAAGCAGGACGAGCTGCGCGGTCACCCTGAAAAATTCGCCGAGCACTACAACCAGGCGACGCTGTTCTTCAACAGCCAGACGCCGGAAGAGCAGGCGCACATCGCCGGCGCGTTCCGCTTCGAGTTGAGCAAGGTGACGGTGCCCGCCGTGCGCGCGCGCATGCTCGCGGGATTGGTGAACGTGTCGGTGGATCTCGCCGGCCAGGTGGCGAATGGACTCGGCATGGAACTGCCCGAAGCATTGCCGCGCGCCATCGCCCGCGTGCCGAAGCCGGAAGTGAAGGCATCGCCCGCGTTGTCGATGTTGTTCCGTCCGGGCGAGGCCGGCGTGCGCACGCGCAAGTGCGCGATCCTCGTCGCCGATGGCGTGAACGGCAAGACGGTCGAGACGGTGCAGCGCGCGTTACTCGACGCCGGCGCGGTTCCCCGGCTGATGGGCGTGCGCATCGGCCCGTGCACCACCGACGCGGGCGAGATGCTCGATGCCGACGTCTCGCTGGAGAACGAGCCGGGGGTCCTGTTCGACGGCATGATCGTGCCGGACGGCGTGGACCGCATGGGCGAGCTGCGCATGGATGCGCGCACGCTCGACTACCTCAAGGAACAGTTCCGGCACTGCAAGACGCTGCTGGTGTTCGGCGATGGCGAATCGTTGCTGGCGTCGGCGGGAATTCCGCGCGCGCTGCCGGATGGCTCGCCGGATGGAGGCGTCATCGTCGGCGCCGATGCGCGAAGCGCGGTGCGGGCCTACATCGAGGCCGCGGGCCGCAGGCACTGGGAGCGGGAGACCGATCCGCCGCGGGTTTGATCCGGGCACAAAAAAAGGCCCGCACTGCGGGCCTTTTTTACTTTCGGCGAGAAATTGGTCGGGGAGACAGGATTCGAACCTGCGACCTCTACGTCCCGAACGTAGCGCTCTACCAGACTGAGCTACACCCCGACAGCCGAGCCGCGAATTCTAGCGGGAGGCCCGAGGCCGAGGCAAGCCTCGGATGCTGCGGATGTGGGCGGGGCAGGGGCGCGGCGCCCAGCCGCTAGACTATGTCGCTTGCGGCCGACCGCGGCGGATTGCCCGGCGCCGGCGCCCTTCGACTCCTGGAGCCTGTTTTGAGCACGCCGATCAAGCCCCGCACGCCGTCGGGCGTCATGGAATTGCTGCCGCGCGACCAGATCGCCTTCCAGCGCATGCTGGACACGATCCGCCGGACGTTCGAGCAGTTCGGCTTCCTGCCGGTGGAAACCCCGGTGATGGAGCTGTCCGACGTGCTGCTGACCAAGTCCGGCGGCGACACCGAGCGCCAGGTGTACTTCGTCCAATCCACCGGCGCGCTCGAAAACGCCGGGCGCGAGGGCCGGCCGGAGCTGGCGCTGCGCTTCGACCTGACGGTCCCGCTCGCGCGCTACGTGGCCGAACATGAACACGACCTCGCCTTCCCCTTCCGCCGCTACCAGATGCAGCGGGTCTATCGCGGCGAGCGTGCCCAGAGCGGGCGTTATCGCGAGTTCTACCAGTGCGACATCGACGTGATCGGCAAGGATTCGCTGTCGCCGCGCTTCGACGCCGAGATCCCGGCGGTCATCGCCTCGGTGTTCGAACACCTGGCGATCGGCGATTTCACGATCCATTTCAACCATCGCAAGTTGCTGCGTGGCTACTTCGAAGGCCTGGGCATCGGCGATGGCGAGCAGCAGTCGGCCGTGTTGCGTGAACTCGACAAGCTCGACAAGCGTGGGCCCGATGCCGTGCGCACGACCTTGCTGGGCGAAGGGCACGCGTTGGCGCAGGACGTGGTCGACGCGCTGATGGCGTTCTCGCAGGTGCGTTCGAACGGACACACCGATGCGCTGGCGAAGCTGGATGCCTTTCCGCAGGGCACGGCGTTGTTCGAAGAAGGACGTGCGGAACTGCGCGCGATCCTCGCGCAACTGCAGGCGCTCGGCGTTCCCGAACACCGCTACGCCCTGAACCTCTCGATCGCGCGCGGCCTGGATTACTACACCGGCATCGTCTACGAAACCTTCCTCGACGCGCATCCGCAGATCGGTTCGATCTGTTCGGGCGGCCGTTACGACAATCTCGCGAGCCATTACACGAAGTCGAAGTTGCCCGGCGTCGGTATCTCGATCGGCCTGACGCGCCTGTTCTACCAGTTGCAGAAGGCGGGGCTGGTGTCGACGGCCGCAAGTTCGGTCGACGTGCTCGTCGCGCTGATGGACGATGCGCTGTTGCCCGATGCGCTCGCGCTCTCGCAGCGCCTGCGTGCGGCGGGGCTCAACGTGGAAACGCAACTCGAACCACGCAAGCTGGCCAGGCAGTTGCAATACGCCGATCGCGCCGGTATCCGCTTTGTCGCCATTGCCGGCGAAGACGAGATCGTGCGCGGCGTCGTCGCCGTGAAGGACATGCGCAGCGGCGACCAATTCGAACTCGCCGAGGCGGACTTGCCGGCGAAGCTCCAGGAGACCGTGCAATGAGACCCGTTCGCCTCGATGGCCGTTCGCTGACGCAACGCATGCTGGTGGAAGTCGCGCATGGCGCGATCGTGGAGCTCGACGCGGTTGCGTTGAAAGCCGTCGCGCGCGCGGCGGAATTCCTCGCCGAACAAGTGGCGCGTGAAGAACCGATCTACGGTGTATCGACGGGGTTCGGCAGCAATGCCGACAAGTTGCTCGGCGGTCATCCCTTGCGCGAGGCCGACGTCAGCCGCTCGTTGCACCACGAATTGCAGAACAACCTCATCGTCACGCACGCGGTGTGCGTCGGCGATCCCTTCCCGCGCGAAGTGGTGCGCGCGATGCTGTGCATCCGCATCAATACGCTGCTGCGCGGGCATTCGGGCATTCGCGTGGACACGCTGCAGGCGCTGGCAGCGATGCTCAACGCGGGTGTCGTGCCCGTGGTGCCGCAGCTGGGTTCGGTCGGTGCGTCGGGCGATCTTGCGCCGCTCTCGCACCTGGCCATCGTGCTGCTCGGCGGGGGCGAAGCGTTCGTCGACGGTGAGCGTGTCTCCGGCGGCGAAGCGTTGAAGCGCAAGGGCCTGCACCCGGTGTCGCTGTCGTACAAGGAAGGGCTCGCGCTCAACAACGGGACGGCGCAGATGCTTGCGTGCGGTTCGCTCGCGTTGCAACGCCTGGAGGAATTGCTTGACACGGCCGACATCGCGGCGGCGATGACGATCGACGCGTTCGCCGGTCGCCTGGGCGCGTTCGCCGAACAGGTGCATGCGTTGCGCCCGCATCCGGGGCAGGTGCATGCCGCTGCGCATTTGCGGCAGTTGCTCGAAGGTTCGACGCTCGCCAACATCCCGTACCACCTCGTGCCGAAGTTCTGCAGTTGGACGCCGGACGCGTGGGACGACGCGGCCTCGCACGCGCAGCCCTTCGACATCGGCTGGCAGTGGGTGCCGTTCACGGCGCGCCACGGCCGCGAGAAGTTCTACACGCGCTTCCGCCCGTTCCGTGGCGGCAAGAAGCACCAGCCGCAGGACAGCTATTCGCTGCGCTGCGTGCCGCAGGTGCACGGCGCGGTTCGCGATGCAGTGGAGCAGGCCAGGCGCGTGTTCGACGTCGAACTCAATGCGGTCACCGACAACCCGCTCGTGTTCCCCGACGCGCAGGCCGAACACGTGGAGGAGCAGGTGATCTCCGCCGGCCACTTCCACGGCATGCCCCTCGCGCTGGCGATGAGCTACGTGAAGGCGGCGATCCCGGTGCTCGCCTCGATCAGCGAGCGCCGCCTCAACAAGTTGCTCGACCCCGCGACCAACGATGGCCTGCCGGCTTTCCTCATCGGCAACGAGGACGGCACCGAATCGGGCCTGATGATCGTGCAATACACCGCTGCGGCCATCGTCAACGACCTCGCCAGCCGCGCAATGCCGGCGTCGGTGTATTCGATCCCGACCAGCGCGAATGCCGAAGACCACGTGTCGATGGGTGCGAACGAAGCGCGCCACGTGCTCGCGATGGTTGCCGACCTGGGCAAGGTGCTGGGCCTGGAACTGATGACCGCCGCGCAAGCGCTGGACTTGCGCCGCGACATGATCAACGCCGCGCGTGCGCTCGCCGAACGTGCGGATGCCGAGGGATTCGCGGCGAAAGTGCAGGGCGCGCCCCCGAAGGACAGCGCGGAACGCGCGCGTTTCCTTGCGGAAGTCGATGGGCTGCGCAAGGAACTCGAACAAGCGGTGGAATTCCGTCCGGGCCGCGCAGTGGAAGCCGCCCATGCGGCGATCCGCACGCGCATCGCACCGATGGAGCGCGACCGTGCGCTCGATGGCGATGTCGCGATGGCGGTGCGGCTGGTGACGGAGAACGTCGTCCTCGATGCCGCGCGCGCGGCGTTGAACGACTGACATGCGGGCGAACCGCTGGTGCGCGCTGGCCCTGGCAACGGGCTTGGTCGCGCCGGCGCATGCCGCGGAGCCGCAGCGCTTCCTCGTCTTCGGCGATCCGCAGCCGAAGTCGGACGCCGATGTCGATTACTTCATTCGCGACGTCGTCGCGTCGGCGCGCCCGGTTGCGAAAGGCAGCGCCGCCACGATCATCCTCGGCGACATCGTCCAGGACAAACCGGCGCTGTATCCCGGCATCAAGGCTGCGACCCGGCGCCTGGGCATCCCCATCCTTTTCGCGCCCGGCAACCACGACATGGATGCCGGCGCTGAATCGGACGCCTCGGCGCTCGGCCATTGGCACAAGGCTTTCGGCGCGGATACGTACCTGCGGAGGTTCGCGTCCGCGAATGTCATCGTGCTCGACGATGTCGTCGCGCTGCCGGGCACGACGCCGGGTTACGTCGGCGGGTTGCGCGAGGATCAGTTCGCGAAGATCGAAGCCTGGTTGCGCGACCTGCCGCGCGACAAGCTCCTGGTCCTCGGCGCGCACATCCCGTTCTTCGAGACCTCGACGGTGCAAGGGGTCGAAAGCTTTCGCTCGGCCGATCGCAAACGTCTGTTCGCCTTGTTGCGTCCGTTCCCGCATGTGCTGTTGCTGAGTGCGCACACGCACAACCAGCAACAGTTCTTCCACGATGCGAAGGACGGGTGGCAGGGCGCGCAGCCCCTGCATGAGTACAACGTGGGTGCGGCGTGCGGTGCGTTCTGGTCGGGCGCGCCCGATGCGCAGGGCATTCCCGACACGACGATGAGCGACGGCACGCCGAACGGATTCGCGACGCTCGATGTGCAGGCCGACGGCAGTTACGCGCTCGCCTGGCATCCCGCGCGCGACCCGGCGGACACGCAGATCGCCTTGCACGCGCCGAAGGTGCTGCGTCGCGGCGCCTGGCCCGCGTGGGGCTTATACGCGAACGTGTACATGGGCCATGCCGGCACGCGCGTGGAATATCGCGTGGACGACGGCGACTGGATGCCGATGCAACGCGTGGCGCAGCCCGATCCGCGGCTGGTCGAGGAGAACGTGCGGGACGATGCGGCCGAAACGCTGCGCGGGTTCGATCGCTCGCCGGAGGCGACGCCGTCGACGCATCTGTGGCGCGGTACCTTGCCGACGAAGCTCGATGCAGGGCAGCACAGCGTCGAAGTGCGGGCCTTCGATATAGGGCGCGGCGAAACGCGCACGACGACCACGTACCGCCTCGACGACCGCTAGGGCGTGATGTCCGCGAAGGATTCCACGCGCGCGTGGCCGTGCGTCGCTTCACCCGTGCGGGGCGTCGGGTAGTCCTCCCGCCGATCCAGCAACACCGTGCGCATGCCCGCATCGCGCGCGGCATCGAGTTCCTCGACGATATCCGACAGGAACACGATGTCGCCCGCATTCCCGCCGTAGTCGGCCGCGATCCGGCGATAGCTGTCCGCATCGCGCTTGTGCCCGACTGCCGTATCGAACCAGGCGGTGAACATCCCCGCCAGGTCGCCCGCATCGGTGTGTGCGAACAACAACTTCTGCGCCGGCACCGAGCCCGACGAATACACCGCGAGCGGATGTCCCGCATCGTGCCAGGCGCGCAACGCCGGCGCGACATCCGGATACAGCGGTGCGGTGAAGTCGGCGTTGCGATAGCCCGCGTCCCACACCATGCCTTGCAACGCCTTCAGCGCAGTGTGTTTGCGGTCTTCGTCGATCCAGCCCTGCAGCGTCTCGACGATCATGTCGTCGCTGCACACGCCGCCGTTTTCCATCGCGACCTGGTCGAGCCAGCGGCGCACTTCCGGTTCGTTGCCGTGTTCGCGCACGAAGCCCGGCAGCGCGCGGCGCGCGTACGGGAACAACACGTCGCGCACGAAGGAGATGCTGCTGGTGGTGCCTTCGATGTCGGTGAGGATGCGCGTCACTCGCGCGCCTGCCCTACTTCGAAACGTGGGAAGCGCGTGGCGATATCCGCGCCGGTGAAATGACCGACCCAGCCATCGGGCTCGGTGAAGAAGCGGATCGCGACGAAGCGCGGCTCCGGCCCCATGTCGAACCAATGCGTCATGCCATCGGGGACGGCGACGAGGTCGCCCGCTTCGCACAGCAACTCGTAGACGCGCCCCTCGACGTGGAGCGTGAACAACCCCGAGCCGTCGACGAAGAAGCGCACTTCATCTTCCTTGTGGAAGTGTTCGTCGAGGAACTTCTTGCGCATCTCGCCGCGGTTCGGATTGTCGGGGGCGATGCTCACGACATCGACCGTGCGGAAGCCGCGGTCGGACACCAGGCGATCGATGTCGGCCTTGTACGCGGCCAGGATCGCCTCGGGTGGATCGCCGGCCTTCACCGGCTGCGTGGCCTCCCAGCGTTCGAAGGAGACGTTGATCGGCGCCAGTTCGCGCGCGATGTCCTCGAGCGTGCGCGCGACGACGACGGGCTGGTCGGGGTGTTCTTCTTCGAAGATGCGCAGGCGGCTCATCGTTGCAGTTTCCTCAGTTCCAGTTCGCAGCCGATCAGGAATTCGAAGGCTTCCAGGTGGCGGCGCGCTTCGGCCATGTCGGTGCCCCATGCGTAGAGCCCGTGCCCGTCGATGAGGTAGCCACACATCGGGCGGCGGTCGAGCAGGGCGTCGACCTGCGCGGCGAGCGTATGCATGTCCTGCGAATTCGGCAGCACGGGCACGACGATTTCCGTTTCGTGCGTGTCGTTGCCGCGGAAGGCCTTCAGCAGTTCGTAGCCGTCCAGGCGCACCTGGCCCGCGCCGGCGAACAGGCGCGAGGCGATCGTCTGGTTCTGCGAATGCGTGTGCAGGATGCAGCCGACGTCCGGGAAGCGCTTGTAGAGCTGCGTGTGCAGCAGCGTTTCGGCCGAAGAGCGACGGTCGGTGGCGACCGGCTGGCCGTCGAGGTCGACGACCATGATGTCGTCCTCGGTGAGGTGGCCCTTGTCCTTGCCGGACACCGTGATCGCGGCGTGTTGCGCATCGATGCGGCGCGAAAAGTTGCTGCTGGTGGCCGGCGTCCACCCGCGCGCCGCGAGTTCGGTGACGTTGGCGACGATCTCGGCGGCCGCGCGATGCAGCGCTTCGCGGTCGAAGGGGAGGGGGGCGTCCATGCGGGGGAGTTTACCCGCTGCTTGTTCAGCCGCTGCAAACGCCGCGCCCCAAAAGGAAACGGCGCGGTTGCCCGCGCCGTTTCGTGTGTCGCCTGTCGCCGGTTACGGGCCCGGATTCGGGCCTTCGTGCACCAGCGGATCGGCCACGAGCGGGTCGGCGTAACCGTGCAGCAGCTTCTCGTTGCCCGGTGCCAGGTGGCTGCGGCCACGCGCGTAGACGAAGTACACGATCAGGCCGAGGACCGCCCAGATGCAGAAGTACTTGATCGTCGGGTTCCAGCCGAGGCTGAAGAACAGCAGCACGCAGCCGGCCATCGCGAGCGGGCCGACGATCCAGATCAACGGCGTGCGGAACGGACGGTGGCGGCCCGGATCGGTCTTGCGCAGCACCATCACGCCGGCGGCGACCATGAAGAACGCGAAGAGCGTGCCGGAGTTCGAGATGTCGGCCAGCATGCCGACCGGGAACATCGCCGCGAACAACGAGACGAACACGCCCGTGATCCAGGTCACCACGTGCGGCGTGTGGAAGCGCGGATGCACGCGGGACAGGCGCTCCGGCAGCAGGCCGTCGCGGGCCATGGTGAACAGGATGCGCGTCTGGCCGAAGATCATCATCAGCACGACCGACGGCAGCGCGACGATGGCGGCGATGGCGACCCAGTTGCCGACGCTCGGCCAACCGATGTGGCGCAGCACGAAGGCCAGCGGTTCCTTGCTCATCGACAGCGGGCCACCCGGCTGCGCGCCGACGGCGCCGACGGCGGCGTAGGCGACCAGCAGGTAGAACACGGTGCAGACGGCGAGCGAACCGATCAGGCCGATCGGGATGTTGCGGTTCGGGTTCTTCGTTTCCTCGGCGGCGGTGGAGACCGCGTCGAAGCCGACGTAGGCGAAGAAGATCGACGCCGCGGCGCCCAGCACGCCGACGCCCGAGAGCGGGGTGCCCCAGCCGTTCGGAAGCATCGGGACGAAGTTCGCGTGGCTGACCGCCGGAATGGCGAGTGCGATGAACGCGGTCAGCGCGATGATCTTGACGATCACCAGGATGGCCGTGAACTTCGCCGACTTCGACGTACCGATCACCAGCAGCCAGGTGATGAGCAGCGAGAGCAGGAAGGCGATGAGGTTGAACGAGCCGCGCGCGACGGTGCCGTCGGCCAGCGTGATCGTGTCGCCCGGGCCCGCCGTCAGCGCGACGGGCAATGGCATGCCGACCGCATTGAGGAACCCGTTGGCGTACCCCGACCAACCCACGGCGACCGCACCTGCGGCGACCGCGTACTCGAGGATCAGCGCCCAGCCGACCATCCATGCGATGAGCTCGCCCAGGACAGCGTAGGAGTAGGTGTAGGCGGAGCCGGAGACCGGCACCATCGCCGCGATCTCCGAGTAGATCAGCGCCGTCAACGCGCAGACGAAGCCTGCGATGACGAACGAATACATCATGCCCGGGCCGGCCTTGTTGGCTGCCACCGCCGTCAGCACGAAGATGCCGGTGCCGATGACCGCGCCGATGCCGAGCATCGTGAGGTCGAATGCGCCGAGCTGGCGCGTAAGCGACCGCTTGGCGGCGGTCTCCAGGATCAGGTCCAGCGGTTTCCTGCGTTCGAACAACATTGCGAGCTCCCCAAGGCGAGTCGGTAGTCCCAGATAGGCCGGGTGGGTGGGGCCACCGCGAACCGTCGGAACATACAGTGCGCCGCCTTCACGGCACAAGGTCCGCACGTTTGGTTGCAGGGATAATGCTCCCCCTCCCGTCAGGAATCCGCGAATGAACAGGTCGGAACTCGCCCCCCAGCGCGCAATGCTCGCCCGCTACGCCGCGCGCTGGCCGGCCGAAGCGGCGACCGTGGCGCGGTTCGCGGCCCTGCTGGACGACGCGCAGGACCCGTTCCTGCGCGAACGGCTGGCCGGCCATTTCACCGCTTCGGCCTGGTTGGTCGATCGTGCGGGTGCGCGCGTGTTGCTCACGCATCATCGGAAGCTCGATCGCTGGCTGCAGCTCGGCGGCCACAGCGACGGCGAACGGGATTTCGCGCGCGTGGCCCTGACCGAAGCCGAGGAGGAATCGGGCCTGACGGGCTTGTCGGTGGAGGCGGAGATCTTCGACCTCGACGCGCACGAAATTCCGGAACACAAGGGCGTGCCGGCGCACATCCACTACGACGTGCGATTCATCGTGCGCGCCCAAGAGAACGAAGCATTCGTTGTCAGCGACGAATCGCACGCGCTGGCATGGCGTGCGATCGCGTCCTTGCCGGCCGACCCCTCGATGGATCCGTCGGTGCGGCGGATGGCGGAGAAGTGGCTGTCGCGCTGAACCTCAGTCCGCGCGACCGCCGAATTCGCCGGTGGTGGTGTTGACCCACACCTTCTCGCCGGTGCCGATGTATTCGGGAACCATGATCTCGATGCCGGTGGTCAGCTTCGCCGGCTTCGGGCGCTTGGTGGCCGTGCCGCCCTTGAGTTCGGGCGGGGTTTCGATCACTTCCATCGCCACGCTCTGCGGCAACTGGATGGCGACCGGCGCGTCGTCGATCAGCTGCACGTAGATGCCCGTGAGGTCCTCGACGATGTAACCGGCGGCGTCGCCGATCGCGTCCGCGTCGAGCGTGTACGGCGTGTAGTCCTCGTCGTCGAGGAACACGAACGCGTCGCCGTCCTTGTACGAATACGTCGCCTGGCGCCGGCTCATGTCGACTTCGCGCAGGTCGTCGTCGCCGTCGAAGCTCGCATCGAGCTTGGTGGCGCCCGGGATGCTGTACATCACGAAGCGGAAACGCACGTTGCCGCCGCGGCCCTGCGGCGAACTGCGTTCGATGTCGCGCACTTGATAAACGCCGCCGTTGTGTTCGACGACGTTGCCTTTCTTGATGTCGTAAGCCTTCATGGGATCACTTCGGTGCGAGGCGCGTGGCGCCGTCGAGGCGGATCGTTTCGCCGTTGAGGTAGGTGTTGCCGAGGATGTAGGCGACGAGGTCGGCGAACTCTTCGGGCTTGCCCAAGCGCGAGGGGAAGGGGATCGAAGCGGCGAGGGCCTGCTGCACGTTGTCCGGCATGCCGTCGACCATCGGCGTCCAGAACACGCCCGGGGCGATGGTCATCACGCGGATGCCGAAACGCGCGAGTTCGCGCGCCATCGGGAGCGTCATGCCGACCACGCCGCCCTTCGACGCCGAATACGCGGCCTGGCCGATCTGTCCTTCGTACGCAGCGACCGACGCGGTGTTGATGATCACGCCGCGCTCGCCGTCGGTGCCGGGGTCGTTGTGCTGCATCAGGTTCGCCGCGGCCTTCGCCACGTTGAAGCTGCCGACGAGGTTGACCATGACGGTCGTCGAGAATTGCGACAGCGGCATCGGCGCTTCCTTGCCGAGCACGCGGCCCGCACCGAGGATGCCGGCGCAGTTGATCGCGACGTTCAGGCCCCCGAGGAAATCCTTTGCGGCGGCGACGTTCGCGGTGACGCCCGCTTCGTCGCTGACATCGGTCTTGAAGAAGGTTGCTTTGGCGGCACCGAGTTGTGCAATGGCGGCCGCGCCCTTTTCTTCGTTGACATCGAACAGCGCGACCTTCGCGCCGTTGGCGACCAGGTGCTGCGCGACCGCGAAGCCCAGGCCGGAGACGCCGCCGGTGACGATGGCGCGGGTGGAAGACAGTTGCATGGGTCAGTCCCTGCGGGCGGTAAAGAGCCGGGGATTTTAGCCTATGGCGCGGCCGCGTCCGGCCGGCGGGCGACCGCGCCGTCCTTCATCACGAAGACCGGATGGCGCAAGGCGCCGATGTCCTGCGTCGGGTCGCCGGTGAAGGCCGCCAGGTCGGCGCGCAAGCCGGTGCGGATCGCGCCGAACTTCGCGTCCTGGCGCAGCACCTTCGCCGCCACTGTCGTGCAGGCCTGCAGGGCTTCCACCGGCGTCATGCCCAGGCGGACCAGCCATTCGGGCTCGCGGAAGTTGTCGCCATGGGCGAACACGCCGACGTCGCTGCCGCAGGCGATCGTCGTGCCGGCCTTGCGCGCGCGGGCGAAGGCGGCGGCGACCTCGCGCATTTCCTGCGTCGGCTGCGATTGGCCGGGGACGTAATGTTCGAAGTATTCGCCATAGGCTTCGGTGGCGGTCAGCGTCGGCAGCCATGCCACGTTGTGCTCGCGCATGCGGCGGAACGTTTCGTCGGAGACTTCGTAACCGTGTTCGATCGTGTCGGCGCCCGCGTCGACGGCCATCCGCACGGCCTTGTCGGTCATCGCGTGCACGGCGACGGGGCGGCCGGAGAGGTGCGCGGCTTCCACCATCGCTTTCAACTCGGCGGGCGTGAATGTCGGTTGCGTGCTGCCGTCGGTGCCGATGCGGTAGTCGCCGTAAAGCTTGATCCAGTCCGCGCCGTGACCCGCCTGGTCGCGCACGGCGGCGATGCCGGCGTCGACGCCGCTGACTTCCTGCGCGCCGCGCGGCAGGTTCAGATCGTCGCGAAAACCACGCGGGCCGGGGCCGTAGCTGGCCGTCGCGACGATCGCCTTCGTCGCGACGAACAAGCGCGGACCATCGGTCAATCCGTTTTCGATCGCATGCTTCATCGCGACATCGTCGTAGTTCGCGCCTTCGGTGCCGAGGTCGCGCAGGGTGGTGAAGCCGGCCTGCAACGTGTCGTGTGCGTGGCGCGCCGCGCGCAGAACGCGTTCGGCCTCCGGCTCTTTCAGGACCTGGTCGTTCCAGAGCGTCTCGTTGTAGGGATGCAGGAAAATGTGCGAGTGCAGGTCGATCAATCCCGGCACCACCGTCGCGCCGGGGAGGGCGATGCGCTGCGCATCGGCAGGTGCGCCGATGGTTTCCGCATCACCGACGGAGGCGATCGCGCCGTCGCGCACGAGCACGACCCACCCGGCGTGTGCCGCGCCTTCGCCGGTCCACACGCGATCGGGTTGCAGCAAATAGGTGGGCTTCGGCGCCTCCGCGGCGAAGGCCTGCAACGACACCAACGCCAGCAACGCCAGCAACGCACCCAGCCATGCACGCATCGTCAGAGCTCCAACAGATAGAACGTGTTGCAGCCGCCGTGGCCGGTGGCGCCCATCGGTTTGTCGATGCGCCGGAAGCCGGTGCGTTCGTACAGGCGCATCGCCGCATCCATCCCCGCAAGCGTTTCGAGATAGCAGCGCTTGAAACCGAATGCGCGCGCTGCGTCGAGCGACAGGCGCATCACTTCGGCACCGGCGCCCAGGCCGCGCAACGACGACAGGAAATACATCTTGCGCAACTCGCAGGTATCCGCATCGCCGCCTTCCAGCGGCGCAACGCCGCCGCCGCCTTCCACGATGCCGTCGCGTTCGACCACCCAGTACGCGCTGCGTGGCTGCGCGTAACTGCGGCTCATCCAGTCGACTTCGGGATCGTTGATCGCGAACCCCGCGCCGCTCGCGCCGAATTCGGGCATCACGGTGCGGATGATTTCCGCCATGCGCGCATCGTCGCGCGCTTGTATGGGACGTACGGACACTTCAGGCATGGGCTTTCGTGGGGACGTGGCGCGCGATGCGCAGGGCGAGTTCTTCCGGCATCAGGCCCGGGGCGAAGAGGAACCCCTGGCCGATCTTGACGCCCAGGCGGATGAGGAATTGACGTTGCGCATCGCTCTCGACGCCTTCGGCGACGAGGCCGAGGCCCAGGCTTTGCGCGATGCCGGCGACGGCCTGGCAGATCGCGACGTCGGAGGTGTTGTGCGGCACGCCCGAGAGGAATTGCTGGCTGAGTTTCAGGCCATGGATCGGCAGGCGGCGCAGGTAGTTGAGCGCGCTGTAACCTTCGCCGAAATCGTCGATGCTCAACAACACGCCGAGCATGCGCAGCCCCGCGAAGGTCGTCAGCGTATCGGGTGCATCTTCGATCAACACGCGCTCGGTGAACTCCAGTTCCAGCGCGTCGCCGGGCAGGCCGGCGCTTGCGAGCGCTTCGGACACGGTTTCGGCGAGGTCTTCGGCGAGGAACTGGCGGTAGGAAACATTCACCGCGACGCGTTCGATCGACAGGCCTTCGTCGCGCCAACGCCGCATCTGCTGGCACGCCTCGCGCAACACCCAGCCGCCGATGCGCACGATGTCGCCGGTGTTCTCCGCGTGCCCGATGAAATGATCGGGGCGCATTTCGCCGAGCGTGTCGTTGCGCCAGCGGATCAAGGCTTCGGCGGCGACGATGCGGCCCGTCGCCAGTTCGACCTGCGGCTGGTAGACCAACTTGAATTCGCGATTGTCGACCGCGCGCCGCAGGTGCGTTTCCATCTGCAGGCGTTGCAACTGCTGTTCGGCCAGCGCGGGGCTGAAATCCTGCCAGCCGTTGCGCGCGCGGCGTTTGCTGTCGTACATCGCGACGTCGGCGTTCTGGATCAACCCTTGCGGGCGATCGCCATGTTCGGGCGCGCGCGCGATGCCGATGCTCGCGGTGATCGTGAATTCCTCGCCGGCCATGCGGAAGGCATCGCCGAACGCCTCGAGGATCGCAGCCGCCAGCCGTTGCGGACGCTCGGGATCATCGCCGGTCTGGCACACGACGAGGAATTCGTCGCCGCCGAAGCGCGCGATCAAACCTTCGGTCGCAACCGCGCGCTGGATGCGGCGCGCGGCGCTCGCGATCACCTGGTCGCCGGCGGCGTGGCCGAGGACATCGTTGACGACCTTGAAGCGATCCAGGTCGATGTAGAGCACGGCGACGTCGGAATGCGAGGGGTCGGACAATCGCGCCTGGAGTTCCTCCAGCACCGCGTCGCGGTTGAACAACATCGTCAGCGGGTCGGTGCGCGCCTGCACGCGCAGGGTTTCCTCGGCCTGCTTGGTTTCGGTGATGTCCTGGAACGTGCCGGTCAGGCGCGTGCCCGTCGGGTCGGCGGCTTCGGCTTCGCCGATGATGCGGATCCACAGCGAGTGCCCGTCGGCGCGGATGCCCTGCAGGTCCATCTCGAAGCCTTCGCCGTGTTCCACCGCGCGCGTCAGCGCTTCGTGGAAGCGCTTGCGTTCGGATTCGCGCAGGCACGCCTGCAACTCGCCCATGCTCGCCGACGCGCGCGCCAGCCCGAGCATGCGTTGCGCTTCGCCGGTGAGATACACGTGCTCGTTGTTGGCGTCCCATTCCCAACCACCGACGTGCGCGAGGTCCTGCACGCGATCGAACAGCGTGATGTCGCGCTTGAACCCGGTGACGTCGGAAAACAGCGACAACACCTGCATGGGGTGATCCTGCCCCGGCGCGAACTGGGGCACCGAGGTGATCGACAGCCAGGTCAGGCGGCGTGTGCGCAGGTTCAGGAAACCGAGCACGGTACTCGGCGAAATCGTGCCGGTGCGCAGTGCGCGGAACGAGGGAAGGTCCTGGTCGTCCAGTTGCTTGCCGTGTTCGTCGAAGACACGCCAGTGATCCAGCGCGAGTTCTTCCACCAGGCTGGCGCCTTTCGGGATCCCCAGGATGCGCATCGCTGCCGGATTGGCGTACGCGACGCGGCCATCGGCCTTGCGCACGAGGATGCCCTTGTCGATCACTTCCATCAGCTCGCGATAGCGGACTTCCGCTTCGTGTCGTTTGCTGAGGTCGCGGGCGACGGCGACGATGCGGGTCTCGCCGCCATCGTCGAACCCGGCCGAATGCACCTCGACGGGGAAGCGCGTGCCGTCGGCACGCATGTTGGTGACTTCGACGACGTAGGTGCCGCCGCGATTGAGCACTTCCCACACCGGCGCGAGATGGTCGCGCGGAAGATCGGGATTGAGGATGTCGATGTTCTTGCCGATGATGTCGCCGCGCGGGCGGTTGTACGCCGCAATGCCCGCGGTGTTGAGGTCGAGCACCGTGCCTTCCCAGTCCAGGATGCTGACCGGGTCGGGCACCGCGTCGAACAATGCGCGGAAGCGATTGCGTTCCACCTCGAGCGCCGCGCTGGCGGCTTGCAGCGCAGCCTGCGCGTCCGCGAGTTTCCGGCGGAGCGCGTCGTCTTTCACGCCACTGCCCGCGCCTGGGTGACCTTGCTGCTGCTCGAGCGACCGAGGAGATCGGCGAGCCAACGGCCGGTGTCGACGAGTCTGTCCAGGTCGATGCCGGTCTGCATGCCCATGCCGTGCAGCATGTAGACGACGTCTTCGGTCGCGACATTGCCGGTCGCGCCCTTCGCGTAAGGGCAGCCGCCCGTGCCGGAGACTGAAGCGTCCGCCACGCGCACGCCTTCTTCCAGGCAGGCGAGCAGATTGGGAAGCGCCTGGCCGTAGGTGTCGTGGAAATGCACGGCGAGCGCACGCATCGGCACTTCCTGCGCGACGGCGCGCAACATCGCGCGCGCTTTCGCCGGCGTGCCGACGCCGATCGTGTCGCCGAGCGAGATCTCGTAACACCCGAGCGCATGCATGCGCTTGGCGACGCGCACGACGTCCGCGACCGCCACTTCGCCCTGGTATGGGCAGCCGAGCACGGTGGAAACGTAGCCGCGCACGCGCACGCCTTCGTGGTTCGCACGTTCGAGGACGGGGCGGAAGCGTTCGATCGATTCATGGATCGTCGCGTTGATGTTCTTTTGGTTGAAAGCCTCCGATGCCGCGGTGAACACCGCGACTTCGTCGGCGCCGACGGCGCGCGCGCGGTCGTAGCCCTGTTCGTTCGGCACCAGCACCGGATAACGCACGCCGTGCTTGCGCGTGATGCCCGCGAACACTTCGGCGGCGTCGGCCAGTTGCGGCACCCACTTCGGGCTCACGAAGCTCGTCGCTTCGATCGTCGACAGCCCGGTGGCGGTCAGGCGATCGATCAGTTCGATCTTCGACGGCGTGGGGACCAGCGTTTTTTCGTTCTGCAGCCCGTCGCGCGGGCCGACTTCGACGATGCGGACGTGGTCAGACATCAGCTTCAAGCGTCACGAGGACGGCGTCGGCGTCGACGAAATCGCCGGCAGCCGCACGCACTTCGCCGATGCGCCCGTCGCGCGGCGCCTTGAGGCTCAATTCCATCTTCATCGCTTCGATCACGAGGACCTCCTGCCCTGCGCGGACGGCGTCGCCCGCGCGCGCCTTCACGACCACAACGCGACCGGGCATGGGCGCGAGGACACGGTTGCCGCCATCGCCGGCCGCAGCCGCATCCCGACGATACACCCCGACCGGCTCCAGGCGCAGGCGGCGCTGGCCGTCGTGGGCCACGGTGCGCTGGGCGTCGAGATCGATCGTGAAACGGCGGCCCTCGCCGTCGATGCGCGCGCTCAGCGCGCTGCCTTCGAGGCGGGCACCGGAGACCACGTGCGCCGCGCCCGCATGTTCGATGCGGTAGTCGCCGCCGCTGCCGTGCGCGGAAAGCACCAGGCGCTCCCCGCGATGCAGGAAGGCGAGATCGCGCTTGCCCGCGTGGCCCAGGCGCCAGCCGTCGGCGATGGCCCAGGGCGACGTCGGATCGCTCGACGCAGCGGCCGCTTCACGCGCTGCGCTTTCCTGCGCGAGCAATTGCGAGGTCGCGGCGGCGAGCAGCAGGCCCCGGTCGACTTCCGTCGGCGGCATGAATTCGTCGAGGTGGCGATCCAGGTACGCGGTGTCGATGGTGCCGTCCACGATCGCCGGATGGCGCACGAGGCGTTCGAGGAACTCGATGTTCGACTTCGGCCCGCCGATCTCGCATTGCGCGAGCGCATCGCGCAAGCGGGCGAGGGCAGACGCGCGGTCGGCGTCATGGACGATCAGTTTCGCGATCATCGGGTCGTAGAAGATCGTGACGGTGTCGCCGGCGACGACGCCCGAATCGATGCGCACATGGCCGTTGGTTGCCGGAAAGCGCAGGCGTTCGAGCTTGCCCGAGCCCGGCAGGAAGCCGGCTTCCGGATCTTCGGCGTACAGGCGCACTTCGATGGCGTGGCCGTCCTGCGCGATGTCCTCCTGCGCCAGCGGCAATGCTTCGCCGGCGGCGACGCGGAGTTGCCATTCGACGAGGTCCAGGCCCGTGACCATTTCGGTGACCGGGTGTTCGACCTGCAGGCGCGTGTTGATCTCCATGAAGTAGAACCCGGTCGGCACGCCGTCTTCGCCGGATTCGACGATGAATTCGCAGGTGCCGGCGTTGACGTAGTCGATCGCGCGCGCGGCGGCGACGGCGGCGTCGCCCATCTGCTTGCGCAATGCGGGCGTCAGTACGACCGAAGGCGACTCTTCGAGCACCTTCTGGTAGCGACGCTGCGCCGAACACTCGCGTTCGTTGAGATGCAGCGTGTGGCCGTGCGTGTCGGCGAAGACCTGGATTTCGATGTGGCGTGGGCGCGTGACGTAGCGTTCGAGCAGCACGCGGTCGCGGCCGAAGGCGTTGCGCGCTTCGCGCTGGCAGGATTCGAGCGCGGGCAGGAATTCATCGAGCACGCGCACGATGCGCATGCCCTTGCCGCCGCCGCCGTGCGCGGCCTTGATCATCAGCGGGAAGCCGATGCGCGCGGCTTCGCGCGCGAGCACGTCGGGCGATTGGTCTTCGCCCGTGTAACCGGGCACGACGGGCACGCCCGCTGCCTGCATCAATTCCTTTGCGCCGGCCTTGCTGCCCATCTTGCGCATCGATGCTGCGTGCGGGCCGATGAACACCAGGCCGGCGGCTTCGACCGCATCGGCGAAGTCGGCGTTTTCGCTCAGGAAACCGTAGCCGGGGTGGATCGCCTGTGCGCCGGATTTTTTCGCGACTTCCAGGATCGCATCGCCGCGCAGGTAACTGTCCTGCGGACGCGGGCCGCCGATCGGATACGCGGCATCGGCCAGGCGCACGTGTTGCGCATCGGCATCGGCTTCCGAGAACACCGCGACGGTGCGGATGCCGAGGCGGCGACAGGTGCGGATCACGCGGCAGGCGATTTCGCCGCGGTTGGCGATGAGGACCGTATCGAACATCAGGTTTCCGTCCAGGCGGGTTTGCGCTTGCCCAGGAAGGCCGACAGACCCTCCTGGCCTTCGGGCGAAACGCGGAGGCCGGCAATGAGCGCCGCATTCTCCGCATCGATTGTGTGGGCGTCGTGTGCGTTCGCAACGCGGCGGACGAGTGCCTTGGCGGTCGACGCGGCCACCGGGCCGGCTTGCATCAGCAAGGCGACCTGGTGCTGCACGGCGGTGTCGAGCGCCGCTTCGTCCGCGACGACTTGGTGCACCAGGCCGATGCGATGGGCTTCGTTCGCGTCGAACCGCTCGGCGGTGGCGAACCAGCGCCGCGCCTGGCGTGCGCCGATCGCGGCGATCACATAGGGTGATATCACGGCAGGCAGCAGGCCGAGGCGGGCTTCGGTGAGGCCGAAGGTGGCGTTGGCGCTCGCGATCGCGATGTCGCAGCAGGCGACCAGACCGACGCCGCCACCGAAGGCCGCGCCGTGGACGCGGGCGATGGTCGGCTTCGGGAGTTCGTCGAGCGTGCGCATCAGGCGCGCCAGCTTCAGCGAGTCCTCGCGGTTGTCCGCCTCGGTGGCCGCCGCCATGCCACGCATCCAGTTCAGGTCGGCGCCTGCAGAGAACGAGGCGCCGTCGCCTTCGAGCACGAGGACGCGGATGGCGGGGTCGCCGCCGATCTCGTCCAACGCCGCCGTGAGATCGGCGATCAGGTCGGCGTCGAAGGCGTTGTGCAGCTGCGGCCGGGCCAGGCGCAGGCGGGCGAGGGCGCCCTCGCGGAGCAACTGCAGGCTGTCGCGCATCGGGCCGTCCGTCAGGGAAAGAAGCCGAATGATAAGCCGGCCGGCCGTAGTGGTATTCTTGAGAACAATTCCTATTCGCCCGGCCACTGCCCAGTGAGTACCCGCCCGTGAGGCTGACCGACCTGCCGCGCCGCATCGCCGCCGCCGTCGAACGCGTCGAAGACCACGCGCCCAACGACGCCATCGCGCGCCGCCTGCGCGAACTCGGCTTTGTCGCGGGCGAATTGGTGGAAGTGGTGGCCGCTGGTCCGCTCGGCGCCGAACCGTTGCTCGTGCAAGTGGGCTTCACGCGATTCGCGCTGCGTCGCGCCGAAGCGCAACGCATCGTCGTGCGTCGCCACGAGGTCGTTGCATGAGCGCTGCCCTCGCAACGCCGCTGCGCGTCGCACTCGTCGGCAATCCCAATTGCGGGAAGACGGCGCTGTTCAACCTGCTCACCGGCAGCCGCCAGAAAGTGGCGAACTACGCCGGCGTCACCGTCGAACGCAAGGAAGGCCGCTTCCATGCGCCGTCGGGCCGCTCCTATGCATTGCTCGATCTTCCGGGCGCCTACAGCCTGCACGCCGCAAGCCTGGACGAAGCGATCACGCGCGATCTTTGCCGCGGCTTCTATCCCGGCGAACCCGCGCCCGACGTCATCGTCTGCGTCGTCGACGCCACCAACCTGCGCTTGCACCTGCGCTTCGCGCTCGAAGTGCGCGCGCTCGGCAAGCCGATGGTGCTCGCGGTCAACATGATGGATGCGGCCAAGCGTCGCGGCATCGAAGTGGATCTGGCGAAACTCGAAGGCGAACTCGGTGTCCCCGTCGTGCCGACGATCGCCGTGCGCCGCGATGGCGCACGTGCATTGGTCTCGATGCTCGATGCGATGTCGTCGAACATGCAGGCGCCTGCATCGACGCCCACCGATGTCGACCCCGAAGCACTGCACAAAGAGACGCGCCGCCTGCTGTCGCTCGCCGTGACGATGCCGCGCCGCACCGCGGAGATCGACGACGCGCTCGATCGCTGGCTGCTGCATCCGATCCTCGGGCTGGTCGCACTCGGCGTGGTGATGTTCCTGATCTTCCAGGCCGTGTACGCGTGGGCAACGCCGTTGATGGACGCCATCGACGCCGGCACGTCCTGGCTGGCCGAGTTCACCCGCACCACCTTGCCCGCGGGACCGCTCAACAGCCTGCTCGCCGACGGCATCATCTCGGGCGTCGGCGGCGTGATCGTGTTCCTGCCGCAGATCCTGATCCTGTTCCTCTTCATCCTCGCGCTCGAGGAGTCCGGTTACCTGCCGCGCGCGGCGTTCCTGCTGGATCGCACGATGGCGAAGGCGGGTTTGTCGGGGCGTTCGTTCATTCCGCTGTTGTCGTCGTTTGCATGTGCGATCCCCGGGATCATGGCGACGCGTTCGATCCAGGATCCGCGCGATCGCCTGGCGACGATCATCGTCGCACCGCTGATGACGTGTTCGGCGCGTTTGCCCGTGTATGCGTTGCTGATCGGCGCGTTCATCCCGAAGCGCGACATCGGCTGGTTCAACATGCAGGGCCTGGTGCTGTTCGCGCTGTACGCCGCCGGCATCCTCAGTGCGCTCGCCGTGGCGTGGGTGATGAAGAAATGGCGCCGCGACAAGAGCGAGCATCCGCTGATGCTGGAGCTGCCGTCGTACCGCATGCCGCACCCGCGCGACCTCGCGCTCGGCCTGTCGGAGCGCGCGATGATCTTCCTCAAGCGCGTGGGCGGCATCATCCTGGCGATGACGGTGCTGCTGTGGGTGCTGCTGTATTTCCCGCACGGCGGCACGGACGTCACCAACAGTTTCGCCGGCCATATCGGACGCGCGATGCAGACGGTGTTCGCGCCGATCGGCTTCAACTGGCAGATCTGCATCGCGCTGATTCCCGGCCTGGCGGCGCGCGAAGTGGCGGTGTCGTCGCTCGCGACCGTGTATGCCTTGCAGGCGGCGGACGATGCCGCGGCGTCGGCCGCGTTGTCGCCGATCATCGCCAGTGGCTGGTCGCTGGCGACGGCGCTGTCGTTGCTCGTCTGGTACATCTACGCGCCGCAATGCCTGTCGACGCTGGCGACGATCAAGCGCGAGACGGGGTCCTGGAAACAGATGGCGATCAGCGCCGGCTATCTGTTCGCGCTGGCGTATCTCGCGTCATTGGTGACCTACCAGGTCGCGGTCGCGATGGGAGGCGGGTGATGCACGCCGGGCTCCTCGCGCAGTACGTCGTGGTCGGTGCCGTGGTCGTCGCGAGCGGTGCATTCGTGTTGCATTCGCGCTGGCCTGCAGGCGTGCGCAAGTTTCGCGTCGCGTGCGCCGTGCCGCTGGTGCGCGAGGCACGGCCGAAGTGGGTGCGGAAGGTCGGCCTGTGGGTCGCGCCGACAGTGCGCAACGCCGCCGCATGCGGCGACGGCGGTTGCGACGGGTGTTCCTCGCACTGAGGATCAGTGGCGACGCTTGCCCTTCGCGCCGGTGGCTTCGATCATTTCGACGACCACCGAGAAGGTGCGCTTCTCATCGGGTTGCAACGCACCCACGCCGACGACCTGCCGCGTGACTTCCTCGCCGCGATCGTTCCGGATCGAAAGCACCATCGAATACTCGAACACCGTGTCGCCGTCGGGCGGCGAGATCGTGCCTTCGACCTGCAAGGGCTGGATCGCTGTCTTCGCGCGCGCGAGTGCGGCCTCGTCGTAACGCAGGTGGCCCCGGCACGCGGGGCACACGCTGGCGCTTTCGAGGATCGTCGCCTTGCAGTGCGGGCAGGTGCGCGTGGCACCTGCCGTTCCAGGGCGCGCGGCGCTCATGCTCAGGCGTCGTCGCCCTTGCGGCCCTTGTCGTCCCAACCGAATTCGACCGCACCGCGCATGCGCGAGCCGGCGGCGACGGTGAACGACTGGGCCTTGAGATCGCCATTGAGCACGCCGGTTTCCAGCAGCTCGACGCGCTGCGCCATTTCGACGTTGCCGTCGAGTTCGCCCGCGATGATGATCTTCTGCGCCTTGACGCCGCCGGTGAGCTTGGCGCCCTTCTCGATGGTCAGGTCGCCTTCGACGTTGACGTCGCCCTTGAACTGGCCGGCGATGCGCACATGGCCGGTGCCGTGGATCTTGCCTTCGATGGTGAGCTCGGCGGCGATCACCGATTCACCGACCTGGCGCGCGGCCGGGCGCGGGGCTGCCTGCGTCGGAGCCGGGGTGGGGGTGGCGGCAGCAGGCGTCGGCACAGCCGTGACCTCGGGCTGGAAGCGGGCCGGTTCCGACGACGGGGGCGGGTTGCCGGTGGCGGGCTTGGTGGGGGCCTGATCTTTCCAAAGGGCCATGGGCGGGAAATCCTGCTGCATTGAGGGAAACCGAGGCTAGCACCCGTCACGCGGTTTTGACGCTGCCTCGGAGGGCATTTCCTTCAGGCGGCGGACAGCTTGATTTCACGGTTTGGCGTATTCATCGGTGCATGCATCACATTCGGAAAATCCCGAAACGGCCCTTTTCGATCGGTGCGTTGAGCGCTGCAGCGAGCCCCAGCCCAAGCACGCGACGCGTATCGGCCGGATCGATGATGCCGTCGTCCCACAAGCGCGCACTCGCGTAATACGGATTGCCCTGCGACTCGTATTGGTCGCGGATCGGCGCCTTGAACGCTTCTTCCTCGTCGGCAGACCAGGCCTTGCCCGAGGCTTCGATGCCATCGCGCTTCACCGTCGACAGCACGGAGGCCGCCTGCTCGCCGCCCATCACGCTGATGCGCGCGTTCGGCCACATCCACAGGAAGCGACCGCCGTACGCGCGGCCGCACATCGCGTAGTTGCCCGCGCCGAAGCTGCCGCCGATGACGACGGTGAACTTCGGCACGTGCGAGCACGCCACCGCCGTCACCATCTTCGCGCCGTCCTTCGCGATGCCCGCGTTCTCGTACTTGCGGCCCACCATGAAGCCGGTGATGTTCTGCAGGAACACCAGCGGGATGTCGCGCTGGTTGCACAGTTCGATGAAATGCGCGCCCTTGAGCGCGCTTTCCGAAAACAGGATGCCGTTGTTGGCGATGATGCCGACGGGATACCCATGGATGTGCGCGAATCCGCACACCAGCGTCTTGCCGTAGCGTGCCTTGAACTCCTGGAATTCGCTGCCGTCGACGATCCGCGCGATCACCTCGCGGATGTCGAACGGGCGGCGGGTGTCCTTCGGCACGATGCCGTACAGCTCTTCGCTCGCGAACAAAGGCTCACGCGCGGGCTGCGTGGCGACGGGCACCGTCTTGCTTCGATTGAGGTGCGCCACGAGGTTGCGCGCGATCTGCAGCGCATCGCGGTCGTCTTCGGCGAAGTGATCGGCGACGCCGGAAACCGACGTGTGCACGTCGGCGCCGCCGAGCGATTCGGCATCGACGACTTCACCGGTCGCGGCTTTCACCAACGGCGGACCGCCGAGGAAGATCGTGCCTTGCTCGCGCACGATGATCGATTCGTCGCACATCGCCGGCACATACGCGCCGCCCGCCGTGCACGAGCCCATGACGACGGCGATCTGCGGAATGTTTTCCGCGCTCAACCGCGCCTGGTTGTAGAAGATGCGGCCGAAGTGTTCCTTGTCCGGGAAGACTTCATCCTGCAGCGGCAGGAACGCGCCGCCGGAATCGACAAGGTAGACGCACGGCAACTGGTTCTCGCGCGCGACTTCCTGCGCGCGCAAATGCTTCTTCACCGTCATCGGGAAATACGTGCCGCCCTTGACCGTCGCGTCGTTGGCGACGATCACCACTTCCTGGCCGTGCACGCGGCCGATGCCGGCGACGATGCCCGCGGCGGGCGCGGCGCCGTCGTACATGCCTTCGGCGGCGAGCGGTGCGATCTCGAGGAAGGGGGAACCCGGGTCGAGCAGGGCGGTGATGCGGTCGCGCACCAGCAACTTGCCGCGTTCGGTGTGCTTGTCGCGGGCCTTGGGGCCGCCGCCTTCGGCCGCGCGCTGCAGGCGTGCATCGAGCTCATCCACGAGTCCGCGGTGATACGCCGCGTTGTCCTGGAAGTCCTGCGAGCGGGGGTCGAGGCTGGAGGCGAGTGCGGGCATGTTGCGTCGCTTGCGGTCGAATGGTCCGCAGGATAACCGGCGGTGGGTTGCTGAGCCCAAAAAGAAGCCCGCCTTGCGGCGGGCTTCGGGTCTTGCAGGAAAATCGAAGAATTACTTCTTCGGCTCTTCCTTGGCTTCCGTCGCGGCGGCGTCGGCCTTGGCGGCGACGTCCTTGGCGGTGTCGGCGGTCGCGGCGGCGGCGCTGGTGGCAGCAGCAGCGGCGGCGTCGGTGGCCTCGGTCACGGCGGCGCCGGTTTCGGCAGCGGCTTCACCGGTGGCGGCAGCAGCGGCGTCGACGCCTTCGGCGGCGGCGGTGCCGGCAGCGTCGGCAGCCTGGGCGGCCTGGTCGCCAGCGGCGGCGGTGGCGTCGGCGGCCTGGGCGGCTTCGGTCTGGGCGGTCGGGGTTTCGTTCTTGCAGGCGGCGAGAGCGAGGACGCCGGCGGCGAGGAGGACAGCGAGCTTCGTGTTCATGGAATCTCTCCTGAGGAGTTGTCTGAAGGATGCTAACGGGTCAGGCAACGCCAGTGCGCGTGGCAGTCCGGTCGCGTTGCGGCCGGCTTCATTCGTTCACTGACTACGGCTGCGTGTTCGGTTTGACAAGAAAAGGCCGCCGGCAAACCGGCGGCCTTCGCATTGTAACCACAATTCAGCCCCGTGAAGGCGGGCGTGAATGCGGTGTCGACGTGCCTGCCGGATTACTTCTTGGCGGGGGTCGCGCCGTCGTTGTTGGTCTTCGCATCGGCGGCGGCAGCGGCTTCTTCAGCCGAGTCCTGCGCCTGTGCAGCGGCGTCGGCCGAGTTCTCGGCGGCGTCGGCAGCGTCATCAGCGCCCGTAGCGGTCGGGTTGGCCGAAGCAGCGTCGGCCTGGGTGGCAGCGGCGTCGGCAGCGGCAGCGGCCGTGTCGGCGGCGGCCTGGGCGGAGTCGGCGGTGGCCGCATCGCCCGTGGCGGCGGCGTTGTCGGCAGCCTGCTGGGCTTCACCGGAAGCCTTCTGCGCTTCGGCGGCCGAGTCGGCAGCCTGCTGGGAGTTCGTGCAAGCAGTCATGGCAAGACCCAGGGCCATGGCGAGCAGTGCCTTATTGATGGACATGTCGTTCTTCCTCGTCGTTAGGATGGCAACGCGCTTCTGCGCGCCAATATCAATCTCAACCGGCGGTTGTCGCGTGTCAAGTGTCTTGGCCGGAACCTTTCAGCTTCGTCGTTATGCTCTTCACGCAAGTTCGACGGCGATTGCGGTCGCTTCGCCACCACCGATGCACAGTGCAGCCACGCCACGCTTGCCTCCGCGCGCTTTCAACGCATGCAACAAGGTGACGATCAAACGCGCGCCACTGGCACCGATCGGATGACCGAGCGCAACCGCGCCGCCGTTGACGTTCAACTTTTCGTGCGGGATGCCGAGCTCGCGCATCGGCGCCATCGCCACGCACGCGAACGCTTCGTTGACTTCGAACAGATCCACCTCCTCGGCCTTCCAGCCGGCCTTCGCAAGTACATTCGCGATCGCAGTCACCGGCGCGGTGGTGAACCATTCCGGCGCCTGCGAGTGCGTAGCGTGCGCGACGATCCGTGCGAGCGGCGTGAGGCCCCGTTTAACGGCTTCTTCAGATGACATCAGCACCGTTGCGGCGGCGCCATCGTTGATGGACGAGGAGCTTGCGGCCGTGATCGTGCCGTCTTTCTTGAACGCAGGTTTAAGCGTGGGGATTTTCGCGACGTCGATGCGGCCCGGGCCTTCGTCCGTATCGATGCTGACATCGCCCTTGCGGCCGGCGACGACGACGGGAACGATTTCGTTCTTGAACGCGCCCGACTGCACCGCGCCCTGCGCACGACGCACGCTCTCGGCGGCGTAGGCATCCTGTTCTTCGCGCGTGAACCCGTACTTGTCGACGCAGGTTTCGCCGAACACGCCCATCGCCAACCCGTCGTAGGGATTGACCAGGCCGTCGGTCTGCATATGGTCGAGCATCTGCATCGCACCGAACTTCGTGCCGACGCGCGAACCATTGAGCAGATGCGGCGCGTTGGTCATCGACTCCATGCCGCCGGCGACGACGACCGTGGCGGAACCGGCCTTGATCAGGTCGTGCGCGAGCATCACGGCCTTCATGCCCGAGCCGCAGACCTTGTTGATGGTCATGGCGCCGGCGGAGGTCGGGATCTTCGCGCCGATGGCCGCCTGGCGCGCGGGCGCCTGGCCGAGGCCGGCGGGGAGCACGCAGCCCATGATGACGTCGTCGACCTGGTCGGGCGCCACGCCCGCATGGTCGAGCGCGCCGGTGATGGCGGCGGTGCCCAGGGTCGTGGTCGGAACGCCGGTGAACTGGCCCAGCAGGGAACCGATGGCGGTGCGCTTGGCACCGACGATGACGATGTCGGACATGGAAAGGACTCTCGGGAGGTCAGTCGGGCCGGCAAAGATGGTGCCGGGTCGCCCCCGATTCTAGGTCCGTTTGTTGCAGTGCCGCAAACCTCACGGCCGGGTCAGGACTTCCCGTCGAACAACTCCCGTCCGATCAACATCCTGCGGATCTCGTTGGTCCCCGCGCCGATGGCGTAAAGCTTCGCATCGCGCAGGATCCGACCCGTCGCGTACTCGTTGATGTAGCCGTTGCCGCCGAGGGCCTGGATGGCCTCCAGGGCGACCTGCACCGCGGCCTCGGTCGCATGCAGCAGGCACGCGGCCGAATCGATGCGCGACTTGTGCCCCGCGTCGAAATCCCGACCCACCTGGTAAGCGAACGCGCGCGAAGACTGCAGCGCCGTATACATGTCCGCGATCTTCGCCTGCATGATCCCGAAGGTGCCGATGGCTTCGCCGAACTGCTTGCGCTCGCGCACGTAGGGCAGGGCGATGTCCATCGCGGCCTGCATCAAACCGATCGGGCCGCCGGTGAGCACCAGGCGCTCGGTGTTCAACCCCGACATCAACACCTTGACGCCCTTGTTCACTTCACCGAGGACGTTCTCCTTCGGGATCTCGCAATTCTGGAACACCAGCTCGCACGTGTTCGAACCACGCATGCCCAGCTTGTCGAGCTTCTGCGCGGTGGTGAACCCCTTCATGCCCTTCTCGACGAGGAAGGCCGTCATGCACGCGCTGCCGCTGTCCTTGCCGGCGGTGCGCATGTAAACGATCAGCACGTCGGCTTCGGGGCCGTTGGTGATCCACATCTTGTTGCCGTTGGCGACCCAGACATCGCCGCGCAACTCGGCCTTGCACTGCATCGAACCGACGACGTCGGAACCGGCGCCCGGCTCGCTCATCGCAAGCGCGCCCTTCCACTCGCCGCTGCACAGCTTCGGTAAATATTTCTCGCGCTGCGCCTGCGTGCCGTTGGCGTAGAGGTTGCTCACGCACAGGTTCGAATGCGCGCCGTACGACAGGCCGATCGAACCCGACGCCCGCGAGATCTCTTCCATCGCGACCAGGTGCGCGAGATACCCCATGTCGCTGCCGCCGAGTTCGCCCGGCACCGTGAGGCCCAGCAAGCCCATCTGCCCGAGCTTTGGCCACAGGTCCTGCGGGAAGACATTCTCCTCGTCGATCTTCGCCGCGCGCGGCGCGATTTCGGCGTCCGCGAAACGGCGGACCGTCTCGCGCAGTGCATCGATGTCTTCACCCAGCGGAAAAGCGCGCATCACGACTCCGGCATTCTTGTTTCGGAAAAGCAGAACGGGGCCGAAGCCCCGTCCTGAATCTACAACTTAGTGACCGCGGATTCGACCCTGGAAGCGCGGCTGCGCCCGGCCCAGCGGCAGCTTCAGCTTGCCGATCGCGCTGATGCGCTCTTCGGCGAGGCGGTCGGCGGCCTTGTAGGTCGGGATGCCGTCGCGGTCGCTGATCTCGTAGATGCGCGCGAGGTTGTGATAGATCGTGCGCATCATGCGCATCGCGCGTTCGCGGTTGTAACCGTCGATCTCGAGCGAGACGTTCATCACGCCGCCCGCGTTCACCGCGTAGTCCGGCGCGTAGACGATGCCGCGCTTCTCGACTTCATCGCCGATCTGCGTGTTCGCCAGCTGGTTGTTGGCCGCACCGCAGATGACCTTGGCCTTCAGGCGGGGCAGCGTCTGCTCGTTGACCGTCGCACCCAGCGCGCACGGCGAGTAGACATCGGCCGGCACGTCGTAGATCTCGTCCAGGCCCACGGCTTCGGCGCCGTATTCGCTGACGGCCTTGTCGACCAGTGCCTTGTTGATGTCGGTGACGAAGATCTTCGCGCCGCGCTCCTTGAGCAGCTTCACGAATTCCATGCCCACGTGGCCGAGGCCCTGCACGGCGTAGGAATACTTGCCGACTTCCTCGTCGCCGTACTTCTTGTTGAGCGTGGCCATCAGGCCCTGCAGCGTGCCGTAGGCGGTGAACGGCGAGGGGTCGCCCGAACCACCGTGCACCTGGTGCACGCCGGTGACGTACTCGGTCTCGCGGTACACGTATTCCATGTCGTTGACGTCGATGCCGACGTCCTCGGCCGTGATGTAACGGCCGCCGAGGGATTCGACGAACTGGCCGAACGCGCGGAACAGCGCTTCGGACTTGTCCTTCGCGGGGTCGCCGATGATGACGGCCTTGCCGCCGCCGATGTTCAGGCCCGCCACCGCGTTCTTGTACGTCATGCCGCGCGACAGGCGCAGCACGTCGTTGAGCGCCTCGGCCTCGGTCTTGTACGGCCACATGCGCGTGCCGCCCAGCGCGGGGCCGAGCACGGTGTTGTGGATCGCGATGATGGCCTTCAGGCCCGCATCCTTGTTGTGGCAGAACACGACCTGTTCGTGGCCGTAGGTATCGAGCGTTTCGAAAATCATCGGTTGCTCCGGTCGAGCGCGCCTTCGATGCGCGTGATGCGCATCACAGGGGCGACGACAAGTCGAGGTAAGTCGTTGAGAATGTTGGCCACTGCGGTCGGGGGGCGCATCGAGGCGCCCTCCGCAGGCGGCGCAGTCTACTCCAAACCCCCGGCGGGGTCGTGTGCGGCGCCGTAACAATCGGCCTTCACGCCGTGAAGCCCGCCCGGTGCTTGTCCCCTCTACCGGGGGGAGCGGACTCAGCGTTCGAGCGCTGCTTTCAAGGCGGCCAATCGACTCGTGATCTCGTCAGCGTCGATCACCCCATATCCGAACACCACCGCCGGCGCGGCCAGGGGCGCCATCGCGTACTCGGCGATCGACTGCGCCCCGGGCGTGTGCTCCCGCATCAACTGGAAGAACCGCTGCGCGCCCTCCGGATCCCGCAAGCGCGCCGCCGAATGCATGCCGGCCTCCGACGGAATCGGATCCAGCCACTTGTCCAGCGACTTCAACCCCGCGAACAACGCCTCGCGCCGCTCCGCATAAATCCCGCGCATCTTCCGCACATGCCGCGCCATGTGCCCGTCGCGGATGAACTGGGCCAGCACCGTTTGCGTGATCGCATCGCTGTGTGAATCCACGCAGTTCTTCACCTGCGCCAACGGCCCCCGCGCCCACGGCGGTGCGACGATGAAGCCCTTGCGCAAGGCCGGGAACAAACTCTTCGAAAACGTGCCGACGTAAAACACGATCCCGTCTCGATCCAAGGTCTGCAACGCATCCAGCGGCCGACCACCGAACCGGAACTCCCCGTCGTAGTCGTCTTCGATGATCACCGCATTGCGCGACCGCGCGTAATCGAGCAACGCCATCCGCCGACGCAGCGACAACGCCGCACCCGTCGGCGATTGATGCGACGGTGTCACCATCACGATGTCGACATCGTTGTCGCCCAGGCACTCGACGCACAGCCCTTCATCGTCGACGCGCATCGGCACCAACGCCGCGCCGACCGCCGCGAACGCCGCGCGCAACGACGGATAGCCCGGATTCTCCACGGCCACCCGCGTCTTCCCCGGCGTGACCAACAAGCGCGCCAAGAGATCGAACGCCTGCTGCGCGCCCGACGTCACGATCACATCGTCCGCCGTGCACGCCACCGCACGTGCGAACGCCACGTGCTGCGCGATCGCCGTACGCAACGGCGGCAAGCCTTCCGACGGCGCATACCGAAACGGTTGCTTCGAAAACGCCTGCAACGCCTGCGCCGTCAACCGACGCCACAATGCATGCGGGAAATGCCGGTGATCCCCGACGCCCAATCGAAAACTGCACTCGGGCAGCGCGCGCACCGGCTCCGCCGGCAGGAACGGCATCCGCCAGAACGGCGCGAGCCGCGCATCCTCCACCGGCAACGGCGCATCGGGCTTGCGCATCGCCCGCCCGCGCACATCGGCGACGATCGCCTTCGCGCCGGGCCGCGGCATGACGTAGCCCTCGGCCACCAGCAAGTCATACGCACCGACGACCGTGTTGCGTGCGACACCCAGTTCGACCGCCAGGGTCCGCGACGAGGGCAGGGCGGCCCCGGCAGCCAGGCGCCCGTCGAGGATCGCCGCGCGCAACTGCTGATGCAGCGAACCGGCCAGATGACCCGCTGACCCCGTCAAATCGGGGGCGAAGGGCAGAACTGGTTCCATGAACTCTCTCCGAACTGGCCCGGATGCTGGGCCAGATTAGCGCGACCCTAGGCCCACGGACACCATCGGAGGAACCGATGCTCGACCTCTACTACGCCAAGTCGCCCAACGGCATGAAGTTGAAGCTTTTCATGGAAGAACTCGCCGACATCGGCGGCCCGCAGCCTGCGCACCGCTGGCACCTCGTGCGCCTGTCGCGCGGTGAACAGCGCAAGCCGCCGTTCCTCGCCATCTCGCCGAACGGCAAGATCCCCGCGATCGTCGACCACGCGCCCGCCGACGGCGGCGCACCGTTGCCGTTCTTCGAATCGGCGGTGATCCTGGAATACCTCGCCGACAAGACCGGTCATTTGCTTTCGCGCGACCCGCGCACGCGCATCGAAACGATGCAGTGGGTGGTCTGGCAAGTCGCGGGCCTGGGCCCGATGGCCGGCCAGTCCGGCTGGTTCCGCCAACACGCGCAGCAACGCGACGTGTATGCGATGGAACGCTATACCAAGGAAACCCACCGCCTCTACGGCGTGCTCGACCAACGCCTCGAAGACCACGCCTACATCGCTGGCAATGCGCACTCCATCGCCGACATCGCCTGCTACCCGTGGATCGTTTCGCACTCCGGCCACGGCCAGAACCTCGACGACTTCCCGAACCTCAAGCGCTGGTTCGCAGACGTCGGCGCACGCCCTGCAACGCAACGCGCATTCGCCGACTACGAAGACGTCTACGCCCACCCGAAGTTCACGCTGGACGACGAGGCCCTCGCATGAGCACCGCCTGGATCTGCAACACGTGCGCGACGCAGTACGCACCAAGCGACACGCCGCCCACGCATTGCCCGGTGTGCGAAGACGACCGCCAGTACGTCGATTGGCAAGGCCAGCAGTGGACGACGCTCGAAACCCTGCAACGCGAACACACCCTGCGCATCGCCGACGACGACGGCCTGCTCGGCATCGACATGCCGGGCTACGCCATCCCGCAGCGCCTCCTGCACCTGCGTACCGACGGCGGCAACATCCTGTGGGAATCCCTCGGCCTGGTGACCGATGAAGCCGTGAACACACTGCAAGCCGCCGGCGGCGTCGACTGCATCGTCATCTCGCACCCGCACTTCTATGCGTCGATGGTCGAATGGAGCGAAGCGCTCGGCGGCGTTGGAATCCTGCTGCATGCAACCGACCGCGAGTGGGTGCGCCGTCCATCGAATGCGATCCAATTCTGGAAAGGCGACACGCTCGCGCTGTCGAACGACATCACCCTGATTAACGTTGCCGGCCACTTCCCGGGCAGTACTGCGCTGCACTGGAAAACCGGTCCCCGGGGCAACGGTGTCCTGCTCCCGGGCGATGCACCGCACGTCGGCCAGGACCGCAAACAAGTCAGCTTCATGCACAGCGTGCCGAACTTCACCCCGATGAAGCCGAGCGCCGTGCGCCGCATGCGCGCGTTGCTCGCGCCGTACGACTACGAAGACGTGTACGGGTTCTCCCGCGGCCGCAACATCCTCGGCAACGGGCGCGCGGCGGTGGAGGCCTCGTTCGACCGCTTCCTGCAACTGGTGGCGGCATGAATGCCTTCATGCACGATGCGTTGCGCGGCGCGATTCCTTCGCGCGCTGTAGCGACGGCGGATCTCCCGTGGGTGCCTGCGTCGGAGCCCGGCAAATGGGCGAAGCCGCTGCGCTTCCTCGGCGACCGCGGGTTCGTCGAACTGCTGCGCATGTCGCCCGGCACCGTGATGCCATTGCATCGCCACACCGGCGAAGTGCATGTGCATCAACTCACCGGCCAGCGGCAACTGTGCACCGGCGAGATCTTCGGCCCTGGTGATTACGTGCACGAACCAGCGGGCCACGTGGATTGGTGAAAGATCGTCGGCGACGAAGATTGCGTGGTCTTCGTCGTGGTGATGGGCGAAGTGGAGTTCATCGGCCCGGGTGGTGAAGTGCGTGCGGTGGCGAATGCTTGTACGCAGCGCGCCGACTACATTCGTTACTGCGAAGCCGAAGGGATTCGTCCACGCGACCTGGACGCGATTGGTGGGGCTGCGGTAGTAGAGCCCGCCTGAAACCGATTAGCGCGTCGCCCGGAACGTGGGTAGTTCCAAATTTTTTTGGGAAAAAAATTTGAAACTACCCACGCTGGGGCATCACCTTGCGGGTCGCTTCGATCAAGGGGCTTTCGCTGGGGCAGTCATTGGGGGCTGCAAAGCAAGCTTTGCAGGTAGCCGATCGTTGCCGGGAAGCGAATTGGTAGCTCCCTTCCGCCGGGAGAGGGTCGGCGAAGTGGGTGTCCGCTATCGGAGAGAAGCGGACGTTCAAATCACGAACGTAAGACAGGCCAATCCTGTCCTGGGACCACCCCTTTCAACCCTATCAAGCGGTCAGGGTTTTGGTGCGCTGAGGACCCGCATCAGCGGTTCAGTGTTGGTGACCTCCCAGTCGGCGACCAGCTTCCCGTCGCGGACTTCGTGGGTGATCGAGATTGGCAGGGTCACCACTCGGCCCGTTACCGGTTCACCGGACAGCGAACCGCGGTGCGTTCCCGTGCCAATCATGGTCAACGACACAAACGTCCCGTCTGCAACGATACGAACAGGCGTGCTCTTCCAGTCCGGGAACGCTATGCGGGCTGCGGCATTACCCCGCTTGAAAGCGTCCCACGAGAGCGGCCTGAAACCGTCGGCGGATACGACATAGTGTTTGTATCCGGCGGCAAGCATGGTTTCGGCTTGCGCATAATCGCCACGCGCGACCGCATCATGGAACGCGAGGACGAGTTGTCGATTGGCGGCCGCCTGATCCGCCGTGGCTGCTGGCGCATGCGTCGCACAAGAGGACAGGAGGAAGGCCACTGCGGCGAATGCGAACCTGAGCGTCATGGCCATCTGCCTTATAGGGTGAGGGCCACTTTGCCATATCTCGCGTTGCACAAAAAACGGAGTTCGGTCGGAAGCGGTCATTGGCGGGTGCAAGGCCCCCGCAGGCGCTTGCGTCCGCTATCGGCCAAAAGCGGACTCCGAATGCGGCGGTTACGCCGAGTCGCGAAGCGGCTGCGGCTGCTGCTTGAAGGAATTGTCAGGCCGCTCGCGGCGTGGCCAGTAGTCCAAGGCGACGGCTGCAAAGCACGCGATGAGTAAGGCGCTGAACTCCCAACCGCCTTCACCGGGACCGATGATGAAGAATCCGAGTTGCCAGTGAATCAGCGCAATACCCGTCGCAAAAATGACGACGAGCAAGGCACATAGGGTGCGCACGAGAATGCCCAAGACGATCAGCAAGACGCCACCGGTCTCAGCCAGGTTGACGAGCTGCGCCTGGGCGTACGGGAATGGGAATCCAAAATGCGCGAGCGCCTCGCCGAGCGGACCGACCTCGCCGTACAAGTAGCGGTGCACTCCATGGGTAAAGATGATCGCGCAGGCGGTGAGCTTGACGAGATCAACGGCGACGTGGCCACTACGAATGATCTGGATGTGCGGCTTCATGACTCCCCCTAGTCTCAAAGTGCGGCCTTGTTCGATTTGGGTCGAAAGCGGACGCTCCGGTTCGATGTCCGCTATCGGCCAGAAGCGACATTCGCTAACGCCTGAATTGAGCCGCCCCGCGAAGCGGCTTCGGCTTCAATCCGTTCGCTGCCACCATTGTTAGGCGGCCTCCAGGATCGAGATGCCTGCGCCGGTGTCAATCTCACGATTGAAAGAGAAGCCTGCCGCATCAAAGAGCGCCTCGTATTCCCGGCGGGTGCGTTGCTTTCCGCCGATTAGGGCGAGCATATGGATGTCCAGCATCTTCGACCAGGCCGGGCCGGGGTCGTCAGGGACCATTTCTTCAATCAGCAGGAGCTTGGCGTGCGACGGCGCCGCCCGCCGGATCGCTTTCAGGATGGAGACGGACTCGACGTCGCTCCAGTCGTGGATGACTTCCATCACCAGATAAGCGTCGCAGACCGGCAGTTGGTCCTTGAAAAAATCTCCGGCCTGCCGTGTAAGCCGCGATGACACCGCGCCAACCTTGTCCTCCACTACATGCGGGAAATCGAACAGCACACCCGTTGCGCTCGGCACACGCTCGAGCAAGGCGCTCAACAGGTGGCCGCGCCCACCGCCGATGTCGCCGATCACCTTGAACTCCGAGAAGTCGTATGCGCCAAGAATGCCGGCGATCTGGGCGTGTGCTTTAGTCACCATTGTTGCGTTGAATATGGTGTTCGCATCCGGGTGCTGTGCCAAGTAAGCCCAGAGTCCGCCAGGGGTGACCTTCTCCCCGACCTGCAGGCCGGTGCATACGGACTGCTCCATCTCCCCGAACGTCGCCCAGAAGGGTGGCAAGCCGAACATCCGCACGTAATCGCGCATGGACTGTGGATGATCGGTGCGCAACATCCGAGACGCCGGCGAATGGCGGAACTTGCTATCGAAAGATTCGAACACGCCGTGCGCGGAAAGAAGCCGCAGGACGCGGCCCAATGCCTCCGGGTGGGCGCCGACCGACACTGCCAGCTCGGCGGCTGTTCGAGGGGTCTCGTCGAGCTTGTCGGCGACGGCGAGATTCGCGACGACATGCAGGCTCCGCGACAGACAGTACCCGCCCGCGATCTGTCGCAGCGTTTCGAACGGATTGGCTTCGATCATCGGAACTTCTCCTGATCTAGATGCCGTAGACGTTGAATTGCTGGCAACGTCGTCCGCGCTTCCGGGAGGCCAGCCGCGCGCCTTCCGGACCGCGTCGGCGCGAACGGCAGGCGGAATGTCCGCTTTGGGTCGGAAGCGGTCGCTCAGGCGCGATGTCCTCTATCGGCCAGAAGCGGACGTTCCTACTACCTGCCGGCACCTCTAGCAACTTCTCGAAAGTTCACAAGCGCCAGCCACAGAAACCCAGCTCCACCAACCAGCCAAAACAGGACGCATGCGAGGAACGCCTTTGGAGAGGTGGCGCGAAGGACCTCGATGGATTGCCCCTTGCTAGGAAACTCCACGGAGCCGTCGAGAACTCCCGTGATGCAAAAGTAAAAGCAGGTGCCCGCTAGGAACAGGATCATCGCTGCCATGAGGATTTGAAAGGACGGTCTCATTTCCCTGGTCCTGCCGGAACGAAGAGAGAACACAGCGTAACGAATGTCCGCTTTGGGTCGAAAGCGGTCACCCAGTGGCAGCTTCGGGCACAAGCGCGCACTTGCATCCCACTGTGCCCCTCTACCATTGCCGGATGCCGGACCAACTTCTGAAAATTGTCTTCTACGGTCTTTGCATCGCGCAGGGGCTGGTGGGATGGCTCGCTTTCGGTGTGTCAGCCGACGGTCGGTTCGATAGGCTCGTGCAAGGCGGTTACACGCTTCCAACAGTCGCGTCGGTTCGCCGTCTGCTGATGTCCGTCATGGCGTGGTCCTTGATGTTCGCGTGCGTCCTGGCTTGGATCGCGCCAATGTGGACGGTCGCGTTGACCTGGACTGCGTTCTCTTTTGCGGCCGCCAATCTCTTCGTCCCCGCAGTCATGCAAAACGGCTTGAAAGGCTCCCTATGGCTGGGGCGCAATGCGTGGGCTTCGTTGGGCGTACGGGCGGCGGCTGCGGCTTACCTAACGTGGCAGGCGCCGCGAATGCTTTAACGATGGCCGCCGGCGCGGATCCATTCAAATGTCCGCTTTGGATCGAAAGCGCACGCCGCGCGCTGTCCCGAGATCGATCGGCTCCCTGCAAAGCTTGCTTTGCAGCCCCCAATGACTGCCCCAGCGAAAGCCCCCTGATCGAAGCGACCCGCAAGGTGATGCCCCCACGTTCGGGCGGCGCACCAATAGGGCGCGAGCGGGCTTCACTACCCGCCGCCCGACGCCACCCCAATGCGATACGCTCCCCCCACGCACCCAAGGGGAAGGGACCAATGCGCACCATCGCACTCGCCATGTCGCTGACGATGCTCACCGCCTGCGCGTCGCAACCCGACGCACCCGCGCCCGGCACCGGCAACGCAACCGCCGTCCACGACGACCGCCTCGACATCGCCGAACAAATCTTCCGCTCCCTCCTGGGCAAGAACGAATCCACCGACCCTGCGAACCAGAAACCCGCCGTCCTCTGCTTCGACCGCGAACGCAACCCGGACGACGCCTTCATGGCCCGCTTCCACGACTTCGCCCCGCGCGTGCACCGCTGCTCGGAAGGCAAGGTTGGAACGCTCAATGGCGGGCGCGGCATGTCGGAATTCCAGCTGCGCAAGACCAACACCCCCGCACTGCGATTCAACGTCGGCGACATCAAACTCGTGTCGTCCACGCACGCCACGGCGAAAGCGGGCTACTTCGAAGCCGGCCTGAGCGCCGGCGGCTGGACCTTCGAGCTCGACAAAACCGCCTCGGGCTGGGTGGTCACGAAGCGCGAAATGAACTGGATTTCGTAGAAAGTGATCGGCTTCCTGCAAAGCTCGCTTTGCAGCCCCCAACGACTGCCCGGGCGGCAGACCCGATCGAAGCGACCCGCAAGGTGATGCCCCAGCGTGGGGAGTTTCAAATTTTTTTCCCAAAAAAATTTGGAACTTCCCACGTTCGGGCGGCGCGCCAACAGGTTCCGAGCGGGCCCTCCCGAGGACCAACCGGGCTCTCCCGGGGGGAAGAGGGCCTTTAACGCCCCCAGCGCTACAATCCGGAATCAGCCGAATCCGTATTGAGCGCCGCCCATGAGCACCCCTGCGACCGAAGTCGTCACGTCCCCCCAGACCGAGACCAGCCCCCTCCGCTTCGTTACCGCAGCCAGCCTCTTCGACGGCCACGACGCCGCGATCAACATCATGCGCCGCCTCATCCAGGGCCAGGGCGCCGAAGTGATCCACCTGGGCCACAACCGCTCCGTCGAAGACGTCGTCCGCGCCGCCCTCCAGGAAGACGCCGACGCCATCGCCCTGAGCTCCTACCAGGGCGGCCACGTCGAATACTTCAAATACATGGTGGACATGCTCCGCGAACGCGGCGCCTCCCACATCCGCGTCTTCGGCGGCGGTGGCGGCACCATCACCCCCGAAGAAATCCGCGAACTCCAGGACTACGGCGTCGAACGCATCTACCACCCCAACGACGGCATGCACATGGGCCTGGTGGCGATGATCGAAGACGTCGTCCGCCGCGCCGAAGCCGCACGCCAACCGGTGGAGACCCCGCACCAGGTCGACCTCTCCAACGAAATCGCCATCGGCGCGATGCTCAGCGCCATCGAAGAAAGTGCCCTGGAGGAAACCGAGCTGGCCCACCTGCGCAAACAATGGCAACTGGCCGGCGGCAAGACCCCCGTCATCGGCATCACCGGCACCGGCGGCGCGGGCAAATCCTCGGTGACCGACGAACTCCTCAACCGCTTCCTCGCCTCGTTCCCCGAGATGCGCATCGCGGTGATCTCCGTCGACCCCACGCGCCGCCGCACCGGTGGCGCGCTGCTCGGCGACCGCATCCGCATGAACTCGCTGCGCAGCAAGCGCGTCTTCATGCGCTCGATGGCCACCCGCCGCCAGCACATGGCGACGAACATCGTGCTGAAGGACTGCATCGCGTTCCTCAAGTCCCTCGGCTACGACATGGTGATCGTCGAAACCGCGGGCATCGGCCAGAGCGATTCGGAAATCGTCGACCTCGTCGACTTCCCGATGTACGTCATGACCAGCGACTTCGGCGCGCCGAGCCAGCTGGAAAAGATCGACATGCTCGACTACGCCGAACTCGTCGTGCTCAATAAGTTCGACAAGCGCGGCGCCGAAGACGCCCTGCGCGACGTGCGCAAACAGTGGAAGCGCAACCGCGTCGCCTTCCAGACCAAGGACGAAGACGTCCCCGTCTACCCGACCATCGCCAGCCAGTTCAACGACCCCGGCATCAGCTGGATGTTCGCGAACTTGATGCGCCTGCTCCGCGAGAAGCTGCAGCTGCCGGAAGACAAGTGGACCCCGACCGTCGACACGACGATCAAGGAACCGCGCGCCACCGTCCTGATCCCCGGGGCACGGGTACGCTACCTCGCCGAAATCGCCGAACAGGGCAGGGGCATCAACGCCCGCATCGAATCGCAGAGTGAGATCGCCGACCGCGCGCAGGCCTATTGGCAATCGCTGCACGCGCTGGAAGACAACGCACTGCCGAAGGCGCTCGACCTCTACGCCACCGACGCCGTCATGGACGGCGACAAGACACTCGCGACGCTCCGCCAGCGCTACCAGGACGCCATCCATTCCCTCAGCAGCGATGCGATCAAGCTCCTGCGCGAATGGCCCGCACGCCTGAAGTCGATCACCGACGAATTCAACGAATACAAAGTCCGCGACAAGGTGATCCGCGTCGACAACTACCGCGAATCCCTCTCGCACCAGAAGATCCCCAAGATCGCCGCGCCCACCTACAAGAGCTGGGGCGAGCTGCTGACCTTCCTGCAGAAAGAAAACCTGCCGGGCGACTACCCCTACACCGGCGGCGTGTACCCCTACCGCCGCACCGGCGAAGACCCCATCCGCATGTTCGCCGGCGAAGGCACGCCCGAACGCACCAATCGCCGGTTCCATTATTTGAGCGTCGGCCAGCCCGCCGCGCGCCTGTCCACCGCGTTCGACTCGGTCACCCTGTACGGCGAAGACCCTGCCGTGCGCCCGGACATCTACGGCAAGATCGGCAACTCCGGCGTCAACATCGCCACGCTCGACGACATGAAGAAGCTGTACTCCGGCTTCGACCTCTGCGCGCCGACCACCAGCGTTTCGATGACGATCAACGGCCCCGCGCCGATCATCCTCGCGATGTTCATGAACACCGCGATCGACCAGCAAGTGGAAAAACACCTGCGCGCCGAACAATCCCGCTGGGACGAAGCGCACGACAAGATCGAAAAACTGTTCGAAGGGCGCAAGCGCCCCGAATACAGCGGCATGCTCCCCGAGACGAACGACGGCCTGGGCCTCGGCCTGCTGGGCGTCACCGGCGACCAGGTCGTCGATGCGGAAACCTACGCACGCATCAAGGAACACACCCTCAAGACCGTGCGCGGCACCGTGCAGGCCGACATCCTGAAAGAAGACCAGGCGCAGAACACCTGCATCTTCAGCACCGAGTTCGCCCTGCGCATGATGGGCGACATCCAGCAGTACTTCGTCGACAAGCTGGTGCGCAACTTCTACTCGGTGTCGATCTCGGGTTACCACATCGCCGAAGCCGGCGCGAACCCGATCTCGCAACTCGCCTTCACCCTGAGCAACGGCTTCACGATCGTCGAGTACTACCTGGCGCGCGGCATGAAGATCGACGACTTCGCGCCCAACCTGTCGTTCTTCTTCAGCAACGGCATGGACCCCGAATACACCGTGATCGGCCGCGTCGCCCGCCGCATCTGGGCCCGCGCGATGCGCGAACGCTACGGGGCCGGCCCCCGCAGCCAGATGATGAAGTACCACATCCAAACGAGCGGACGCTCACTACACGCCCAGGAAATCCAGTTCAACGACATCCGCACCACGCTGCAGGCGCTGTACGCATTGTTCGACAACTGCAACAGCCTGCACACCAACGCCTACGACGAAGCGATCACCACGCCGACCGAAGAAAGCGTGCGCCGCGCCGTGGCGATCCAGATGATCATCAACAAGGAACTGGGCCTCAACTTCAACGAGAACCCCTGGCAGGGGAGCTTCATCGTCGACAAGCTGACCGACATCGTGGAAGAAGCGGTTTACAAGGAATTCGAAGCGATCAGTGAACGCGGTGGCGTGTTGGGCGCGATGGATACGATGTACCAGCGCGGGAAGATCCAGGAAGAGTCGTTGTACTACGAGCACAAGAAGCACGATGGGTCGTTGCCGTTGATTGGCGTGAATACATTCCTGCCGAAGGATCATGGCGGGGACATCGTTACGGAGATCGAGTTGATTCGGTCGACCGAGGGGGAGAAGGGGCAGCAGATTGAGAATGTTGCGAATTACCAGGCGTTGCGGAATGGCGACAAGGGCCTCTCGTTCTTGCAGAAGACTGCACGCGACCGTCAGAACGTCTTTGCCTCGCTGATGGAAGCGGTGAAGACGCATAGCTTGGGGCAGATCAGTCACGCCCTTTACGATGTGGGCGGCGAATACCGGCGGAACATGTGACCCGTTTTGTGCGCTGCACGAGTGACAATTGGTCACCAGCGTCCGTCAGGGCTTGCTATCTCTTTGATTTCTTGATGGATTACTAATGATTGGAGCTTGGCCCCCGCGTCACCTGTGGAACGTTATTCTTACAAATATGGTTCACCGAACTGACAAGCTAAAAACAAGGCACTCGAATCTTGATTAAGCGAGAGCTAAAGAACCTGTCGCTAGCGAGAGACGACTCCCATCGCTACGTTTATAGCGCGCAGGAGATTGAGGAAACTTTTGATTCACCCCTTCTGCATGACGTAATTGGCTCTCCAGCATTTAATAGGTTGAAGTCAATTAATTTTCTTGGAGCAATTGACTATCTCCTTCCAGAGAAGGGCAAGCGCCCTTCAAAGCGTCACTCTAGATATCAGCATAGTTTGGCGGTAGCGGGCCTCGCTAAGCTTTACTGTGAATTGATGGACTACGAAGGAAGCGACTTCAATTACTTTGTCGTTTCTGCGCTCTTGCATGACATCGGGCACGCTCCCCTTTCGCACAGTTTAGAACCTGTGTTTCGGTCCCGATTTGAAATCGATCACCATGTCTCCGGCGAGAAAATAATTCGAGGAGATGTGGAGATTGGGAGAAAACTCGCACGAACGCTCGTACATCATGACATCAACAATTTTCGCGTTATGTCAATCATTGCGGGCGTCGATGAGCCGAAATTTAACGATCTGTTTTCTAGATCAATCAACGTAGATACGATCGAGGCAATTCTTCGCTCGAACTCCTACATCTACGAAAACGATTTGCAGCTCACCGCTCCACGGGTGATTCAAGCGCTTGTGGAGGGAGGCAGTTGGGGCGAAGAAGTGCTTGATGCGTTCTGGGAGCGGAAAGAAGACGTATATGGAACTCTTATTCAAAGCCGTATGGGGTTTATGGCGGACTATGTCTGCAAGCGCTACATGGAGGTTCACGCAAGCAACTTCCGAGAGAGTTACTACTACGGCACTGAGGCTGAGCTGAAAGCCGACCACGGAGAGCTGTTTGGAATACTTGAGCGGCTAGGTGAGCATCAAGTTATTCCTGATTATCTCGTGCCAGACGGTCAAGAGATTGCGTGCACGAGGCGTACTTTTTACATCGATCCGAAGGTCAAGCTCACAGATGGCCAGAGCATTAACCTCAGATATCGTCAAAAGAAGCGTCCAATGAAGTTCGAATTCAGAAAGGTAGGGGGCTGGAATGAATTTGGAGAAATTGGGGAACATCAGGGAAGCCTTGGCCTACTCTGACGAGAGACTCACCGAAATCCGCGCAGCGGTTTCCGGAGTGCTTGGCAACAGGAATGACGTCTGCGTTGTCACTGTGGGGTCCCTCGCCAGGCGCGAGGCAAGCGCTCAGTCGGACTTGGACTATTTTGTAATTGCCAACAATGGGTCGGATGCCAAGGCGCTAGTCGATGAGGCGTTGCGACGGTTGGACGTTAAACCACCCTCTGCGGGCGGGCCGTTCGGGAAAACAATTGAGCCAGACGAGTTGACGGGGACAATTGGCGGCCTCGATGACGATAACGACCGATTGACGAGGAGAATGTTGTTTCTTCTTGAGTCGGATTGGCTATACAACGACGATCTTTACTTGAAGCATTTCGCTGATTTGATCGACCGTTATGTCAAAGACACGATCACCGAAAGTCAGCTTGCTAGGTTCCTTTTAAACGACTTGATTAGGTATTACCGCACGATCGCTGTCGATTTCGAGCACAAGACGACTGATGGAGGAAAGACTTGGGGCGACCGGAACATCAAATTGATGTTCTCCAGGAAAATGATCTACTTCAGCGGAATTCTTGCTATCGCGGAGACAGCTCAACGGACGCCTGCTTCCAAGCGTGAGGTGCTGCAAAAGTACCTGCGGATGACGCCGCTACAGCGTGCTAGCGAAATTTGCGGCCTCGGAGCCGATAGCATTCTTGCGCGATACGACGCATTTCTCGGCAAGATGAAAGACCCGGACGTCCGCGGATTGCTGCAACGTACGAAAGACCTGGCATCGGGTCATTCGCCGGAGTTCCGCGATTTTAAGAACGACGGGCACCACTTCTCTTGGGAGCTCTATCGCGTCCTTTCGACGATTTACGATGTTGCGCATCCAATTCATCAAGCGATTGCCTTTTGATGTCACGGCGTCCAGGAATAGCGCTCGATTTTGATGGAGTAATTGCCGACACGGGGCGACAAAAGGTCGATTGGTTAAGAGCCAACATTTCTAGAGACTTGTGTCCCGGCTCGACTGATCGAAGCACCTTAGTTCCGATGATTGGTGAGACGGCATACGACCAAATGCAGGCTTCGGTCGGCTTCGAATCGACTCTCTCGGCGCTTCCTGTAGAGGATGCCGTTCAAGGCGTTATGCGGCTTGCGGGTCGATATGAAGTCCACATTCTGAGCTTTCGGATCGAGGAAAAGCGTTTGTGGATGGTGCGGTGGCTTGAGATTCATGGGCTGTTTGATGCCGTCAAGAGTGTTCATTGCGGGACTGCGGCCGCAAAGGTGAAGCAGGCTGCCGCAATTGGATGCCAGATTCTCGTGGATGACGATGTGCGACATTTTGAGATGGCGGAGGGGTATGGGATTACGCCCATCCTATTTGCTGCCTCGCACACGCTTGAGGGGCAACATCGCCATGTTGCAGGCTGGCGACAGCTCCTTAAATTGCTTGAGTTGGATTGACGAGCGAGGCCTGACCTCATGGATTTTGCGAGCGCCCTAAAGCCCGATATATATCGGGTTGTTGCAGTAAATCTCGTGCCCGGGTTCGTTGGGACGGCGCCTTGGATTGCAGGTGTCTTTTGGACGCGTCTCCAAGACTCTGCTACCTGGCAACAGGATGGGCTCCTCATTCCTATTGGGATCACACTGGCTGCCACCGTCATGGCAGCCGGACTCCTATTTGAAGACATAGGTTCCCGCATCGAGGTCCATTGGGCTGATCGATGGCTATTAAAAAATTATCCTCGGTTGGCTCGCGGATGGCGCACCTATCTTTCGACGAAGCGTGACAACGAGTTAATCGCCCAAGGCTACCTGCGGGCAATTCTATTGCGATTCAAATTTGAGCTGTCGATGATTCCGGCACTGCTTTGTAGCGCGTCTGGCTTGATCGCTGCGCATAGCTGTGGCGATGGACTAGGCCGAGGTCAAACACAGATTTTGTCGATGACGCTATTACTCTTGATGGCCTTGCTGCTGCAGGAGGTTCGAAGTGGAGCCGGTGTTTTGGCAAAGACACGTCATGTGATCATTCGTGCGGCGCGAATGGACACGCAATCTGCTGTGCGCTAAGACTATTCTCATGATTGCAGGCGACGTAAGCCGCGCGTCTAGCGACAAATGCTGTTGGATTCCGGTGCGACGTGGGGCGAGACTCGGTGTTGGGAGTTTAGAAGCTCCGTGCACAGTTATCGTTGTCGCGTTTCTGCTCTGATGCGGTTCGCCGCGTCGGGAGGGTGGCCAATAAAACACCCATTTGGGGAATACGCCCACCGTCTGTGCACGGCTTCTAACCTCCCGACACCCTTGCCAAGCGCAACGCCTGGCAAGCGTCCCCCCACATGGAGGTCATCATGCGCACCAAGTCCCCGCGCGCCCGCGCCAAGCCCGCGATTCCCAACGTCATCATTCCCCCCGCAGCGCACCTGTGCCTGATCCAGATGCGCGACCACCTGCGCCTGCTGGCGTCCCTCACCGACCACGGCACCGTCGCCAACGATCTCGCCCACAGCGTGCGCCCCGACGCGATGGCGTGGTGCTTCTCGTCCCTGGCGCGCGATCTCGACGCGATCATCGTTGCGTCGAGACCGCAACTGAACTGAAGCGACGACCGCTCGTCGGCATTGCCCCGTGGTGCGGATGCACCAAGTGTCAATGGTCGCCGCGCGCAGCGCATGCGATGACTTCCGCACACAAACAACGCGGAGTCGTCGCATGTCGCAAAACCTCGTTTCGATCACCGTCACCCCCGAGCAGGCGGCCACCGTCATGCAGGCGCTCGCGCAGATCGAGGCGGTGCTGAAGGACTGCATCACGCTCGAACCTGCGCAGCGCAAACGAATGACCTTCGCGGGCCCGAAGACCGTGGACTTCATGCGCACCACCATTCGTGCCGCGTCCAACAACCCGGACGTCATCCCGCCCAACCTCGACATCGCCGCGGCCCAGGCGGACGTGGCCGCACTGGACGCGTTGCTGCCGATCCTGGAGCGGGTGGGGCAGTTGCGGCAGCGGCTCGACGACACCATTGCCGCGCTCGGTAGCGATTCGTATGCGACGGCGCGTACGGCCTACGCCCAGCTCAAGTTGTCCGGGCTTGCGGCGGGCCTGGAGGAGCTGGTCAAGGGCCTGGGTGGCACGTTCGCGAGCAGGGGCCGGAAGAAGAAAAAGTGAGCCGGCATGCTCGCGGAGGATGTCGACATACGTCGCGAGGATGTCGAGATCGGAAATTTCCCAATTGAGATCCTTTCAACGGATGTCGGAGGGGGAAATTTCCATCTCGGCTTCCTCCAAACGCATGTCAGTTGGGAAAATTCTGATCATGAGATGCGTTTGGAGGATATCAACGGACAAAGTCTGTCCGTCGAGATGCTTGTTCCTCATGTAGGAAGACGAATTTGCGTTGCCGCAATTCCTTCAGATCGCAGCAGATGGAGGAATCACATCGAGATATCCCTCAAGGGATTCAGGCCACCAGCGCCCCTTTGCCATCCGGCGGAGCACAAATGACCTGTAGGTCTCGGGAGGAGACGGGTTCTTGCGCTTGTGTCGACGCGCATTGCACAGCCTGCAGGCGGCCGCGATGTTCTTGCGCGTGTCCCGCCCTCTGTCTTTTCGCGCCACCAGATGCTCGGCGGTGCACTGGAACGGGCGGGCCGTGCGTGGGCGCAGCCCCAGCTCGGAAGGAGAACGCAGCCACATCCGCACGGTGCAGTAATAGCAACGTCCGGACTGGGTGCGAAATGCGATTGCTCTAAGGTGTTGGCGCTTTTGCATAGGAAGGTCCTCTGGCTTGGGGTACCCCGTCGCCTTTCAAAAGGACAATCGGGCACCTGGAGCCAAGGGCTATGCAGGCCTAAAACCGGGACTGAGAAGCCACCGGCAAGCTGTTATAGCGCCGACGAAGCACGAGTGCAACGGTGCGCTTGCAACTATGGCTGTTCGCCGAAATTGGGTTTCGGCGTTTCCGGGCGCGCGCTTCCACCGCGAGATCACGCCTTTACTTGTCCAGGAAGATTGATCCGAGCCCAACCTTGTTCTTGAACTGCCACGCAAGTTGCAGACCGAGACCCTGTGAATCGGGATAGACATGGAAGTGATCGATGCCATATTTGAACAGTCTGCGTCGATAGTCTTTAACCACGGCCGCCTTGATGCGAAAGCTCTTGAGTCCTTTTGGATTGAATAGCTTTGTCGGCTCAGGATGAATTGTGAAGATTCCGCGTTGCGCTCGAATGCGGTCAAAAGCGAGGGGCGCTGTGAACCTTCCTTCCGACTTGTTTGTGAAAGGGCTCATGTTGCGGTGATCCACCTCGTGGACGTACCGAGAATATTGGACTGCGTAGAGAATGCGATCCGACTCGGTATCCGACTCAAGTGCGAAATACAACGCGACCAGTGGACTAACCGACCAGTCAAGCAGGCGGGTTGGAACTCCGATGTGCTGTGCGTATGCGAGCCAGTCCCAATCGTCGAAGCGGTGGTTGTTGATCAGCGAGATTGCCCTGTTCTTGAACTCATCAAGAAGACGCTGTTCTTGCGCCAGCTTGTAAGGGCCATAAACGGCTTCGCGGCCAATGCTCGGAATCAAGTAATGCTCGGGGGATGAGACGCCTCGAAATATCCAGCCTGTGTCTCGCATCGCCTCTAGCTTGCCATGGAGATCCGTCCAGCTCTTGATCTCGATGTGCGAGGCGTCAATCTGAGCCTTAATTGCTGCCTTGCTGGAAGATTTTTTTGCGGTCACCACAAAACTCCTTTTTTGCTGCAGCGGTTGTATTACTGTCCCCGCACTTGACCAGGTCGACCTTCGTACAACTCCGGTGTGTTGGCTTCGAGGACCTTGATCGATTCCTCTGTCCTACGTTGCTGTTCGCGAATTTCCTCGGGTGTCGGATCGTGCCGCGTGTAGGCGGGCGGGGCAGCTTCGGCGTTCTCGATCACGAACGCGTGCGCCTGCGCCGGTTGTGGCTGGGCGATGGGGCGCTGCGGTTGAACGGGGGCGGCCGCGGTCGGTGGGCGGGGCATCCAGTTCTGCGGCAGAAACGCGTGCTGCATCCAAAACATGAAGGCCAGCACGATGAGGATGGGCACGAGCAGGGCGAAGGCTGCTTTGAAGATCAAGACCTTCGCCGTTACGCCGGCCGTCCTGTACATCGCCGAGCTCCGCCTCCCACCGCGAATCCGATCTTCCGCCGCCCTGAGCAACCGCTCGCCGACATAGGCGGCAGCGCCCTTTGCGTTGGCCCGGAGATTCGACGGGTTCGAGCCAGCGACCCGAGAGCTCGGTGATTCCGGCGGCTCAGGCAACGGCCCCAACATCGCGCGCAAATCGTCACCGTCGACCAACTGCACGTGGCCTTGCTTCGTCGCCGCTTCGATCGCCGCGCGCGTGAACTCGCCGCTCGTGACGAGAATCGCGCCGGTCGCGCCTTCATTGACCATCACACCGATCAACTGATGCACGTCGTTATGCGGCACCTTCATCGCGTTCCAGTGCTTGCACTGGACGATGATGTACTCCTCGTTGCGACGCAGCTTGAGGTCTATGCCGCCGTCATAACGAGTCGCACCGCTGCCAGTACCGCAGTGGTCGACTTCGTAGCCGGCGTAGCCGTAATGCTTGGCGAGCAAGCGCTCGACTTCCGCCCAGTCTGTACGGGCGAGCGCATCGTCGCGCCTTTGGGAAACACGTTTGAGAGACATCCTGCCCCCTGCAGGATCGAACGACGTCGATCCTACCAAGACGCCGCGACATGGGTCGCGGGTTCGCCTTCAATGTCCGCAAGTGGTATCGGCTAGAGCCTTCGTGTGCACCGCCGGTCACCAACGGGCGCACTCCAACTCTTGTTCTGCGAAGAGAGCCATGTTCAGCGAGCGGGCGGGTTCCGATAAACGGTTGTCCGACCGCGCAAATTCCGCTCGTTTCGCTGATTGGGGCACATGCAGGCGGGCTGAAGCAAGGCTTGTTGAAGCCGATCGAGTGAGCGAATGGAAACTGCTGACAGGCGTACCGTTTTGCTTGGCCTTCTGGGCGGATTTGCAATGGCGGCAACGCATTGCGCCCATTGTCAGGACTTCTTCCCCCAGTCCAGTAGGAAGCCAAAATCAACAACGTCGCCAAGCGCAGCAACGGGTGACGATGACATCTTCCCCCAGTCGACCAGGCGGAGTGGCGGCTCCCGTTCTGCTTTGGAGAGTTCAATCGCCTGTGCGGACTTCTCATCTTTCGACAACGCGGGCGGTATGCCCGCTGCCATGTCCAGGCAATCAGGCATTCCTTGGCTGGACCAGGTGCTGTCGCAAGAGCTCTACGTGATGATGCATGTCTACAACCTGATGCCCGGATTCCTGTTCTTCAATGAGCCTGGCGGAAGTAACGCCATGGCAACACCGCAGCAGTTGGGCGGACCGCCTTTTAGGAATGGGACTGTCTTGGTTGGACGCAATTTGACGGCCGAGTTGCTGAGCAAGTACAGCGGGCGTTCCCCGATCTCGTCAGGCGATCACGCGCTCGGTGCCGTCGTCGCGCACGAGTGGGCGCACATCGCGCAGTTCAATAGCGGCGTGAATTTCGGGGGTGGTAAGAGCCCAGAACTGCATGCCGACTTCGTATCGGGCTGGTATCAGGCCGGACGCGTGATATCGGGTCGAGGGCTGATCAACCTCAACTTCGCGGAAGCCGCCGAAGAACTGTTCAACAGGGGTGATTTCGCGTTCAACTCCCCTGACCATCATGGTGTTCCGCAAGAGCGAGTGGCGGCTTATGCGGCCGGTATGCAAACGGCTCAACAGGGGATTCTCAGTTTCGGGGCCGCATTCAACGCGGGAATCAACTATGTCAGCTGAGGAAGCCTTCATGAGAAAGAATGCGCTGGTGGTCGGTCTGTCACTCTTCTTTGTTCCGCATCTCGCGTTTGCAGACGACTGCTCTTCCATCAAGAACGTCGTCGAAATGTTGAAGCAGAATCCGGAGGCACTATCAAGAGCACAGGACACGCGGGGTGAGCCCTTGCCGGATGACCCAGGTGAGAAGAAATTCTTTCCAACGGTCACGCTTTCCGGTGCGCATGTGTGCAAGTACAYGATTTACAAAGAGGATGAAACATCTCCCTCATTCCAGACAGCTGACATGCTTGTGTACAGCTGCGAATGGGCCCTTTCCAGTGGCGAGGAAGGAATGGAGATGGCGGCCAGCATCAGAGATGCAACGGAATCATGCCTGGACATGAAGCCAGAAGCAGTCGACAGCAGTGATAGCGGATCCGTAAATTTTGCTCGCTTCAGGTTCAAGGAAGATGGGGCGGCAACGCAGCGCGGTCCTGGGAACCTTGCTATCAACGTATCGAGCACTGAGCGCACCCGAGGAAGACATGCAGGGGAGGCGCGGATGAAGTACTCGATAAAGCTTTCCTACGATGAGGATTGATTCGTCTGCAAGACGTCTAGCTTGGTGGTAGAAAGATTGAAGAACGTCAGTCCTTTGAGGAAGGGCTGTCGCGAGTGCCTTCCGGCATCGTGGAATCCACGCCGGAAGACGACAAGTCCTGGCGGTCCGCATGGCGGGTCACGGCATCGACCAGTTCAGCCGTCCAATCCTCAGCAAACGCCTGGATTTGCTGCGTAAGCCATTCGCTGGCACGAATCCCGGCCGGCAGCGCGCACCCGGCGGCGCCGCCATCTGCGCGGAGCTCGCGCCAGTGTTGCAACAGCGCCGCCGGCTCGGGGTGGCTTTGTATCAAGGCACGTAGGGCCATCTGCTGCGCCGCCAGTTGCGCCTGCACGATCGCGACTTCTTCGCGCCAGTTGTCCATGGATTGGTCACTCACCCGCGCATAAGGCAAACGCCCCGCACGGATGCGGGGCGCGTGGGTCAGCCATTGAACGTCGAACCCACCTGGATGCGCCGCGGGGTCGTCTCGGGGCGCTTCGGAATCACGATCTGCAACACGCCGTTGTGACCGGTCGCCGTGATGCCTTCCGGGTCCGCACTGTCGGGCAGCGCGAACCGGCGATGGAAGCCGCCGTGTTGGCGCTCGACACGCGAGAAGCGCTCGCTGTCGTCGATGTCGCTCCTTCGCTCGCCCTTGATGGTGAGCAAACCCTTGTCCATCTGCACGTCGATGTCGGCGGGGTCCACGCCGGGGATATCGGCATACAGGACAAAGCGATTCGGCTCCTCCTTGATGTCGACCAGGGGAATCCACTGGCTGGTGACGACCGACGACTCGTCCTTGGAGCCGCCTTGCAAGAAACTGCCTTCGAAAAGCCGATCGATGATTTGGCGGACCGGGTCCGTGGTTCCCTGTCCGCCCCACTGCGGATAGCGAGCCATCACGTTCATCGCATGTCTCCATTCAAGCTGTTGGTGTGGGGATGGGCCAGCCCATCCGCGCGGGAAAATAGCGCTGCTGGCCGTGTTTTCAAGATGGGGCGGCGGGTCGTTGGCGATTTTTAAGGGATGTAAAGGCGCCATAACAATGGCCTCGCGGACGAGGCCGGGTGCTGCGAATGTGCGCGCGTTGGCGGGGTGACGGGGCGCGAGGATGCAACGCACTCGCGTAGACGAAGCTGGCGGTTTTTTAGCTTGCTCCGTTACGCCTGCGGCAAGAACTTTGCTACGTCGATCTTCAGGCCCTTCCCGGGCAAGGCCATCAGGGTCGAGGTGCCGTGCGCAATCAGTTCGCCGGCTTCGTCGAACACACTGGCCTCGGCGTAGCTGATCTGCCGGCCCGCCCGTAGGCAGCGTCCGTCGGCGCGCAGCTTGCCGCCCGCTACTGCCTTGAGGTAGTTGAGCTTGAGGTCGACGTTCACGAGGCCGGCGTCCTCAGGCAGGCGCATGAACCCGGCCCAGAACGTCGCCGTGTCGATCAGTGTGGCGAGCACGCCCCCATGCACGATCCCGAACGGCTGCATATGGCGCTCGCCCAGCGTCAGCTCGATCCGGCAGCTGTCGAAGGCGAGCGCGGCGATCGTCATTCCGATGAGGTGGGGATAGGGCGCTCCGTGCACGCTGTCTTGGACGGCGGCGACGTACGCAGGATTGGGAGTCATGGGCAAGTCCATATCGGGTCGGTTCGCGAACAGCGTTGGCCTGGACCACAGCCGCCGTCAAGCGTCCGCTGTCGGCCAGAAGCGGACATTCACTCGCCGGACCTACGGTGGCGCGCCAAGTCTTAGTAGAGCATCGGGGCAAACTTAAGAATCACCACGTCATTTCGAATCAAGGCATAAAAATCTGTGCCCGTCGTTTCCTCGACTCCGGAGCAATTTACATACCGCAATTGATCTCCTTCCCGAAATTCGGCGCTCATGGTTATCCACCCGCCATGCGTTTCTGGAGAGGGGTTGCCCATCAGCTTGGAGCCTTCGATAACTTGGTTCGAGGTTAAAGGGACCGATATCGCACAGCCATGCATCCCCATTCGGTCAGCAATCGACGAAGGCTCATAATTCCAGGTGAATCCGTAGACCGACGCGCAACTCGTTAAAGCCAAGATCACGCCAAAAGGGAGCACGCGCGAAATGGTCGAGAGCAGCGCGAGGGCCTCGGCGCCTAGCGCCGCCAAGGAAGATTCATCGAGTTGGCTGTCGGCAATCTGCATGGCCGGCCGATCGTGCCAGATGGGCACGCCAAGATGAAAGCGCGAATATCCGCTTTGGGTCGAAAGCGGCCCCAAGCAACTTTCAGCTGCACCCGCTCTTCGCAGTCCCAATAACGATCGGCTACCTGCAAAGCTAGCTTTGCAGCCCCCAGTGACGGCGCGAGCGCCCCCCGATCGAAGCGACCCGCAAGGTGATGCCCCAGCGTGGGGAGTTTCAAATTTTTTTCCCAAAAAAATTTGGAACTCACCACGTTCGGGCGGCGCGCCAATGATGGAGTGGCGCTACAGCGGCTGGAGATGACTCTCTCGGGCGCTTGACTCAGAAAATCCACAGGTGTACGAAACTTTTTGGGGTTCCATTTGTCTTGAGCCCTACGACTTCTGCACGCCCTAGCCGAATCGGCGAGGAGTTGCCATGAAGCGCACCATCGGTCCAGCCGCGTCCCTCCTGGCGTTGGCCATCGTTCTATCTGCCGGCGAAGCCCGCGCCGCCTCCGTCACCAGCACCGACCTGCATGTTCATGCCGGCCTCAACTGCGTGCCCAGGCCCGGCGACTCAGCAAAGCTGGCCTACAACCTGTCGGAAGGCGTGCGCAACATCAGCACGACCACGACCGCGACCGTCTACTGCCCAGCGGACACCGTGCCCGTGAAGCAGGGCGCGAACTACGCCGGTGCTCCCCAGGCCGTTCGCGTGTTCGTCATCGACCGCAGCAGCACCGCGAGCGTCAGCTGCACGCTGAAGGCGATCGTCGAGAACAACGGCTTCGCCAGCACCAACACCTACCCGGTGAAGTCCTCGGTCGGCTCCTTCCCGGGCATTCAAGTGCTGCAGTGGACCCAAGCCGACGGGATGATCGCCATCGCCAACTACACCTTCCGGGTGAGCTGCACGCTGCCGAGGGCCACGGACGCAAGCCACCAGTCGGCAGTGCAGCAGACCGAAGTCGAGGTGCTCAGCAGCCTGCTCGTCCAATGACGAGTGTGCCGTCGCCGAAGGCATGCTCGCAGCGTTGAATGACTGACCTAAAGCAAGCCTGCGGCACGCGCGGCTTGCACCTGCGCGGCCGCCTTTGCCCGGGCGGGTGCGATCGTGCGGCCGTAACGGGGGTCCTTGCGCAACGCGGCGAGCAACGGGTCGCAGTCGAGGTCGGCGATCCCCTGGAAGAATCCGGCGTCCACACCCTGCCGCAAGGCGCGCAAGGCCGCCTCGTGATTGCCCAGGTGCTGGTTCCCTTCCACCTGCGTCCATGCGCGACCCCCGATCACGGCCGCGTAGGGACGATTCGCAACCGTTGCCATCGCCGCGCGCACCAAGCCTTCGCCGCGCACGCGATCCCCGCCCAGCAGCATCGCGTTCCCAGTCTCCAGCGCCTCGTTCGCCTCGGTTGGGTAGACACCGCCCGGCGGCGCGTCGAACCACCGCGGGTGCTGCCTGCGCTCGAGCCCGATCAGCGTCGCATGATCCCCCATGCGCATGGCGAAGGCGGCGGCGTACGCATCGCCCGCGCCGTCTGGCAGCCGCGCAACGAGCGCATGCGCTGTCTTCCAGTCTCCGCGCAGGGCCGATAGCCGCGCTTGCGCGACCCCGACCGCCGGGTGGTTCGGCACGCGCGCGGCCAGTGGTCGCAGGCACGCGTCGGCCGCATCCAGTGCACCGAAGTTCATGAGCGTGAAGCAACGATCCACGCGCAGGCCGAAGGCCTCTGGCGCAATCTGCTCGAGGCGCTGGAAATCGTGCAGGGCCGATACGAGATCGCCGCGCGCGACGTGGATGGCGCTGCGATTGCCATAGCTCCGCGCCATGTTCGGCTCTTCGGCGATGAGCTGGTTGATCTCGGCGAGTGCTTCCTCCAGGCGTCCTGCCGAGCCGAGTGCAAAAGCGTGCGTGCTGCGTATGATCGGGGAGAGTGGGTCGAGCGCGCGCGCCTGGTCGAAGTACCGCATGGCCTCCTCGCAGCGTCCCATGCGATACGAGAGCAATTCGGCAAACCGCTGCCAACCGGTCGCGTAACCCGGCGCAAGCGCCAGGCCGCGTCGATACGCGCGTTCCGCGCCTTCCAGATCGTTGTCCATTTCCAGCGAGGCGCCCCGGGCGACTTCTGCCTCGCCCAGATCCGGGGCAAGTTGCAGCGCGCGCTCGAGATAACCCTGCCGCGCGCGACGCTCTGCCTCGCTGATGTCGCCGTAGATCTCGAGCAGGAGCAGGGCATCGTGCGCTCCGACGTACGCGCGCGCGAACGTCGGGTCGACCCGGATCGCGTGTTCGAAGTGTACGAGCGCTCGCCGCATTTCGGGAACGTCGCGTCGCGGCAGCAAAGCCATGCCTCTCAGGAAAGCATCGTAAGCGGCGAGGCTGTCGGTGCGCCTGCGCACGAGCCGCTTCTGCGTCGAGGCCGGCAACTGGAGCGACAGCGCTTCGACGACCGATGCGGCGATCTCATCCTGGATCTGGAATACGTCGTCGAGACGCCTGTCGTAACGCTTCGACCAGATTTGCGCATTGTCCTTCGCGCGGACCAACTGCACGGTGATGCGCACCTTCCCGCCCACCTGTTGAACGCTGCCCTGGAGCAGATGCGCGGCGCCCAGTTGCCGGCCGATCTCTCGCATGTCGGTCGTCTTTCCCTTGAACGCGAAGGACGAATTTCGCGCGATGACCTTGAGGTCGGGAACCTGAGCGAGCATGTCGAGCGTCGTCTCCGCCAGGCCGTCGGAGAAATACTCGTTCGTGGGATTGCCGCTCATGTTGACGAAGGGCAACACGGCGACCGATCGCTCGGCCATCGTGCGCCCGTTGCGCAGCGCGGGTTGTCCGTAGAAGTACCAACCGAGCGCCAGCACCACCAGCCCGAGGCTGATACCGACGATCCGTTTGTTGCCAACCGAGCTTGTGGCGAGCTTGACGCCCTCGGGCGTCAAATCGAACGCCCATGTCAGCAAAAGGGCGAACGGAAGGCCGAGTGCGAAGAGGAGAATGACGACGCGCAGCGTCCACGCCGGTGCATCGAACGCGGGCAACGCGATCGAAGCCGCCTGGATCGCCACCCAGGCGACGACGAGGTAGACCATGGCCACGCGAACGACCCGGCGTTGCTTCAACTCTGCGAGGAAGGACATGGGCGGCTCCATCGTCCACTGGGGGAGCAAACGTGGAGGGGGCCTGTGCAAGGTCAGCCGCCGCAGCAAGGCCATTTCACCCATTCGGCCTTCGCCGGATGCGCGCGCCCCTGGCGTTGACGGCGGGCCGGCGATTTATCGGCAACGGTACTCACGCGCTGCAACCCGCGTGCACGCATCCGGTGCACCGTACTGCTCCCATGCATCCACCCACCCGATGCGCCGAGCCACCTCGGGAAACGCCGGCAAGCGACGCATGGGTGCATCTTCCGGCGACCAGATGCGGAAGACGATGCCCGTATCGTCCTGCGACACAGGCCCGGCGAACAACGCCAGCCCCTTCGCGTATTCCCCAAGCCGGATGAGCGAAACGACAGTCCATGCGGGCACGATCGCGGGCTTCGTTGCGAGGCAGTCTTCGATGATCCGCAGCGCGCGCGCCCGGGCATTGCCGTCACCGCCGATCACACCCGCAAGCAGCGCGTCGTACTTCTCCGGCGCAGGGTTGCCGCACGTCGTCGGGTTCTGTTTCAGCGCGACGGCCATCAACCGCCGGGCTGCGGCGATGTCGCCGCGCTGCCGCATGACTTCGCCGAGGCCGGACTTGGCGAGCGACAGGCCGAGCGCATCGGTCTGCGTGAACAGCACCTCCGCTTTGGCGAGATCGCCGGCGTACATGTACTGATAGGCGCGCCAGTTGACCGCGTTCGGCAACATCGGATCGATCGCGATCGCGCGGTCCAGTGCCTGGATCCCTTGCCGCGTGTAACCGGTGACGATCAGCCATTGCCCCAGGTACATGTGGGCCGACGCATCCTGCGGCTGCATCTGCACTGCGCGATCGAGGAACGCGCGTGCCTCCGCGAAGCGCCGCTCGTAGCGCCACATTTCGAGGCCGAGCGCGTAGACCGGTTCGGCCAACGTGGGGTCCAACACCATCGCAGAACGCGCGTGCCGCTCGGCTTGAACACCACGCTGCGGGTCGCGGACATTCACCACCATCTGCACCAGCGCGAGCCGCGCGTGCGCACGCGCGAACTTCGGATCCAGCGCGATGGCACGTTCCAGCCAGTCGATCGCGTCCTTCGCGTGCGCGTAGTCGCGCTTGTTCATGACTTGCGTGGCGCGCAGGTACAACTGGTAGGCCTCGGGACTGGTCGTGGATTCAGCGACCAGACGGGACTTTTGTTCGCCGATCAACGTCACCTGCAGCTCGTCCGCGATCGCATGCGCGATCTGGTCCTGCAACTTGAAAACATCCGACAGGTCGCCGTCGTACTGCTTCGACCATAAATGGATGCCATCGGCGCTGCGAACGAGTTGCGCGGTGATGCGAACGCGATCGCCCTGCGTGCGCACCGAGCCTTCGAGCACATGGGCGACACCGAGCGACTTGCCGATGGTACGCAGGTCGACGTTGCGGCCCTTGTAGGAAAACGACGACGTCCGCCCGGCCACCCGTAGATCCCGGATCTGCGCAAGCGCATTGAGGATTTCCTCCGACATGCCGTCGGAAAAATATTCCTGGTCGTGCTTCGGGCTGAGGTCGGTGAAGGCGAGGACTGCGATCGACTTGTCGTCGAGCGCCGGTGCCGCATTCGCGTCGACGACGGATTGACCGGGCCGCACGCTCGGCTGGCCGACAAAGTACCAACCCAACGCCAGCACGCTCAGGCCGATGGCAACCGCGAGGACGCGCTTGTTCCCGACCGGCGATGCGTCGAGCCGCATCCCCTCGGGCGTGAGATCGAGCGCCCACGTCAGCACGAGCACGACCGGGAAGCCGAGCAGCGCCACGAGAATGAAGACGCGCAGCGCCCACGACGGAGCGTCGAAGGCGGGGAATCCGATGCTTGCGGCCTGCACGGCCAGCCAAGCAGACACCAGGTAGACGGCGCCGACCTTGATGACCTTGCGCCGCTTCAGTTCGGCGAACAGATTGCCGCTCATGCGTCCGACTGCCCCCTGTTGGCGAGCCCCCTGCACACGGGAGGTACCTTACAGCAAGGGGTAGGGGGCTCTGGTGGGCTTGCCCAACCGGGGTCAAGTCAGACGCGGCGACACGGTGCGGTTGTTGCAACGCAACCGGCACCCTGCCTCTAGCAACCGCTGCGGGCAGGCGCAACGACGGCAAGTCCCTTTGCCGCATCCTGCACAGTTGGCGGCGTGAGGCTGAGGCTGACGTGCCCCTTGTAGTCGAACTTGAAGTTGACGACGTCGTCCTTGAAGTTGATCGAACCCTTGGCGTCCGCAAAGTCCCCGGTGCCGCCCACGATGGGGTGATGGCAACGACCGTGGATTTCCTCCGCGAACGTGTCGTCCGTGTACTTCGCCGTGAAGGTGTAGGTCGTCTCGAATGTTCCGCACGCCGTGCCGTTGAGGCAGCCGACGAAGATCTCGGATCCTTGCTCGACATACGTGCCGCTCGGGTTGAACCTGGAGGCGGAGACGTACGTGTACCAGCAGCCATCCAGGCTCCCGGAGAGATCGATCGGAGGGTAATCCCCCGGATTGGCGGGTGGACTCCCGACCGGCGGTTGACACGCGCTGTTGAACACGCCGATGCCGGAGACCTGCGTGGTTCCCGCACTCGCGGGCATCACAAGCACGGCGAACACCACTGCCGCCACGAATGACGTGAGGACATGTGGGTGGGTTCTCATGACGGTTCTCCAGGGAGCGGGTGTGATCGCATCCCACCGCCGGCAACCCCGTCCGCGGAAGTGACACGGGGTAAAGTCACCGTGACCTGCGCAGCCGCTTCGCGGCGTTACCAATGAGGCGCGTGGCGGCGGAGCGACATGAACAAGCAGCCCGGCATGGCCTCACACGACGATGGGGAACCGGACCAGGAGGCCATCCGCCTGCAGCTGGCGAAGATCCTGGCCAGCCCGCTGTTCTCGAATGCCCCGAGCCAGGAACGGATGCTGCGTTACGTGGTCGAGCACGCGCTTGCCGGCGAGGCGGGCCGGCTCAAGGAATACACCCTCGGCGTGGAAGTGTTCGACCGTGGCGGCGACTTCGATCCGCGCCAGGACACGATCGTGCGCGTACAGGGTCGGCGCCTGCGCGACCGGCTCGCCGACTATTACCGCGAGCAGGGTATCGATGACCCGGTCGGGATCAGCCTGCCCAAGGGGCACTACGTTCCCACCTACCATTGGCGGCAGGTCGGGCCCCCATCCGCATCCGACACGGACGGCCGCAAACGCCACTTCGTCATCATCGGCTTGCTCGTGCTCGTCCTTGGCGGAGTTGTCTGGGGCAAGTTCGGCACCGGGCGACCGGATGTCGGGCGCACGTCACCGGACGCGTCGATCGCCGTGCTGCCGTTTGTCGACATGAGCGCCGACAAGGACCAGGAGTACCTTGCCGACGGCCTGTCGGAGGAGATCACCAACCTGCTGGCCGGCGTCCGCCAGCTCAAGGTCACCGGGCGGACCTCGGCGTTCTCGTTCAAGGGCACCAACACGCCGATCGTGGAGATCGGCCGCAAGCTCGGCGTGGCGCACGTGCTGGAAGGCAGCGTGCGCAAATCCGGCGACCGGCTGCGGGTCACCGCACAGCTGATCAAGGCCGACGACGGCTTTCACCTGTGGACGAAGACTTACGACACGGAACTGAAGAACATCTTCGCGATGCAGGACCAGGTCGCCCGCGACGTGACGCAGGCGCTGTCCGTCAAACTCGACGCGGTCATGCTCAACCGCGCGCAGGGCGGCACCACCAACGTCGATGCCTACGACCGCTTCCTGCGCTGGCGCCAGCTGTTCCTCTCCGACAACTTCGACGCAGAACACGACCGCCAGCGCATTGCGCTGTCGCGTGAGGCGGTGACGTTCGACCCGAATTTCGTCCTTGGCTGGGATGCGCTGGCGACATCGTTGCGTGGCCTCGCCGACGATGTCGACGATGTGCAGGCTGCGCAACTGCGCGATGAAGCAGATCAAATCTATCTGCGCATCGCCAAAATGGCGCCGGAGAGCTGGATCGCGAAGCGCGAACGCGCCTACCGCCTGTGGCGCGAGGGCAAGCGGGCGGAAGCCATCGCCGTCGCCAAGGAAATCATGGACGGCGGACCATTGACCTACGAGCACTGGTTTCCCTACATCAACCTGATCTTCGCCGTGGGCCACCTCGAGGAGACCATGGAGTTGGTCGAGCGATTGCGGACCATCGAGCCGCAGATGATGTTCCTTTCCCGCGACCTGCAGTACGACTACATCGCCGCTCGCCGCTTCCCGGAATCGGCAACCGAGTACCGGCGCAGCCTGGCGCTGGAGGGCAACCCCGTCGGACCCGCCGAAGTCGCCTTCGCGCGCACGCTGGCGGGCAAGGACGCTGCGCCCGAAGCGCTGGAGGATCTCCATCGCCAACTGCTGCACAGTGACGACAAGATTTACCGTCTGCCGTTCTTCCGCGATCTGCGCCCCGTGCTGCACGACCGCGACGCCATGCTGGCCATCCTGCGCAGGGCGGCCAAAGATCCGGTCTATGGCGGTGACGGCGCGTCGGTGTTCCTGCAAGCGTTCCTGGCCGATGCACTGGGCGACGCCGACCTGGCCGCGGTTGCGCTGCGCAGATCCCTGGAAAGCCGCGAGGGCTTCCGGAACGGCAGCATGGTTTACACGGATTACTTCAATTTGTGGATCGAGCCGTATTCCCGGCTGCGCAGCCACCCCGAATTCAAGCGCCTGCTGATCGAGATGGGCGTGGTCGATTACTGGCGGAAAACGGGCAAGTGGGGCGACGGCTGCAGGCCGGTGGGCGCCGACGATTTCGAGTGCCGGTGAACGGGATGCCGTGCCTTCGGGCGAGTGCATGAACCGGTCGTTTCCCAACGGCTTTTTCAGCTGCCGCTACAGGACGTTCGTTGCAGCGTTCACCGCCGCGAATCTGTTGTTGTTCGGATGGCCGCTGTATTCCTACGCGCTGTCCACGCTGCATGCCGACACCTGGTCGGGGATATTGGATGTGCTGGTCCTGACCGTCGTGCAGGCGGTGCTCATGGTGATGACGCTGACCGCGGTGTCGCTGCTGTCCCTCAGGGCGATGAAAGCGGTGTGCATCGTCCTGCTCGTCGGCAATGCCCTCGCGTTGTATTTCATCGACACCTACAACGTCATGCTCGACAAGACGATGATGGCCAACGTCTTCGACGTCGACCGCGGGGAGGCCTTCGATCTCTTCCATCCCAAACTCGTCGCTTACCTGCTCGTGTTGGGTTTGCTCCCCGCATGGATCGTCGCCAGGACGGCGATCTTCGATTACACCCGGCCCAGGCGCCTGCGCTTGCTGGTGATCGCCGGCGTGCTCGGATGCATCGTGGTGTATGCAGGTTCGTCCACATGGTTCTGGTTCGACAAACATGCCAGGCCACTGGGCGGGTTGATGTTGCCGTGGGCCTACCTCGCAAACTCGGCCCGCATGTGGGAAGACACGGCAACTGCCAATCGTAAGCAGGCGCCATTGCCGCCACTACACTTCGCCGACGCCCATCCCGGGCGCAAGACGATCGTCGTGCTGGTCATCGGCGAATCGGCGCGCGCGAGCAACTTCTCCCTCTATGGCTACGGCAGGGACACGAATCCCGAACTCGCCAGGGCCGGCGTGATCGCGCTGCCCGACGCGCACACATGTGCCACGTACACGATCGCGGCGATCCGCTGCATGTTGTCGTCCATGGGGCGTGATGCGCCGGCGCGTGTCACCCAGGAAACCCTGCCGAATTACCTGCAGCGCCACGGCGTGTGGGTCATCTGGCGGTCCAACAACTGGGGCGAGCCGCCGGTGAAAGTCGGGCTGTACCAGCGTGCGGACGACATCCGCAAGACCTGCACCGGCACTGGTTGCGAGTCCCTCGACCATGACGAGGTGCTGCTTCATGGCCTCCAGGACATGCTGACGGACGCCACGTCGCGGCGCATCTTCGTGGTGCTTCACCTGGCAGGCAGCCACGGCCCGACTTACTACCGCAAGGTCCCGCCGGCATTCGCGCGATTCCAACCGGTCTGCCAATCGGTGGACCTGGGCGCGTGCAGCCAGGCCTCGCTGGTCAATGCCTACGACAACACGATCCTCTACACGGACCACGTGCTGGCCGAAACGATCAAGCTCTTGCGGGAGATTCCGGAAAGCGCCTCCACCATGCTCTACATCTCCGACCACGGCGAGTCCTTGGGAGAACACGGCCTTTACCTGCATGGTGTCCCCAATGCGATAGCGCCCGATGTCCAGCGCGTCGTGCCGTTGATCGTATGGATGTCTCCCGGGTTCAGTGCATCCAGGCAGGTGTCCGCCGAGGACATGCGCGCAAAGGCGCCCTTCGGCGACGACAACATCTTCCACAGCGTCCTGGGTGCCTTCGGCGGCAGCAGTGCTGTCTACAAGCCCGGTTTGGACTTGTTCGACCCTGCGAACCAAGCCAATGATGGAGGCACGCTTCCGCCCCGAAGCCACTACGGAATCAGCAACACTTTCCCGGCACTCCCGCGCCCTTCCAGAATCGCATGCCCCCGCGCCCCCTCGCGCAACGGAACACGCGCTGCGATCGCCACGCGCAATTGCCCCGCGCGCACCGCAGCGAACAACCGATCGGCGCGCTGCTGCCGCACCTGCGCCGTCGTCAACACGTTCCACAAATCCCCGCCGACCAACGTCAACGAACGATCCATCAACACCCGTGGCTCCACCGGATCCGGATCGCCCGCCGCCATGCCATAGAACACCACCGTGCCGCCGATCCGTGCCAGCGCCATGCTGTCCCCGAGCGTGCGCCCGATCGAGTCGTACACCACGTCGACGCCGTCGGGCACCAGGGCGCGCACGCGCTCCACCCACCCAGCGCCAGAATCCAGCGCATGCAGCGCACCGCCCGCGAGCGCGGAACGACGCTTGTCCTCAGACGAAGCGAGCGCGATCACACGCGCCCCCTTCGCATTCGCCAACTGCACCAACAACTGCCCGACACCGCCACCGGCCGCGTGCACCAACAACGTCTCGCCGGCCTGCACGGCATGACTGTCTTCGAGCAGGAACTGCGCCGTCAGGCCTTGCAACAACAACGCGGCCGCCGTCTCCGCATCGATGTCGTCGGGCAACGCGATCAACCGCTCCAGCGGCACCGCCACCTGCTCGGCGTTCGCGAAGGCACAGTCGGCGAACGCGACACGCTGGCCGACGGCAAATGCGCCGCCGATATCCTGCGCGTGCAGCGCCGCGATCACCCCCGCGCCCTCGTAACCGGCGATCCACGGCGGCGACCCGGCCAGATGGTAGCGGCCCTGGCGGCGATAAATGTCGGCGAAGTTGAGCCCGATCGCTTGCGTGCGCACCACGGCCACGCCGGGCCCGGGCTGCGGGTCGGGCAGGGCGGTCCATTCCAGGACCTCGGGTCCCCCGAATCGCGAGAATGTCAGTGCGTGCATGGCGGGCCTTCGCAGGAAATGTATCGCCGATCAGCCAGATGAAGATGTTATCGGGTTCCCCCCGCCTAAAATGCGGGCCACCGACCCCGCCTTCGAATGCACCGCATGCTGCGACTGACCGACCTCAAGCTGCCGCTGGACCACCCCGAGCCGGCATTGCGCGAGGCGATCCTGGCGCGACTCGGCATCGCCGCGGACGAGTTGACCGGCTTCACCGTCGCCAGGCGCAGTTACGACGCGCGCCGGCGCGGCGCGATCGTGCTGATCTATTCGGTCGACGTCGACACCCCGCGCGAAGCCGACATCCTGCGGCGCCTGCAACGCGATGCAGAATCCGCGCAGTTCGCGCACGCCGGGGAAAGCGGCAAGGTGATGCCCACGCCGGACACGCACTACAAGTTCGTCGCGCGCGCACCCGACAACCTTCCCCTCCGCCCGCTGGTCATCGGCATGGGCCCGTGCGGCCTGTTCGCCGGCCTGGTGCTCGCGCAGATGGGCTTCCGGCCCATCATCCTCGAGCGCGGCAAGGCCGTGCGCGAACGCACCAAGGACACCTGGGGCCTGTGGCGCAAGAAGGTGCTCGACCCCGAGTCCAACGTGCAGTTCGGCGAAGGCGGCGCAGGCACGTTCTCCGATGGCAAGTTGTGGAGCCAGATCAGCGACCCGAAGCATTACGGGCGCAAGGTGATCGACGAGTTCGTCAAGGCGGGCGCGCCGGAGGAAATCGCCTACGTCAGCAAACCGCACATCGGCACGTTCCGCCTGGTGGCGATGGTGGAGCAGATGCGCGCGACGATCGAATCGCTGGGCGGCGAAATCCGTTTCAGCCAGCGCGTGGATGATCTGCTGGTCGACACCGACTGCGATGGCACGCGCCACGTGCGCGGCGTGACGCTAGAGAGCGGCGAACAATTGCGCGCCGACCACGTGATCCTCGCGCTGGGCCACAGTGCGCGCGACACCTTCGCGATGCTGCATGCACGCGGTGTGTTCCTCGAAGCCAAGCCGTTCTCGATCGGCTTCCGCATCGAACATCCGCAATCGCTGATCGATACCGCGCGCTTCGGCCCGCAGGCCGGGCATCCGCTGCTCGGCGCGGCCGATTACAAACTCGTGCACCACTGCCGCAACGGGCGCTCGGTGTACAGCTTCTGCATGTGCCCCGGCGGCACCGTGGTCGCCGCGGCCAGCGAGCCCGGGCGCGTGGTCACCAATGGCATGAGCCAGTATTCGCGCAACGAGCGCAACGCCAATGCGGCGATCGTGTGCGGCATCACGCCGGAGGATTACGCGGCGTACGGCGAAGGCCCGCTCGCCGGCATCGAACTGCAACGGCACTGGGAAGCGCGTGCGTTCGAACTCGGTGGCGGCGAATATGAAGCACCGGGGCAACTGGTGGGCGACTTCCTCAAGGGCCGCGCCTCGAGCGCATTCGGCGGCGTGCTTCCTTCTTACAAACCCGGCGTGCGCCTGGGCGACCTTGCGCCCTCGCTGCCGGACTACGCGATCGCCGCGATCCGTGAAGCGCTACCGGCCTTCGACAAACAGATCCGCGGCTTCGCGATGCACGACGCGGTGTTGACCGGCGTCGAAACCCGCACGTCCTCGCCGGTGCGCGTCACGCGCGGCGAGGACGGGCACAGCCGTAACACGCGCGGGTTGTTCCCCGCGGGCGAAGGCGCAGGGTATGCGGGGGGCATCCTGTCGGCCGGCGTGGATGGCATCCGCACGGCCGAAGCGGTCGCGCTCGATATCATTTCGCGCAGCGCGCGCGCGGCCTAGCGCGCCACGCGCACTGCCCGGATGCGCAACCGTCCTCCCACCCTCGATGGATTGCCCGCAAGCACCCTGCAACTACCGCCGGGTCCATGGCCGACCGTGCTGGATTGCCTGTGCGAGCGTTTCCCGGCGGTCACGCGCGCCCAATGGCTGGAGCGCATGGCGCGCGGGCGGGTGGTGGACAGCGCCGGGAACTCGCTGACGCCGGAAACCCCGTATCGCGTCGGGCGCGAAATCCATTACTACCGTGAAGTTCCGGACGAGGCGCCCATCCCATTCGAAGACGTCGTGCTGCATGCCGACGCCGACCTGCTCGTGGCTGACAAACCGCATTTCCTGCCGGTCGCGCCCACCGGTGCGCATGTCCACGAAACCTTGTTGGGGCGCCTGATCCGTCGAACCGGGAACGCTGCATTGGCGCCACTGCACCGCATCGACCGCGAGACCGCGGGTTTGGTGTTGTTCTCGACCAACCCGAAGAGCCGCGCCCGTTACCAGGCGCTGTTTCGCAAGCACCTCATCGAAAAACACTACGAGGCAATCGCGCCAGCGCTGCCCGATGTTCAATTCCCATGCACACGTTCCAGCCGCATCGTCGCCGGCGACCCGTTCTTCCGCATGCAGGAGATCGAAGGCCCGGCGAACAGCGAAACCCGGATCGACGTCATCGCGCGCGGCGATGCGTACTGGCGTTATGCATTGACACCGATCACCGGCCGCAAGCACCAGTTGCGCGTGCACATGGCCGCGCTGGGCGCGCCGATCGCCAATGACGCGCTCTATCCGTCACTGCGCCACCGCGCGAAAGGCGATTACGCGGCGCCCTTGCAACTGCTGGCGAAGCGCCTTTCGTTCGTGGATCCGCGCAGTGGCGTCGAGCGCAGCTTTTCGAGCCATTTTCGACTTCAGGGCTGATCGACTGCGCGCCAATGATGGTGGAACGCCCTTTGCCAGGACTTACTCACGCACATAACGCAAATGCGTAGCGCCCGAACCCTCGGTCACCTTGTCGATGCGAAACCTGGGCACCGGCCCCGAAAGGTTTTCGAAAAGCCGCCTGCCCCCGCCGAACATCACCGGCGCCAACGCGATCTCCAGCTCGTCGACCACGCCCAGGTTCAAGTACTGCTGCACGACGTCTGCGCCGCCCGAGATGCGAATGTCTTTTCCACCCGCAGCTGCCTTCGCCTGCGCAAGCGCACGCTCGGGTCCCTCGTTGACGAAATAAAACGTCGTCCCACCTGGCCGCACCCATGGCGCGCGCTTCTCGTGCGTCAGCACATAAACCGGCGTGTGGAACGGCGCCTCCTCCGGCCATGACGCCTCGCCCTGCTCGAACATCCGCTTGCCCATGATGTTGGCGCCGATGCGCTCCATGGTCTGGTGCACCAGGTCATTGACCGGACCGGTCTCTCCGCCGGGCCCGAACCCGTGGCTCTCGCGGAAGGCCTGCTGTTTGAGCAGCCAGCCCATCAACGCACCCCACTTCGCGCCCCAGAGCTCCGGCTTCTGCCAGTTCTCCAGGGTCATTCCTTCCGGCGCCATGTAGCCATCGAGGCTCAGCCCGATGTTCACGAAAACCTTGGCCATGACTCTCCTTTTCACGACTTTGCAGATCCGACCGCGCAAAGATCGCTGACAACGGCGACTTCACGCAATGCCGCCGCAACGCACGCGCGGGCTTGCGTCCGGCGGCCAGGACGGCCCATTTGCGCCGCCGGTTGCGTTTCCTTCCCTGATCCCCCAAGGAGCCTCGCGATGAAAGAGACCCACCTGGGCGGGAGCGGGGACGTGTTGCCCGAATGAGCCATCGGGCAACCACATGTTGAGCATCCGCCAGTTGCGCAAACGCAAGGTCGCGCAATGGGTGCTCGGCTACACGGCGGTCGCGTGGGCCTTGTTGCAGGGTGTCGGCCTGCTGGCCGGCACCTACGGCTGGTCGGCCGTGCCCATGCGCGTGGGCGTGGCGCTCGCGGTCCTCGGGTTCTTCCTCACGCTGGTCATCGCCTGGTTCCAGGGCGAGCGCGGCCAACAGAAAGTCACGCGCGTGGAGGTCATGCTGATCGCGATCCTCGTGATCGTGGGCGGCGCGTGGCTCTGGCAGACCGTGCGCACGACGTCCGAAGCCGTCGCCTCCGTGGCGACCCAGGGCACCGACATCCCGACGATCGAAAAGGACCCTTCGATCGCCGTGCTGCCGCTGGAGAACTTGAGCAGCGACAAGCAGCAACAGTATTTCTCCGACGGTATTTCCGAAGAACTGCTCAACGTGCTGAACAAGGTGCCGGAATTGCGCGTGATCGCGCGCACCTCGAGCTTTGCCTTCAAGGGCCAGGACCTGCCCGTGCCGGAGATCGCGCGCCGCCTCCACGTGGCCTCGATTCTGCAGGGCAGCGTACGCAAGGCGGGCAGCCGCGTGCGCATCGCGGTGCAATTGGTCCGCGCCACCGACGGCGCGCAACTTTGGTCGGAGAACTACGATCGCAACCTCGACGACATCTTCCAGGTGCAGGACGAGATCGCCGCGTCGGTCGTGGACCAACTGAAGATCAAACTGCTCAAGGCGCCCACCGTCACGCCCGTGGATCCGCGGGTCTACGCGCTGGTCCTCCAGGCGCAGGCGCTGCTCGACCAGCAGAGCAAGGAAGGGCGCGCGCAGGCGCTGCTCGTGTTCAAGCAGGCACTGTCCATCGCGCCGAACGAAGCGCGCGCGTGGGCGGGCCTGGGGCGCGTCTACATCAACCAGTCCATCTACAGCGAGATGCCGCCGGCGGATGCGGCGAAGCTGGCGCGCGAGGCGCTGGACAAGGCGCTGCGCATCGACCCGCGCAACGTCATTGCCATCACCGGCCTGGCGCGCCTGGCCGCGGACTTCGACTTCGACGCGCAGGCCGCCGCCGATTACAACAAGCGCGCCTTGCAGATCGAACCGAACAACCTGGTCGCCATCAACACGCTCGGCATCCTGCTCAGCAACGTGGGTCGCTTCGAAGATGCGCTGCCGCTGTACGACTACCGCGTCGCGCACGATCCGGCGAACCCGACCGCCTACAACAATCGCGGCATCACCCGTTACTACGCGCGGCAATGGGACGCGGCGATCGACGACTTCCGCACCGCGCTGCGCCTGAGCCCCGCCTTCGTCGGCGCACGCAACGGCATCGCCGTCTCGCTGCTGGTGGGGAAGGGCGACGCGGCCGGCGCGTTGCGCGAGATCGCCGGCGAGCCGGATGAAGCCTCGCGGCTCCAGGTGCGCGCGCTGGCCTTCCACGCCCTCGGCCGCACGAAGGAATCCAATGCGGCCCTGCAGGGGCTCATCAGGGCGTATGGGGACCAGCAACCCACGCTGGTCGCGTTGGCGTACGCCTATCGCGTCGACCGCGACGCCGCCTTCCAGTGGCTGGACAAGGCCGCGGAACTCCACGACCCCGCGGCCACGTCGGTGGCCTTCGACGTCCTGACCGACTCGCTGCGCGACGATCCGCGTTGGCTGCCGTTCCTGCGCCAGATCGGTTACGCACCCGACCAGCTTGCGAAGATCCGGATCGACGTGCCGAAGCCGGGCACGTGACGCGGGGTTAGTCACACCGCTTTGGGGGAGTCGAACCGCGCGATTTCGTCGTTCTATCTGGTTGGTAGCCAACGGAGGACGAAATGCAGATCAAACGTACGCCATGCCTGATCGGCCTGGCCCTCATCGCGACGGTGGCCCTCGCCGGCAACCCCAAGTTCCTGCGCGCCCCCAGCGCTTCGCTCGGATCGCCCAAGGTCATCGTGCGATGGACCGAAGTCGGCCTCGGCAGCGTCGACAGCGTCAGTTACACCGCGAGCGCCACGGCCGGCGCCCGCTACCAGTGCGTCAATCGCGGCAACAATTGCCCGGCCGCGTCGAACAAGGCGGACGTGTTGGGCAACGTCTCCGTGGGCGGCACCTTCGACGTCGACAAGAACGGAAGGATCTCCGAATCCCTGATCATCCCGGCCCCGCCCTCCAACCTGGTGTGCCCGAGCGGTCAGGTCGTGGGCGTGGTCTCGGTCGTCTTCACCAACATCACCTTGACGGATGTGACCAATGGTCTGTCCTCGCCGACCAACCCGTCGGCCCTGACGTACAACGCGTCCGAGTGCCCGTGACACACGCGGCGTAACGACGAAAAAGCAGGCAAACCCACCCGGGTCGGGTTAACCCCACCCGGTTGGGGGAGTCGCGCGGCGCGATCCCGTCGTTCTATCTGTTTGAAGCCGCCTTCCGGCGCGGCAACGGAGGACGACATGCAGACCAAACTCAGGCTGTGCCTGCTTGCAATGACCGTCGTCGCGACGGCAGCCGTGGGCGGCGGCCGCCCGCACTTCCTGCGCGCGCCCAGCGCCAGGCTCGGATCGCCCAAGGTCATCGTGAACTGGGCGGAAGTCGGCCTGGGCAACACCGGCAACGGCATCACTTACGTTGCGAGCGCAACAGCCGGCGCCCACTACCAGTGCGTCAAGAGCGGCAACGTTTGCCCGCGCCCGGGCGCCAAGGAAGAAGTGTTGTACAACGTGCACGTCAGCGGCACCTTCAGCGTCGACAAGAACGGGAAGATCAGCGACACCCTGATCATTCCGGCACCCGAAAGCTCGCTGGTCTGTCCGAAGTACCAGCACGTGAGCGTGGTCTCCGTTGTCTTCACCGACATCAAACTGACGGATGTCAGCAACGGCGTGTCGTCGCCGGCCAATCCGTCGGCGTTGTCGTACAACGGGCCCGAATGTCCCTACTAGACGCGTTGCCGCGAGCGAAGCAGTCCACCGGGTGACCCATTGCCGGGATGCGCAATCGCCTCCCGGCACCGATGGACTGCCTGCCAGCACTACTGCAATCCAGCGGGCGCGTGACCCGTCATGCGCGGCTCACGCGAGGAACGCCATCGTGGCGATGGTGCATCGCACCAATACCGCCACGTCCTGGAATCCCATTGTCTTTTCTCAGCAAGCTTTTCGCCCGCAAATCAGCCACGCTCGCCCGGCCCGACCCCGATGCATTGCAGGCGCAAATCGGCAAAACGATCGACGATGCGCTGGCTGCCGCCGGCCTTTCGGGCTTGCCTGCGACCGCGCCTCCCGGGCGAGCCGAGCGCGCGCCTCGACACGAGCGCGCCACACCACTGCCAGGGACATTCCTGGAGCATGCATTCGTCCATACGGCCGGAAAGCGCCGCTACAAACTCTACGTGCCGACGCAATACCGCGCGGATGCGCAAATGCCGCTGTTGTTGATGCTCCACGGCTGCACGCAGTCGCCCGATGATTTTGCGGCCGGCACGCGCATGAACGCGCTCGCCGAGCAGCATGGATTCCTGGTGGCCTATCCGGCGCAAAGCGCGAATGCCAACGGTTCCAAATGCTGGAACTGGTTCCGGCCGGGCGATCAAACACGGGAGGGTGGTGAGCCCGCGCTGCTCGCCGCCCTGGCCCAGGACATCGCGCGCAACTACGCCGTCGATACCGAACGCGTGTACGTGGCCGGTCTGTCGGCGGGCGCTGCCATGGCGGTGATCCTCGGCGCGACCTATCCGGATGTCTTCGCAGCTGTCGGCTCCCACTCCGGGCTGCCGTATCGCGCGGCCCATGATGTCCCTTCCGCCTTTGCGGCCATGGGCGGACGCGATGTCGCCTACGCCTCCAACGACGACGTACCCCCGCGAACACCGGCCGCGGTCACCCCGCTGATCGTGTTCCAGGGCGACAGCGACATAACCGTGGCCCCGCGCAATGCCGACACGCTCGTGCGGCAGGCCATCGGGGAAGCGGCGGTGCTCGCGCCGGAGAAACATGTGAGCGAGGGCGAGGGCGCCGGCCGGCGCTATACGCGCTCCACTTACACCACGACGCGTGGCGATGTGCTGGTCGAGTCCTGGCAGATCCATGGTGCAGGGCACGCATGGTCGGGCGGAAGCGTCGAGGGGACTTACACCGATCCGCAGGGGCCCGATGCCTCCGCGGAAATGGTGCGGTTCTTTCTGCACACCGCGTCGGCTGCTAGTGCAAGGATTTGAACGCCGCGCGCATTTCCGACGCGAACAGTAGCGGCTCTTCCCACGCTGCGAAGTGCCCGCCCTTCTGCGCCTCGTTGAAGTAGGCCAGGCTCGGATAGCCGCCCTCCGCCCAACGCCGCGAGGGTTGGTAGATCTCGCCGGGGAAGACCGTGAACGCCGCCGGGATCGAGAATTTCTTCGGACCGAAATACGGCGGCTTGTTGTCCCAGTAGCTACGCGCCGAAGAGACCCCGGTGCCCGTCAGCCAATACAGCGTGATGTTGTCGAGCACGTCGTCGCGCGTCAGCCGCTCCGGCGGCTGTCCCGCGGTCGGCGTGCGCATCGCCGCGAGCACCGTCGCTGCCGGCTGGTCGTCGCCGTCGCCATGGTCGATCAGCCACGCCGCGAGCGCGACGGGAGAATCGGCAAGTCCGTAAAGCGTTTGCGGGCGCGTCGCCATTTCGATCGCATAGCCGGCGTTCTTGACGAAAAAGCCCTGCAGCTTCGCGAGCGCGCTCCGCTCCTGGTCGGTGATGTCCGACGGCGGCGGTGCGCCGGCCTGGATCGTGTTCGAAATGGTTTCCGGAAGCGCGAACAAGAAGTTGGTGTGCATCCCGACGAGTTCTTTCGGCGCCTGGACCGCCATGGCGTCCGTGATCTGTCCGCCGACGTCGCCGCCCTGCGCGACGAATCGCGTGTATCCCAGTCGCTTCATCAACTCGACCCATGCGCGCGCCATGCGGGCGTGATCCCAGCCGGTCGTCGTCGGTTTGCCCGAAAATCCGTAACCGGGAATCGACGGAATCACGACATCGAAGGCATCGTCCGCGCTGCCGCCGAAGGCCGTCGGGTCGGTGAGCGGGCCGATGAGTTTGATCTGCTCGATGATCGAGCCGGGCCATCCGTGCGAAATGATGACGGGCAGCGCGCCGGCGTGTTTCGAACGCACGTGGATGAAGTGGATGTCGAGCCCGTCGATCTGCGTCATGTACTGGGGCAGGGCATTGAGCTTGGCCTCGCACTTGCGCCAGTCGTAGTCGGTGGCCCAGTAGCGCGCCAGGTCCTGGAGCGGCGCGAGCGGCACGCCCTGCGAAGTGTCCGCCACGGTCTCCTGCGCGGGCCACTGGGTCGCGTTGATGCGACGCTTCATGTCCGCCAGTTCGGTGTCCGAGGCCTCGTAACGGAAGGGACGAATGGCTGGATCGGCGTTCGTGGTGGTTGCCTGTTGGCCCATGGCTGCAGTCCTCTTCGAGGAGACGCACGCCGGGTACGCGACCGAGCGGCCGCGCACGTCGCACGGTGGATTGAACTGCGTACGATCTGCTTTCCGCGGTGCGTGAGCCATCCCCTGCTCGGTGCATCGGCGACAGGTCGACGCGATGGCTGTCGTGAGAAAGACTGTTTCCGCTCGCGGCATTGCCCCTTGGTGCTGATTGCACCAAGGCGCAATGGTCGCGCTGCACCGCGCATGCGATGAGTGCAGCACCTCCATCGACGCGGAAGTTTCGCATGTCACAAAATCTCGAATCGATCACCCTCACTCCGGAGCAGGCGGCGACGCTCATGCAGGCGCTCGCGCAGGTGGAGGCGGTGTTGAAAGAGCTGCCGCTGGCGCCCGTGCAGTGCGAGATGCGGTTCATGGGCACGAAGCGTGTCGAAGTGGTCGATGTCGCCGCGCCGGAAACGTTGCCGCCGGTCGCCAGCGTGGAGGAACGTGCGCCAGCACGTACGCCAGCACCTGGAGGTCGCCCTCTCCGCCTTCGGCAGCGGCTCCAGCGCCACCGCACGCGACGCCTGCACGCCACTGCGTCGACGAAGCAACTCGAACAGGAAATACCGGCCGCATTCCACGTTTGAATGGCGTCGGCAGATCAGTCGTTGCTTTCCGCCGCTTCCCGCCCCTGTTGGCGAATCACGGCCTCCTGTCGCGCATCCTCGATCGACATCAGCACCGCGCCCACGTCGGCCTCGTGCGTGCTGAAGTGGAACTTGCCGGTGAGCGCGGTGTCCGGTTGCAGTTCGCCGGCCTCGTACAGCGCCCACATCTCCTCGCCGTAATGCAGCATGTCGAGGTCCGGCGCGAAGAACGCGAGCGCCGAACGGAGCTTGTTGACGTCGCGCAACAGCATCGCGCGCGCGTGGTTGTTGCCCGCGGCGCTGACGGCCTGCGGCAGGTCGATGATCACCGGGCCGTGCGCATCCACCAGCACGTTGTACTCGGACAGGTCGCCGTGGATCATGCCCAGGCACAGCATGCGTACGACCTGGCGCACCAGGAAGACGAAGTATTCGCCTGCACGCTGCGCATCGAGTTCCACTTCGCTCAAGCGCGGCGCGCTGTGGCCTTCGCCGTCGACCACCAGTTCCATCACCAGCACGCCGTTGAAATAACCGAACGGCATGGGCACGCGCACGCCGGCCGCGCTGAGTTGGTACAGCGCATCGACTTCGGTGTTCTTCCAGGCTTCTTCCAGGGCTTTCTTGCCGTATTTGCTGCCCTTGTCCATGGCGCGTGCCTGGCGGCTGCCGCGGACCTTGCGGCCTTCCTGGTATTGCGCGCGCGCCTGGAAGCTCCGCTGGGCCATGTCTTTGTAGACCTTGGCGCAGCGCAACTCGTCGCCGCAGCGCACGACGTAGACCGACGCTTCCTTGCCGCTCTTGAGTTGGCGCAGGACGGCGTCGATCACGCCATCGTCGAGCAGGGCTTGCAGGCCGGCAGGGGTTTTCATAAGCGCGTGGCCTGGAACGGGCACGCATTATCGCCCACCCTCACAAGGAGAACGGCGACCCTTTCGGGCCGCCGTTGTCTTTACCTGGAACGAGGACGCTTACGGCGCGGCGCAAACCGCGGGCACCGCGAACGATTCGCGGATCACGACCTTGGTTCCGCGCGCCGAGCCATGCGCACCGACGCCGACACCGTATTTGGCGAACGCACGCCACACCAGGCATTCCTGGCCCACGTTGGTCAGCGAGGCGAGGATGCCATCGCGCATGTCTTCGAACGTCGGCTCGGCCGGCGTGTAGTTCATGCCATCGACGAGGACCGCCAGCGTCTGGTCGGCAGTGAAGCCTGCCTGCTGGAAGTTCGTCCACACCTGCCAGCCGATCGCGCCGTACACCTCGCCGTCGAAGTGCACTTCACTCCCCGTGATGTCGCCGTAGGTGCGCGAGTAATTCGTATACGGCTCGGTGCGCAGGCCGTTCGCGATGCCCGTGGAGTATTCGGCGACGACGTCGTTGTTGTTGACGATGACCGCGAGCACGTCGCTCATGCCTTCGCCGATCGCGCCGCCCAACGGGCCTTCCATGCGGCCGATCATGCGCCAAGTCAGGCCGTGGCCGTATTCGTGCCACACGATGTCGGAGTCCAGGTCGCCGTCGCGGCGGATCAGCGGCGGATCGATCACGCGGATGGTCGCTGCGATCGGCGAGGCAGCGCGGAGCGTGGCGCCCGCCGCCTGCGTCACCATGACCGCGGGAATCTGCGGCTCCGTGCCGCCCATGACGACCGGATCGCCGGCGCGGTTGTTCGCGACGATCAGGCCGACCGCGCCCGCCGCCACGGCGTTGGCCGCCTTGACGACGAAGTCGCACGTGCCGCGGTCGACCAGTGCGATGCGCCCGGCGACATTGGTGGTCAGTGCCTCGCAACCATCGGCGTTGCTGGCACCGCCGCCATCGAGCGCGGCGACGACCGTGCCCTGGAAGCCCGCAGGCGTGAACGGCGGCGAGAACTCCGCGCGACGCGCTGCGAACGTATTGCCGCCGGCGATCACTTGATGGTCCGGTTGCGGCGAAGACCACAGGTACATCTGCATGCGCGGATTGCGGCCGTCGCGTGGCGTCGCGAAGTTGGCGTTGTCGGTGCTGCCGCCGTCCTGCGCTTCGGCGTTCACGGAGTCGTTGCCCGTGCCTCCCAAGCCAAAATTGTTTTGTTGGAAGTTGCCCGCCGCTTCGTCGAAGCCGGCTGCATACAGGCGATCGTGGATCACGTTGTTGAGGTAAAACAGGTTCTGCACCGCGACGTCGGGGTTGTTGCCGACCGACGGCTGCACGCTGGGATCCAATGTCGCGAGGAAGCGGCGGTCCGACACGCGCGTGCCGCCGGCATCGGGCAGGCCGTTGTTGTCGGTGTCCAGATAGGCGTGGACGTTGTTGCCGGTGATGTTGTCGCTCAGGTGGCTGCCGTTGAACAACCAGTTCGTCGGTCCGCTGATGATCGCCTGCGGCGTCTTTTCCGGGTCCACCGTGAAGACGCGATAGTCGTCGCGCGCGGTGCGGTGGCTGGTGTCGAGCACGCGGCCGTCGCCGGAGACCAGCGTTTCGACGAGGTCGTTGCCGGCGTCGCGCCAGGTTTCGACGAGGAAACCGACTTGCAGGCCGCCATCGGACAGGGGCACGGCAACGCGCGTGACGATCGGCCCGTCGTGGAAACCCTTCGCTTTCGCGAACTTCGTTGCCGCGCCGATCTTCTGCAAGCGCGCGGGCGCAGCGCCGGGGATGTTGCGCGCGACGAGGGCGACGCGCAGCGCTGCGGCTTCGTCGACATTCGCGGCCTTCAGGCCCGTTGCCGGAATCGACGCAAGGTTTTCGATGACGCTCACCAGCGCGCCGTTGCGGCCGACGGCAGCCTTCACGTAAGCGCCATACACCCGCAGGCCACCGACTTCCTGCTGCATGCGCAGTTGGCGGACGCCCTTGCGGTCGGGCTTGTCCGAAAGCACGCGCAAGGCGTTGACGGCCCCGGCGCCGTGGCCCTTTCCACGCAGGAAGTTCGAGACGATGGTCGAAGGCGCGGCCTGCGACGGCGCGGTCAGCGCTTGTCCGTTGCCGGCGCGGGTGATGTGGGTGGCGGCGCGTTCGTCGCGCGATGTCGGGGTGGCGGCGGCCGCCTGGACAGCGAGGGCGACGGCAGCGGACAGCAGGCCGACCGCGCAGGTCGTTGCGAGGACTTTCATGCAGGGTAACTCCCGGAGTGGTGGGGGGAAGCACGGAGAACGCGAACATCGCCCCTTGCTCGCGTCGCCCGATTGGGCGACCGGGCTCGTTCGTTCCGGGTGAAAAACGCTCTACGGTCGCTTGGGTTCCTGAAGCCCGTGCAGAATCCTCACCATTGGCGCGGAGGGGATCAGGGTTCCGTCACCGGTCCCCACCGCATGTGGAAGTCGACGTTTTCGACGTTGTCGGGTTTCCCGCATCCACCGGCGACCAAGCCTTGGCAGGTCAGCACACGCCATCGGACTTTCGCGGGCGGCGGTAATGGCGAGCTGTCCGTCGTGAGTACGTGTGGCTTGTCGTATTCCAGGCGATCCAGTTTGGATCGGTAGCAAGGATCGGACGTGGGGCTGAACCAACAGGTGCCCGTCGGGGCGGCGGTGGCGCTGTAGTCGCAATAGGCAGAACCGGCCGCAGCGGGCTTGTGGCTGTCGCACTCCGGCCCTTGCGCCGTGCAGGAGAACTGCTCGTTCGCATCCTGGAACACCAGGCATCCACCGCCCGTCACGCCCGGTTTCCCATCCGGCATCAGGGCTTCCAGGTCGCCATCCGGTGCGCCGACGAGTCGAAACGATCCGGAGGCGGTTTGTTGTTGCACGTCCACCGGCCCCGGCTCGACTTTGAAGGATGTCGTGCCGAACGCACCGGCGAAGAATGCAGCGATCGCGAGCAACGCAGTCCGGCGCATCGGCATTCCCTGTGCAGGCCCACCCGAGCCAACGACGCGAGGTCGCCGTTGCCGGCCATGTCGGCGCCGGGCGGCCACGGACCGCTGCCGCGATCCGTGGCGCCGTGATCACCACTCCCAGGGATTCCGTTCGAACTCGCCGACGGCTGCAACGATCCATGCGGGGTTGGCGACCGTCGCCAATGGGAACTGCAATGCCGCGTTGGCCGACGGCCAGATCACGTTGCGTCCGCCGACTGCATCGCGCCACAGCACATCAGCGGTTCGGTCACCGTCGAAATCGCCGACGCCGACGACCTGCCAGCTCAGCCTGGACACCGTCGCGAGCGCCACGGCACGTGTCGCGAGCCCCCGATGCCAGACGACGTTCCGGCCGGTCGTGGAATTCCGCCAGAGAATGTCGGCCATCCTGTCGCCATCGAAATCACCCACGCCCGCGACCTCCCACGCGAGATTCGTGATCGCGGTCATTGCCCGAGGGGCGTGCGAGTCCGCGCGCAGCCAGATCGTATTGGCGCCCGTCGCCTGGTTGCGCCAGAGGACGTCGGCGTACATGTCGCCGTCGAAGTCGCCGATGCCCACGACTTTCCAAGCCGGAGGGACCGTGGCAAGGACGTCGTTGTAGCGGCCGTTGTTGCCCGTGCGCCACATCACGTTTCTTCCGGTCGCGGTGTCCCGCCACAGCAGGCTGTAGTGATCGTCGAAGTACCCGCCCCCCGCGAACGTCCAGGTTTGTTTGGGGATCGTCGGCAAGTCGTAGGCGGCCTCGACCTGTGCCGACACCCATTCCAGGTTGCGGCCGTCCGCCCGATTGCGCCAGATGACGCCCATGGCGCCGTGCAAGCCGGTCACCTTGGTCCCGACCACCTGCCAGTCGAGAGTCATGCTCGCGACCGGCTTGGTCTGCAGATGATTTCCACCTCTCCAGACCACGTTCGCACCGGTTGCGGTGTTGCGCCACAGGATGTCGGCCGTGTCTTGTGCAAACGCTGCCGGACAGGCGCAGCCAAGTGCGACTGCGATGCAGCATGCGAATTTGGTGTTCATGGCATCGCTCCGCGCTACTGCCGGGTGGAAACCGCGTGGCCGCACAACTCGCCCATGACGCTGCCGTCCGCCGCGAATCGCACGGCGTGGACCGGGCCGGCGACGCGCTTGCCGTCGTTGCTCATCAGGAACAGGCGGTCGACGGTCTGGTGGCCGTCGTAAGTTCCATCGGGCAGGTACCAGTCGAAGAGCAGGTGCATGCGGTATTGCCTGGTGTCGGCGTTGTATTTCCAGGTGCCGAGGCCTTCGACGCGCACGGGGTTCGGCGGCACGCTCTCGAGCATCGTGCCGCCTGCGTGGAACTGGAGGGTGTTCCGGATCTGGATCGGGTACTGGCCGCTGCCACAGGGGCCGACGGCCGCCTGGGTGCGCCAGATCCCGACGATCTTGTTGGCCGGGGTGTTGGGGCACCCGTTGGTCCAGGGGTCGACGGCGACCGCAGTGCTCGTCGCTGCGATGGCCGCGAGTCCGATGAGGAGGCCTTTCATCACCATGATCTTCTCCATTGGGGGCAGGGGCGCCTTGCGGCGCGGGGCGACCGTCCCCCTGCGATGGCCTGCCACGCCATCGATTTCCGGTGAAAGAATCTGAAATCTGGTGAATCCATGCCCCCTGCGGCCGCCCGGCGTTACCGCTTCACGACGTACCGCCTCGACACCCGGTCCCGGGAACTGCGCGAGGGCAACGGCGCGCCTCTGCCATTGACGGCGAAGGCCTTCGACACGCTGGCCTACCTGATCGAGCACCGTGACCAAGTCGTCTCGCGCGATGAATTGCTCAGTGCGGTCTGGCCCGGGCGCGTCGTCGAGGAAAACACGCTGACGCAGGCGATCGCGGCCCTGCGCCGCGCCTTCGGCACGCAAGGCGGCGAGCACCGTTTCATCGTCACCGTACCGGGGCATGGGTATCGGTTCGTCGCGGATGTGCAGGAAGACGACGCAACGGCAACGCCGAGTCCCGCGATCTCTGCCGTACCTCCGCCACCAAAACGATTGCGGCGCCCGATGCTCGTCGGCTTCGTCGCGCTGCTGGTGGTCGTCGCAGGCGGCGTCGCCGCGTGGCGCTCGCGCACGCCCGACGTGGAACCTGCGCAGGCGAACGCGACCTTGGCGGTGCTGCCGTTCCGCTCGCTCTCGAGCGGTCCGCAGGACGAGATGCTTTCGCTCGGCCTGGCCGATGCGCTGATCACGCGCATTGGCAGTTCGACATCGCTGCAGGTGCGCTCGCTGGCGTCGAGCCGGCGTTTCGACGACGCCGATCCGCTGGACGCCGGGCACAAACTGGGCGCGCGTTACGTCGTCGAAGGGACGACGCAGCGCGGTGGCGATCGCATCCGGGTCAGCGCGCGACTGATCGATGTGCAGAAGAGCCGGACACTGTGGTCCGGCACGTTCGACGAACGCTCCGGCAATGTGTTCACGCTGCAGGACACGCTGGCATCGGCGATGACCGACGCGCTCGCACTCACGCGCACCGACGTGGCGGTGCACAGCCCGTGCGATGGTGAAAACGCGGTGGCCTATCGCGCGTATCTCGCGGGTCGTTACCAACTGGATCGACCGAGCGGGCCGCGCATGCGCCAGGCGCTGGCGTCGTTCGCCCGCGCCATCGACCTCGATCCGACCTGCGCCCGCGCTTACGCCGGCATGGCGTATGCGTATCGTGCGTCGGTCATGACAGGCGACGCGGATCCGCGCGTGGCGTTTCCCCTCGCGCAAGCCGCCATCGCGCGTGCGCTGGCCATCGACCCACGGCTCGCCGAAGCGTATTCGTCGCGCGGCTTCGTGCAATTCTGGTACGACTGGGATTGGGAAGCGGCCGAAGCGTCGCTCAAGCACGCGATCGAACTCAATCCCAGCCTGGCCGAAGCGCACCTCGCGTATGCGCACCTGCTGGCGAACATCGGCCGCCACCAGGAATCCGCGGTGCAGGCACGGCAGGCCTACGCGCTGAATCCGCTGTCGCCGTTGGTGTGCATGCTGGTGTCCTCCTTCCTCGAAGAAGCCGGCTATGCGGACGAGGCGCAACGGATCCGTGCAAGCGCGCTCGCCATCGAACCGGACTTCTGGGTCACCTCGATGGCGCGCGGCCTGATGAAGATCCGGAAGGGCGACCGCGCGGGCGGGCTGGCGCAGATTCGCCGCGCAACGACCCTGTGCGGCGACTGCTCCCTCGCCCTTGCGTCGCTGGTGCAGGGTGAACTGGCTGCGGGAGACCGGGCCGCTGCCGAGCGCATCCGCGATGCACTCGACCGTCGGTCGCAAACCGGCTACGTCCCCGGAAGCAACCTCGCGCTTGTGTACAACGCGCTTGGCGATCGCGACGGAGCGTTGGCACAGCTCGAGCGGGGGTATCGCGAACGCGACGTCCGCATGACCTTCATCGAAGTCGATGCGAACTGGGACAACCTGCGCAAGGACCCGCGGTTTGCCGCATTGCGCGCACGCATGAACTTCGCAGGCCCACGCGCGGTGGATCCGCCGCCGACGCCGGCCCCGGATCAGAAGGAATACGTGATCGACAGTGCCAAGGTGCGCGGCGCGCCGTAGTAGGCAGTGGCCAGGCCGACGAATTCAAACCAGAAGCTCCCCGTTCGGTACACCTTGTCGGAGAGGTTCTGTCCGATCAGCGCGACTTCCCAATCATGCTTCGGCGATGCCCACGTCAGCGAGGCGTTCCACACCGTGTGCCCAGGCTGCAGGACGATGGGAGCGACGTCGGTCGTCGGGTACAGCGCGCCCTGGAAGCTGACGTCGAGTCGCGCGTCGAAGGCGCTGCCGCCCGGGAGTGCCCATTCGCCGATCGCGCTTGCGCCCGCCGTCCAGTCCGGTGCGTTCGGGAACCGCGCGGTCGCGGCGATGTCGGTGCCTCCGCTGATGTATTCGCCGTATCTCGTGTCCAGGTAGGCGACGTGTCCGAGCAGGCGCAGGTGTTCGCCCGTTCGCGCCGAAGCCTCCAGCTCGACACCCTGCATCGTGCCCTGGCCGGCATTGCGGAAATCCCCGAACGTATCGTCGTCGATGCCATTGCCATCGGTGTCGATGGGCACCGCGGCGCTGAGCTGGATGTCGCTGTAGTGGGTGTGGAAAACCGCGGCGTCCAGGGTGATGCGCCCGTCGCGCCATTGCGCTTTGGCGCCGAGCTCGAGCGACGTGGCGGTTTCATCCTGCAAGGGCAGCGCGGACGCAGGCACGGCAACCGTGTCGGCACGAATGTTGTAGGTGCCGCCCTTGAAGCCACGCGTGGCCTGAAGGTAATACATCGCCGTCTCGGTCGGTTTCCAGGTCAACGCGATGCGCGGCGAGAAGGCGCTGAACGTCGTGGTGTCCGTGAAGTACGCGCGAAAGGCAAACGTGTGCAGGAACGTCGGATCGGTGAATCGCGAGATCACGGATGCGCGCTTGTCCTCATGTGTGTAACGCAGGCCGAGTTCCGCGGTCGCCTGCGCGGTCATGTCCCAGGACACATCTGCGTACAGCGCGTTGGTGCGCGTCCAGACGGCGCCGCTGGTCACGGCGAAAAACACGCCGCCGTTGACGACGTTCCCGGCACCGGCGGCTTCGCCGTCCGACCAGTAAAGGCCTGCCACCGCGTGCGTGTTTCCGCGGTTCCATTGCAACTGGAATTCCTGCGAGGTCTGTTCGTCGTGGAAATCCCGGTTGAGTGTCGCCACCGGTTGCGGGAGTGTGTCGAAGTCCACGTAGCCGAACGAATCCCCCGTGCGCCGCGCGGTGACCGATTTGAACCGCCAGACCTCGTCGATCGCCCAGTCGACGGTGAGCGAGCCGCCTTCGGCATCGGTGTCGTCCCGGTTCGGCGCATCGCTGCGGACATCGAAACGGCCGGGGTCGGGGGGCGTGTACGGTGGGAACGGGCTGGTCAGCAGGCGATGCGCCCCGATGACATGGGAACGGTCGCGATAACGATCCCAGGCGAGGCGTACATCCACGCTTTCTGCCGGCAGCCAGTCGAAGGTGGCGCGCATCACGCTCGCGTCGCGATCCGAGACGTCTTCGCCCGTGACGAGGTTCCTCCCGTAGCCATCGCGCGTGTAGCGACCGAAGGCGAATCGCGAAAGGAAGGTGTCGCTGAAGGGAATGTTGATCAGCGCCTTTCCGTCGAGGCGACCGTAGTCCCCCGCCGTGACGGATACGCTGCCGGAAAAGTAGGGTTCCGGCGACCGCGTGATGTATTTGATCGCGCCGCCGATGGTGTTCTTGCCGTATAGCGTGCCCTGCGGTCCGCGCAGCACTTCGATGCGTTCGACGTCGAGGATGTCGAGCAACGCCGCCTGCGGACGCGCGAGATACACATCGTCGATGTAGATCGCCACGGCCGGCTCCACGCCCCAGACCGGGTCGTACTGGCCCACGCCGCGAATGGTGGCCGTCACGGCGCTGTTGAACGCGCGCGCGTTGTAGAGCACGAGGTTCGGCGTGGCTGCTGTCAGCGCTGTCAAGTCGTCGGCCGCGCGCGACTTCAGCTCGCTTCCATCCAGGGAGGTCACCGCGATGGGCACATCCTGCAGAGCTTCGTCGCGACGCCGTGCAGTGACGATGACGCGGTCGAGCTCGGTGGGCGTTGCGCTCTCCGCGCTCGGTGCCGGGAAGGAATCCTGCGCGAACGCCACGCGCGCAAGCGCCATCGCCAGGAGCGGCGACGCGCTGCGTGCGGCAGTCCAGCCACGTGTGCGCTCCGGCACCGGAGTTCCTCCGAACGCCGGCGTTGGCGGCCGACCCAGTCAGGAACGCGGGGCGGGGTGGGTCTCGGCCAGTGCGCCGCCGCACTTCGTTGCTCACATTCGGACGTAGGAATAGATCCCGAAGATCCAGGAGAACACGACCAGCAAGATCCCGACCGAACACACCATCTGCACCTTGCGGCTTTTCGACAATGCCGCGATGAAGCAGAGCACCGCCATGCCCAGGTTCGTAACGAGATAGCCGGGACCCAGGCTCCTGAAATGCGCGATCCCTTTCAACCGCGTATCCACCAGGTCGAGCAAGGGGTAGAACGCGAGTAGTCCGAAAATAAGCCGGTGGTTCCTGTGGTACATCGCGTGGATGTCCAGCGGCCTTTCGTCCCAATCGGGCGGAAGCAGTTGTGCGGCCATCGTCACGAGCAGTGGATTGAGCAATACGAACCACGTCGTCGGATAAGACCAGTTGGTGGTGTCGCGCCATGAAAAGACGCCCCACCAGCAATCGACGAGGACAACGAGGATGATCGCGTTGCAAAGCAGGTAAGCCGCGTCGAATTGATGGCTGCCGCGCCTCCTGAGCAGCTGCCCGAATCCGAACAGGACCTGCGAGATGCTCAGGCCGACGACGATCGAGACCAGTACGCCGAGGTGTCCGAATGCGAGCATGGTTCGTGCGCCTTCAGTCAGCGACGGGCGGACGCGGCGTCGGATGGGCCTGTTATCCGGGTCCGGTTAACAAGCCGACGCAGAAGTGGGCGGGAACGGGCCAACGCATGCCAAGCTGACGGCATGCCACCGCGTCCACGCGCCATCGTCGTCATCGGAGTCGCGGGCAGCGGCAAGACCACGGTCGCGCGCGCACTGGCCGCGCACTACGGCGATGTGTTCCTCGACGCCGATGATTTCCACACCCACGATGCGAAGGCGCAGATGGCGGCTGGGGAGCCGTTGAACGACGCGCAGCGCGCGCCGTGGGTCGGTGTACTGGAACGTGCATTGCGCGAGCACGCGGGCCGGGGCCGCTCGATCGTGCTGGCGTTCTCGGGTCTGCGTGCCGCGCATCGGCAATGCCTGCGCGAGAGTGGCATGCCGACGCGCTTCGTGTTCCTTCACGCGTCGCCGTTGGTGATCGCGGAACGACTGGCCGGGCGCACCGGTCATTTCATGCCCCTGCATCTGTTGGCCAGCCAGCTCGATGCGCTGGAGCCGCCGACCGGGGAGCAGGACGTCGTCGTCGTGGATGTCGCAGGTCCGCATGCGCAGGTGCTCGAGCAGGTCATTGCGGCATTGGACGCCACGACGGTCCCCGCAGCGTCACCGCCAAGCGACTAGACTCCGCATCCCGTTCCCGCAAAGCACCCGACCCATGGCGCTCAAGGCCACCGTCATCAAGGCCGAGCTTCAGCTCAGCGACCTGGACCGACATCACTACGCGACGTACCCGCTCACCCTGGCCCAGCATCCCTCGGAAACGGACGAGCGGCTGATGGTGCGGTTGGTGGCCTTTGCGCTGTTCGCCGACGAGCGCCTGGAATTCGGCAGGGGCCTGAGCAACGAGGAAGAGCCCGATCTGTGGCGGCGCGATTACACCGGGCAGATCGAGCAATGGATCGACCTCGGGCAGCCCGACGAGTCGCGCATTCGCAAGGCGTGCGGCCGCGCGCGGCAGGTCATCGTCGTGAATTACGCCGGGCGCGCCGCCGATCTTTGGTGGGAAAAAATTGCAGGTGGCCTTTCGCGCCTGGGCAACCTCACCGTCATCGACATCGACGGGGCGACGGTCGATGCGCTGGCCGCGATGTTCCAGCGCAGCATGCAGCTCAACGCGCTGCTCCAGGACGGCGAGCTGCAGTTGATGGGCGACGGCGGAACGGTCGCCTTCCACCCGCGCATCCGCATGGCGGCGGCCGCGAAAGCGGCCTGATCGCGGAGCCCGCGGATGAGTGCGCATTTCGACGCCGTGGTCATCGGCGGAGGTGCCGCCGGGCTGATGTGCGCGTTGACCGCGGGCCGGCGCGGCAAGCGCGTGCTGGTCGTCGAACACGCCAACCGCGTCGGCAAGAAGATCCTGATGTCCGGCGGCGGGCGCTGCAATTTCACCAACACCGGCGCCTCGCCCGACAACTACCTGTCCGCCAATCCGCACTTCTGCAAGTCGGCCCTGGCGCGCTACACGCCGTGGCAGTTCATCGCCATGGTCGAGCGCCACGGCATCGCGTATCACGAGAAAGAGTTGGGGCAGTTGTTCTGCGATGTCTCGTCCAAGTTGATCGTCAAGATGCTGCTGGACGAGTGCGACGCCGCCGGCGTGCGCGTGGAAACCAGCTGCAGCATCGAGCGCGTGAACCACGGCGACAGCGAGGAGGCGCGGTTTCGTTTGCATACCACGCACGGTGTGTTTTCTGCGCCGGCGTTGGTGGTTGCGTGTGGCGGGCTGTCGATTCCCAGCATGGGTGCGACGGGATTCGGCTATGAACTGGCGCGGCAGTTCGGTCACGCCGTGTTGCCCACTCGCGCGGGGCTCGTGCCGCTCACGCTGAGCGGCAAACATCAGGAGCGCCTCGCCGACCTCAGTGGCGTGGCATTGCCCGTGACCGCGCGATGCAACGGCGCCAGTTTCAGCAACTACTTGCTGGTCACGCATCGCGGCGTCAGCGGTCCGTCGATCCTGCAGATCTCTTCGTTCTGGCAACCGGGCGATGAACTCCGCCTGGATCTGCTGCCCGGCCAGGATGCTTTGGAAGCCTTGCAGCAGTGGCAACGCGATCGCCCGGCGGCCGAGCTCAAGACGGTGCTCGGCGACGTGCTGCCCAAGCGCTTCGCCCAACGACTGTGCGAACACTGGCTACCGAATCGGCCGATGAAGCAATACAACGCGCCGCAACTGCGCGAGATCGCGCAAGTCCTGGGCGACTTCTTACTGGTGGCGAGTGGCACCGAGGGGTATCGCACCGCGGAGGTCACGTTGGGTGGCGTCGACACGGACGAGCTGTCTTCCAGCACGATGCAGTCCAGACGCGTGCCCGGGCTGCATTTCATCGGCGAAGTCGTCGACGTCACCGGTTGGCTGGGGGGCTACAACTTCCAGTGGGCGTGGGCCTCGGGGCATGCCGCCGGAAACGCGATCTAGGCGCCGGGGCCGCAGGCCCGTGCGGGCGATTCCCCCGCTTTCACCTCGGCTTCCCAAGCTCAGCGGAACAGTACGGGCCTCTGAATTGCCCTCGGACGTCCCGCATGCCGGCTCGCCAGCCCCGTCGCCGCTTCCTCGCTGTTCGCCTCGCAGCCGCCCTGGCCCTCGTTCCCGCGGTGGGGCTGCTCACCGCAGCCACGCCGGTCGACGGGTTCAACGGGGACCCCGACCGCCTGGTCCTGGTCACGGTGCACTGGGCCAACCGGGCGCAGTTGCAGCAGATCGCCGGCCGCTTCGACCATTTGCGGATCGACGAAAAGCGCCACACCGCGCAGGTGGAGGCCAACGCCGCGGACCTGGCGATGCTGCGCGGCATGGGCCTGCGCGCGGAAATCGACGACGCGGCCACGCAGCGGATGCGCAAGGGCGAATCGCRGATGGCGAAGGCGCTCGCAGGGCAGGCCAGCCTGACCGCGCAGAACGCGATTCCCGGCTTCGTCTGCTATCGCACCGTCGAGGAAACCTATTCGACGATGGACCAGCTCTCGGCGAAGTACCCGTCGCTGGCGAGCGTGGTCGACATCGGCCCGACCTGGGCATGGGCGAAGACCGGCGGTGCGCAGGGCTATCGCATGCGCGTGCTGCGGTTGAACAACGCCGCCACCGACGCCACGGTCCCCAACAAGCCGAACATGGTCGTGCTCGCCGCCATCCATGCACGCGAATACACGACCGCCGAACTCACCACGCGTTTCGCCGAGTGGTTGGTCAAGGGCTACGGCACCGACCCCGATGCGACGTGGATGCTCGACAACTTCCGGTTCCACTTCTTGCTCCAGGCCAATCCGGACGGGCGCAAGAAAGCCGAGTCCGGCTTGTCCTGGCGCAAGAACACCGACACGGACAACGGGCCGTGCAGCGCCAACGCCTACGGCGTCGACCTCAATCGCAATTTCGGTTGGCGCTTCGGCACGGTGGCGAACGGATCGAGCCCCGATCCGTGCAACGTGACCTACCGCGGGCCAGCCGCGCAGTCGGAAAACGAAGTGCAGAACGCGGTGCGCTACATCCTCGGCACGCCGGGGGCGGGCGGCACGTACAGCGGTGGCATCCTTCCCGACCGTCGCACCGACACGGGCGTGGCGCCGGCCGACTATCGCGGGATGTTCCTCGACATCCACAGCTTCTCGCAGCTGGTGTTGTGGCCGTGGGCGAACACGCAGACCAACGCGCCGAATGGACCGGCGCTGCAGACCCTCGGTCGCCGCCTGGCGTATTTCAACAACTACAAGCCGGTGCAATGGATCGGCCTGTACGCCGCCGATGGCACGAACACCGACACCGTGTACGGCGTGAGCGGGGCGCCGAGTTACACCATCGAATTGGGGCAGGAATTCTTCGAGGATTGTTCGACCTTCGAGTCCACCACGTATCCGCAGAACTTCAACGCGCTGAAATACGCGGCGCGCAACCTGATGAATCCCTACACCTCGCCGGGCGGGCCGGACACGACCGCGGTGCGGGGTTCGGCGATCTCGGTGGAACGCGGGCGGGCCCTCGCGGTCTCGGCGTGGTTCGACGACTCGCGTTACAACCAGAGCAACGGCACCGAGTCCGTGCAGGCCGTCACGAGCGCCGCCGCCTACCTGGATGCCGCGCCCTGGGCGAGCGGCGCGGCGCCGATCGCCATGCGCGCGTCCGATGGTGCGTTCAACGCCGCGCGCGAACTGTCGGTCGTCAACATCGACACGAGCACGCTCGCCTACGGGCGCCACGTGGTGTACGTGCGCGGCACCGATGCCTCGGGGCAGGTCGGCACGCCGAGCGCGGTCTACTTCACCGTGCGCCGGCACGTCCCCGACGACGACTACGACGGCGACCGCCGCTCCGACGTGTTCTGGCACAGCAACACGGGCCAGAATGTGATCTGGCGCCGCGCGAACAAGGCCACGACCACCGCCGTCTCGGCCACCGCCGCCGGCTGGCGCGTTGCCGGGCAGGGCGACTTCGACGGCGACGGGCATTCCGATCTGTTCCTGCGGCAATCCTCGTCGGGCCAGAGCGTGATATGGCGTTCGGGGAACAGCGCGGCCACGATCGCGGTGAAGACGGTCGGCGGCGGTTGGGAGCCCGCGGGCTTCGGCGATTTCAACGCCGACGGACGCACGGATGTGTTGTGGCACAACCCCAATGGGTCCAACAGCCTGTGGTTGTCGGGGAATGCCGCGACACCACGCGCGGTCGCGTCCGTCGCCGCGGGCTGGACGGTCGCCGGCGTCGGCGACTTCAACGGCGATGCCATCGCCGACATCCTGTGGCGCAACACGGGCACCGGGGCGAACGTGATCTGGCGGTCGGCCAACAGCGGCGCCGCGCAGGGCGTGGCGGCAACGGACCTGGATTGGAAGGTGGTCGGCATCGGCGACTTCGACGCCGACGGCACGTCCGACATCCTCTGGCGCAACACCGCCAACGGCGGGAATACGATCTGGCGCGCGGCCAACAACGCGACCACGATCGCGGTCGCCAGCGTGTCCACGGCGTGGCGCGTGGCGAACGTGGGCGACTACGATGGCGACGGCTTCGCCGACATCCTCTGGCGCCACCCGCAGAGCGGGCAGAACGTGATCTGGCGGAAAGGCGCGAACGCCACGACGCAGGCGGTTGCGGTGGTCAACCCGGCCTGGTCGGCGGTGCCCTACGAAAACCAGGCGTACTGATCGCGCTCAGAGCGTTCCTTTCAACCACGCCAGCGCATGCTGGCGTTCATGGAACCGCCGGAGGGTGAAGTGCGCGGCTTCGCCGGCCTGCACCATCGGCCCGTCGTAATCGTCGGGCGGATTGAGCAGCGCGATGCGTGCGCCGCGCGGGAACGTGGATTGCTGCCACGCTTCGCGAACCGCCTCGGCGTGCTCGGCGTCGACCGGGCCGGTCGGCATCGCGCGCGTGAAGTCGATCAGCAGTTGCTTGACCCAACCATCCTTCAGGCGCTGCTGCATCTCGTGTACCGCGCGCACGCGCACGCGATGGTCGATCTCGCCGATGTAGCAGACCTCGAACAACGTGGCGTCATCGGACAGGCGCAGCAGCGTGGTCATCAAGGAAAGGTTACCGAAGGAGACTGAACCTCTCCATTCGACGTAAGCGGCCGGAGCGAGCGGCCATTGCGCCGCGCGCCGTCAGAGTCGTCCGCGCAACCAGGCCAATGCATGCGACCGGTCATGGAAACGACGGCCCACGAAATGCGCCGCCATACGCCCCACCTGGATCGCGTCGTGGTCGTACTGCGCGGGCGGGTTGAGGAAGGCGATGCGCGAGCCGCGCGGATAGGTCGCGCGCGAAAGCGTATTGCGGAATCGCTCCACCTCGGCGGGGTCGGGCGTGTCCACCGTCCAGGAATCGCTGAAATCGATCAGGATCTGCTTCACCCAACAGTCCTTCAGCCGCCGCTGCGTGGCTTCCACCGCGCGCGTGCGCATCGCGTAGTCGAGTTCGCCCACGTAGCGCACTTCGAACATGCGTGCGTCGTCGGAGAGGCGGCAGAGAATGGTCACCCCGGCATTTTAGGGGCTTGCGGCGAGCCGGCCGAGGTGATGGATGGCATTGGCCACGGTTTCGTTCAGCGGATGGCCGCAGTTGATGCGGACGCAGTCCACGAAATTGCGTGATGCGCTGAACAGCGGGCCCGGTGCGAGGCTGATGCCGGCGGCCATGGCCTGGCGCGCCAGGCGCATGGCATCGGTGCCTGCGGGCAGTTCCACCCACAGGAAGTAACCGCCGCCCGGGCGGCTGATGCGCGTGCCCGCGGGGAAGGCCGCCCCGATCAGTTCGGCATAGGCATCTCGCTGGCTGCGCATGCGTGCGCGCAGCGCGCGCAAGTGGCGTTCATAGTGGCCGCGCGCGAGATAGTGGGCGAGCGCTTCCTGCGCGGGCACCGACGTGGCGAGCGACGCGGCGAGTTTCTGTTGCGCCACCTCGCGCGCGAAGCGGCCCGCGGACACCCAACCCACGCGCAACCCCGGCGCCAGCGATTTCGAGAACGAGCTGCAGTGCAGCACCCAACCATCGCGGTCGAAGGCTTTGGTTGATGCGGGGCGTTCGTCGCCCGCGTACAACTCCATGTAGGCGTCGTCTTCCACCATCGGAAGCGCGTGTTTGTGCAGGAGTTCGACGAGTGCGCGTTTCTTCCCGGCATCCATCGTGGCGGTGAGCGGGTTCTGGAAGTTCGTCATCAGCCAGAGCGCCGCGGGCTGGTGATCGACGATCGCCTGTTCGAGCGCGGCCAGGTCGATGCCGCTGCGCGGATCGGTCGCGACTTCGATCGCGCGCAGGCCGAGGCGTTCGATCGCCTGCAGGCAGGCGTAGAAACAGGGCGATTCCACCACCACGGCGTCGCCGGGTTTGCTCACCGCCGCCAGCGCGAGGTTCAAGGCTTCCATCGCGCCATTGGTGACGATGATGTCGTCCACGTGCGTGCTGACACCGTCGAGCAGATAACGCGTGGCGATTTGCCGGCGCAGTCCTTCGTGGCCGGGCGTCAGCGATTCGACGCTGCTCCACGCATCGAGCCTGGTCACCGTTTGCGCCATCGTGCGCGCTAGTTGCTGCCACGGAAACAACGCAGGGCTCGGGAATGCGGAGCCGAGCGGAATGACGTCGCGCGAGGCGGTGGCCTGCAAGGTCGCGTAGATCAGGTCGGTGATCGCGACGGCGCGCGGGGCAGTATCGGGATTGGAGGGCGTGCGCGGTTCGGCGGGCACATGCGCGGGCGCTTGCGCGACGTAGTAACCCGAGCGCGGTCGCGCACGCACCAGGCCCCGTGCTTCCAGCAGGTAATAGGCCTCGAAGACGGTCGCCGGGCTGACGTGCCGGCTGGCGGTGAGCTGGCGGACGGAGGGCAGGCGATCGCCCGGGCGCAGCGTGCCGTTGGCGATGGAGGCGGCGATGTCGCCGGCCAGCGCGGCGTAAAGCGTACGACCATCTGATCCGGTCGAATCGGCCGCGTCTGAGTCTGTCGGCCCCGGCGGGCCCTGCCTATCCTTCCGGGCCATGAAAACCCTCGTGATCGTCGCGTTCCTGGCCGTGATCCTCTACAACCTCGGCGCGGGCCTCTATTACATGCTCGTCGACGACGCGACCAGCAAGCGCACGGTCAACGCGTTGACGAAACGGATCGCATTGTCGGTCATGTTGATCCTCGGCGTAGTGATCGCCGGGGCCCTGGGGGTGATCGATCTGCATGGAGTCAATCCGGGGTGAGCCCCGTTTCGTAGCTTTACCAGCGCAGCCCGAAAGCCCCTCCCCGAATCAGAGAGGGGCTTGAGCCACTCAGCTCTTGAAGAACGCCAGCAGATCCTTGTTGATCACGTCCGCATGCGTCGTCGCCATGCCGTGCGGGAATCCTTTGTAGACCTTCAGCGTGCCGTTCTTCAGCAACTTGCTCGAGAGCAACGCCGAATCAGCGATCGGCACGATCTGGTCGTCGTCGCCATGCATCACCAGCGTGGGGACGGTGATGCTCCTGAGGTCCTCGGTGAAGTCGGTTTCGGAGAACGCCTTGATGCACTCGTAGTGCGCGTTGGTCGCGCCCATCATCGCCTGGCGCCACCAGTTCTGGCGGATGGCTTCGTCGATCGGCGTGCCTTCGCGGTTGAAACCGTAGAAGGGCATCGGGACGTTCCAATACAAACCCGCGCGATTGGCGGCCAGGTCCTTGCGGAAGCCGTCGAACACTTCGATCGGCGTGCCGCCGGGATTCTTGTCGGACTTCACCATGATCGGCGGCACGGCGCCGAGGATGGCAAGTTTCGCGACGCGGTCCTTGCCGTGTTTCGCAACGTAACGCACGGCTTCACCACCGCCGGTGGAATGGCCGACGTGGATGGCGTCGCGCAGGTCGAGCTTCTGCACGAGGGCGGCGACGTCGGCGGCATAGGTGTCCATCTCGTGGCCACCGGAGGTCTGCGTCGAGCGGCCGTGCCCGCGGCGGTCATGGGCGATGACGCGATAACCCTGCTGCAGGAAAAACTGCATCTGCGTGTCCCAGTCGTCGCCGGACAGGGGCCAGCCGTGGTGGAAGACGATGGGTTGGCCCTGGCCCCAATCCTTGTAGAAGATCTGGGTGCCGTCTTGCGTGGTGATATGGGACATGTGCGTTTCCTTGGGTTGGTCGCGTGGGGCGACCCGGATAACGTAGTCCCGCGGGGTGACCAACGGTAGACATGGCGGATGATGCAATGCGTTGCGCATTGCGCATCAATGAAACGGATGAGTGAAACTCAGGCGACCTGCAGCGAGCGGTGCGCGCGGATGCGGGCGAGTTTCTCCGGATTGCGCTGCACGTAGACGCGCTGGATGTGTTCGCCGTCGCTGACGAAGGATTGCGCGGATTCGAGTTCGCCGTCCAGGTAACGCAGGATGCCGATCGCGCCGTTGATTTCCACCAGCTCGATGCGCAGGTGGTTTTCTTCGCGGCGCAAGGTGGGCGCGAAGAGCAGTTGCGCGACGCGCTCGCCGCCGACCAGCGGCTTGGGGAAACTGTTGACGAAGCCACCGCCGTCGCCGACGAGCTCCGCCGATTCGGACATCATCGACCTCAGGCCGGTGAAATCGCCGCGCGAGAGGGCATCGGCGAAACGGCGCATCAGGCGCTGGTGCGCTTGCTCGGTGACGAGGTAACGCTTGCGGTCTTCGGCGAGTTGCCGCTTGGCGCGATGCACGATCTGGCGCGTCGCCGCCTCGGTCTTGCCGAGGGTCTTCGCGATGTCCGCGTAATCGGCTTCGAAGACCTCATGCAGCAGGAAGGCAGCGCGCGCGTCGGGCGCGAGGCGTTCGAGCACCGTGAGGAAGGCGATCGACAGGTCGTTGGAGATTGCGTTGACTTGCTCCGGCGTTGCCGGGCCATCGGTGAGGACGGGCTCGGGCAGCCACATGCCGACGTACTGCTCCCGCTGCGCATGCGCCGAGCGCAAACGGTCGATCGCGCGGCGCGTGGTGGTCGCGATCAGCCAGGCTTCGGGGTTGTCGATCGCGGCCTTGTCGGCCTCGTGCCAGCGCAGCCAGACATCCTGCACGGTGTCTTCCGCTTCCGCGGACGACCCGAGCATGCGATAGGCCGCGCCCAACAGGCGCGGCCTGAGTTGGCCAAAGATCTCGGTGGCGTCTTCCATATCGAAACGACGATTTGGAAAGACGCATTGTGACATCCGCCGCGCGTAGCGGGGGCCTGGCCTCAATCCACGGGAATGCGCGCCGGCTTGTTCCCCGCTCAGGACAGGTTGGCGCGCGTCAGACCGTAGGCCTTGTCCATCGACCCGGGCACCGCCGTGAAGCCGACGCTGATGCGGTTCCAGGCGTTGATCGCCACGATGCAGAACGTGAGGTCGGACAACTCTTTTTCCGACAGGTGTTCGCGCACTGCGTCGAAGGTCGCCTGCGGCACGCCGTGCGGCGGCAGCGTGGTGAGCGCTTCGGTCCATTCCAGCGCGGCACGTTCCCGCGGGGAGAACAGGTTGGACTCGCGCCAGATCGCGAGGTGATACAGGCGCAGCGGCCGTTCACCGTGGATCGTCGCTTCCTTGCTGTGCATGTCGACGCAGAACCCGCATCCGTTGATCTGCGAGGCGCGGATATTGATGAGGTCGATGATCGACGTCTCGATCGCGCCCTTGTGGGCGAGAAGGCTGAACTCGACGAACTTCTTCACCAGTTCGGGCGAGGTGGCGTTGTAATCGATGCGCAGGGACATGGGGCGTGGTTCCGCGTTGAAGTTGCCAGGCAATCTAGGCCCGGTGGCCCGCGAGCGGTAGCCGTTCGTCCGGATACGGGCTGTTGCGCGGGGCGCATCAATCGCCTGTCACAGGGGCGGGCGCCCATTCGTCTTCGAGGCATGGACCAGCCTCCTTCCACCCGCGTGTGGTCCGAATTCCTCGCGGTGCTGGCGCAATTGCCGCCGACCACGCGCGCGGTGTTCCTGCTGCACGCGGTGTTCGATGCGAGCGATACGGATGTCGAACGCCTGACCGGCGTGCGTAGGGATGCATGCGCGCAGCACCTGGAGCAGGCGCGAGATGTCGTGCGTGCGCATGCACGCGCGGAAACCGATTCGAAAGGTGAGATCCCATGAGCCCATTGCTGCAGGCGCACACCCCGGCGCACGATCTGCTCACCCATAGCCTGTCGACGAGCTACGCCGGCGTCGTGGCCTTCCTCGCGGTCGCCACCGAAGGCAGCTTCGCGCGCGCGGCCGACCGGCTCGGCATCGGCCGCTCGGCGGTCAGCCGCAGCGTGCAGAAGCTGGAAGGCCAGCTGGGCGCGCGCCTGTTTTCGCGCACCACGCGTTCGACGTCGCTGACCGCGGAAGGCGAACGGTTCTACGACGGCTGCCGGCCCGGGGTCGAACGCATCCTGCTGGCGATGGAGGAAATGCGGGACCTGCGCGAAGGCGCACCGCGCGGGCAACTGCGGGTGTCGGCGACATGCGGCTTCGGTCGCAAGGTCGTCGCGCCGCTGCTGTCGCGGTTCCGCGCGTTGTACCCGGACGTCGAAGTGGAACTGGTGCTGGACGAGCGGCCACTGGACCTGGTCAACGACCGCATCGACGTCGCCTTTCGTGAAGGCTCGCTCGAAGACAGCCAGGTGATCGTCAAGAAGCTGATCCCGATGCAACTGGTGGTGTGCGCATCCTCGGAGTACGCCGCATGCCAGGGCTTGCCCGAGACGATCGACGAACTCGCGCAGCACCCCTGCATCAACCAGCGCGCCGCCAACGGGCGCCTGCAGCCGTGGGGGTTCAAGGTCGACGGCAAGCCGATGTCGGCAACTCCGCACGGCGGGCTCACTTTCAACGATGCCGAACTCACGCTGGACGCCGTGCTGCGCGGCGACGGTCTCGCGCAACTGCCGGCCTACCAGGCATGCGATGCATTGCACGACGGCCGACTGGTGAGCTGCCTGCGCCAGTACGCACCCGACGACCGCGGGCATTACCTCTGCTATCTCAGCCGGGATCAGTTGCCCAAGCGCGTGCGCGCGTTCATCGATTTCATGACGACGGAGATCCGCCGGATCGACCTCGACACCCTGCCGCGCGATTGGTGCGCGGAGAGCAACACGCTGGCGCCGATGGCGGGCCTACTCGCCAGCGCCAACGATTCCTAGCATCGACCTCACGAACTACACGGAGTGCGCACATGAAAATCCTCGTCATCGGTGGCACCGGCCGCATCGGCAGCAAGGTGGTGCAGCGGTTGCGCGACCAGGGGCACGACGTTACGGCGGCGGCGCCGCAGACGGGCGTCGACATTCTGACGGGCGACGGGCTCGACGCGGCGATGCAGGGCACGAACGTCGTCGTCGATCTGTCGAACTCGCCGGCATTCGACGAAGCGTCCGCATCGTCGTTCTTCGAAACGGCTGGCAAAAACATCGTGGCCGCGGAGAAGCGCGCCGGCGTCGCGCATCACGTCGCGCTGTCGGTCGTCGGCACCAGCACGCGCGCAAATGGCTACTTCCGTGCGAAAGACAAACAGGAAGGGCTGATCCGCGCTTCGGGCATTCCGTACACCATCGTGCATTCGACGCAGTTCTTCGACTTCCTGCCGGGCATCATCCAGTCGGCGACCGAGGGCAACACCGTGCGTCTGCCGTCGGCGCTCGTCCAGCCGATCGCGGCGGACGATGTCGCCGACGCCGTGGCGCGCACCGCATTGCAACCGCCGGCGAATGCGAGCCTCGACATCGCCGGACCGGAGCGGGCGCCGCTGTCGGAGCTGGCGCATCGCTTCATGGAACGGGTGAAGGACTCGCGCGACGTCATTGCCGATCCGCATGCGTTGTATTTCGGCGGCGCGTTGTCGGAAGAGACGCTCGTGCCCGCGGGGCAAGCGTGGCAGGGCGCGCTCGATTTTGATCGTTGGTTCGCGCAGTCCGACTACGGCCGGAGTCCATCGGCCAACGCATGACACGGCTCGCGCCCCCGTCGACGCAGTTGCTGGACAAGTTCTTCGGCGATCAAGCGCAGCCGTTGTACACCGGGCGCGTGGTCGTCACCGGCGGCGAGGCGGCGCATGGGCGTGCCTCGGGCGTCGTGCGCACCGGCGACGGCGCGCTGTTGGCGCAACTGCGCTTGCCGGTCGAACTCGGTGGCCCCGGCGGCGGCAGCAATCCTGAAGAGCTGCTGGCCGCGGGCTACGCGGCGTGTTTCCACGGCGTCATGAGTTTGCTCGCCACGCGTTGTGGCCTGGTGGTGCACGACGCGAGCGTGGAGGCGTCGGTGACGTTCGCACGCGACCCGATCGACGGCCTGTTCCTGCTGTCGGCGGAGCTGCACGCGCACCTGCCGGGTGTCGAACCCGGCCTGGCCGCAGAACTCGTGCGTCAGGCCGAGCGCTTTTGCCCGTACGCAAAGATGTTCCGCCAGGGCATCGAACACATCGTGGTCCTGGCGCCTGAAACCCAGGTGTCGTCATGACGTTGTATTACGAGAAGATCCGTTCGTCCAAACGACTGCTCGCCTGGGTCGAGGACCGCATTCCGCTGCTGTCCTTCACCGCCGCGCACACGGCCGACCACTACGCGCCGAAGAACTTCAAAGTCTGGTGCGGTGGGGTGTACACCGCGTTCGGCATTGAGCGCACCAAGCCGGTGCCGCGGCGCGTGACCGCGTCGACCTGACGCGCACCCACTGGATTCCTGTTTACGCGGCCGCGATCTTCGCGGCCGCTTTGCTGTGCGCGTGCAATGCGCTCACATCGTTCACATAAAAAACGCTTTCGCAGCAGAGCGAAACATCGCGTGCCCCGTGCGAACGGTCATGAATGCGCGCAGTTGCGCACTACGCATGCCACGTTGCCCATGAAGGCAATTTTCCGCGCATACCTTTTCGATCACGATGTCGAACATCGCGTTGTTGCCAATGCGATAAGCGAGTGATTCATTAGCGGCACGTCAGGCAGGGGTCGACACGGCTTGATGCAATGCATGGGGTGATGCGTGATGCAGGAAGCGCAACGTAATTTTTCGCGCGAGAAGTTTCCCTCAACTCTCCAGTCGTTTCGAGTGGGGCGACAGCGGATTGAGCAGATACCTTTGCCGCCGCTGACCGCGACCGAAGGGCGAACAGTCATGCAGTTGTAAACGGAAAGAACTCGCTGTCCACGTGCGATCCATCCGGTCGCGCGGTGCTGGCGTATCCCGGGGTCAGTCCCCTTTTTTCTCTCGTTGTCACTCGTTTGGAGATTTCTCATGAAGCTGCGTAACAACCTCCTGACTGCGGCGTTGCTCGCAGTCGCCGCCCCGGCGGCCTTCGCTCAAAGCACGGGCGATGTCAGCATCAGCGGCAGCATCGTGCCGGGTTCGTGCACCGTCACGTTGGCCAATGGTGGCGTCGTGGATCTGGGCCAGATCAACACCAGCGCGCTGTCGCTGGGGACCCCCACGTTCCGGCCTCCGCAAACCGTAGCGGCCAACGTTGTCTGCACTGCGCCGACGGTCATTGCCATGACGGCCTTCGACAATCGCATTGCGACCTTGCCTGTGTTCCACGCGAATTCCACGACGCGCTTCGGCTTGGGCCTTTCGAACGGCGCCACTGGCAACCCGCTCGGCACGTTCCTGATCCAATTGAACACGCCGGTGGCCGATGGCGCAGCCTCATCGTTCATCCAGAGCACCGATCTGGTCTCGTGGGTCGCCGCCGCCGGCGATTGGCAGAAGAGCAATGTGGCCACGAATACCCGGTATCGCGCGTACGGCACGGCGGGCAGCGGTCCGGTGGCGATCACGACGGGCGACTTCAACCTCCAGGTCACGGCCGCGATCGAGCCCACTTCGCTGATGAACCTGACGGCGGATGCTCTGATCGATGGTAGCGCGACGCTGGAAATCACCTACATCTGACGACCGTTCGCCAGCCCTGCGCTGGACGGCCCCTCTTTCGATTCTTCGGAGACATCCCATGAAGCTGCGTTATTCCTTCCTCGCTGCCACGATGCTGGTAGCCCTCTCGCCAATCGCCATGGCCCAGAGCACGGCCGACCTGTCGGTTGTCGGCACTATCGTTCCCGGTTCGTGCACGCTCACGCTCTCCAATGGCGGCAATGTCGACCTGGGTCAGATCGATCTCGCATCGCTGGATCCGCTGGCCCCGACGCCGCTGCCGGAGCGGGTGGTGTCGGTCGGTATCGCATGCGCCGCGGCCACGCGTTTCGCCACGCAGGCCACCGAGAATCGTACCGGTACGCAGTTTGAGGCGGGCGCCTCGTTCTTCGGTCTCGGCGAGACTACGGGTGGCAATCCGATCGGCTCGTATGAGCTCGTGGTGAGCAATCCCAAGGCCGACGGCGTCGCCGCGAACGCCATCGCTAGTGCTGCCGGCTCCAACTTGTGGACGGTGCCGGCGGGTGGCGTCAAGGTGGAGCACGGTGCAGGCAACCAAATCCTGACCGGTGTTCGCACGGGCGCGAGCGGTGGCCCGACCGTAATGACGAGTGCCAGCTGGGATCTACGCGTGCTGCCATCGATCGCGCCGACCGACACGCTCGCGCTGACGTCGATGGAAAGCATCGACGGTTCGATGACCCTGGACATCGTCTACCTGTAACTGCGTTGCAGCAGCCCGGTTTTCCGGGCGGCTGGTTTCTGCCTCCCCGGATCCGCCGGGGAGGCCTCTGGCTCTCTCGATTGCGCGTCTTCGGACGAGGAGAATTTCCGTGTTTCAGGTTTCCCGTGTGGGCTTGGTCGGAGCGGCGTTCGCCGTCCTGTTTGCGGCGACGGCCAGTTCGGCACGCGCTGACGGCATGGTGCCGCAGACCTCCGTCGTCATCGTCAACGAGGCCGACAGGGAGGCCAGCCTCATCGTCACCAACAGCGACAAGCGAGCCTCGCTGCTACTGGTAACCCTGCAGGACATTCCCGAAGACAAGGACAAGCTGCTCCGCGTCGAACCGATGGTGACGCGCGTCGAACCGGGAAAAACTCAAATGGTGCGCTTCATCCTGCAGACCAAGGAGCCGTTGAAGACACAGCGACTCAAGCGCGTCCTGCTGGAAGGCGTGCCGGACCGTGACAACAGCAAGCCCGGGCAGATGCGTATCGGCATCGGCGTACGCCAGAACCTGCCGGTGATCATCAATCCCGCGGGTCTGCCGAGGCGGGACGACCCGTGGACGCTGCTGTCCTGGTCGCGCGCGGGCAACGAATTGACGGTGCGCAACGACAGCCCTTACGTCGTACGCATGAGTCAGGAAGTGCACCTGCTTCCGGGTAACGCAACCGCGACGCTGCCGCGCGCGTACGTGCTTCCCGGCGAACACCTGAAGATGTCGCTGAAGGACGCGGCATCCTCCGCCGCCGCGAACAAAGTGCGCATCCAGCCCGCCACTGTCTACGGCTACATCACCGACAACTACGAAGCGCCGCTGAAGTGACCCTTGCCGACCACCTTTAGCCGAGCGCAATCAAGCAATGGATGTCGAGGTTCTCTCGCACCGGGAGGGCTTGCCGAGGAACCCTCTGTCATAGGCGCGCGGTACGCCGTCAGTGGCATCACGATGCATATGGATGACCGTTGTGACCATTCTTGAACCTACCGATGTCCGTTCCTGCGCACTGCCGCGCCGCCATCGCCTTGCGCTGGGCCTCGCCGTCGTCCTGACCTCGTCCAGCCTTGAGGCACTCGCGGCGGACACCGGCGACAACGACGGCATCGCGTTGACGGGCACCGGCGCCGCCAGCGGCATCGCCAACTTCGATTCGGAATTGCTGAAGCAGCGCGGCTTCGATCCCAAGCTCGCCGATTACCTCAAACAGGCGCAGCGCTTCACACCAGGCGTCCACCAAGTGTCGCTGGTCGTCAACGGCGTCAAGCGCGGCAAGACCATCGCGAGCTTCGATTCTGCGGGCGATTTGTGCCTCGACGCGACGGTGGCGGATGCCGCCGGGCTCAAGGCGCTCCCGAGTGGCAGCGCCCAGGCCGCGTGCCTGAGCCTCAAGGACGCGCACCCGTACGCACAGATCGACTTGCGCCCGGAAATCGGCGAAATCGGCCTGGTCGTGCCGCAGGATGCGCTGGTGCCGGAGAAGCGCGCCGCCATCCCGTTCGCACGCGGCGGCACCGGCGCCTTGTTGAATTACGAAGTGTTCGGCAGCCGCGCCGATTTCGCCGGAAGCAGCAGCGACAACCTGGTCGCGAATACCGAAGTCGGCCTGAACGCCGGCGACTGGATGGTGCGCAGCGCGCAGTCCTACAGCGATTCCAACGGCGTTAGCAACTTCGAACGGCGCCATACCTACGCGCAGCGCACGTTGATCAACGCGCGCTCGCTGCTGCAGATCGGCGACGTGACGATGGACAACGCCGTGCTGCCGGGCGCACTCGTCACCGGCGTGCAGTTGCTGCCTGAAACCTACCTGTCGCAAGGCGCGTCCGGCAGCGTCGACGGTATCGCGCAGAGCCAGGCGCGTGTCGACGTGCGCCAGTCTGGCGTGCTGATCTATTCGACGGTTGTGCCGCCGGGCCCATTCTCGCTGTCGAACCTGCCGCTGCTCGACAACATCTCGACGCTGCAGGTCACGGTGACCGAGGCCGACAACTCGGAGCGCCAGTTCTCCGTGCCCGCGGCCTCCGTTGCGAGCACGGCGACGGCGACTCCCACCGGCTACTCGCTGACCGTCGGCGAAGTGCGCGACACCAATGGCTACGGCGACAAGAAGCCCTGGGTGATCAGCGGCAGCGGCACGTGGCCGATGAAGAAATTCGGCACCGTGTCCAGCGGCGCGATGGTGGGCGAGGGCTACGGCGCGTTGGGCGTGGGCGCATTCGCACGCCTCGGCAAGGCCACCTCGCTCAACGGGCAAACGATCTTCACGCGTGCAACCGGCGAAGGCGTGTCGGGCGGACAGGTCAACCTGTCGATCCAGCAGCAGATCGTGGACCGCTTCAGCATCAATGCTTCCGTGCTCGAACGTTCGAAGCACTATCGCGACCTGCTGGACACGACGGTCGACCCGACCGTGCCTCCGGCCGATCGCAGCGAGTCGAGCTACAGCGTCGGCGGCAACTGGTCCGACCCGCGCCTGGGCAGCCTGGGCCTGGCATATACCAGTACGACGAGCTACCAGAACATCGACTACCAGCGCCTCACCGCGTCGTGGGGCAGGCAGTTCGGTCGCGTCTCGGTGTCGGCGAACGCCGAATGGAACCTCGACCACGCGTCCACTGCGAACGACAACGCCTTCTACATCAACGTGCGCATCCCGCTGGGGTCGACGAGCCGTTACATGACCACGACCATGAACCGCCGCGGCAGCGACGACCGCTATACCGTGAGCGTCGACGATCGCGTCAGCGACACCCTGCGCTATCGCGTGTCGGCGGAACACAACACGCGTTACGAGGCGACCAACACGCGCGTCGACGTCTCGATGCTGCCGCGCTACACGCAGCTGGATCTCGGGTACTCGCGCGGCTCCGACGGCGACAGCGGCAGCAATTACGGGCTGCGCGGTGGCGTGGCGCTGCACGGCGACGGCGTGACCTTGTCGCCGTATGCGATCCAGGACAGCTTCGCCATCGTGTCGGTGGGCGACGTGGCCGGCGTCAAGGTCAACACGCCTGCCGGCCCGGTGTGGACCGACTGGCGCGGGAAGGCCGTGGTGTCGCAACTCAACGCGTATCGCGTGAGTGCGATCGACCTGGTGCCGAAGACCTTGCCGCGCAACATCACGGTGGACAACGGGCGCCAGGAAGTCGAAGCCGGCCGCGGTTCCGTGCAGTACCTTCCGTTCGCGGTCGAAAGGGCACGCCGCGTGCTCCTGCTGGCCACGCTGCCGGACGGCAAGCCCGTGCCCCAGGGCGCGTCGGTGCTCGACAGCAAGCAGCAGCTCGTCACGATGGTCACCGACGGTGGCGAAATCTTCCTCACCAAGGATCCGGCGGGCGAAGCCTTCGAAGTGCATACCGTCGACGGCGGCGTCTGCACGCTCGAGTTCACGCTGCCTCAGACGCCGAACCTGGACGACTACTACGAGACGGCGAAGGCGCTGTGCCGCCCGGGCCGGCTGGACAAGAACAAGTTCGCGATCGGCCAATTGAGCGCGATCAGCCAGGTCACCACCGAAAAACAGAGTGACCACTAAGAGGGGATGCGAATGCGCGTTTCAAGAATGATGCAGTTTCCGCCGTTCGCGGCCTGTCTTGCGTTGCTGGGCTTGTTGATCGTCGCGGGCAACGCCGCGGCGCAAGCACCGGAATGCACCATGCGCGTGAGCGAGCCGGTCGTCGATTACGGCAAGTTGTATGGCGGCGACGCTACCCGCACGCTTCCCGCGCGATCGGTGCAACTGACGGTAGTGTGCCCGACGCCGATGGATCTCACGGTGTTCTACCGCGGCGTCACCGCGAGCCAACCGGAGCGCTTCCAGCTCGCCGACAAGGGCGCGTTTGCGCTCCGCGTGCGCGATGCGACGGTCGACGGGCAGCCGGTCGATCTCGGCGACGTGCCATCGACGGGCGCACGGCCCTCGCAGATCGGTCCGGTGCAGCCGCTGCTGCCCGGGCGCGGGCTTGCGCCGTATCGCGACGGGCAATCCGTCCATGGCATGACGCTATCGGCCACGGTGGACGTGGACACGCGGGTGGATCAACGCGCAGGAAGGCGCGTCTCGAAGGATGTGCCGATCGAAGCCCACGGCTTCTTCGAAAGTCCGGCCGCACCGGCGAAGGCCGCTTTCGGAATCGTCGCCGCCGCGGCGCCGGGCCCGTGCACCATCCGTTTCCCGAACGGCGGGGGGAACATCGATGTCGGCGATATCCCCCTAGCCAGTCTGTCGCCCACGGCAACGACCACCCTGTCTCGCAGAGACGTAGACGTACGCATCGACTGCAGCGCGCCCGCTGCCGTCGCGATGCTTGTGATCGACAATCGGCGCGGCACGGCATTGGGCGGCGCAATTCCGGAGTATTCGTTCGGCTTGGGCACCACGGCTGCAGGCAAGCCGATCGGCTACTACATCGTGACGGCCGACGTGCCGACGTTGGACGCCTCGCCGACCAATATCATCCAATCCACCCAGCTCTCCGGTCCCTACGCGGCCATCGGTGGGCGACCGTGGGCCGTGCCACACACCGGTGCCAACTACTTGGCCTTTGGTCCGACCACGGGGCCGCCCGCGATCGTGAGCATTTGGGCGACAGCAACGCTCTCCTTCAGCATTACGTTAGCGCCGCGCAACAATCTCGAAGTGAGGGGCCCGGAAACGATCGATGGCAGCATGACGTTGGAACTCGTCTACCCCTGAGTGGCCGCTTGTTTCGGGTTCTTCGGTTTCCATGGTGTGCCGCCATGATCCGGAGAGGGCGCCATGCTGATCGAACGCTCCTACACGGTCGCCGAGTTCCTGATGTGGACGCGGCGCAGCATCTACGTGCTGACCGTGCTCAGCACGGTGCCGGTATTGCTGTATGAAGTGGCGGGGCTGCATTTCCTGCAGATCCCGTTCCCCGTCGTCTTCCTGCTCGGCACCACGGTCGCGCTGTCGGCCGGGTTCAAGAACCAGCAGACCTACGGGCGCATGCAGGAGGCGCAAGCACTGTGGGCTTCGATCGCGAGTGGCAGCCGCGCGTTCGGCACGAGTTGCCGCGACTTGCTGCCCGATGCGGACGCCGCGCGGGTGCTGATCAACCGCCAGCTCGCCTGGCTGGCAGCGCTGCGCCATGCATTGCGCGAACCCAAGCCTTGGGAGCAGACGGAGAAATCGAACTTCGTCGAATGGCAGAAGTACTACAAGGTGCCGGAGCGCGAGAAGCCGCTTCCCTCCGAACTTTCGCGGTTCATCGTGGCGGACGAAGCGGCGCAGGTCCTCGCGTCGCGCAACCCGCCATGGCAGGTGCTGGCGCTGCAGAGTGCCGATGCGAAACGGTTGGCGGACGCCGGCACGATCCCTGCGAATGCGTTCGCCGAAGTGCAACGCGCGCTGCGCGAACTTGGCGACCTGCAGGGCAAGGTGGAGCGCATCAAGAACTACCCGTATCCGCGGCAGTTCGCCTTCATCCACTCGATGTTCGTCAGGATCCTGTGCGTGTTGCTGCCCTTCGGCATGATCAGCGAACTGGCGCGCCTGAACGCGGTGGTCGGGGAGTGGGCGAGTGGCTACATGGTGTGGCTGGCCATTCCGCTGAGCCTGCTCATCTCCTGGATGTACGTTTCGCTCGACGAGGTCGGCTCGAGCACCGAAAACCCGTTCGAATGCGGCGCGAACGACGTGCCGATCACGCAGATCTGCGAGGAGGTCGAACTCGACCTGCGTCAGATGTTGGGCGAGGTGCAACCACCCGCGCCATCGCGCCTGGAGAGCGGGATCGCGATGTAGGGCCCGGGCGCGTGCTAAAACAGCACCGCCATGCGAACTGTGCTCCCCCTCGGCGTCATGGGCCACTCGGTCCGCCACCAGGCGACGGCCGACATCGCACTCGCGCAATTGCGGCCGACGATCCCGGAACACGCGATCCATCGCCACCAACACGACGACATGCATCTCGTGCTGTTGCTCGCCGGGCCGTACGCGAGCGAGGCGCGCGGGATGCCGGCGGTGTGCGTCGAGCCGGCGCTGATCCTCAATCCGCCGGGCACCGAGCATCGCGATCGCTTCAAGTCGCTCGATGGCTTGTTCCTCACGCTGACGATGCCGCGCGATGCGTGGCGGCGGTTCACCGACGGGATCGAAACATCGGATGTGCCCGTGCGGCTCGATCGTCGCGCGCTCGGCCGGGCACTGCGCCTGATGCCCGAGTTGTGGCAGTGGGAGGCGTCTTCGCCGCTGGCGGTCGAAACGATCGTGAGCGAACTGCTCGTGGATCGATACAGCGAGCGCGCGAGCGAGCGGGGCGATGCAGTGCTCGATCGCGTGGTCGAACGCCTGGAGGATGCTGACGCCGATCCGCCCTCGATTCGCGAACTCGCCGCGCTGGTCAACCTGCATCCGGTGTATCTCGCGCGCATGTTCCGGCGTCGGTTCGGGCAGGCGCCGAGCGATTGGATTCGGCAGCGTCGCCTGCATCGTGCGTTGTCGGCGATCGCGCGCGGGCGCCCGGTGGCGGACGCTGCATCCGCGCTCGGGTTCGTCGACCAAAGTCATCTGCATCGCTGCTTCGTCGCCGAGTTCGGCATGACGCCGGGGGCATTCCGGCGCCTGTCGCTGGGCCGCAGCGAGGTTGCGCGGATACAAGAACGGTTGCTGCGGCGGTGCTAGCCTGCGATCTCCCCTGGAGGAGATCGTCGATGTCGCGTTGGTCCCTGGTGGCGATGTGCGTGTTGGCTCCGATGGCCGCGCAGGCGCAGGACGCGTTCGCGCCCGCGACCCGCGCGGTCGAACATGGCGACTTCAAGGCGATCACGAGCGTGCTCGTGGCGCGGGACGGGAAGATCGTCTACGAACATTACTTCGACGACGACGGCGGCGCGGACGCGCGGCGCAACACGCGCTCGGCGACGAAGACCGTCGCGGGCGTCCTCGCGGGCCTGGCGATCGAAGACGGCAAGATCCAGGGCAAGGATGCGCGCGTCTTCGACCTTCTGCCGCCCGCGCGTCGGGAGCGCATGCAGAACCCCGATCCGCGCAAGGCCGCGATCACTGTCGAGGATCTGCTGACGATGTCGGCGATCGTCGAATGCGACGACGAGAACCAATTTTCGCGCGGCAACGAAGAACGCATGTACCTGGTCGAGGATTGGGTGCAGTTCTGGGTGGATCTGCCGATGCAGGGCTTCCCCGCGTGGATCCCGAAGCCGAAGGATTCGCCGCACGGGCGCAGCTTTCGCTATTGCACCGCGGGCGTGACGACGCTGGGCGAAGTAGTGCAGACCGCCGTCGGCGAACAACTGCAGGACTACGCACAGCGGCGCCTGTTCGATCCGCTGGGGATCGAAAAACCGGAGTGGCAATTCTCGCCATCGGGGCTGGCGCAAGCGGGCGGCGGGCTCGGGTTGCGTACGCGCGATTTGTGGAAGATCGGGCAGCTGTATCTCGACGGCGGGCGTGCGAACGGCAAGCAGGTCGTGCCGGCCGCGTGGGTGCAGGCGTCGCTGTCCGCGCAGGCCACGGCGCGGGAGGAAGCCGACTACGGTTACCTGTGGTGGCTGATGAAGGTGCCGGTGGGCAAGCAGGTCCGCACGTATCCGGCGATGGCGGGGTCGGGCGGCAATACCGTCTTCCTCCTGCCCGACAAACACGCGGTCGTCGTGATCACCACGACCAACTACAACGAACGCCAACCGCATCTGCTGACGTTCAAGCTGTTCACGGAGAAGCTGTTGCCTGCCTTGAAGTAGGGCGGTCACATTCGGCCCCGGTGGGCGTCCCTGTCATCGACGCCCGACAGGAACACCGCACATGCCCTGGCTCCGCTGGTTGCTCGCCGCCTTCTCCGTCGCCTTCCCGGTGATTCTCGTGTCGCATGTGCTGCGCGATCGTCCGCTGCACTATGCCGTCAGCGAGGCGCTGATCTGGGGCGGGATCAGCGCGTGGATCTACATGGTCGGCCGGATCTACAACGTGCGCCGCGGGCGGCAGTGCGCGCTGTGCGTGGGGCCTTCGCGCGCCGGGAAGTAAGATCAAGCGCGCGTCCGCCGTGCACTAGGATTCGTCCTACCCAGTCAACTTCATTCGGCTTGCACTGGGTTGCCCCAAGGGACGACTGACGCGGCTGCATTCCAGGCGCACCGTCGAGTCTCCCCCGACGGAAGCGATCTGCCATGCAAGACCTCGATACCCGCACCGATTTCGCCTGCGCCAGCGACAGCGCGCTCAAGAGCCTGCGTGCCGTGTTCCTGCTCACGGCCCGTTCCTCCGAGGAGGCGCTCGCGGCCGCGGCGTCGGTCGTGGCGACCCTGCTCGATCACGGCGGCGCCGGGTGGATCGAGCGATTGATCGAATCGCAGACCTCGGAGTGGTTGCGCGAAATGGCGCGGTTCGCCGCGCGCGACATGGACGCACGCGACGTGGATGCGCAGACGCGCGCACGGACCTTGCTGGTGTGCCTGGCGCGGCAGGCGCTGGCGTCGGAGGTCTTCGACGCCGTTGCCGCGCAGTCGAACTGAGGGCGCGGTCGTGTGTGGTGTCGACGCGGTGGATGTCGCGCAGGTGTGTTGGGCGTTGCGCCGGGGACATGCGGCGCGCGTGGGGCGCGTGGTGCTGCGACCCGACCTCCTGCGCGACATCATCTGGCTGCGCGACCCCATGGGCGACGTCGAGATCGCCGCGACCGCCATCGATGACGCCGGGTGTTTGGCGGCGCTGCAGGGTGCGGTGCGATATTGCCTCGACGGGCCTTGCGGATGCGGGGAGTCCTTGCGGCCTGCGGTGCGGTTGCGGTAGCGGGGCGCGCCGCGTTGCGCGGATGCGAAGGCGGCATCGGGAAGATCACTGCATCGAGTGCAGCCCGATCATGTTCCCTTCGGTGTCGTAGCCGAGCGCGATGAAGCCGTAGCCGCCGATCGAGAACTTCTCCTTGTGGATCTTGCCGCCCTGGTCGACCAGGCGTTTGGCTTCCACGGCGCAGTCCTCGCACATGAAGTACACCAGCGTGCCCATGCCGCCGGAAGGGACGCCCGGCATGCGGACGAGCGCGCCGGCCGCGCCCGGCGCCGCCTGTTGCTCCATCGGGAAGGCCCACATCTCGCCTTCGTCGCCCGCTTTGAGTTGCTCGAGCTTCCTCCCGAACACGCCTTCGTAGAAAGCCTTCGCGCGCGGAAGATCCTGCACGTAGATTTCGAACCATCCGACGGGATTGGTCATGTTGCTCTCCTGTTGCGCGGGGAATGCATCAGTCGAATATTTCGCTCAGCCAGTGCTTCTTCTGCTTGTAATAGGGCTTGCCATGGGGGTGTTGCGGGTGCGGGGCATGCGCTGGCTGCGCAGCCTGCGGGGAGGGCGCGGCGGCGGTGCTGGATGCGCGTTCCAGAAGCTTGTCGAGTTCGCCGCGATCCAGCCACACGCCGCGGCATTGCGGGCAATAGTCGATCTCGATGCCTTGCCGGTCGGTCATCAGGAGGGTGGCGTCGGGGCAGTGGGGACAACGCATGCGAAGAGCCTGTTGCGGGGGAGGCTCGACGTTAACGGGTTTGGAGCCCGCGGGTATCAGGGTTTTGGAAAGTCTCGCGTAGGACAAGTGCGCGCGATGACGCAGGCAATTCGGGTGCGGACGTTCCGCGGATCAACCGGCGTTCGCGCTGAAGATCAGGCGCGTTGCGGCCTGGTCGCCGAGCACGGGTTGCAGGCGGATCTCGACGTGTTCGCCGCCGCGTTCCCAATGCAGCCGAACGACATCCTCGCGCGCGTCGTCGGCCAGCACGCGGTAGCCGCGTTGCGCCATGGCGTCGCGGTAGAACGCGGCGGTGGTCTCCAGCGCCACGGGCACGTACCAGCTGCCGCCGAAGTCGTCGGCGGTGAGCCGTTGGCTGCGCGCGGGCACGGGGAAGTCGGCTTGCGCCTGCACCGCGGGGCGGTGGGACACGACGGTGGCGCCGACCGAGAGCGCGCCGTTGCCCGCCAGCGCGGGCACGCAGGCGCCGCTCGCGAACAACACACCGGCGATGAGAGTGCGGACGAACATGCGACGCTCCATGACGGCGTGCAGGATCGTGATTCGCGATGGCCACGATTGCGGACCGGGTCACAGTCCGCCGAAAGTCATGCCGTCGCTGCGGGTGAACGATTCAGCGCCGGCACACGTGGTGTCCACGTGAATGCCCGGCGCGGGTTTCGCACGGTGGCGGATTGCTGTAGAGCTTGCGGCGCCGGCTTGCGACCTGCGCGACCTGGCGACGACACGCATCGGGTGAGGATCGACGCATGCGCAGGTTCGTGCAGTCCTTTTCCGAAGACAGCCTTCCGCGTGGCGTGCCCGCCGCGTTGGTCGCGGCGCTTGCCGCATGTCCGGACCGTTTCAACATCGCGGTGCGCAAACCGGCGGCCGTCATGCTCGATCGCGGCGAAGGCCTGGTCATCGAAGACTTCGACTGGGGGCTGATCCCGAGTTGGTCGAAACTGCCGGAGACCAAGTACACCACCGTCACCGCCCGCCTGGATCGCGCGCCGCGCAGCCGGATCTTCAAGCGCCCGTGGGAACAGCGGCGCTGCGTCGTGCCCTTGAACGGGTACTACAAGTGGGATCGCGGCGTGTCGCCGCCGCAGCCGTATTTCATCCAGTCGCAGGCGGGCGAAGTGCTGTTCGCGGCGGGGCTGTGGGATCACTGGCATCGCGAGGAACCGCACGTGTATTCCTTCGCGGTCCTGACCGCCGGCAACGTTGCGATCCCGCCACCGCTCGTGCCCGATGGGCCGGTGTTCGTCGAAGCGTCGAAGATCGCCGACTGGATCGAAGGGCCCTGGATTCCGCAACGCTTCCTTGCGCGCATGCCGCAGCCGGCGCTGGAGGCGTATCCGGTGTCGCGCCGCATCCGCTCACGCGAAGAAGACGACTACACCCTCCTGGATCCCGTGGATCCGCAGGAGGATGCAGTCGCCATCGTGGGCTTCGACGACATCGACGGCATGGACGACGAGGACGACTGACCGTCAGTACTGCTGCAGGCCGAGGATCGACTGCAGCACGCTGGTGAGGATCACCGCGATGTTGTCGTTGCCGTTGTCGTTTTCGTTGTAGTTGTAGTTGTCGACGCCATTGTAGGTCCCGTAACGGTAGTCGTTACCGTACGAATCCTGGTAGCCGCGCTGGAAGCCTTCGCGGAAGTAGTGGTTGTATTCGGTGCGATCGACGTAGTAGCCGTTATAGCCGTAGCTCGCATCCTGGTAGGCGAAGTTGTTGCGCCAGTCGCTGCGCCACCCGTCGCGGCGGTCGGCCATGCCGGCGCGCACGCCCATCCGGTAGCCCTCGCGGACCGCCTGCTGCAACTGGTCGGCCTGGTAGCGGTTGGCATCGTAGTAGCGGCCATCGCGGACGTAGCGATAGGACACCGGCGCGTTGTAGTACGCGTCGCGCGCGTAGTTCTGCGCCGCCAGGCGCTGCTGCTGCGCGAGCTGCTGCTGCCAGTACCACTGCTGGTAGGCGTACTGCTGCGAGCGGCGTTGTGCCTGCAGGGCGGCGATGCGGTTCTGCTCGGCCACGCGACGCTGCGCCATGTAGTTGCGATAGTCGATTTCGCGCTGGCGTTGCATCTGGATCCGCTGCTGGCGCTGCGCTTCGGTGACGCGGCGCTGGTGGTCGGCGTTGCGGTTCTGCGCGTCGCGGCGATCGGCATCGCGCTGGAGTTCGGCACGATGCTGCGCGTCGCGGCGGGCGTCGGCCTGGCGGCGTTGCGCCTCCTGACGTTCCTGCGCCTGGCGACGTTCGGCAGCGTTGCGTGCGTCGGCCTGGTGGCGTGCATCGGCCTGGCGACGCTCGGCATCGCGCCGCGCATCGGCCTGGCGCTGCTGTGCCTGACGATGCTGCGCCTGTTCGCGCTGCTGCGCCTGGCGCTGCTGTGCCTCGCGGTGCTGCGCCTGTTCGCGCTGCTGCGCCTGGCGTTGCTCGGCCTGTTGGTGCTGTTGCGCCTTTTGGTGCTGCGCCTCGCGTTGCTGCGCCTGCGCGCGTTGCTGCGCCTGATGCTGCGCTGCCTGCTGGCGCGCGGCGTCTTCGTGCTTCTGCGATTCCGGCTTCGCCTTCTGATGCTTGGCCTTTTCCGCGTCCTGCTGATGCGGATCGTTCTGGCGCGCCGATGCGTCGGGCGAGATCAGGCCACCGGCGAGGACGAGGCCGATGGCGCCTGCGAGGATGACATTCCGTTCGAAACGCATGGCACACCTGTGGGGTTGGTGGAACTGTGTGCAGTTGGCGGCCGTAGCGCTGAATCGATTCTGAGAATTCGCGTGAAGCCTTTGTCGCGTTCAGGTTGTAGAGTCGTAGGCCGCGTGAGTCGCGCGTGAACCGAGGATCCCCTGCACGATGCCCCATGGCCTGACACTCATTTCGACGCTGGCGACCGCCTTCGGCGCGGCGTTGATCCTCGGTTTCATCGCCGCGCGCCTGCGCTTGCCGGCGCTCGTGGGGTACTTGCTCGCCGGTGTGCTCATCGGGCCCTTCACGCCGGGTTTCGTCGCCGATACGGGCCTTGCGGCCGAGCTCGCCGAAATCGGCGTGATGCTGCTGATGTTCGGCGTGGGCCTGCACTTCTCGCTGCAGGACCTGCTCGACGTGCGCAAGGTCGCGCTGCCCGGCGCGGTGCTGCAGATCGCGGCGGCGACGGGGCTCGGCGCGCTCGTCGCGCATCAATGGGGCTGGTCGTGGGGTGCGGCGATCGTGTTTGGGCTGGCCTTGTCGGTCGCCAGCACCGTGGTGTTGTTGCGCGCGCTGGAGGCTCGCGGCGTGCTCGATTCGATGAACGGCCGCATCGCGGTGGGCTGGCTCGTCGTCGAGGACCTGGCGATGGTGCTGGTGCTCGTGCTGCTGCCACCGATCGCCGGCGCGATGGGCGGCACGGCGACGCCGGAGGGCGGCGCCAATCTGTGGCTCGCGCTCGGCACGACGCTGTTGAAGGTCATCGCATTCCTCGTGGTGATGCTGGTCGCGGGCCGCAAGATCCTCCCGCGCATGCTGTGGTGGGTGGCGCAGACCGGATCGCGCGAGTTGTTCACGCTGGCGGTGGTGGCGTGCGCGGTGGGCATCGCGTTCGGTGCGGCGGAGTTGTTCGGCGTGTCCTTCGCGCTGGGCGCGTTCTTCGCGGGCATGGTGCTGCGCGAATCGGAGTTCTCGCATCGCGCGGCCGAGGAGTCCCTGCCGCTGCGCGATGCCTTCGCGGTGTTGTTCTTCGTGTCGGTGGGCATGTTGTTCGATCCGATGGTGATCGTCGAGGAACCGCTGCGCGTGCTGGCGGTCGTGGCGATCATCGTGTTCGGCAAGACGCTCGCTGCCGCGTTGCTCGTCCTGTTGCTGCGCTATCCGCTCAATACCGCGCTGACCGTCTCCGCGAGCCTGGCGCAGATCGGCGAGTTCTCCTTCATCCTCGCCGGCCTCGGCGTTTCGCTCGGTGTCTTGCCGAAGGAAGGCAACAGCCTGGTCCTCGCGGGCGCGATCATTTCGATTGCGCTCAATCCGTTGTTGTTCGCCACGATCGAGCCGTTGCAACGGTGGATCCGCAAGCGCTCGGCGCTTGCGCGGCGCCTGGAGGAACCCGTCGACCCGCTGGCCGCGCTCCCGACGACCACCGATGCGAAATACCTGTCCGGTCACGCCGTGCTCGTCGGCTACGGCCGCGTCGGCAAGCGCATCGTGCAGCAGTTGACGGCGAGCGGGATTCCCGTCGTCGTCGCCGAACAGAACCGAGAGCGGGTGGAGCAGTTGCGCGCAGAGGGGTTCGCGGCGGTCTCGGGCGATGCCTCCGAAGCCACGACGCTCGTGCAGGCGCACATCACCGGCGCGCGTTGGCTGGTCGTCGCGACGCCCGATACCTTCAGCGTGCGGCGGATGTCCGAGGTCGCGCGCACCCTGAACCCCGGCATCGACATCATCGTGCGCAGCCACAACGCCGAAGAGGCCGCGCTCCTCGCGCAGGCACATGCGGGCAAGGTGTTCCTGGGCGAGATCGAACTGGCGGACGGAATGAGCGATCATGTGATCGCGCATGCCAAGGGATAGCACCATGTCTGCGGGCTACGACGAACTCCTTTCACGCGCCCACGCGCACGCCCTGGACTATCTCCACGCGTTGCCCGACCGTCGCGTGGGTTCGACGGCGACACGCGACGAGTTGATGGCGGCATTGCGCTCGCCGCTGTCCGCCGAAGGCGAAGCCCCGGAAGCCGTGCTCGACCTGCTCGCGGCGCAAGCGCCGCGCGGCGCAGTCGCCTGCAACTCGCCGCGTTACTTCGGATTCGTGATCGGCGGCGCCACCCCGGTGTCGCTCGCGGCCGACTGGCTCGTGTCGACGTGGGACCAGAACGCCGGCATCTATGTCATCTCGCCGCTGGTGTCGGTCCTGGAGGAAGTCGCGGGCGAGTGGTTGCTCGAGGTGTTCGACCTGCCGGGCGATTGCGGCGTCGGCTTCGTCACCGGCTGCCAGATGGCGAACCTGACGTGCCTGGCCGCCGCGCGACACGGCGTGTTGCGGCGCGTGGGCTGGGACGTGGAAGCCGATGGTCTGCAGGGCGCGCCGCGCATCAACGTCGTGGCCTCCGCCGAATCGCACATCACCATCGACGTCGCCTTGCGTTACCTGGGGCTGGGCACGAAGTGCATCCGGCGCATCACCTCCGACGCGCAGGGCCGCATGCAAGCCGACGCATTGCGCGCGCTGCTCGCCACGCTCGAAGGCCCGACCATCGTCTGTGCGCAGGCGGGCAACGTGAACACCGGTGCATTCGATCCGTTGCGCGAAATCGGCGAGATCTGCAACGCGCACGGCGCCTGGCTGCACATCGACGGCGCCTTCGGCCTGTGGGCGCGTGCGAGTGCGGACGCAGCGACCCGCGCATTGGTCGACGGCGTGGAACTCGCCGATTCCTGGGCCACCGACGCGCACAAATGGCTGAACGTGCCCTACGACTGCGGCGTGGCGCTGGTGAAGTCGCGTCAGGACCATCGCGCGGCGATGACCACGGCGGCGGCGTACCTGGTGCAGACGCAAGGCGTCGAACGCGACGCCGTCGACTGGGTGCCCGACTTCTCGCGGCGCGCGCGCGGCGTGCCGGTGTACGCCAACCTGCGCGCGCTGGGCCGCGCAGGCATCGCGCGCTTGGTCGATCGCCTGTGCGCACGCGCGCGGCAGATGGCCGAAGGGCTCGCGAAGGAAGACGGCGTGCGCATCCTCGCCGACGTCGTTCTCAACCAGGTCCTGGTGCGCTTCGGCGACGACGACGAAATCACCCGCCAGGTGATCGCCGGCGTGCAGCAGGAAGGGACCTGCTGGCTCGCGGGCACCACCTGGCAGGGCAGGGGCGCCATGCGCATTTCGGTTTCCAACTGGGCTACGTCCGAAGACGATGCCGCCCGGAGCGCCGCGGCCATCCTCGGGGTCTGGCGACAGGTCCGGGGCTGAAAAAAGTTTTCGGGTGCGTGTCGATCCGCGCCGCGCTCGTTCGTCGAAAGGGGTGAAGCGGGCAACACCGCCCGGTTTCCATCCCCAAAACGAGGAGTTCCACCATGCGATTCTTTTCCGTCGTCCGCGTGCAGGAAAACAACGGCCAGGTCCCCAGCGAGCGCCTGATGGCCGAGATGGGCAAGCTCATCGAAGAGTTCATGGCCAAGGGCGTATTGCTCGACACCGGCGGCCTGCGCCCCACGGCCGAAGGCGTCCGCCTGCGCAACAACCACGGCAAGCTCAGCCGCACCGATGGCCCCTTCACCGAAACGCGCGAAGTAATCGGCGGCTACGCCATCCTCAAGGCCGATTCGCTGGACGAAGCGCTCAAGTTGACCGAGCGCTTCCTCCAGGTGCACGGCGAGGAATGGAACGTCGAGTGCGAAGTGCGGCAGATGGAAGAGATGGGCGCCGATTGCGGCGAAGCCGCAGCGGCGTGATCAGGGCTTCCCGCCCGCGCTAGAACTTGCCACTGAACGTGATGCTGTAGATCGGGCCGATCGTCCGGTTGCGCATCTCGTGGAAATCGATGGGGCCCGTACGGCGATCGACGTACACCGTGCGGTCCCACATCGACATCGCATCGCCCAGGTTGCTCGCCTGCAGGCGGATGGTCATGCCCAGGAGGTTCTTGCGCTCGACGAACAGGTTGCCCCAGATCGGGCCTTCCCACTGGCGGCCGACTTCCGTCAGGCGATAGTCGAGTTCGTAGTAGGAGTAATCGATCGCGCCGCCCCAGGCCCAGTCGGTGTTCGGAATGTCGTGACGCAGTGCGACGGACGCCAGCTCGGCAAGGTTGTTGCTGATCGGCCGGTCTTCGAACGTCAGCGGGTCCTGCACGTTGCTGTGTTCCATCTGCCAGGTCAGGTCGAATTTCGCGCCCTTCCAGCCGAGCGGATCCATGTTGATGGTGCCTTTCCACTCGAAGCCGTACAGCGTCGCCTCTTCGAGGTTGCCCGGGCTTTCGCCATCGATGCCGATCGGGATCGTGTCGACGATGTCGTCGATGCGCTGGCCGTACACGCGCAGCGTCGTCGTCCCCCACGCGCCGAGCTTGCGGTTGCCTTCGACCGACAGCTCCCAGGTCTGCGGCGGCACGAGATCGGGATTGCCCGCGTTGGCCTGGTCGTTGGTCAGGTTCACCGACGCGATGAAGTCGTAGAAATTCAGCTGTCCCACGCGGCGCTCGAGCTTGAAGTTCCAGTCCATGTTCTCCGACTGCTTCCACGCGAAGGACACCAGGCCCTTCGGCCTGCGGAACGTGCGCGTGAGCCCGCCCGCGCCCACTTGTTCCAGGCGCGAGTACTCGCCGCCGAGGTTCACCTGCAACTGCAGGTCGGGCGTGAGCGCGCGGCCGTAGCTGGTCATCAACTCGTAGCGATCTTCCTGCACGGTCGCGGTGCCGTTTTCCAGCGGCACGACGACGAAGTCGCCATTGGCGTCTGCCGTCGACAACGTCGAGGCGCTTTCGAGCTTGTTGAACGCGTACTCGCCCGACACCTGCAGGTCGCCGCCGAACCCTTTCCAGCGGTATTCGCTGCGCGCGATGCGTTCGGTCTCGTTGCCGATGCGGCGGAAGCGGACGCCGTCGGTGGGTGTCAGATCGCCATCGAGGTAATCGTCGAACACGGTGTCGACCAGCGGATCGTGCGTGTAGCGGTCCAGGCCGATGAATTTCAGGCGCCCCGGGCCGAGCTTGAACTCGTAGTCGCCGCCCAGTTCCCAGTTGTAGCCGCCTTCGTCCTCCAGCACGGTGCGGAAGCGATCGGGCACGGTGGGGTCGCCGACGCGGATGCCTTCTTCGACGTAATCGAAGATCAGGCGCTGGTAACGCCCGTTGAAATTGCCCTTGCCGCCGCTCTCGGTCGTCCACGCCAGTTGCGTGCTGAGCGTCGGCGCATCGCTTTCGCCCGTCCATTCGTCATTGCGGTTTTCGCGCACCGTGCCGTCGGCGTTGGTGATCACCGTGGGACCGCCCGCGCCGCTGTGGTTGGCGTTGTTGGTGAAGCCGACCGTCCAGTCCATGCGTCCGGCGGCGCCGCTGACCGAAACGTTGCCGCGCGTGAGCTGCGGATTGGTGAAGTCGCGGCGGATGTCGGGGCGCCATTCCCATTGCCCGCTGATCCCGGCGGCCTTGGTGACGACGTTGGCCACCTGGCCGGACAGGCCGGGGATGTCGAGCGTCGCGCCGTCGACGATCTCGATGCGCACGACGTTGCCCGAAGGAATGCGTCCCAACTGGCTGAGCACGTCGTTGGATTTGGCCGAGATGCGCTGGCCATTGATCAGCACGTTGCCCGTCGCCTGGCCCAGGCCACGTTCGACCACCTGCGTGCGGATGACGAAGCCGGGCACCTGTTCCAGCATGTCCAGCGCGTTGTTGGGGGCGAAGCGCTTGAAGTCGTCCGGGGTGTAGGTGCGCGTGGCGTTTTCGACGGTCGGCTTGTCCGGCGGGGCGGCGGCCTCCTGCGCGAGCGCATTGGCGATCGACAACGGCAACAGGGCCGCGCACAACATGGCGCCACGCAGGCGATTCGGAACACCCATCGGAAAACCCCCGGAAAATTGCGAAGAATGCAAAGCCAAGGGCACGGCGCACCGTGCCATCGGTCCCGGAGATGGATGATTCGTCGTGAGGTTTGGTTTAAGCGGCGCGCGCGACCCTGCCGTTAGTCATGGTGATTGCGTCAACTCGTTCGCTTCTGCATGTCTTCCAGCCACGCCTTGCTGCGGCGCTCCATTTCGTCCGGCGGCACTTCTTCCTTGTGCGTTCCCAGCATCCACTTGTGGCCGAACGGATCGACCACCGTGCCCATGCGGTCGCCCCAGAACTGGTCTTCGACAGGTTGCACGACGGTGGCGCCGGCCTTCACGGCCCGGTCGATGGCCGCGTCCGCGTCCTTGACGTAGACCATCATCCCGCCGGTGGCGCCGCCGCGCGACTTGGGCGACAGCGCGCCCCATTCGGGGAATTCGTCGGAGAGCATGAAGCGCGAGCCGTCGATGTCCATCTCGGCGTGCGCGAGCTTGTCGCCCATCGGCAGGCGCATGGTTTCCTTCGCGCCGAAGGCGTCGGCATAGAACTGCATCGCCTTGTTCGCGTCGTCGACGACGACCGAAGGCGTCAGGGCGTGATAGCCGGAAGGCATGTAGGGAACGGCCATGGCGGGCTCCGCTGCGTGGGGGAGGCGTGAAGATGCATGGACGGTCGTTACGCGGCGATCACGGGCGCGTTGCATTCATGGGTCCGCGCGTATTCTTTCTTGCTTGCGATGCGAAGGAGCGGTGCATGGCCACCGGTTGGGCCGGCGAGAACGCCGTCAACGAGCAGATCGACGCAACCGTGAAGGATGGCGTGCAGCGCGTGCGCGATCGCATGCCGAAAGGCCCGTCGCTCGAACAGTGCGAAGAATGCGGCGCACGCATTCCCGAGGCGCGTCGCGAAGCGGTCCCCGGCGTGCGGCTGTGCGTGCCGTGCCAGGAAGCCGCCGACGAAGAAGCGCAGGCCTTCAGCGGCTACAACCGCCGCGGAAGCAAGGACAGCCAATTGCGGTGACGGGGAAGGGGATGGCCAGGGAGGCACGCAAGCGCAAGGGGCTCAGGCGAACGTTGTTCGCATGTCTGGTCGTGGGGCTCGCGCTCCTGGCGTGGACGAAGCTGTCGCCGTGGCCTTCTGCGCTCGCGATCCGCGCGGTGTTCGACATCGGCGGCGCGACGATCGCGCGCAAGCTGGAAAAACACGCGCCCGCCGCGGGCGTCAACGAATTGCGCGACGTCGGATACGACGAACGCGACCCCGACGCGAAGCTCGACCTGTTCGTTCCTGCCGGCAAACCCCCGCGCACGACGATCGTCTGGATCCACGGCGGCGGCTTCGTCGCGGGGCGCAAGTCGGAGGTCGCCGATTACGCGCGCATCCTCGCGTCGAAAGGCTACGGCGTGGCGAGCATCGAATACACGCGCGCGCCCGAGGCGCACTATCCGGTGCCGGTCGAGCAGGCCAACCGCGCGCTCGCATGGTTGTCGGCCAATGCGCCGCGTTACGGCATGGGGCGCGGCCGCTTCGTGCTCGGCGGCGACTCGGCGGGTGCGCAGATCGCCGCGCAGGTCGCCAACCTCACGACGTCGCCGGGCTATGCACGCGATCTGGGCATCCGGCCCGCGGTCGCACCCGCGCACATCGTCGGCGTGCTGCTGTTCTGTGGGCCCTACGATGCGGCGTTGACGCGCACCTCCTCGGGTGCGAAGCCCACCTGGTTCATCCGCTCGGTGATGTGGGCCTACATGGGGCGCAAGGATTTCTGGCGGAACCCGCGCATGGCGTCGTACTCGGTCGCGCGGTACGTGACGAAGGATTTTCCGCCGGCCTTCATTTCGGTCGGCAACGACGACCCCTTGCAAGCGCATTCCTACCTGCTCGCCGATGCCCTGCGCGCGCAGGGCGTGGACGTCGACGCCCTGTTCTGGCCGGCCGACCTGGCACCGGGGCTGCCGCACGAATACCAGTTCGACCTCGACACCGCGCAAGGGCGCGAAGCGCTCAGGCGGACGGAACAGTTCCTGGCATCCCTTCCCTGAGGGCCGCGTCCAGGCGGTCGAGCAACACGCACTGCGCGTCCAGCAACTTGACGCGCGCTTCGTCGAAGGTGAACCACGTGGCGCGGTCGACTTCCGGATAGTGCTGCACGCGCCCGCTGCGCGGCGGCCACTCGCATTCGAACGTGTTGCTACGCAGGCGCGCGACGTCGAAATCGCCTTCGACGGCGAAGGCGTGCACGCGCTTGCCGCCGCGCTGCGTGATCTGCCCCAGCGGAAACAGGCGTCCATGCAGCGGCGAGCCGAGTTCTTCTTCGAATTCGCGCAACGCGGTTGCCTGATGCGTTTCGCCGTCCTCCGGCCCGCCTTTCGGAATGGTCCACGCACCCTCGTCGCGATTGCGCCAGAACGGACCCCCCGGATGCGTGAGCAACACGCGCACGGCATCGTCGTCGCGACGCCACAGCAGGATCCCGCAGCTGGTTTCGGGCATCGCGCCGCTCAGGCGGCCACGGGCATCACCGCGGCGATCCGGCGTTCCTTGTAGAGCAGGCGTACTTCGAGCAGGTTGCGCACGCGCAACAGCAACTCCTCCGGATCGAAGGGCTTGCGCAGGAAATCCTTGGCGCCGTAGCGCAGCGCCTGGGTGCGATGGCCCGGTTCGGCGGTGAGCGCGAGCACGGGCAGGTAACCGTCGCGCTCGCAGGGCTTGAGCGCTTCCATCACTTCGAAACCGTCCATGCCCGGCATCAACACGTCGAGCAGGACCGCGTCGAAATCCTGTTCGCGATGCAGGTCCAGCACGGCGTGCGGGTCGGTCGTGCACGTGACCGATGTATAGCCGGCGCTCGTCAACACCTGCTGGAGCGTGCGCAGGGCATCGAAGTCGTCGTCGACGACGAGGATGCGGGCGGAAAGGATGTCGGCAGCGCTGATCATCGGTCGGATCCGTGGGTGGAGCGTGCCGCCGAACATCGAACCTCGACAGTGAAATCCCGATGAAGCGGCCGTAGAGCCGAGGGGCCTACTGCTGAGTCCGCCGCCTGGGGTGCATGTCCGCTACGGTTGCTTGCCCGCGTTGAGGCTGGCGTCAGGGGTTTGCGCACCACAGGAGAGGACACATGAAACGCCGGATCGCCTGGCTGTTCGCCACGCTGCTGTCGCTCGTCGCCATTCCCGCCTTCGCGCAGGAGAGCGCGTATTCCGAAGGTACGGTCACCAACGTCTCCGCCATCAAGGTGGTCGACGGGCAGTTCGAAAACTACATGGACTATCTGAGCAAGAACTGGAGGCCGGTGATGGAAGAGGCCAAGAAGGCCGGCTACGTCCTGGAGTACCACGTTTACGGCGCGCAGGCACACAACCCGCAGGAAGCGGACCTCTACCTGGTCGTGACCTATCCGAACATGGCCATGCTCGACGGCATGGACAAGAAGATGCAGCCGATCCAGGAAAAGGTGACCAAGTTGAACGTGCGGCAGGCCGACGAAGCCTCGGGCAAGCGCGTGGTGATGCGCACGTTGCTGGGCGACGAGTTGCTGCGGGAACTCAATTTCAAATAGCAGGATGGCCCTCCCTTGCGCGGAGCGGGGGAGGGTCAGGCTTTTTTCTTCGCGACCTTCTTGGCGGCCTTCTTCACGACCTTCTTCACGGCCTTCTTTACGACCTTGCGGGTCGCTTTCCCCGTGGCCTTCTTCGCGCCGAGCTCCACCCACGTCGGCGCATGGTCGCTCGCGCCTTCCAGGTCGCGCACCCAGCGATCGACACCCGCCGCCTTCAACCGCGGCGCGAGTTCACGGCTCAGCAACAGATGATCGATGCGCAGCCCGGCGTTGCGCGGCCAGTGATTCCGGAAGTAATCCCAGAACGTGAAGATCTTCTCGTCCGGATACAGCGTGCGCAGCGCATCGGTCCAACCCTGCGCGAGCAAGGCCTCGTAGCGTTCGCGACTTTCGGGTTGCAGCAGCGCGTCCTTCTTCCAGTGTTTCGGGTCGTAGATGTCGAGCGCATCGGTGGGCACGACGTTGTAGTCGCCGGCGAGCACCACCGGATGCTTGCTGTCGAACAGTGCCTGCGCGTGTTCGAGGAATCGGTCGAACCACTGCAGCTTGTAGTCGAACTTGGGGCCGGGCCGCGGATTGCCGTTGGGAAGATAGAGGCAGCCGACGATGACGCCATGCGCGGCCGCTTCCAGGTAACGGCTGTTCGGATCGGCGCGCATGCCCGGCAAACCGCGGCGGCTCTCGATGGGGTCGCTGCCGCGCGACAGGATCGCCACGCCGTTCCACGAGCGCTGCCCCATCCAGAGCGCTCCGTAACCCGCCTGGCGAATCGCATCGATCGGAAAGCCTTCGTCGGCGGCCTTCAATTCCTGCAGGCACGCGATATCCGGCGCTTCCTGCGCCAGCCATTGCAGCAGGTGCGGCAACCGCGAACGGATGCCGTTGACGTTGAACGTCGCGATGCGAAGGGGTGCGTCCTTGCGTGCCGCCATCAGGAACTCGGTTGCGGGGGCGCGTTGCCGCGCGGTCCGGCCAAGGGTTCCAGATCGAATGTCGCGGCATCGTGGTGGACCACGTCCAGGCCCGTCGCGGCCCGCGAAGGCGTGGGTTCCTGCACCGTGGCGCCCGCCCGTTTGCGGACGATCTTCTCGACGTAGGGATCGCGCGCCAGCGGCGTGATCGGGTCGGCGGGCAAGTGCGCGGCGCGCCCGGCCAGGCGTTCGAATTCGCGCGGGTCCTTCGCGCAATTCAGGATCACGTCGGGATGCTTGCAGTGCATCAGGCGCAGGCGCTGCTGCGATTGTGCGAAGGCGACTGGGTCGGTGGCGGTCAGTTTCTCGTAGAGCTGCATGCCCAGGCGGCCATGCGGATCGACATCCATCTCCCGTGCATCGGCGTACGCATCGCCGCAATGCAGGTGCCAGCCGTTCTCCGCACTGATGGCAACGCCGACGTGTCCGGGCGTGTGGCCGTGCAGCGGCAGCAAGACGATGACATCCGGCGGCAGGCCGACGAGGTCGCGCACGCAGGGCATGCCTTTCCACGGTGTTTCGGACAGCGCGTCGTACTGGATCCAGCGCGTACGCGTGGACCATTGCATCGGCCGGTAGCGTTGTTTCGCACGCCAGTTGCCCTGTGCGGTCGCGTAGTGCACTTCCTTTTCGAACACGTGGACGCGGGCGTGCGGGAAATCGTCGAGGCCGCCGGCCTGGTCGAAATCCAGGTGCGTGAGCACGATGTCGCGCACGTCGTCGGCGCGGAAGCCCATCGCCTCGACTTGTCGCACCGCCGTCATGCCGGCGAGCAGCTCCGGCGCGAAGAGCCTGCGCGCGGCGGACGAGAGGCGACGCTCGGGATCCATGACATCGCCCATGCCCAGGCCCGTGTCCACCAGCAACAGGCCTTCGCCGGTCTCGACCACCAGGCAATGGCTGACGCAGCGTCCGCGCGTGAGCACGCCGCGCGTGGTGCCATCGATGAGTCGCCCGCCGAACGGGCGCGTGCTGATGCAATTGAGGCGATGGATGCGCACGGGGGGCTCGCGCGTGATGGGAGGCAGACTTAACGAAGGAACGGGGTTGTCGACGCGTTGCGGCCGTCGACTTGCATGAGGGCGTTGCGTGCTCTGCAATACGCGCGCGGCTTGAACCAAGCAGCATCAAGCGACGGCACGGATGTTGCGGTGCACGAGATCCGGTGTGAAAAAAACGCCTTGGAAAAGCGGTCGAAAGTTATGTGCGTGTTAATCGAAAACGCCTTAATGCGCCGTCTTCGTCATTCGTCTGAACCGCTACCAACATGAATGCGAAGATCGTGTTTGGATGAGTGATGAGTGGGTGAAACGTTTGTCGCGACGTGTACAGTCCGTCCACGCCATCACGAGACGTCGACAAACACAACGACGCTCCAGCGTGATCGGTTGCGTACCTTCTTCACCTCCATTGACTTGGTCGACCTGCTTCTTTTTGAGCGCAATTGTCGACCCGCCAACGTAAGGGGCTCAGACCTTGAACAACACGAATCTCGTGCACGCCGTGCGCGAGGCAGACATGCCTCGTCGCGAATTCCTCCGCAACTCGCTGGTCCTTGCAGTGCCGCTCGCCATCGGCGGCGTCTCCATGCCGGCCTTCGCGCTCACCACGCCTCCGACGCGTGCTCGTGGCACCGCCACGCGCAACGTCAAGAACTATGGCGCGCTCGGTAACGGCAGCCACGACGATACGGCCGCCATCCAGGCCGCGATCAACTCGCTTCCCACCACGGGCGGCACGGTCACCATCCCGGCCGGCACGTACATGATCGATACGTCGAAGAAGATCCGCATGCGCAGCAGGATGCGCCTGTCGCTCTCTTCGGGTGCCATCCTCAAGGCGAAGACCTCGTCGCTGTCGCGCCACTACCTGATCCAGATCAGCGGCGGCTCGGACATGGAAATCACCGGTGGCCAGCTCGTCGGCGACCGCGAGACGCACCACTACGGTTCCGGTACCCATGAGTGGGGCCACGGCATCTCCATCGGCGGCGGCGCGACCCGCGTGACGATCCGTGACCTGCGCGTGTCGAAGTGCACCGGCGATGGTGTCTGCATCGGCGGCGCGGCGAACGACATCGTCATCGCGAACATCATCTCGACCAACAACCGTCGCCAGGGCCTGTCGATCACCAACTGCCACAACATCAAGGTCTTCGACTCGGAGTTCAGCTACTCGAAGGGCACGTCCCCCGAGTGCGGCATCGACATCGAACCGGATGAAGGTGGTTCGGCGAAGACGATCCTCATCCAGAACTGCCGTTTGAACAACAACGCCAAGTACGGCCTGAACATCTGGAAGCGCACCACCGGCGTCACCATCACCGGGTGCACCCTGGAGCGCAACGGCAGCCTGGGCATGGGCACGAACGGCGTGAGCTCGCTGAAGGTCCTCAACAGCACGTTCCGCTACAACTCGGCGACCGGCGTGGTCTACAACTCCGGCACCTCCGGCGTGACCCACAGCGCCAACCTGTCCTACCAGAACTACACGCGCCTCGGCGCCCGTAGCCGCTCGCCCTTCACGCTGACCGGTTGGTCCAGCAAGATCGAGCGCGACATCCTCTGGAAGAGCGGGTCCACGCGGACCATCGGCACCAACAAGTACCAGTAAACCGGTATCGAATACCCGGCGAAGAACCGGGTTTCTGAAGCGGCGCCCTCCGGGGCGCCGTTTTTTTTTGCGCCCGATGCCGGATTCGGGCCGCCTGCCGTGTTAAGGTTCGCCCCGCTCGCGCACGGCCGTAGCGTTTTCCCGGCCCCCGGGTCCCATCTTGGCGGACCCAACTCCGTACCTCTTTCGTCGCGCGACACGCGCCGGCTACCTGCCGGGGCGCACAAACTGACTCGACAGCGCGGTATCAGGGAAAGCTTCGAGTGCACGCCGCCATTGCGCGGCGTGCTTCACATCGGAGCTCCACCAATGACGTTCGAAACCCTCGGGCTTTCGCCCGCGCTGCTGCGCGCGCTCGCAGACAACGGTTACACCACGCCCACGCCGATCCAGGCCGAGGCCATTCCCCTCGTCCTCGCCGGCCAGGACGTGCTCGGCGGCGCACAGACCGGTACCGGCAAGACCGCCGCGTTCGGCCTGCCGCTGCTCCAGCGCCTGTCGGAAGGCAAGCCCGCCGCCACCACCGGCCCGCGCAAGCCGCGCGCGCTGATCCTCGTCCCCACCCGCGAACTCGCGGTGCAGGTCGGCGACAGCATCAAGGCCTACGGCCGCCACCTGCGCCTCAACGTGACCACGCTGTACGGCGGCGCCGGCATGCAGCCGCAGATCGATGCGTTCCGCCGCGGCGTCGACATCCTCGTCGCGTGCCCGGGCCGCTTGCTCGACCATCTCGAGCGCGGCACCGCCAAGCTCGACGCCGTCGAACTGCTCGTCCTCGACGAAGCCGACCGCATGCTCGACATGGGCTTCCTGCCGGCGATCAAGCGCGTGCTCGCGCGCGTGCCGTCGACCCGCCAGACGCTGCTGTTCTCGGCGACCTTCGAGTCCAACATCAAGCAGCTGGCGCTGGAGTTCATGAAGTCGCCGCAGCAGGTGCAGGTGGCGGCGCAGAACACGATCGCCGAGACGATCGTGCATCGCGCGCATCCGGTAGACGGCGCGAAGAAGCGCGACCTGCTGATCGACATCCTCGCCAAGCGCCACACCGAGCAGGTGCTGGTGTTCGGCAAGACCAAGCACGGTTGCAACCGCCTGGCCGAACAGCTCGTGCAGGCCGGCCTGTCGGCGGTCGCGATCCACGGCAACAAGAGCCAGGCCGCGCGCCAGCGCGCGTTGAACGAGTTCAAATCGGGCAAGGCGCGCGTGTTGGTGGCCACCGACGTCGCCGCGCGCGGCCTGGACATCCCGAACCTGCCGCTGGTGATCAACCACGACCTGCCGATGGTTGCCGAAGACTACGTGCACCGCATCGGCCGCACCGGCCGCAATGGCGCCACGGGCGAAGCACTCTCGCTGGTCTCGCCGGACGAAGGCGGTTTGCTGCGCCAGATCCAGCGCATGTTGAAGGCGGAAATCCAGATGGATGCGGTGAAGGGCTTCGAGCCCAGCCGTCCGATCCGCCTGGATGCCGCGCCGTTCAACGCAGGCAAGCCGACGCAGCGCCCGCAGCGCGGGCATCGTCCGCACGGCAAGCCGGCGACGGCGCAGCCGCGCCATGCGCACGCCGGTCCGAAGCAGCATCGTAGTGCCGCTGCGAAGCCCGGTGGTCGCCGCGATTCGCGCGCGTGATAGCGCGGACGTGTTGAACGAAAAACGCCAGCCTCGCGGCTGGCGTTTTTTTTTTGCCCCGTGGGAGGGCGTCGCGCGTTATTGCGCCGAGCGTGCGAACGGTGCGGGCTTCGCCAGCCCCTTGTGCATCGCTTCGCCGATCAGGCCGTCGAGTTCCTTCTCTGCCTTCTTCGCCAGCGTTTCCTGCTGCTTTCCCAGTTCGCCCATCTGCTTGCCCAGGGCATCCATCGGCTTGGACGCTGCTTCCATCTGCGCGCCGAGGCGCTCCATCGGTGCCTGGTTGCGTTCCATCTTCTGCGACTCGCGCTCCATGATCTTGCCTTGCGCTTCCATCTGGTCGCCGATGGCGTCCATCTGGCGGCCCAGGTCGTCCATCTGTTTGTCCAGCGCGTCGCTTTCGGCGTCGTTGTCCGTCTTGCGTTGCTTCATCGCGAGCAGCTGCTGGCGGCCGGAGAGTTCCATCTGCTGTTGTCCCAACGCGCCCATGCGTTCCTGCGCGGCCTGCATTGCGGGCGAGGGCATGTGCGCCTTCGACAGCGTTTCCATTTGCGCGCCGAGCGCTTCCATCTTCTTGCCGTGCACGTCCATCGCATCGCCCAGCGCGGACATGCGGGTACCGAGCGCGTCGCTGTCTTTCCACGCGGCCTGGGCGCGGCCGACGATGGACGGATCGTCGATCACGTAGGCCTTGCCGTCGCGGCGGAACCAGATGAAATCGCGCTGCAGGCTCCGCTTGGCGAGGTCGATGTCGTCCATGTCGTCGGTCGAGCCCGACATCGAATACCCATCGCGGCCCTTGCGGACCAGGGCCCACGCATTGTCGTCGTGGCCCAGGCGCGTGACCTGCGCGAGCGGCGCGGATTGCGCCGGCGCCGCGGGGGCGGCAGGCGCGGCCGCATCCGCCGGCGACACCAGGGCGGCAGGCGCAGCCGCATCCGCGGGCGACGCCACGGCGGCAGGCGCCACGGGCGCCACGTCCAGGGCCGGTGCGGCCAACGGTGCCGCAGCGGCGGCCGGCGCGGCCGCAATCACGGGCGCGGCGGCGGACACGTGCGCTGCAAGCGGCGTCGCTTCCGGCGCCTTGCCGATCTGCGCCTGTGCGTAGAAGGCGATGCAGGCCGCGGCGATGCCGATCACGGGCAACGCGATCCGCCCGGCGGGCAGGCGATGGCGCGGTTGCGGGCGAAGCAATTGCTGGATGCGGGACATCAGGTGGCCTCCGTGGGCGGCGTGTGCGAGGTGGGGCAGGGCGGGACGCGCGGCGTGCAGATCCGACAGCGTGGCGAGCGCGACGGCGAGTCGGCGCCCGTCGCCGATGACTTCGGCCGCGATCGCATCGGCGACGAGCTCCCGTTCCACGCGGATGCGATGCGACAGCCACCACGTCGCGGGATGGAAGAACAGCAGCGCTTCGGCCGCGCGCTGAAGCAGGTTCACGAGATAGTCGTGGCGACGCACGTGCGCGAGTTCATGCGCGAGCAGGGCCTCGACGAGTTCGGCGGGCATGCGCAGTGCGACCGACATCGGCAGCAACACGACCGGCCGCCAGAATCCGGCGACGACCGGCGAATCGAGCGATTCGACCAGGCGTAACGCGACGCCGCGCATGTCGAATCGCGTGGCGAGCGCATCGAGCGCCGCCTGCCAGCGCGCCTGCAGCGGCGGCTGCCGCGCCAGGCGCATGCGTTGCACCCACGCAACGCCGAACAGTGTGCGCAGGCAGAACACGCTCGCGCCCGCGGCCCACAGCGCGACGATCATCGGCTGCATGGCGGCCAAACGGGATGGCCAGTCGAGCGATGCGTTTTCGCTGCCGATCGTACGCACGGTCGCATCGGCGACATAGGCCTGGAAGGCGAGCGACGCCGGCGCCGGATCGCGCAATGCGAGCAACACGCTGGCCAGGGGCACCACCGCGTACGCGAGCAATGCGAGGCAGGCGATCGCGTAACGCACCTGCGGTTTCGCATGGCGCGCACCGCGCAGCAGCAGCGCTGCAACGGCGCCGATCAGCGCGCCTTGCCACGTGAAGTCGACAAGGGCCTGCCCGATCGCGGGAATCAGTCGTTCGATGACCTCATGCATCGTGCGTGCCCTCGTCGTTCGTGGCGTCCAGCAACTTGCGGATCTCGTCGCGCTCGGCTTCGGAAACGTGTGCGCTCAGCGCGGCCAACACCAGGCCCTTGCCGGAACCGGCGAAGGCCTTCTGGATGAAGTCGTTGAGCAGGTGCGTTTGCAGCGCGTCCTGCGCCTGTGCGGGGGCGTAGACGTGCGAGCGCTGCGTTTCGTCGCGCACCAACAGGCCCTTGCCGTGCATCACCTGCGCAAGGCGCAGCACGTTGGCGTAGGTGACGGTCGGCTTCTCGTCCTGCATCGCCTGGTGGACGTCCTTCACGGTCGCCGGACCGAGGCGCCACAGCGTGTTGAGCAGGTCGAGTTCGGCTGCGGTGGGCTTGCGGTCGGTCATCGGCTTGGGTGCATGCGTTGGAGCGATGGTGGGCACGCTACGCCGACTAGACAACGTTGTCTAGACCAGTTTGTCTATGAAGGAAGTCATGGGGCGGATCGGGCTAGGTGACGCTGGCGGGGTGCGCGATTTCCATGAGTTTCAACGCCTTGCCGAGCGTGTCTCCACTCTCGGCGTCGAGCTTGAGGGTGGCGAGGCCATCGGCGCGCGTGGTGCCGGAGGTGAGGATCGCGAGCGGCAGGCCGGCGTCGCGGGCACGCACGGCGAAGCGGAAGCCCGAATACACCATCAGCGAGGAGCCGACGACGAGCATGGCATCGCTCGCCTGCAATGCCGCCTGCGCATCGAACACGCGATCGCGCGGCACGTTCTCGCCGAAGAACACGACGTCGGGCTTCAGCAAGCCTTCGCATGCGTCGCAATGCGGCGCAACGAACGCGGTCGTATCGATCGCATCCAGATCGGCGTCGCCGTCCGGTGCGATCGCCGCATCGACGGCCTGCGTCCATTCGGGATTGCGTGCGACGAGCTGTTGCTGGACCTCCTCGCGCGCGAACACTGCGCTGCACGCCAGGCAACGCACGGCATCGATGCGCCCGTGCAGATCGATGACATCGCGGCTGCCCGCGCGTTGATGCAGGCCGTCGACGTTTTGCGTCACCAGGCGCGCGATGCGGCCGTCGTGTTCGAGCGCGGCCAGCGCGCGATGCGCGGCGTTCGGCCGCGCGCGCGCCACCATCGGCCAACCCGCGTGGCTGCGCGCCCAATAGCGCGCGCGCGTTGCGGGCTCGTGCAGGAACGCCTGGTAGGTCACGGGCGGCTTGCGCTTCCAGTCGCCATTGCGATCGCGATAGTCGGGGATGCCCGAGGCGGTGCTGCATCCGGCGCCCGTCAGGACGAACACGCGCGGATGCGCGTGGAGCCAGTCGACGAGAGCGTGGGCATCGGAGGTCATGTGGAATCCCGGTGTGGACGGAGTGTCGCGCGCGCGCCGTGAGCGTGGCCGCAACGCGCGCTGCGGCATGATCCGGAGGCCTTCCTCCCGCGAGCCCGCCGAATGGCCCAGCGCCGTCGATCCCTGTTGCGCTCGCGCGACGCCGCCGACAGCGGCAAGGTGGGGATGGTCGAGCTGTTTTTCGACCTCGTCTTCGTCTTCGCGGTGACGCAGCTCTCGCACACGCTGGTCGGTGCGTTGTCCCTCACGGGCCTGGTGCAGGTCGCGCTGTTGCTGCTCGGTGTCTGGTGGGTGTGGATCGACACCTCCTGGGTGACCAACTGGCTCGATCCCGAGCGCATCCCGGTGCGTCTTGCCCTGCTGGCGCTGATGCTCGCAGGCCTGGGGATTTCCATCGCGATTCCGAAAGCCTTCGACTCGCGCGGATTGTTGTTCGCCTTGTCGTACACCGTGCTGCAGATCGGTCGCACGCTCTTCTTCCTGTGGGCCGTGCGCGCCGAACCGCTGCACCGCCGGCGCAACTTCCAGCGCATCCTGGTCTGGACCCTCGTGTTCTCGGCCTGCTGGATCGCCGGCGCGACGACGACGCACGATGCGCGCATGGCGTGGTGGGCGCTGGCCCTGGCGATCGAATCGCTCGCGCCGATTTCGTATTTCTGGGTGCCGGGCCTCGGCCGTTCGTCGATCGAGGACTGGGATGTCGAAGGCGCGCACCTGGCCGAACGCTGCGCGTTGTTCATCATCATCGCGCTGGGCGAATCGCTGCTGGTCACCGGCATGACCTTCGCCGCGCGCGAATGGGACTTCGCAACGTCCACCGGTTTCGCCAACGCGGTGCTGGGCACGATCCTGATGTGGTGGATCTATTTCGACACCGGCGCCAAGCGCGCGACCAAACGCATCGAACGCGCGGACGATCCCGGCCGCGAAGCGCGTTCGGCCTACACCTACGTGCACGCACTCATCGTCGGCGGGATCATCGCGTGCGCGGTGTCCGACGAGTTGGTGATCGCGCATCCGCAACACGGCGAGCCGCTCGGGTTGGCGATCGTGCTCGGCGGGCCGATCCTGTACCTCCTCGGCAATGCCACGTTCAAATGGATCACCAACGACCGCCGCGCGCCGCCGCTGTCGCACCTGGTCGGGCTGGCGCTGCTGGTGTTGCTCGCGTGGCCGACGGCCGCGCACGTGCTGGCGCCGCTGCATCTGGCGATGCTCGCGAACGGCGCACTGCTGGTCGTTGCGGTCTGGGAATCGCTGGCAGTGCGCAAGGTCGTGGGCACCGAGGCCTTGCTCGATACCGAATGAGGGCGTTGCACCTGGCGTGCGGCGCCGCGTAGCCGCTGGTCGAACCTCGCTCGCCATGGCGGCGACCGACGCACGGCGGCAGAGCCTGGCGGCGCTGGCGCTGGTCGTGGTTGCGCAATCGCACCCGATCTGCCGCGCGAACTGCGCCGCCAGTGCGGTCAAACGGGCCGGACCGACGTCCTGGACGACATCGTGCGGATCGCCGGGCCGTTGACCGCTTCGGACTTCGGCCCGTTCCTGGCGCAGGCGGTGGAAGGCACCGGCGATTTCGACATTCGCCCCGCGTTTTCCGCGCTCGGGCTGCGCATGGACAGCTTCGTCGAAGAGCGGTACGTCGGCCGCGAGCCGACCGCCGGGAGGGGCGCAATGCATGCGATTCGATGCGATTTGTTCGCCGGAAGGGGCCGAAGTCGCCAAATAGTGGGGGGAGGGGGATTACAAATGCGCGCGGATTCATGCAGGATGCGCGCCGGCCGCTTACCTTGTGCCCGCCGATGCGCTTACGTGTGTTGTCGTTCCTGGTCGTTGCGTCCCTCGCCTGCGGTTGCGCTCATCAGCGCGGCTGGACCGGCGAAGGCGCCACGCCCTTCGACACCGCGCAGGCCGATTGTGATGCGAAGACCCGTGACCTCGATGCCGGTAAACCGCGCGAGGATGCGTTCGACGCTTGCATGGCCGGGCATGGGTGGAAGCGGCCATGACCCGCGGGGGACAACGCGAACATCACGACAGATCCCGTATTCCTGCAAGATTGACCCTCGGGCAACGTGCCCGGACGAGGAGGACGCATGCGTACTGAAATGAAGACCAAGCTCGCCCTGGCCTGTGGCGCGCTGCTCGCCGTGGCCCTGGTTGGCTGCAAGAAGAACGACGACGCCGCCGCCACGGCTGCTTCGGCCACCGTCGCTGCCCCGGCCACCATGGCCGCCCCGGCTGCGCCGATGACCCCGGCGATGCCGTCGACGGCCATGCCGGCCGCTTCGATGACGGCTCCGGCCGCGTCGACCGCCGCTGCTCCGGCCGCCGCTTCGACGGCTGCCGACGCCGCTGGCGCCCCGGCGACCAACTGATCGGTCGTTCAGGCAACAAGCGACATCGGGACGGCGGCCGCAAGGCCGCCGTCTTTTTTTGTGGTCCCATGTCGATCCGCATCGCCGCCGTTCGTCGTCCTTGTCGTCACCCCCAACAAGGAGTCCGCTCATGCGCGTCATGGTCATCGTCAAAGCCACCCCCGGTTCCGAAGCCGGCGTCCTGCCCACCGAAGAATTGCTGCGCGAGATGACCGCGTACAACGAGGCGCTGGTCCAGGCCGGCATCCTCCTCGCCGGCGACGGGCTCAAGCCTTCGAAGGACGGCGCGCGCGTCCGGTTCTCGGGTAAGAACCGCACCGTCACCGACGGCCCGTTCGCCGAAACCAAGGAACTCGTCGCCGGGTTCTGGGTATGGCAGGTTCGGTCGATGGAAGAGGCGATCGAGTGGGTCAAGCGTTGTCCCAACCCGATGATGCGCGAAGACTCCGACGTCGAGATCCGCCCGTTGTTCGAAGCCGAAGACTTCGGCGACGTGATGCCGCAGGAATTGCGCGATCGCGAGAAAGAATTGTTCGAGCAAGCGGCCGCGCGCAACGCGCAACGCCAGTAACCGGAAAACGGGACCCCGCATGCAACTCGATGCCCGCCGCCGCTGGATCGCCCTGATGGTGTTGTGCCTGGGCGTGTTGATGATCGTGCTCGACTCGACGATCGTGAATGTCGCGCTCCCGTCGATCAAACAGGATCTGCAGTTCAACGATGCATCGCTGGTCTGGGTGGTCAATGCCTACCTGTTGACCTTCGGCGGGTTCCTATTGCTGGGCGGGCGGCTGGGCGATCTGTACGGGCACCGGCGCTTGTTCCTGGCCGGCATCGTGGCCTTTACGCTGGCTTCGTTGTGGTGCGGGCTGTCGTCCTCGCGGACCGAATTGGTGATCGCCCGCGCCGTGCAGGGCTTCGGCGGGGCGGTGGTCACGTCGGTTGCGCTCTCGCTGATCATGATGCTGTTCCATGCACCTGCCGACCGCGCGAAGGCGATGGGCGTCTACGGTTTCGTGTGCGCCGGCGGCGGCAGCGTCGGCGTGTTGCTCGGCGGACTGCTCACCAGTGCGCTCGACTGGCACTGGATCTTCCTGGTCAACATTCCGATCGGCGCGCTCGTGTTCGCGCTGTGCCTGCGCCTGTTGCCCGGCGGAAGCGGGCACGAGGCCGGCGGCAAGCTCGATGTCGCGGGCGCGCTCACCGTGACCGTCGGCATGATGCTCGCGGTGTACGCGATCGTCGGCGGCAACGACGCCGGCTGGACCTCGCCGACGACGCTCGGCCTGCTCGCCGCCGCGCTCGCGTTGCTCGGCGCCTTCCTCGTCATCGAAGCGCGCGTGCGCGAACCGCTGATGCCGCTGGCGATGTTCAAGTTGCGCAACGTGGCCACCGCCAACGTCGTGGGCGTGTTGTGGGCCGCGGCGATGTTCGCGTGGTTCTTCCTCTCCGCGCTCTACATGCAACTCGTGCTCGGCTACGGGCCGATGCAGGTGGGCCTGGCGTTCCTGCCGGCCAACCTGATCATGGCCGCGTTCTCGCTCGGGCTGTCTGCGAAGATCGTCATGCGCTTCGGCATCCGCGGGCCGCTCGCGGTCGGGTTGCTGCTCGCGGCAGCGGGGCTGGCGTGTTTCGCAGCCGCACCGGTCGAAGGGGACTTCACCACGCACGTGCTGCCGGGGATGGTGTTGCTCGGCGTCGGCGCGGGGCTCGCGTTCAACCCGGTGCTGCTGGCGGCGATGAGCGATGTCTCGCCGGCCGATTCGGGCCTGGCCTCGGGCCTGGTCAACACGTCCTTCATGATGGGCGGGGCGCTCGGGCTCGCCGTGCTTGCGAGCCTGGCCTCGGCGCGCACCGCTTCGCTGCAGGCCGCAGGCCTCGACGCGGTCGCCGCACTCAACGGCGGATACCACCTGGCCTTCGTGATCGGCGCGGCTTGCGCGGCGACTGCGGCCGGCATCGGCTGGGTCGTGCTACGAGTCCGGACGCCCGTCACGGATTCACATGAATCGGGAATGCCCGCGTCCGACCAAGCGGCCGTTGAGTGACGAACGGTCGTCACAGGACTGATCAATGGAGCCGCGAGCTCTTCCATTCGGGACGATGCCGCAGGCTTAATAGGCCCCACTAGCTCGCCTAAGGGGAAGGCAGCGTGGGGGATCTCTTTATGGCACGTCGACGTTCGTCGGCCGCGCGATTGCGCGCGGTGTCCGGCTTCACGTTGCTCGAACTCATGGTCACGGTGGTGTGCGCGGCGATCATCGCCGCGGTCGCCGTGCCGAGCTTCGAGTCGACGATCAACAACTCGCGCCTGGCCTCGGCCTCCAACGAGCTGCTCGTCTCGCTGCAGACCGCGAAGATCGAAGCGATGCGCTACAACCGGCGCGCCGTGGTGTGCCTGAGTACGAACCCGACCGCGGCCAACCCCACATGCGCGGCGGCCAACGCCACCAACGCGACGGGCTGGATCACCTTCCTCGACGCCAATCGCGACGCCGCGTTCAACGCGGGCGACTCGCTGCTGCGCCGTTCGACGCTGCCGGCGAAGGTCAGGGCGATCGCGAGCAGCAACGTCCCGAACGGCGTCGCCGTGACCTTCCGTTCCGACGGTTTCGTGCGCAACGCGACCAACCAGACCTACCTGGGCGCCATCGACCTCTGCATGGAGGTCAGGCGTCCGGCCGAACACATCCGCCGGCTCAACCTGGGCCGCGCGGGCCGCGTCGCCGTCGAGCGCACGTCCAGGGCCAATCGTCTCTGCACCGCACCGGGCAACCCCATCAATTGAGGCCGCTGATGTTCATTTCCCGCCAACGCCTTCATGCATCCGGCCGCAGCCAGCGCGGCGTGGGCCTCGTCGAAGTGCTCGTCGCGGTCGTCGTGCTCGCCTTCGGGCTGCTCGGCATCGCCGCGATGCAGCTGACCTCGCTGAAGAACAGCCAGGGCGCGCTTTCGCGCAGCCAGGCGATCGCGCAGACCTACGCGATGCTCGACGCGATGCGCGCCAACCGCGGGGTCGCGTTGATCGGCGGCTACAACGTCAACAACGTGTGCACCGCCGCCAACGGCGCCTCGCTCGTCGCCAACGACCTCGCCCACTGGATCAACACCATGCACACGCCCACCGTGCTCGGCCCGTCGGCCTGCGGTTCGATCAATTGCGGCGCGGCCATCTGCACCATCAAGGTCACGTGGGACGACGTGCGATCGGTCAACGGCCAGGCCGGCGAAGGCCAGGAAACGACGGCGCCGATGTCCGTCGAAACGAGCACGCTGCTGTGATCCGCCGCGCTCCCCGCATGTCCGCCCCGCGTCGCCGCATCGGTGGCTTCACGCTCATCGAACTGATGGTCTCGCTGTTGCTCGGCCTGATCGTGACGTCCGCCGCGATCGCGATGTTCCTCAGCAACAAGCGCGTGTACGCGACCACGGAAAACCTCTCGCGCACGCAGGAGTCGGTCCGCACCGCCTACGAGCTGATGTCGCGCGACATGCGCGAGTCGGCCGCGACCGAATGCGAGGCCGGCCTGCCGATCGTGGATCTGCTGGTGAACCCGGGCACGCGGTGGTACTCGAACCTGGACTCGCCGGTGCGTGGTTACGACGGCAACCAGGCCTTCATCCTGCCGGCCGAGGCCTTCGGCACGGCGTTCGGCAACCGCATCGCCAACACCGATGCGATCGAGGTCAAGTCCGCGGTCAACGACGCCGTGGCGATCACCGCGCACAACCAGGGCGCGGCCACGATCACGCTCAACACCGCCGCCCATGGTTTCAACACCGGCGACATCGTGGTGGTGTGCGACTTCGACCACGGCGCGCTCCTGCAGCTGCGTTCGGCTTCCAGCGCGAGCGCGACGGTGAGCCACGGTACCGGCGTCGTCACCCCGGGCAACTGCTCCACGGGCGTGGGTTTCGCGGCGCCCGCGAACTGCGCCGGCGCGGGCAACCCGTACACCTTCGCCAACAATGCATTCGTCGCGCGCCTGAAGGCCGGCCGCTGGTACATCGGCAACGGGCGCTCGGGACCGGCGTTGTTCTATGCGCAGATGCTCAATGACGGCGCGACCGGCGTGACCGTCACGCCGCAGGAAATCGCGCCGGGCGTGACCGACATGCAGGTCCAGTACCTGCTGCAGGGCGCGACCAATTACGTCGATGCCTCGGCGGTGCCCGCCGCGACCTGGAACAGCCAGCTCGTGCTCGCCGCGCGCATCCAGCTGACCGTCGTGGGCAACGACACCAGCAACAGCGGCGACCCCGTCACCCGCCTGCTCGAACACACCGTGACCCTCCGGAACCGCGTGCCATGACCCAAGCCCATCCCCGCGGCCAGCGTGGCATCGCGCTCGTCGTCGTCCTGATCCTCCTGGTCGTGATGTCGCTGCTGGCCATCGTCAGCCTGCGCAGCACCCTGATGGAAGAGCGCATGACCGCGAACATGATGGACCGCAGCCTGAGCTTCCAGGCTGCGGAAGCGGCGCTGCGCGAAGGCGAGACGGCGGCCGCCGCCGCCAAGTCAGGCACTTCGCCGAAGGGCGATGCCGCGTGCACCAACGCCGTGTGCAACCAGCCCGTCGCCACCAGCCTGCCGCGCTGGACGGGCAATGTCTGGAACAGCGCGAAGAACACCAGCGTCAACCTCGGCGGCAAGACCGCGCAGGCGCAGTACTACATCGAGTACCTCGCCGACAACGTCCCCGCACGCGGCACTTGCACCACCACCGAAGACGTATCGCCCGACGCCACGTGCACCACGCTCGAATGGCGCTACCGCATCACCGCGCGCAGCACGGCAGCAGGACGCGCGACCGTGATGCTCCAGACCACCTACGCAGTGCCCTGATCGGAGTCAGGACCATGCCTACCCAATCTTCCACGCACGCTCGCCTCTGGGCCGCCGTCGCCGCATTCTGCGCGACGCTCCTCTCGCTGCCCGGTTCGGCGGTCACGATCCCCGACAACCCGTTGCAGACGGGCACGGCCTATCCACCGCCGAACATCATGTTCATCCTCGACGACTCGGGGTCGATGTCCTACGACTACATGCCCGACGACCTGGTGGCGATCTCGCAGGTGAACATCGCCGAGTTCACGTATGTCCGGAACATGCTGGCGTACAACCCGGCGGTCGATTACACCGCGTGGATGCAGTCGAACAACGTGCGCAGGACGGACGGGACCTCGTACCGGGCCGCATGGGCCGACGACAGCCTGCCCGCAACCGCGATCGACCTGTCCACCCAGGACAACTTCTTCTACGTGCCGCTCGCCCCGCCGAGCACCCCGGCGCCGGCCGGCTGGTACGACACGGCCGCGAACTATCGCCTCTACAAGATTCCCGTGGGCGGCACCGAGATCCAGTACGTCGACTACGGCGGCACGATCTCCATGCCGACGCGGAATTTCACCGGCTTCCCGCAGACGATCAGCGCGGCGGGGACGTGGACGATCGCGGTGCCCAAGACGACCACGTCGATGACGATCAGTACATCGGGCGGCACGAAGTCGAAAGGCCAGGGCGCCGACCTCCAGGTCCTCAACCCCAGCAATGGCGTCGCATGTACCCAGGGTGGTGGCGGCAACAACGAAAGCTGCACCATCGCCAATCCCGTGGACGGCAACTGGAAGATCGTGGTCACGGCCGCCTCGGCGTTCACCGGCGTCACGCTGGCCGCCGTCTATACGACCGACAACCACTGCAAGCCCGGTGAGCCCTCCACCAACGGCAACAAGGGTTTCACCACCTGCAGCACGGCAGACGCGGCGCACATGCCGTCCGCGCGCGGCCTGTCGGCCGAGTTGACGAACTACGCGACCTGGTACTCGTACTACCGCACGCGCATGAAGACGGCCAAGGGCGGCGCGAGCGAAGCCTTCAGCCGCCTCAACTCGAACATGCGCGTGGGATTCGACACCATCTGGGGCCTCAGCGGCGGCGCCAGGTTCATTCGCTACCCGATTCCCGTCACCAACAATTCCGGCCTGTTCCAGGGCACCAACCGCGACACCTGGTTCACGAAGATGACCGGCGCCGTCGCGTCGGGCAACACGCCGCTGCACGGCGCGCTCGCGCGCACGGGCCAGTACTACCAGAAGACCGATGCCGACGGCCCGTGGGGCCCGGAAACGGGGGCCAACCAGATCAGTTGCCGCCAGAACTTCGCGCTGCTGACGACCGACGGCTACTGGAACAACCAGGCCGGCTACCCGAGCACGGACGCAAACGGCGTGGCCGACTTCGCCAAGGTCGGCGACTCGGATGCGGCGGCGGGGCCGACCCACACGTCCGCCGACGGCAAGACCACCGGCCAATACACGCCGGACATGCCGTACATCGACAACGCCACCACTGCGCGCGCCGACACGCTGGCCGACGTCGCCAACTTCTACTGGAAGAACGACCTGCGCGGCGGCACGACCAGCAGCGCGCTGCCCAACAACGTGCCGACCTCCACCGCCGATCCGGCGTTCTGGCAGCACATGACCACCTTCGGCATCTCGATCGGCCTGAAGGGCAACCTGGATCCCAAGGCCGACCTCAACGCGATCACCACCGGCGCCAAGCGTTGGGGCAATCCGCTCGACACCGAGGACGAGGACCGCATCGACGATCTGTGGCATGCCTCGATCAACGGCCACGGCAGCTTCGTGGTCGCCCGCGACCCGACCGAATTCGCCCGCGCGTTGATCGAAGCGCTGGCGACGGTGGAAGAGCGCGGCGGTTCGGCGTCCAACGTCACCGCCAACTCCACCTCGTTCATCAGCGGCGCGCGCATCTACCAGGCGCGTTACGTCTCGGGCAAGTGGACCGGCGAACTGGCGGCGTTCGACGCTTCGGCCAGCGGGGCGAGCGACACGGCGACCTGGAAGGGCTCGCAGGGCATCGCGCTGACCGGCCGTCGCGTGTACACGTGGACGGGCACGGCGGGTGCCACTTTCCCGACGGCGAACCAGATCACCGCACTGGCGCGTTCGACCGGCGTTGCGCCGGTCAACGGCACCGACAACGCCGCCTACATCAAGGGCGACCGCAGCAAGGAAATCCAGAGCGGCGGCAGCCTGCGCAACCGCGCTGGCCTGCTGGGCGACATCGTCAACTCCTCGCCGATGTACGTCGCCGACACCAATACGATCTATGTCGGCGCCAACGACGGCATGCTGCACGCCTTCGACGCCGGCGACGTGGACACCGCGACGACCTCCGACGGCAAGGAGCTGTGGGCCTACGTGCCGGGCGGCATCAACTTCACGCAGCTGTCCACCTACAGCGATCCGCAGTACGCACACCGCTACTTCGTCGACGGCTCGGTCGTGGTGTCCACGCGCAAGCAGACGCCGGCGCAGAACATCCTGGTCGGCGCGCTGGGCCGCGGCGGCAAGGGGCTGTACGCGCTCGATGTCACCACTCCCAGCACGTTCGACAGCACGAAGGCCAAGTGGGAAATCGGCGGCGCCGATGCGGACATGGGCATGGTGCTGGGCGATCCGCTGATCGTCACGCTCAACGATGGCACCAAGGCCGTGATCGTCAGCAACGGCGTCAACAGCACCAACGGCAATTCGGTGTTGTTCGTCATCAACCTGCAGACCGGCGCGTTGATCAAGAAGATCGACACCGGCGTGGGCAGCGACAACGGCCTGTCCGAACCGCGCGGCCGCGACATCGACGGCAACGGCACGGTGGACTACGTTTACGCGGGCGATCTCAAGGGCAACCTCTGGAAGTTCGACCTGACCGCGACGGCCAGCACGAGCTGGGGGATCGCCGGCAACCGTCCGCTGTACAAGACCCGCAGCGGCCAGGCGATCACCGCCGGCGTGGCGATCGCGCGCAACCCGCTCGACGGCCGCGCCTGGGTGTTCTTCGGCACGGGCCGCTACCTGGAGTACGCCGACAACGCCGACAACACCGTGCAGGCCATGTACGGCGTGCAGGATCTCGGCGACGGCCTGACCGTCGGCGAATCGGAGCTGCAGAGCCGCGCGATCGTCACCTACAAGGACGTGCCCAATTCCGACCGCGACCTGCGCACCTTCGAAAAGACCGGCCCCTTGCCGGCCGGCAAGAAGGGCTGGTTCATCAATCTCAACAAGCCCGACATCGGCGAACGCATCATCGTGCGCCCGCAGATGCGCGGTTCGACCGTGGTGACCTCGAGCATGGTGCCCCCGGTGGCCTCCACCTGCGACGCGGGCGGTTCGGGTTGGCTCAATGCCGTCGATGCCTTCACCGGCACGGCGACCGCCGAGGCCTACTTCGACGCCAACGGCGACGGCGTGTTCAACAACCTCGACAAGCTGGCCGATCCGACCGGCACCATGGTCGGCGTCGGTTCGGTGTCCACCGGTGGCGGCGCGCCGACCAAGGGCGTCTTCATCGAGAACACGATGTTCTACAGCAAGACCAATGGCGATGATGGTTCCGAAAAGACCAACGGCGGCGGCGGTCTGGCCCGACGCGTCCAATGGCGCGAAATCCTCCAGGACTGATCCATGCAAACCAACCGCAACAAGCAGCGTGGTTTTACGCTGCTCGAACTGATGATCGTCGTGGGGATCGTCGCGATGCTGGCTGGGTTGGCCATCGCCGGTTACGGCTTCGCCACGAAGAAGACGCGGCGGTCGGCGGCGAAGGCTTGCCTGGTCGAAGGAGCGCAGCAGGTGGAGCGCTACTACACGTCGAACATGACCTATGTGGGCGCTGGCGTTCCCGTGTGCTCGGCCGACGTGACCACGTACTACACCATCCGCTTCAACGGCACCCCTTCGGCCAGCGCCTACAAGCTGGAGGCGGTGCCGCAGGGGCCGCAGGCGCCCGACAAGTGCGGCACGATGTCGGTGGACTCGCAGAACCAGAAGACGCCGACGACAGACGACTGCTGGTGATTCGGGCATGAGAGCGAAGCGGGGCGTGTCGGTGCTCGACGTCGTGATCGTCGTTGTGATCATTGCGGCGCTGGGCGGCCTGGCCTCCGGCGGTTACGACTACGCCGTGCGCATGCATCGGCGCGGCGCCGCGCAGGATTGCCTGCGCGCGGCCGCCGAGGCCATGCAGCGCGCCCACGCGATGACTTCGACCTACCAGGGCGCGGCGATTCCCTCGTGCCCGGCGAGCGTCGCGCAGTACTACACCGATCCCGCGTTCGCCGCCGGGCCTTCCGACGACGCGTACACGTTGCAGATCGCGCCCCGGCCCGGTACGGACCAGGCGAAAGATGCTTGCGGCCGGATGACGATCGACGAAACGGGACGACGCGGGGCGGACGACGACCAGTTGTGCTGGTAGCCGCCGGTTGCGCCGGCGTGGCTGCGATGGTGTCATCGCCGGCCATGGACACCCTCGACACCGGCCACGTCCGCCGCACCATCGACGCGGTGTGGCGGATCGAATCGACCCGGCTCATCGCGGGGCTGGCGCGCATGGTGCGCGACGTCGGCCTCGCCGAGGAACTCGCGCAGGACGCCTTCCTCGCCGCGCTCGAACACTGGACGACCAATGGGGTGCCCGACAAACCCGGCGCGTGGCTGATGGCGACCGCCAAGCGCCGCGCGATCGACCGCGTGCGCCAACGCGATCTGCACACACGCAAGCAGGCGACGATCGATCACGACGAGGACTGGCAACCCGCGCTGCTCGCCGCCGACCCCGAAACCGCGGCCGACGACCTGATCGGCGACGACGTGCTGCGCCTGGTGTTCACCGCGTGCCATCCGGTGTTGTCGAGCGACGCGCAGGTCGCGCTCACGCTGCGCCTGCTCGGCGGCCTGACGACGGAGGAAATCGCGCGCGCGTGTCTGGTGCCCGAAGCGACCATCGCGCAGCGCATCGTGCGCGCCAAGCGCACGCTGGGCGAAGCGAATGTTCCCTTCGAAACGCCGAGCCGCGATGAACTCCCGCAACGCCTCGCCGCCGTGCTCGGCGTGGTCTACCTGATCTTCAACGAAGGCTACGCCGCCACCAGCGGCAGCGACTGGATGCGCCCGGCCTTGTGCGACGAGGCCTTGCGGCTGGGCCGCATCCTTKTCGCGCTCGCGCCGCTGGAACCGGAAGTGCACGGCCTGCTCGCGTTGATGGAGTTGCAAGCCTCGCGCATCGGTGCGCGCACCAAACCCGATGGCACGCCGATCCTCCTGCTCGAGCAGGACCGCACGCGTTGGGATCGCCTGTACATCCAGCGCGGCCTGGCATCGCTGCGCCACGCCGAACGCCTCGGCGGCGCGGAAGGTCCGTACGCACTGCAGGCGGCGCTCGCTGCTTGTCACGCGCGCGCACCGACCGCGCAGGCCACCGACTGGCCACGCATCGCCGGCCTGTACGACGTGCTGGCCGCGCGCATGGGCTCGCCCGTGGTCGAACTCAATCGCGCGGTGGCCTTCGCGATGGCCTACGGGCCGCAAGCGGGGCTGGACCTGGTCGATGCGATCGTCGATGCGCGCGAACTGCGCGACTACCACCTGCTGCCGAGCGTGCGCGGCGACCTGCTGCAACGGCTCGGCCGCTTCGATGAAGCGCGCGCCGAATTCGAGCGCGCCGCCACGCTGGCGCGCAACGAGCGCGAAGCCGAATTGCTGCGCCGACGCGCGGCATCGACCACGCCCTGACGCCGCGTCCATGGGCGCCGCGCGAGCATCGCGCCATGCCCATCGACCGCCGCGATCCCGCGGGCCGCACGCAAAGCCGCGGCCGCTGCCATCTGTACGTCCTGCCGGTCGTGGTCGAGGACCTGTTGAAGCTCGGGTTCTCGCGCGATCCGCTCGCGCGCCTGCAGCAGTTGCATCCACGGTGGTACGAACAGTTCGACCTGGATCGCGCTTTCACGATCGAAACCGAATCGGTGCCCGATGCACGCCGCCTGGAACTGCGCTTCCGACGTGAACTCGACGCGCACAACGCACCGCGCCCGCTAACGATGCGCGAGGACGCGGGCGGGGCACGGGAGTGGTATCGCGGCGCGTACGATCGCCTCGAAGCCGCGGCACGGGACCTGGAAGGCGAGGGTTACACGCGTCACGCGCCGTTGCGGCCGTGGCTGCGCGCGGCGCTTCGAACGCACGCCGAGCTGCTGTACGACTGGACCGCTGCACTCGGCCCCGACGACCGCGAGACGCCGCGCCCCGGCGGTCTCGGCGCGACCGCCGCGCAGACGGCCGTGCGCAACGCGCTCGGCGCCTTCGATGCGCTCGACATCGATTTGGCTCCCTGGTTGCCCGAAGCGGTGCTGCGCTGGCATCGTGCATCGCGATGAGCGACGCCTTCGCCCTTTTGCCCTTCACGCTGCCGCCCGCGCAGGCCGCGGCGATCGCGCAGGCCTACGCCGCGCCGCCGCGCGCTTACCACGACCTGCATCACGTGGGCGAAGTGCTGCGGCATTACGACGATGTCGCGCGCGGCCCCGGTTGGATCCATCCGCGTGAAACCGCCTTCGCCGTGCTGTACCACGATGCGATCTATGTCGCCGGCGCGAAGGACAACGAAACGCGCTCGGCGGATCTGGCGCGCGAGGCACTCGCGCAATGGCCGATGGACGGGCTCGACGTGGATCGCATCGCGCACCTGATCGACCTCACCGCACGGCATGGCACCCTGTCTCCGCAGGATGTGCCGGAACAAGACACGCGCCTGTTCCTGGATTGCGACATGGCCATCCTCGGTGCCGAACCGGCGGTGTTCGATGCCTACGACCGGGGCATCACGGCGGAATATCGCGGCGTCGTGCCGGCCTGGTTGTTCACGATCAACCGCAAGCGCTTCCTGAAAGGTCTGCTGGCGCGCGAGCGCATCTATCTCAGCGATTTCTTCCACGCGCGGCTCGACGCCAGCGCCCGCAACAACCTGCGGCGGGCGATCACCACCAAGCGTTAGGGCGGGGACAGGGCGCTTCACGCCGCCCCCACGGCCGCTCCCCGAATCTGCCTCCCCAGTGCCACAGGGGCTTGATCCGCATGACTCGTCGACTCAACCGCAGGCTCCGCGTCATCGCCGCACGCGCCACGCTCTGCGCCGTGTTGGTGGCTGCATTGGGTGCCACCGGGTTCCGCACCGCCGACGAAGTCCGGGACGCCGACGCGCAACAGGCCGGTTTGTTCCAGCCCTGAGGCGCGCTTCACCCGTTTGTGACTAGCGGCAGGGTCCCTTGCGGCCCGCACTGTGGCATCGTCGCGCGATCCCATCGCTTCACGAGCCTGCGCATGTCCCTTCGCGTCGCCCTGCTGCCCTGCGCCCTGATTGCCGCCCTAGCGTCCCCGGCCTTCGCCGCGGACAAGGCGCCCGCCAAGCAACCCGACCTCACGCCCCTCACCCTGCAGACCGGCGTGCCGCGCGCACCCGAACAGGAAGCGGTCGTGTTCGAAACCGCGAGCCTGAAGTTCAAGGTCGATCCGGCGCGCAAACATCTCGATGGCGATGCGACGCTCACGTTCCGCGCGATCAAACCGGTCGACGCGCTCGTCGTCGACCTGGATCGCAATTACAAGGTTGCGTCCGTCGAAGTCGATGGCGTGAAAGCCGATTGGAAGAATCCCGAAGGCCGCATGACGGTGCCGCTCGCCAAGCCGTTGGCCGCAGGTGCGACCGCGGTGTTGCGCATCGTCTACGACGGCTTCCCGCACGTGGCCGAGCGCGCGCCGTGGGACGGTGGTTTCGTCTGGTCCAAGGCGCCGACCGGCGAGCCGTGGATCGCCAGCGCGGTGCAGGGCAACGGGTGCGACTTGTTCTGGCCGTGCATCGATCATCCGCAGGCCGAGCCCGGCGTGGTCGATCAGTTCGTCACCGTGCCCGCGCCGCTGGTGTCGGCCGGCAACGGCGTGCTGGTCGGCGTGGACGAGAAGGACGGCTGGCGCACGTATCACTGGCGCACGAAGAACCCCGACACCTACGCGATCGCCCTGAACATCGGGCCCTACGAATTACTGTCGGCCGACTACAAGTCGCGTTACGGCAACACCATTCCGCTGCGCTACTGGTACCTCAAGAGCGACGGCGACAAGGCAAAGGGCCTGTTCGCGGAGTTCGCGCCGATGCTCGACTTCTTCGAAGAAGTCATCGGCCCGTATCCCTTCGCCGACGAAAAGATGGGCGTGGTCGAAACCCCGCACCTGGGCATGGAACACCAGACCATCAATGCCTACGGCAACGAATACAAGAAGTCCGAATACGGTTACGACTGGCTGCTCGAGCACGAATTCGCGCACGAGTGGTTCGGCAACCAGCTGACCAACAAGGACTGGGACGACATGTGGCTGCACGAAGGCTACGGCACCTACATGCAACCGCTGTTCATGCAATGGCTGCGCGGCGACATGGAGTACAAGGCCAACCTGATGAAGCAGCGCGCGACGCTCGCCAACAAGCATCCGATCGTCGCCGGCCGCCCGATGCTCGAAGAGGACGTGTACAGCGACGAAAAGGGCCCCGGCCACGACATCTATTACAAGGCCTCGCTGGTCATGGATACGCTCCGCCACCTGCTCGGCGACAAGCAATTCTTCGATGTCACGCGCCAGATCGTCTACGGCCGCACCGACCCGCGGCCGGGCAACTTCAAGCCCCTGTACGCGAGCACGCCGGATTACATCGCGGCCGTGAAAAAGGTGACAGGCAAGGATTACCAGTGGTTCTTCGACGTGTATCTGTACCAGCCGGCGTTGCCGGACCTGGTCGCCACGCGTGAGGGCAGTACGCTGAAGCTCGCATGGAAGACGGGCGGCAAGCCGTTCCCGATGCCGGTGGAGGTGCGCGTCGGCGACGAAGTGAAGACGGTCGCGATGACGAACGGGCAGGGCAGCCTGTCGATCCAGCCCGACCAGAGCTTCACGCTCGATCCGCAGTCGAAAGTGCTGCGCCAGTTGCACCACATCGACGCATTCCAGCAGGACAAGAGCGACCGCGAGAAGGCTGAAGCCCGCAAGAAAGCCGCGGCAGGCTGAACCTGCGGTTTTAAGCTGGCTGAACGACGCAACGCCTGCGCGTCTCACGACCTGAGACGCGCCGGGCGACAATGCCCGTCATGCATGCGGCGCATTTTGCGGACGACCTGTTCAGCCAGGGCCCGCGCACCCTCATCGACGACGCGGAAGGCGGGTGCTGGTACCACCCGGGCTTCATTGATCCCGCGCGCGCGGCCGATTGGTTCGAACAGCTACGCGATGCGATCCAATGGCGCCAGCAACGTCGTCCCATGTACGACCGCGTCGTCGACGTCCCGCGCCTTACCAGCGGCTATGCACTCGATGGCACGGCGGTCCTGCCGGCGGCGCTCGCGCAAGCGCACGCCGCGATCGCCGAACACACCGGCGTGCCCTTCACGCATGTCGGCTGCAACTACTATCGCGACGGCAACGACAGCGTCGCCCCGCACAACGACAAGATTGCGACGTTGATTCCCGGTCATCCGGTCGTGCTGCTGTCCCTCGGCGATCCGCGCCGCATGGAAATCCGCGCGAAACAACCGCCGCGCAACGTGGTGCGCATCGACCTGGAAGCGGGCAGCCTGCTGTCGATGAGCCACGCGATGCAATACGCCTACGACCACGGCATCCCGAAAACGAAACACGCCGTCCGCCCGCGCATCAGCCTGGCTTTCCGCGTGCGCCCGCCGAAGGACAGCGTATGACCCGTCGCGGCGGCAGCGCCGATCTTCCGCTGCATGGCGGCCGCGTGCCGCAGTGGCTCGCTTCGCGCATGACCGCGCTCGGTTCCGTGATGACGCAGGCGATCGTGCACGAATACGGCCGCGACGAATTCCTGCGGCGCATGGCGCATCCCTTCTGGTTCCAGTCCTTCGGCGCGGTGATGGGCATGGACTGGCATTCCTCCGGCATCACGACCAGCGTCATCGGCGCGCTGAAGCGTGGGCTCGCGCCGATCGCGGGCGAACTCGGGCTGCATGTGTGCGGCGGGCGCGGCAAGCATTCGCGCGCGACGCCGGCGGAGTTGCAGGCCATCGGCGAACGCGTCGGCATCGACGGCGGCGCGCTCGCGCAGGCCAGTCGGCTGGTCGCGAAAGTGGACAGCGCCGCGGTGCAGGACGGCTTCGACCTGTACCTGCACGGCTTCATCGTCGCCGACGACGGCAAGTGGACGGTCGTGCAGCAAGGCATGCACGGCGAGCGCGGGCAAGCGCGGCGCTATCACTGGTTGTCGGAAGGGCTCACGAGTTTCGTCGACGCACCGCACAGCGCGATCGACGGGCCGGGGCAGGGCCGCATCGTGAATCTTGCCGATCGGCGCGCGGCGGCCTCGCGCGATGCGCAGGTCTTGTTGCTGCAGGACATCGGTGCGCAGGCGATCGCGGAGGAATTCGCGCGGCTCGAGCCTTCGCGCGCACGACCGGCGTCTCCACAGGGCGAGCTCCTTCCGCATCTGTCGATGCCCGATCACCACGACGTGCGCGGCGCAAACGTCGTCGTCCGCCGCCTCCACGGTGCGCTCGCCGCCGCGCAGGAAAACGGCCCGCAGGATTTCGCGCAACTGCTGCAGGTGCCCGGCGTCGGCGCACGCACCGTGCGCGCACTGGCGATGGTCGCCGAAGTGCTGCACGGCACGCCGTGCCGTTTCACCGATCCGGCGCGGTTCTCGCTTGCGCATGGCGGCAAGGACCGTCATCCCTTTCCGGTTCCGACGAAGGTCTACGACCACACGATCGGCGTACTCAAGTCGGCGATGCGCAACGCCAAACTGGGCCGGGAAGAGGAACTGCAGGCGATCCGCCGCCTCGACGCGCAGGCACGCGCCCTGGAGGCCAGCGCCACGGGCCCGTCGGTGGAGGCCTACATCGCCGACGAGCGCCGCCATTCGCACGACTACGGCGGGCGCAGCATCTTCGGCTGGGAACCGCCCGCGACGGATGCAGCCACCGCGCCTGCTAAGCTCGGCGGCAATCGCAAAACGCGGAAGTCGGCATGACCTGGGTCGGGATCCTGATATTGATCGTCTGCATCTGGCTGGCCTTCAAGGTCGCCGGCGTCCTGTTCAAGATCGTGCTGTGGGGCGCGATCATCGTCGGCGTCTGGTGGCTGGCGGCGCCTTACATGGGGTTGCCGCGGCCGTTCTGACGCCGCCTTTCACCCGCGCGGGCACAATGCCGCGATGCACGCCCTGACGTTCGACAACCAGTTCCTCGCGCGATTGCGCGGCGACCCGCGGGAAGGCCCCGGCATCCGCGAGGTCGAGGCCGCGTGGTCGCGCGTCAAGCCAACCCCCGTCGCCGCGCCGCGCGTGGTGGCGTATTCGCGCGAAATGGCGCAGACGCTGGGCTTCAGCGAGGCAGACGTGCGTTCCCCTGAGTTCGCGCAGGTTTTCGGCGGCAATGCACTGCTGCCGGGGATGGATCCGTTCGCGGCGAACTACGGCGGCCACCAATTCGGCCATTGGGCCGGCCAGCTCGGCGACGGCCGCGCCATCACGCTCGGCGAGACCCTCGACGCACAAGGCCAGCGCTGGGAACTGCAACTCAAGGGCGCGGGCCCGACACCCTACTCGCGCAGCGCCGACGGCCGCGCCGTGTTGCGCTCGTCGATCCGCGAATTCCTGTGCAGCGAAGCGATGCACCACCTGGGCATTCCGACCACGCGCGCGCTGAGCCTGGTCGCCACCGGCGAGTCCGTCGTGCGCGACATGCTGTACGACGGCAATCCGAGGGAGGAGCCCGGCGCCATCGTGTGCCGCGTCGCGCCCTCGTTCATCCGCTTCGGTCATTTCGAATTGCCGTACACGCGCGAAGACCTCGAGGGCCTGCGCGCGCTCGCCGACTTCTGCATTGCGCGCGATTTCCCCGAATTGCGCGGGCAGGGCACGACCTTGTACGGCGATTGGTTCAGGACGATCGCGCAACGCACCGCGACGCTGATGGCGCACTGGATGCGCGTGGGTTTCGTGCACGGCGTGATGAATACCGACAACCTGTCGATCCTCGGACTGACCATCGACTACGGCCCTTACGGGTGGATCGACGATTTCGATCCGGAATGGACACCCAACACCACCGATGCCGGTGGCCGGCGCTATCGCTTCGGATGGCAGCCGAAGATCGCGTACTGGAACCTCACGATGCTCGCGCACGCGGTCTCGCCCTTGTTCGGCGAGGACGTCGCGCCGTTGAACGAAGGCTTGCAGCACTTCATGGATGCGTATGTCGCCGCGGATCGTGCGAATACCGCGGGCAAGCTGGGTTTGCGCGAAGCCCGCGACAGCGACATCGAGCAGCACCAGATGCTCCAGGACCTGCTGCGCGTGGGCGCGTTCGACATGACGTTGTTCTATCGCGCGCTGTCGCGTTTCGACCCCGATGCGGACATCGAAGCGCAACTGCACGGCCCGGGCGATCTGTTCGCCCATGCGTCCTACGACCCGATGTATCACGAGGAAGCGTTGCCCAAGTTGTGGGAGTTCTTCGACCTTTACGCGGCGCGCTTGCAGGAAGACCGGATGCCTGCGGCCGAACGCCGCGCAGCCATGAACGCCGTCAACCCCAAGTACGTGCTGCGCAACTATCTCGCGCAGGAGGCCATCGAGCTGGCCGAGCAGGGCGACGACAGCCGCGTCGTGGAATTGCTGGAGGTGATGCGCAAACCCTACGACGAGCAGCCCGGTTACGAACGTTTCGCACAGAAGCGGCCGGAATGGGCGAAGACGAAGGTGGGATGTTCGATGCTCAGCTGCAGCTCCTGAGGGGCGCAGCCACTACAATTGCCCGATGCCCCTGATCGCCCTCCAGAACGTCGACTACAGCGTCGGCGGCCCGCTGCTGCTCGACCACGTCGAGCTGTCCATCGAACCCAACGAGCGCATCGCGCTCATCGGCCGCAACGGCGCCGGCAAGTCCACGCTGCTGAAGTTGCTCTCCGGGGACCTCAAGCCCGACGACGGTGAAGTGCGCCTGGAAGGCGGTCGCCGGGTCGCGCGCCTGGAACAGGAAGTGCCCGGCGATGCGGTGGGCACCGTGTTCGATGTCGTTGCGGCAGGCCTGGGAGAGGCGGGCGCATTGCTGGCGCAGTTCCATCACATCGCCCACGCCGAGGTGGTCGACGCGCGCGCGCTCGCGAACATCCAGGCGAAGGTGGAGGCCGCGCATGCCTGGTCGCTCGACCAGAAGGTCGAAGAAACGCTCACGCGCCTGGGCCTGGATGGCGACGCGCAATTCGCGCGCCTGTCGGGCGGCATGAAGCGGCGCGTGCTGCTGGCGCGTGCGCTCGTCTCCGCGCCGGACCTGCTGCTGCTGGACGAACCGACCAACCACCTGGACATCGAGTCGATCGACTGGCTCGAACAATTCCTCAAATCCTGGAACGGCGCGCTGGTCTTCGTCACCCACGATCGCCGCTTCCTGCGCGCGCTCGCCACGCGCATCGTCGAAATCGACCGCGGCCGCGTGACCAGCTGGCCCGGCGATTTCGACAACTACCAGCGCCGGAAGGACGAACGCGCCAATGCCGAAGCGCAGGAGAGCGCGCGCTTCGACAAGCTGCTCGCGCAGGAAGAAACCTGGATCCGCCAGGGCATCAAGGCGCGTCGCACGCGCGACGAAGGGCGCGTGCGCAGGCTCGAATCCATGCGCGTCGAACGCGCGGCACGGCGCGAGCAGATGGGGCGCGTGAAGATGGAGGTCTCGCAGGGCGAGTCCTCCGGCAAGAAAGTCATCGAGGCGCGCGATGTCGATTTCGACTATGGCGACCGCGCGCTCGTACGCGATTTCTCGACGACGATCCTGCGCGGCGACCGCGTCGGCCTGATCGGTCCCAACGGCAGTGGCAAGACCACGTTGCTCAAGTTGTTGCTGGGCCAACTCGCGCCGCAGCGTGGCACCGTCAAGTCCGGCACCAACCTGGAAGTTGCGTACTTCGACCAGCAGCGTGCCGCGCTGCGGGAAGACTGGAGCGCGATGGAGAACGTTTCGGGCGGGCAGGATTTCGTCGAGATCGGTGGCAGGCGCAAGCATGTGCTCGGTTACCTGCAGGATTTCCTGTTCACGCCCGAACGTGCGCGCGCGCCGATCACGCGGCTGTCGGGCGGCGAGCGCAATCGCCTGTTGCTCGCGCGCTTGTTCGCGCAGCCTTCCAACCTGCTGGTGATGGACGAACCGACCAACGACCTGGATGTCGAAACGCTCGAATTGCTGGAAGAACTACTCGCCGAATATCCCGGGACCTTGCTGATGGTGAGCCACGACCGCGACTTCCTGGATCACGTCGTGACCTCGACGCTGGTCATGGAAGGACAGGGTCGGGTGGGGGAGTTCGTGGGCGGGTATACCGATTGGGTGCGGCAGCGCGGGCCGCAGGTCGCGTCCGTTCAATCGGCGAAGAGCGCCCCTGCGCGGCCGTCGCAGGGCGGCCAGACCAAGCGTCGCATGTCCTTCAAGGAACAGAAGGAACTGGAACAGTTGCCGGCACGCATCGAGCAGCTCGAAGCGCAGATCGCGCAGTTGACCGAAACGATGCACGACCCGGCCTTCTACCAGCGCGACAGCGCGGCGATCGTCGCGCACAACACGCAACTGGCCGATGTGCAGGCGCAGCTGGACACGGCTTACGGCCGATGGGTCGAACTCGACGCGGGTTGAGCGTTATTCCGACGCCTGCGCGTCGATCTCGTCGAACACCGATTCGGGCAGCGCGATGAACGACCAGAACGGCAGGTCGCGCTGGGCCCAGTCTTGCCCGGTTTCCTCGAGGATCTCCAGCAGCGTGTCGAACGCATCGCCGGTCGACTGTTGCAACGCACCGCCGTTGTCGAACAACAGGGCCACCCCCGCATTGGGCAGCCACGACAGGTCGCGCAAACTGTCGGACAAGGCGTCCCAGTTGTGGCCGAAGGTGCGCGGGAAATCGAGCGCGGTGGCGATGCGCAGCAGGATCTGGTGCTTGTCGCCGCCTTCCAGGTCGACGCGCCGCACCTGCAGGCCCGCGTCGCGCGCGGCCACGCCGAGCGTGTCGAGGTCTTCGCTGGTGACGAAGTAGACGCCGGCGTTGTCTGCATCGGCCAGGCCGAGTTCCCAGCCCGATTCACTCATTGCACATTGCCCGCCACGTCGAAGGAACGAAACGAATCATAGTGATCGTCCGTGTAATACCACGTGGACGGCGGCTGGCCGCCGGTGATGATGCGGCGCGCGCCGCGGTTGCCGGCGCCCGGCGTTTCCACCGTGTATTCGCGATAGTAGCCGCGCGGCATGTCGGGCAGGTGGCGTTCGCGGTTCTGGAACACGCTGCCGTCCTGCGCATGCGGATAGGGCCCGCCGCGCCGGATCAGCGCGACGGTCTGGCGCGCTTCGGAAGGAAGGAAGGCAGGGAGGGCAGGCGCGTGATCGCGCGCAAGCTCGACAGCACCGCCGCCGGCCGCCGGTGCGCTCGTCGAAGGGGGCGTTTCGCCCGGCGCCGGCGAATTGACGGTGCGCGGCCAGAACAACCACACCGCGAAGAGCAGCGCGGCCACCACCCAGATCCACGGATTGCGCAGATGTCGCCGCATGCGGTCTCCGAGCTTCCATTGGCGTCGTTTCGGAAGATACTCCTTCCATGCCGCTGACGCGCAACCTCTTCTTCGCCATCGCGCCCGACCCGTCGCTGCGCGACGCGCTCGCCGCGCACGCGCAGCGCCTGCATGCCGGATGGGGCGGCCGCATGACGGCGCCGGTGAAGTTGCACATGACGTTGTTGTTCCTCGACGCGCTGCCCGCGCCGATCGAACCCACGCTCGTGGAGGCGGCGCGCGCCGCGGGTGCGTCGATCGCACTCCCCGGATTCGAGCTCGTCGTGGATCGCGCGGATCGCTTCGGCGACCGCGTCGGCTGGCTCGGCTGTTCGCGGGTGCCGCCGGCGCTGAAAAGCCTGCACGACGCCCTCGTCGACGCGTGCTTCGCCACCGGCGCGCCGGTGCGACGCGAAAACCACTACACGCCGCACGTCACCGCCTTGCGCGACCCACGCACCACTGCGCCGCACGCGATCGATCCCCTGGCCTGGCGCGTGCGCGACTTCGCGTTGATGGCCAGCGACGAAGGCGCTTACGAAGTCCTCGGCACCTGGCCCCTGCACGCATGACCCGCGATCCCCGCATCGACGCCTACATCGACCGGCAGGCCGACTTCGCGCGGCCGATCCTCGAACACGTGCGCGCGCTGGTCCACGAAACGTGTCCCGACGTCGAGGAAACGATCAAGTGGTCGATGCCCACCTTCGTGTACGGCGGCGGCATCCTCTGCGGGATGGCGGCGTTCAAGCAGCACGCGTCGTTCGGTTTCTGGAAGCACGCGCTCGTCGTGGGCGATGGGCAAGCGCGCGACGGGATGGGCAGCTACGGCAAGATGACGTCGCTGAAGGACCTGCCGCCGAAGAAGACGCTCATCGCGCATCTGCGCAAGGCGATGCAACTGAACCTGGAGAAGGCACCGCCGGTTCGCAAGGCCGCTGCGCCGAAACCGCCGCCGCAGATGCCGGACGACCTGGCGACCGCGCTGAAGAAAAACGCGAAGGCCCGCAAGGCCTACGACGCATTCCCGCCGAGCGCGCAGCGCGATTACGTCGAGTGGATCACCGAGGCCAAGCGTGAAGCGACGCGCGCCACGCGCCTTTCGCAAGCCGTGGAATGGATGGCCGAAGGCAAGCGCCGGAACTGGAAGTACGAGAACTGCTGAAGCCGCGGCGTTGCGCGCGGCTTCATTCCGACAGGAAGCGCCCGCAACCCCGATAGGACGTGCCGCCGACGTCGATCATCGCGTCGACCGGGTAGATCGCGTCGCTCATGCCGTCGTTGCAGGGCTTGCGGTCGAGCACGACGCGCACCTTCGTCCCATCGGCCGTCGCGCCGGCGTAACCCATCAGGCCGGAAAGCGAATCGGCCTTCGCGACCTCCAGCGTGCGCGCGCCGTAATCGAGTTCCGCATGCAAGCGCGGTGTATCGCCGGGCCCGACTTCGAGCAGCCAGCCCGGCTCGTTGCCGATGGCGCGGAACGCGATCCCGCGTCGCTTCGCCGCTTCCCACGGCGAGCCCGCCTGCGGGGGCGCATCCTGCTGCACGCATTCGACTTTCGCGCCGCCCTGGCGCGTGAGCGTGCCTTCCGCACCCTTCGTCCAGAACTCGTTGCCGAGATGATCGGCATAGCGCGCACCCGAGGCGGACTGCGCCAGTGGCAGCGACACCGCGCCGCTCGGCAAGGCCAGGTCCACGCGTTCTCCCGGAATGTCGAAGACGGCTTCGAACGTCATGTCCTCGCAGGTCCACGTCGACCGCGTGGTTTGCGTGGGCGGTTGCGGCGCATCGCCGCTGCGCACGCGCACCATGCGGAATTCGACGACCTTCTGATCCCCGGGCGTGACCGCGATGCGCGTCGGCGTGTTGAACAACAGGCCGCCATCCACGCCGCGCAACACCGCACGCAGGCCGTAGCGGCCGTTGGCGCGGACCTTCGCGGGGTCGTATTGCAACGCGAAGTCGTACGGCGGCCCCGCGACATCCTCCAGCGTCGTCGTCGCGATCACCGCATCGGGCGTATCGGCGCGCTGGTCGTCGACCAACTCCACCGTGAAGTCCGCGCCCGGCGGGATCTTGATGCGTTCCAGATACGTGGCGCGCCCATGGATGAAGTTGGATTCGGTCGGCACCGGCGCATCGGCGGCAGGGGCCGCCTTGTCCGGGCAGCCCGCCAGCATCGCCACCAACGCCATCGCCAACATGCAACGCAACACGTTCATCGCAGGCTCCTTGTCGAATCAGGGCGTGGTGTCGACGCGCAACACCGGATAGAGATTGAAGCGTTCGTCCCACGAGGCATGCCGCTTCGCGAAGAAGGCCAGGCGCGCTTCGGGGTCCTTCGCGAACGCCGGGTCCTTCAACGCGGTGTCGAACTCGGCCCGCACCTTCGGATCCTTCAGCATGGTCTTGGCGACTTCCTCGGCGACGTAAGCTTCCATGTATTCCTTCTGTTCGAAGGCGTTGTTGAATTCACCCCACGCGGCCAGCGCATCGGGCGCCTTCGGCTCGAGCAGTGCCATCACCAGGCGGGCTTTCGGCTGATCGATCGGCACGAACAACGCGCCCTTGCCGACGCCGCGTGTTTCCGGCTTCCACGCGCCTTCCACCGTCAGGCGCTGGTGGCCTTCGACCGAATTGCCGGCGAACTTCGTGCTCGTCGCGCGGAAGGTTTGCACCGCGAGCTTGTCGTGCCCTTCGATCGGATGGAACTGCACGCCGTGCAGCTTCAATTTCTCGCCGACCCACGCCGCATGCGCCGCCGGCACGATGTAGCCCGCGCGCGGCGCATCGACCACCTGGTCGGGCACGATGTCGTCGCGCAACGGCACCTTCCACACCTGCGGTTTGGTTTCGTCGTAACGCGTCATCAGCGTGCCCGACACGTCCGACTGCGTGCGTGTGTACGCGTAGCCGCGGAAATCGATCGTGCGCACCTTCTCGCTCGCCTTGTAATCAAGCGGCACGGGCTTGCCTGCCAGATCGGCGGCGTCGGCGGCCTTCGCGATACGCATCCAGTCCGCGCCATCGTCGGCGACGTGCCGCATCACCGAGAGCACGATGTCGTGCGTGGTCTTGACGCGATGCGCATATGGGCGCCAGGAATGCGTTTCCACCAGCATCCCGAAGCGATTGCGCAGTTGGAAATAGCCGGTCGAAAAGCGCGGCGGCGACACGCCGTCGACGAAACCCGACGTCGGATCGTCGAACTGCACGAAGGAGGGATAGAACGCGACCGGCAGCGCGCCCTGCTTCCGGACATCGGCGATCACGCCGTCGCGGAAGGCGCGGCCCGCGGCCTGCAACGCGGCATCGCCGGCGTGCACCGGCTCCACCTGCACGGCGACGTCCTGTTCGAACTTCGCGCCGTCGGTGACATGCAGGTCGATGTAGGCGATCGGGTCCCACGCATCGACCAGGCGCAGCATCGCCTGCATTTCCGGCGCGTCGGCCTTCACGTAGTCGCGGTTGAGGTTGTAGTTCTGCGCGGTGGTGCGCCATCCCATCTGTTCGGGGCCGCGCTGGTTCGGGCGGTTCCATGCGCCGAAGCGCTCGTGGCCGTCGATGTTGAACACCGGGACGAAGACGAGCACTTGCTTGTCGAGCACGCCCTTGTCCTGTTCGCCGTCGAGCACCTGGCGCAACGCCTGGAAGCCCGCGTCCTTGCCGTCGATCTCGCCGGCGTGGATGCCACCCTGCACGAGCAGCACGGGCAGGCCCTTCGCACGCGCAGCCTCCGGCGCCAGCGCGCCGGTCCGCGTGGCGATGAGCGCGAGCATCGGGCGGCCTTCGGGGGTGGTGCCGAATTGCGTGCAGCGCACGGCGTCGGGATACGCCTTCTCGAATGCGTGGCACAGCGCGATGGTTTCGTCGAAGCGACCCGTGCGCACGAAGCCGGAACGCTCGGATTCGGTGACCAGGTCCGCGCGCGGCGTGGCCGCGAAGGCGGGGCCCAGGCAGGCGAGGGCGACGGCGGAGGCGAGCAGCGTGCGGATCGGCGTCATGGGTGGCTTGGTTGAAAGGGGGAGCGGCCGATCTTAGACGACCGATATGATGTGCGCCTCTCCCAGAGGGAACACCCATGGACGTCCTGTATTACTCCCCCGGTGCCGCGAGCCTGGTCGTGCATTGGCTGTTGATCGAACTCGACGCGCCGCATGCGCTCCACCTGATCGACACGTCCACGGGTGCGCAACGCTCCCCCGAATACCTCATGCTCAATCCCAACGGCGTCGTGCCCACCCTCGTGCTCGATGGCTTGCCGCGTTTCGAAGCCGCCGCGCTGCTGGTGACGCTCGCCGATCGCGATCCGCAGCACCGCTTCGCACCCGCGCACGACGACCCGCAGCGCGCCGAGTACAACCAGTGGATGTTCCACCTCGCCAACGCAGTGCAGCCGCTGTTCCGCCAGTGGTGGTATCCGCACGAGCCGGCCGGCGAGGCGAACGCGGACAACGTGCGCGCGAACATCGCGCCGCGCATCGCCGCCGCGTGGGATCGGCTGGATGCGCGCATCGCCGAACACGGGCCCTACCTGCTCGGCGATCGCCTGACTGCCGCGGACTTCTATCTCACGATGCTGCTGCGCTGGTCGCGCAACATGCCGCGCCCGGCGACCGATTGGCCGCACCTGCGCGCCTTCGCCGATCGCATGCGAGCGCGACCGTCCTTCGCCACGTTGTACGAACGCGAAGGCTTGTCCGAATGGCGCCTTGCGCCCGCGACGGCGGCGGTCTGACGCGATGGGTTCCCCGCAGACGCTGATCCTGATCGCCCTCACCGTGGTGGTGTCGTGGCTCGCGTTTTCGCGCCCGCGATTGCTCGACCGCCTGACGTTGTGGCCGCCGGCCATCGACCGCAGGCACGAGTACGACCGGCTGGTGACGCACGGCTTCGTGCACGCCGACTGGATGCACCTGTTCTTCAACATGTTCACGCTGTACTTCTTCGGCCCGCTGGCCGAGCGGTTCTACGCGAACGCGATCGGGCCGCTGGCCTACCCGGTGTTTTACCTGGCGGCGATCGTGGTCGCGATCCTGCCGACCTACCTGCGCCATCGGAACGACGGCAGCTATCGCAGCCTGGGTGCGTCGGGTGCGGTTTCGGCCGTGTTGTTCACCTACATCCTGTTCAATCCGTGGGGAATGATCGGGATCATGTTCATCCCGTGCCCGGCGATCGTGTTCGGCGTGGTCTATCTCGCGTACTCGGCCTGGGCCGATGCGCGCGGTGGACATGGCAACGTGAATCACAGCGCCCACTTCTGGGGTGCGGCCTTCGGCATCGTGGTTGCGCTGGTGGTCGAACCGCGGCTGATCGAGGTGTTCACGCAGCGGCTGCTCGCGCCGCTGCAGTGAGCGATCACCCCGATTGAATCTCCGCCGTGGTATCCGGGCGCTCTGGTCCTGACGAGGAAGCACCATGGCGACCCGGAAACCTGCGAAGCGAGCGGCGGCGAAGAAAGGCGCGAAGAAGGCCGCCCGGAAGGCGGGCGCGAAGAAGGCCGTGAAGAAGACGGCGAAGCAGGCCGCCGCGAAGAAAGCCGGGTCCCGCACGGTTGCGACGAAGGGTGCTGCTTCGAAAAAGACCGCGGTGAAGAAGGCTGCGGTCAAGAAGACCGCGGGCAAGAAGACTGCGGTGAAAAAGGCCGCGGCGAAGAAGACCGCGGCGAAAAAGACGGCGGGCAAGATGCCTGCGTTGAAACAGGGCGCGGTGAAGAAGACCGCAGTGAAGAAGGGCGCGGCGAAGAAGCCGGTCGCGACGCAGGCCGCGCCGACGAAGGCCGTTTCGAAGAAGACGACTTCCCATCGCCCCGCAGTCGCGAAGACTCCGATGAAGCAGGGCACCGCCCGGAAGTCGACGCGCAAGTCCACGGCCACCTTCGCCTCGGCCATCACGCCCGAACAGGCGCTGGAAAACACGCGCCGCCTGCTCGCCGAAAAACAGCAGCACGACCGCGAAACGCCGCCGTGGCAGGCGATCGGCGGAGACGGTGGCCAGCCGGCCACGCACGAGGGCTTCCAGTCGGACCAGGCGCGCGACCGCGCGGTCGGCCGCGAGCAGGAAGAAACGCGCTCGCAGGGCACCGCGGGCAGCAGCGGCACCAGCGACCGGCACGGGCAAGGCAAGCGCGATGCGGGCGAGTGATGGGAGCGTCGGCCCATGACTGAAACGCCGCGCGAGATCGCCGCCCGCATCCGCCACGAAGCGGATCGCGGGCCGCATTCCGAAGGCCGCTTCGCCGTCGATGTCGACGGTGTGGAAGCCCAACTCGCCTACAGCCGCGACGATGCGGGTCGGATCACCATCCTCCACACCGGCGTGCCGCAGGCGATCGGCGGGCGCGGGATCGCCGGGGAACTCGTGCGCACCGCCCTGGAGTGGGCGAAGGCCCAAGGCCTCAAGGTGCACCTGGCCTGCAGCTATTCGAAGGACTGGGTCGGCAAACACCCCGAGTATCAGGCGCTTACCGTTTAAACTGGCGGGATGCGCCTCAACAAGTTCATCAGCGACACCGGCGCCTGCTCGCGCCGCGAAGCCGACCGCCTCATCGCCGAGGGCCGCGTCCAGGTCAACGGCATCCGCGCCCGCGTGGGCGCCGAAGTGGGCGAGGAGGATGCGGTCCTCGTCGACGGCCAACCGCTGCGCGCCCGCGCCGCGGCGGCGCCCGGCAAGCGACGGCACGTCTACATCGCGCTCAACAAGCCGATCGGCATCACCTGCACGACCGAAACGGGCGTCAACGACAACATCATCGATTTCATCGGGCACCAGGAACGCATCTTCCCGATCGGGCGCCTGGACAAGGAGTCCGAAGGCCTGATCCTGCTGACCTCCAACGGCGACATCGTCAACGAGATCCTGCGCGCCGAAAACAAGCTGGAGAAGGAATACCTCGTCGCGATCAACCACCCGGTCACCGACGAGTTCCTGCGCGGCATGGCCCGCGGGGTGCCGCTGCACGGGGAGACGACGCTGCCGTGCAAGACCGGCAAGCTCGGCCGTTTCGGTTTCCGCATCGTGCTGGTGCAGGGGCTCAACCGGCAAATCCGCCTGATGGCGGCGCATTTCGGGCACCGCGTGAAGCAACTGATGCGCGTGCGGATCGGGTCGGTGAAGTTGGGCCACCTGAAGGTCGGCCAGTGGCGCAATCTCACGGAAGCCGAGCTCCGGGCGCTCCTGCCCAATCGCACCGAGTGGTGAGGCCCAGCCTCGCGGTGGGACGTTCGTCGGGAAAATGAACTTCGTGCTCCCGCATTCACACTTTGCCGTGAAAGTAGGGTAAGGTGCGCCCACTGTTTCAAGCGGGATCACGGTACATCGTGGCCCGATGCGGTAGATCTGAAGGCGTCAGCCCGCGGTCCGCTACATCGTTCGCTCATTACCCCTTGCTGGACAGTCTCGGTGCGCAAAGTGCGCACCGTGCACCAACCATCTGTTTTTCAAGGAGTAGTTTATGTCCGATCGTCAGACCGGTACCGTCAAGTGGTTCAACGACGCCAAGGGCTTCGGCTTCATCACGCCGGAATCCGGCCCGGACCTCTTCGTGCACTTCCGTTCCATCCAGGGCACCGGCTTCAAGTCGTTGCAGGAAGGCCAGCGCGTGTCGTTCAAGGTCGTGCAGGGCCAGAAGGGCCTGCAGGCCGACGAAGTCCAGGCCGTCTAACGTCCACGACATCGCGGTATGCCCGGTGCGGAAACGCACCGGACGCACCTTCGAAAACCCGGCTTCGGCCGGGTTTTCTTTTGGGTGGAACAAAAATGCGCGCCCGCATGTCGGATGCGCACGCAGCGAGTGTATTCAGGCCTCACGCCGCTGGCGATAATTTGCACCGCGACCCTCGAGCCAATGGATTGCCTCAATGAAGCGCCGCCTGCTGTTCGTCCTCCTGATTGCCGTGGTCGCGCTCCCGGCATGCCGCCGCGAGGCGCCGACGCCTGCGCCCGGCGCGAAGCCCGCCGGCGGCGCAACCGCCACGATGCCCGCCAGCGCTTCCACCGCGGTGGCTCCGCTCAAGGATGTGGTGGAAACCACGCCGCGTTACGTCATCGGCATCACGTATCCGAAGGAAGCCGCGCCGTACCCGGGCCTGGTGTCCGCCTTGATGGCGTATGCCGCCAATTCGCGCAAGGACCTGCTCGGCGCCGTCGATGCGCTCGGCAACGACACGCCCACCGCGCCCTACGAGTTGAGCCTGTCCTACACCACGCTCGTGGATTCGCCGGACCTCGTCGCGATCGCCGCCGACGGCAGCCTGTACACCGGCGGCGCGCATGGCTCGCCGCTCATCGCGCGCTTCGTTTGGTTGCCCAAACGCAACACGATGCTGCGTGCCGACACGCTCGTGCCCGATGCGAAAGGCTGGCAGGCGATTTCCGATTTCGTGCGTGAACAATTGCACACCGCGCTGTCGCAGCGCATCGACGCCGACGCCGTGCCCGCCGAGGAACGCGCCGACATGCTGAAGAATGCCGGCGAAATGATCGACGACGGCACGCAACCCAAGGCCGACGCGTTCTCCGAATTCGAACCGCGCATGGGCGCCGATGGCCGGATCGCCGCGCTGCGCTTCGTCTTCGCGCCCTACCAGGTGGGGCCGTACGCCGATGGCACGCAGACCGTCGACGTGCCCGCCGAAGTGCTGCTGCCGCACGTGGCGCCGGCATACCGCGCCTTGTTCCGCGGCGGCTGAGTCCACGCGCAACGCAGGCCGACGCCATGTCGCCGCATCCGTTCCGCCAACGGGTCGAAAGCCTGTTCCACGACGCGGGCCTGTGCTTCGACGATACGCGCGCCGGCGGCAGCGCACTGTCGGATCCGCGCGTGCATGACCAGCGTTTCTTCCGCCGCGTGCTCGCGCAAGGTTCGCTCGGGCTCGGCGAGTCGTACATGGACGGCTGGTGGGATGTCGACGATCTCGACGGGATGCTGTTCCGCCTGCTTGCCCACGATGTCGACAAACGCGTGCGCGGCGTCGGCGAAGCCTGGGATGCACTCCGCGCGCGCTTGATGAACGCGCAGAGCGAAGCGCGCAGTTTCGAAGTCGGGCAACGGCACTACGACCTGGGCAACGACCTGTACCGCGCGATGCTCGGCAAGCGCATGGTCTACAGCTGCGCCTACTGGCGCACCGCGACCGACCTCGACGCCGCGCAGGAAGCAAAGCTCGACCTCGTGTGCCGCAAGCTCTTGCTGCGCCCGGGCCTGCGCGTGCTCGACATCGGTTGCGGCTGGGGCGAGGGGCTGAAGTTCGCGGCGGAGCGATACGGCATCCGCGGCGTCGGCGTGACGGTTTCGCGCGAGCAGGCCGATTACGCGCGCGACCTGTGCGCAGGCCTGCCGATCGAGATCCGCCTGCAGGATTACCGCGAACTCGACGAAGGCTTCGACCGGGTGTTTTCGCTCGGCATGTTCGAGCACGTCGGCGTGCGCAATTACGAAACGTATCTCGATATCGCGCGGCGTTGCCTGTCCCCCGATGCGCCGGACGGTGGATTGTTCCTGCTGCACACGATCGGCAGCACGACCTCGTCGGACCACACCGATCCGTGGATCGAGCGTTACATCTTCCCCAACTCGATGCTGCCTTCGGCCAGGCAGATCGCCACCGCCATGGAAGGGCGCTTCGTGTGCGAGGACTGGCACAGCTTCGGCGCCGATTACGACCGCACGCTGCAGGCATGGCGCGCGAACGTGGAGGCGGCATGGGATCGGCTGCCGGCGCGCTACGACGAACGATTCCGGCGCATGTGGCGGTTCTACCTGGCCGGGTCGATGGCGGGCTTCCGCTCGCGGCACCTGCATTTGTGGCAACTGGTGTTGTCGCCGAACGGCGTGCCCGGCGGGTATGTGGCCCCGCGGTAGGCGTCGCACGACGTGAGACGGGCCGGGCGGAGCCTTCGCCCCATGCCCGTTCAGCCCGCCCTTGCATCCCTGGCGGATAATCCGTCGGCCATGTCGGCGCCGTCCCCCGTCCTCGAGCTCTTCCATCCGGCCGTCGCGGCGTGGTTCGCGCGCGCGTTTCCGGGCCCCACGGAAGCGCAAGTGCAGGCCTGGCCTTCGATCGAAGGCGGGCGCCACACGCTCGTCGCCGCGCCCACCGGATCGGGCAAGACGCTGACCGCGTTCATGGCCGCCATCGACGCGCTCATTCGCCAGGGCCTGTCGCCCGAAGGGCTGCCCGAAGCGACGCAGGTCGTCTACGTCTCGCCGCTCAAGGCCTTGTCGAACGACATTCATCTCAACCTGGAAGCGCCGCTCGAAGGCATCCGCAACGAGCTTGCGCGCATGGGCCTGCCCGACGTCGCCCTCCGCACCGCGGTCCGTACCGGCGACACGGCGCAAAGCGAGCGCGCGCGCATGCGCAAGTCGCCGCCGCACATCTTGGTCACCACGCCCGAATCGCTGTTCGTGCTGCTCGGTTCGGATTCGGGCCGGGCAATGCTGGCCACCGCGCGCACCGTGATCGTCGACGAAATCCACGCGGTGGCCGCGAGCAAGCGCGGCAGCCATCTCTCGCTGTCGCTGGAGCGCCTCGATGCGCTGTGCGGCCGCCGCCTCACGCGCGTGGGCTTGTCGGCGACGCAGAAGCCGATCGAGGACGTCGCGCGCTTCCTCGTCGGCGCGAGCCATGTCGAGGGCGGCGTGGCCGATTGCGACATCGTCGACATCGGTTACGCGCGCGAACGCGACCTCGCGCTCGAAGTCCCGCCCACGCCGCTGCAGGCGGTGATGTCGAACGAACAGTGGGAGCAGGTGTACGCGCGCATCGCGCAGCTGGTCCAGCAACACAAGACGACGCTCGTCTTCGTCAACACGCGTCGCATGGCCGAACGCGCCGCGCGCCACCTGGGCGATCTGATCGGCAGGGAACACGTCGCCGCACACCACGGCTCGCTCGCGAAGGAGTTGCGCCTGGCCGCCGAGCAACGGCTGAAGACCGGCCAGTTGAAAGTGCTGGTCGCGACTGCGTCGCTGGAGCTCGGCATCGATATCGGCGATGTCGACCTCGTGGTGCAACTCGGTTCGCCGCGCGCGATCGCGGCCTTCCTGCAACGCGTGGGCCGCTCGGGCCATTTCGTGGGCGGGGTGCCGAAGGGGCGCCTGTTCCCGCAATCGCGCGACGACCTGGCCGAATGCGCGGCCTTGCTCGATTGCGTGCGCCGCGGCGAACTCGACGCGCTACGCATGCCGAAGGCCCCGCTGGATGTGCTCGCGCAGCAACTCGTCGCCGAAGTCTGCGCGCAGGAATGGGAAGAGGATGCGTTGTTCGCGCTCGTGCGCAACGCGTGGCCGTACGCCGAACTTCCGCGCAAATCCTTCGACGACATCGTGGAAATGTTGGTCGAAGGCTTCACCACGCGCCGCGGCCATCGTGCCAGCTACCTGCATCGCGACGCCGTCCACAAGCGGCTGCGTGGTCGCGCAGGCGGGCGCCAGATTGCGGTGATGTCGGGCGGCACGATCCCCGATACCGGCGATTACAGCGTCATGCTCGAACCGCAGTCGACCAACATCGGCACGGTCAACGAAGACTTCGCGATCGAGAGCCTCGCCGGCGACATCTTCCAGCTCGGCAACACCAGCTACCGCATCCTGCGCGTCGAGCCCGGCCGCCTGCGCGTCGAGGATGCGCAGGGCATGCCGCCGAGCATCCCGTTCTGGCTGGGCGAAGCGCCGGGCCGCACCGACGAGCTCTCGTCCGGCGTGTCGCGTTTGCGCAGCGTGTTGTCCGAACATGTCGAAGCCGGCGAAGACCCGCTGCCGTTCCTCACCCGGGACATCGGCCTCGACGAAGCCGCCGCGCGCCAGCTCGCCGACTACTTCACGCGGCAAATCACTGCGCTCGGCACGATGCCGACGCAGCAGCGCATCGTGCTGGAGCGCTTCTTCGACGAATCCGGGGGCACGCAGCTGATCCTGCATTCGCCCTTCGGCTCGCGCGTGAATCGCGCCTGGGGCCTGGCGCTGCGCAAGCGGTTCTGCCGCAAGTTCAATTTCGAGCTGCAGGCGGCGGCGACCGAAGATGCGATCGTCCTGTCGCTCTCCACCAGCCACAGTTTCCCGCTGATCGAGGTCGCCTCCTACCTGCATCCGAATTCGGCGATCGACATCCTCGTGCAGGCGCTGCTCGATGCGCCGCTGTTCGGCGTGCGCTGGCGCTGGAATGCGACGACGGGGCTCGCGCTACCGCGCTTCGTCGGCGGCAAGAAGGTCGCGCCGCAATTGCAGCGCATGAAGTCGGAGGATCTGCTGGCGACCGTGTTCCCCGACCAGGTCGCCTGCGCGGAGAACCTGGTCGGTGAGCGCGAGGTGCCCGAGCATCCCCTCGTCGCGCAGACGCTCGAGGACTGCCTGCATGATGCAATGGATGCCGAAGGCTGGCTCGCGGTGTTGCGCGGCATGGTGTCGGGCGAAATCGAAGTCGTCGCGCGCGATCTCACCGCGCCGTCGCCGTTCGCGGCCGAAGCCCTAAACGCGCGCCCCTACGCGTTCCTGGACGACGCGCCACTGGAAGAACGCCGTACGCAGGCCGTCATGGCGCGCCGCTATGCGGAAGACGACACGGCGGGGGACCTTGGTCGCCTGGATCCGGATGCGATCGACGAGGTGCGCGCGCAGGCTTGGCCCGACGCGCGCAACGCCGACGAGATGCACGAAGCCCTCATGGGCATCGGGACCGTCACCGAGGCCGATGCGCGCGCGAATGCCTGGCTGCCCTTGCTGCAATCACTGGCGAAGGACATGCGCGCGACACGCGTGGCGGTGGGCGAGGGCCAATGGTGGGCAGCCGAACGCCTGCCGCAGTTGCAGGCGCTGCATCCCGGGGCGCGCTTTGCACCGAAGATTGCCACGCCCGAGGTCTACCTCCGCGAATGGCCGCGCGACGAAGCCGTGCTCGCCCTGGTGCGGGCGCGCCTCACCGGCGTCGGGCCGATCACTGCGGACGCGCTCGCGACGGCATTGTCCTTGCCGCGCAGCGATGTGGACCTCGCCCTTGCCGCGCTGGAAACCGAAGGCTTCGCGATGCGCGGCATTTTCAGTTCGGGGGAACGCGCCACGCGTGAGGACGAGTGGTGCGAACGCCACCTGCTCGCGCGCATCCATCGTTACACCATCGGCCGCTTGCGGCGCGAAATCGAACCGGTCGAGCCGCGCGATTTCATGCGCTTCCTGTTCGGCTGGCAGCGCGTGGCGCCGTCGGCGCGCGTCAGCGGGCCCGAAGCGCTGGCGGGCGTGGTGGCGCAACTGGAAGGCTTCGAAGCCCCCGCGGCCGCGTGGGAATCGGACCTGCTGCCCGCGCGCGTCAACGACTATTCCATCGCGTGGCTCGACGATCTGTGCACCGCCGGCCGCACGACCTGGGCGCGCCTGCGCAATGCGCCCTCGGACGCGCAGGGCGGCCGCACCGCGCCCGTGCGCGCCACGCCCATCGTGTTGTTGCCGCGCAAGCAACTCACGACGTGGACGCAGGTCGCCGCGCAACGCAACGACGAAGAGCCAGCGCTGTCCTCACGCGCGGAAAAGGTCGCCGATCATCTCCGCGAGAATGGCGCGTCGTTCTTCGACGAACTCACGACCGGCGCGCACCTGCTGCGCACGGAACTCGAGGATGCGCTCGCCGAACTCGTCGCACGCGGGCGCGTGCATTGCGACAGTTTCGCCGGCCTGCGCGCGCTGCTCGTACCGCAATCCAAACGCCCGCACGCATTCGGTGCGCGCCGCGGGCGGCGTGCGGCCTTGTTCGGCATCGAAGATGCGGGCCGCTGGACGCTGACACGCAAGCCATCCCAAGCGCAAGCCGTCGCGCCGGAATCCGTCGAGCACATCGCACGCACGTTGCTGCGGCGTTATGGCGTCGTGTGCTGGCGCCTGCTCGAACGCGAAGCGGCGTGGTTGCCGCCGTGGCGCGAGTTGTTGCGCGTCTACCACCGGCTCGAAGCCCGCGGCGAAATCCGCGGCGGGCGCTTCATCGCCGGGCTGTCGGGCGAACAGTTCGCGCTGCCCGATGCGATCGGCGCGCTGCGCGCGGTACGCAAGCGCCCGCATGACGGCGCATTGGTCAGCCTGTCCGCGCTCGACCCGCTGAATCTCGTCGGCACCGTCCTGGCCGGCGACAAGGTGCCGCGCCAACTCGGTGCGCGCGTGCTGTATCGCGACGGCATCGCGGTCGCGACGTGGATCGCCGGCAAATTGGCCTTCCACGTGGAGACCACGCTCGACGAGCAACGCGCCTGGCGCCGTGCGCTGTTGCGCGAACCAGAGCCGGTTTTCCACGGCGAAGAAGCGCGCGCTGGTGGATTGATCACGCGGCCGCGGTGACGCGGACGGGCATCTCCTTGTAAAGCGGTGTGCGGCTGCCGGCGGCGTAGACGCTCGAGGCGATCAGCCCACTGGCCTCGGGGAAATACGCTGCGCAGCAACCCGGCGGGATGTCCCATTCGCGCGCAGTGAATCCGGCGACACGCCGTTCGTGCCCATCCTCGACCAGACATTCGATATCGACGCGATCGCCATCGCGCAGCCCGCGCCTGTGCAGGTCCTCGACGTTGAGGAACACCACGCGCCGATCGCCGTCGACGCCGCGATAACGATCGTCGCCGCTGTACACGGTGGTGTTGAATTGATCGTGCGCACGCATCGTCATCAGCGTCAGCGCAGCCTGCCCGTGCGTACGGCGCGCCTGTTGCACCGGCGTGTCGTCGTGCAAGGCGTGCGCCATGAAGCGCGCCTTGCCGTTGGCGGTATTCCATTGCCGATGCGAGGCCGCATTCGGGAGCATGAAGCGCCCGTCCTGCAGCAGGCGATCGTTGAAGCGCTCGAAGCCGTCCGTCACGCCGCGCTGGCAGCGCTCGATGCGATCCCGGATCGCCGCATAGTCGTCGGCGAATTCGAGCCAGGGGACATTCGGCGCGCAACCGACCGCATGTGCGAGTTCGGCAACGATGGCTGGTTCACTGCGTTGCAGTTCGCTGATCGGCGCCTGCACGCCGCGCGAAGCGCGCACGGTGCTCGACGAATCCTCGGTGGAAATGCACTGCTCGCCGCCGGGGCGCAGGTCGCGGTCGGTGCGGCCGAGCGTCGGCAGCAACAACCCGATTTCCCCGGGATGGCAGTGCGTGCGATTGAGCTTGGTCGCGATGTGCAGGGTGAAGCGACAAGCCTCGAGCGCGGCCAGCACGCGCGGCGCATCCGGGGCGGCGACACCGAAGTTGCCGCCGAGCGAAAGCACGGCGCGCACGTTGCCGTCGAACAGCCCGTCGATCACGCCGGCCGCATCGCGCCCTGCATCGCGGCACAGGCGCACGCCGGGAAAGGTGTGCTCGATGTTGTCGAGCCATGCGTCGGTGACTTGCGAGGTCGCCCCCATCGTGCGGTCGCCCTGCACGTTGGAATGACCGCGCACGGGCATCGCGCCCGCACCGGGGCGGCCGATGTTGCCGCGCAACAGCAACAGGTTGACGACTTGCTGGATCGTCGCCACCGCATCGGGATGATGGGTCAGGCCCATGCACCAGGTGATCATCGTCGAACTGGCGCGCGCGTAATGCATTGCGATCTCGCGCATCTGCGCTTCCTGCAATCCGGCGCGTGCAACGAGCGTTGCCCAGTCGCAGGCATCCAGGTCGGCGATCAATGCATCGAAGCCTTCGGTGTGTTGCGCGATGAACGTGGTGTCGAACACCGTGCCCGGCGCTGCGCGTTCCATCTCCAGCAACGCCTTCATCACGCCCTTGAGTGCCGCGAAGTCGCCCCCGATGGTGACCTGGTAAATCGCATCGGCCACTGCGATGCCCTTGTCGCGCGCGAGTTCGCCGAGGTTCTTCGGATCGGAGAAATGCGTGAATCCGCGCTCGCGCAAGGGATTGACGACGAGGATCGTGGCGCCGCGCTTCTTCGCCTCGTACAAGGCCGTCATCATGCGCGGATGGTTGCTGGCCGGGTTCTGGCCGATGACGATGAACAACTGCGCGTGTTCGAAATCTTCCAGCGTGCAGGTACCCTTGCCTGTGCCGATGCTCTGCTTCAGTGCATGACTCGACGCTTCGTGGCAGAAGTTCGACGAATCGGGGAGGTTGGGGCTGCCGTAACCGCGCGCGGCGAGTTGCCAGAGGAATGCGGCCTCGTTGCTGCTGCGGCCGGACGCGTAAAACGCCACCGCTTGCGGCGGCAAGGCCCGCAACTCGCGCGCAGCGATGGCATACGCCTGGTCCCAGTCGATCGCGCGAAACGTGCCGACACTTGCCTCGTACAACACCGGCGTGGTCAGCCGCCCCTGGAATTCCAGGTCGAAATCGCCGAGCGCCCGCAGTTGGGCGGGTGTCTTGCCGTCGAAGAATTCCGCGCCGACCGCCTTGCGCGTCATCTCCCACGCGATCGCCTTCTGCCCCTGCTCGCAACTGTCGACGAGCGGATGGCCGACCTTGTCGGGGAAGGCGCAACCCGGGCAGTCGAAGCCACCCACCTTGTTGGCCGTGAGGAAGGAGCCGACGAGTTTCAGCGGAATGCCCTGGCGCGACCAGGCGCGCACGGTGGCGCGCAGGGCGCCGCGGCCGCCGGCGGGAGAGGGTGTGCGGTGCGAGGTCATGGCACGGGTTTAACCCGCCACAGGCCCAGCCGCAAGCCTCCATAAGCAGCGGTACGGGTCAGCTTTCACCCGGTTGTTACACAGCAGTGCGCACATTGCGCGGCATCCCCCGCGTAACCCAGGTCCAGCCCCAATGGTCATCCACCTCCATGCCGCCCCGCGCGACATCGACGAAGTCACCTCCGCGCGCGCCCGGGCCCTGGGCGAATTGGCGACAGGTTTCTATCCCGACATGACGTGGCAGAAGGTCGAACCGCAGATGGCGAGCGACTGGGCCCGCGTGCGCGGCGATTCGCAACTGGGCTGGACGGAAGTGCGCGAGGAAGCGCATTCGGCCTGGCAAGTCGCGAAGCTGAGCAAGGATGTGTGCTGCTGCGACGACAAGCCGGTGCGAGTGCAGTCGGCGGCCTGATCGTCACCTCCAGCGAATGCAAAAGGAAAGGGCCGCGCTGCGGCCCTTTCGCTTTTTCGACGATGGCTTCGAAAGATCAACCGCCCGCGGCGGTCTTCTCCTGCGACTTGGCTTCGCCCTCGGGCTTCTTCGAATCATCGGCCGACCCATCCAGGCCACGACGCTTCAGCAGCGGACCGATTTCCGGCGCACGACCGGCGAAATCCTTGAACAGCTGCAGCGCATCCTTGCTGCCGCCACGCGAGAGCAGCGTGTCGCGGAAGTGGTCGCCATTGGCGCGCGACAGGCCGCCGTGCTGCTTGAACCATTCCACCGTGTCGGCATCGAGCACTTCCGACCAGATGTAGGCGTAGTAGCCCGCCGAGTAGCCGCCCATGATGTGGCTGAAGTACGGCGTCTTGTAACGCGGCGGCACCGCGGCGAAGTCCACGCCGTCCTTCTTGAGCGCGGCGGCTTCGAAGGCCATGACATCCGATGCGGGCGGCACCTGGTCGGGCGTGATCTGGTGCCACTTCTGGTCGAGCAGCGCTGCGCCCAGGTATTCGGTCGTGGTGAAGCCCTGGTTGAACTTGCCCGCGGCCAGCACCTTGTCGAGCAGTTCCTTCGGCATCGGCTTGCCGGTCTGGTAGTGCTTGGCGTAGTTCGGCAACACCGTCGGCCAGTCGGCCCACATCTCGTTGACCTGCGAGGGATATTCGACGAAGTCGCGCGGCACGCTCGTGCCGGTGAAGTAGGGGTACTGCACGTCCGAGAACATGCCGTGCAGCGCATGGCCGAACTCATGGAACATCGTGGTCACTTCATCCCACGTCAGCAGCGTCGGCTGGCCCGCCGGCGGCTTGGTGATGTTGAGGTGGTTGGCCACGACCGGCAGGAAACCGGTGAGCGCGGACTGGTCGACGTAGGAGTTCATCCATGCGCCGCCCTGCTTGGAATCGCGCGCGTACATGTCGGAGATGAAGATGGCGAGTTGCTTGCCGTCCTTGTCGAACACGTCGAACACGCGCACGTCCGGCTCGTACACCGGCAGGTCCTTGCGTTCCTTGAACGTCAGGCCGTATTCCTGGTTCGCGGCGTAGAAAACGCCGTTCTGCTGCACGTTGTCGAGTTCGAGATACGGCTTGAGTTCGTTTTCGTCGAACGCGAACTTTTCCTTGCGCACCTTCTCCGAATAGAAGGACCAATCCCACGGCTCGAGCTTGAAGGTCGGCTGGCCCTTGGCCTTCTGTTCCTTGTCGATCATCGCCTGCAGGTCGGCCGCTTCGCGCTTGGCATTGTTCACCGCCGGCGGGGCGAGCTTGGAGAGCATGTCGTTGACGGCCTGCGGGGTCTTCGCGGTTTCGTCTTCGAGCACGAACGCCGCCCAGTTCGGATAGCCGAGCAACTGCGCCTTCTGCGCGCGCAGCTTGACGACCTTCGAAATGATGGCGGTGGTGTCGAACTCGCCGCCGTCGCCGCGCGCCATCGAGGCGCGATACAGCTTCTCGCGCAGTGCGCGATTGGTCAGCTGCGCAGCGGGGGGCTGGCCGGTGGTGTTGAGGATGGTCAGGACGTACTTGCCGTCGAGCTTGCGCGCCTTGGCCACGTCGGCCGCCGCGTCGATCTGCGCATCGGAAAGGCCGTCGAGTTCGGCGCGCGTGTCGACGACGACCGCCGCGGCGTTGCGGCCGGCGATCAGCTTCTGGTCGAACTGCGTGCCCAGCGTGGCGAGCTGGCCGTTGATGTCCTTGAGCTTGCCCTTGTCGGCCTCGCTCAGCTTGGCGCCGGCGCGGACGAAGTCCGTGTAGTAGCGCTCGACCAGGCGCGTCTGCTGCGCGTCCAGGCCCAGCGCCGCGCGGCGGTCGTACAAGGACTGGATGCGCGCGAACAACTTGGGGTTCAGGCGAATGGTGTCGCGGTGCGCGGCGAAGATGGGCGAATACTTCTCGTCGATCTTTTCGCGCGCGTCGTTCTTGTCGGCGCCGAGCAGGTTGTAGAAGACGGTGGCGGCGCGCGTGAGCGTGCGGCCGTTCTTCTCCATTGCCAGGATGGTGTTGTCGAAGGTCGGCTCCGAGGTGTCGTTGGCGATGCGCTCGATCTGCGCGAGCTCTTCCTTCATGCCCTGGTCGAAGGCCGGGCCGAAGTCGGTGTCCTTGATCTTCGCGAAGTCGGGGTAGTGCAGGGGGAGCGTGCTGTCGGCGAAGAACGGATTGGAGGCGGAGTTCTGCACGGCGGATCCTTGGGTCTGCGCGGCCGCGGCGGGCGCATACGTCAAAGCAGGCGTGCCTGCGGCGAGGGCGAGCGCCAGGGCGCAGGCGAGCGGGTGCTTCATGGATGGGTACTCGTCGGACGGAATCGCCGAATTTACCCGAGCCGGGGGCAGGCTACGCATGACGAAAGCCATGGCGGGTGAATGCGGCCGTTTCCGGTGCCGCCTGGAGGCCGGTTCACGTGCGCACAACGGCGCATGGCAACAATCGGAGTCCCCCCTCAGTCGGAGGCCCCCATGGCCAACGTGACCTCGGTGATGACCGCCAACCCCGCGTCCGCCTCGCCCGAGACGCCCCTGCGCGACGTGGCCCGCCTGATGATCGAGAACGACTGCGGGCAGATCCCCGTCGTCGACACGCAGGGCGCCCTGGTGGGCGTGGTCACCGACCGCGACATCGCCGTGCGCATCGTGGCCGAAGGCCGCGACACCATGGGCGCCACCGCTTCCGATGCGATGAGCGTCCCCGTGCAGAGCGTGCGCGAGGACAGCAGCCTCAAGGACGCGACCGCGCTGATGGAAGCGGCGAAGATCCGCCGCGTGCCCGTGGTCGATGCGAAGGGCAAGCTCACGGGCATCGTGTCGGTGGCCGACATCGCGCTGGCCGGCAAGGACGTGCAGACCGCCAAGGTCGTCAAGGAAGTCTCCGAGCCCGACCGCAAGTCGTGAGCTAGACTCCGGGCGACCCCAACGTCGCCCGGATCGCAAATGACCACTGCCTTCGACTTCACCGCGCAGGACATCGACGGCCAGCAACGTTCGCTCGCCGACTGGCGCGGCAAGGTGCTGCTCATCGTCAACGTCGCGTCCAAGTGCGGGTTCACCCCGCAGTACACCGGCCTGGAAAAGCTCTGGAAGGACTACGGCGACCGCGGGCTCGTCGTCCTCGGGTTCCCGTGCGACCAGTTCGGCCATCAGGATCCCGGCGACGAGAGCGAGATCCGGAATTTCTGCTCGCTCACCTACGACGTCGACTTCCCGCTGTTCTCGAAGATCGACGTCAACGGCGCCCAGGCCCATCCGCTCTACAAGTGGTTGAAGGAAGAGAAGGGCGGGTTCCTGGGCATCGATGCGATCAAGTGGAACTTCACCAAGTTCCTCATCGGCCGCGACGGCAAGGTGCGCAAGCGCTACGCCCCCACCGACACGCCCGAGTCGCTCGCGAAGGACATCGAAGCCGCCCTGGCCTGACGGCGCTTGATGCCGAACAGCGGGCGCAGCACCGGCACGCGCCGGATCACCGCGAACAACAGCGCGCAACCGGCGACGGTGCCGGCCAACACGAGCGCCGGTTCGACGATCGGCCCCAGGTGCATCGGCACGAGCACGAAGGCGAAGCCCACGATCAGGCTCTGGTGCAGCACGTACCACGGGTAGACGGCCTCGTTCGCCCACGGCAACCATGCGAAGGGACGATTCAGATACCGGTGCCCGTAACCGAGGATCGCGCAGAGCATCCACCAGATGTACAGGCTGCGCAGGACCCAGATGGCGGCCTGCAGCGTGTCGGAGACTGCATCGGGCAGCACGAATACACACGCGGCATAGAAGGCGAACAAGGCGACGGCGCTGATCAGCGCGCGACGGCGCAGGCGCGCGAGCTCCGACCAGACCGCCTCGTTGACGCCGAGCCACCAACCGTACAGAAACATCGTGAAGTACACGCTGTTCCGGTACCAGTCGTGCACGAGGTCGCCGGTGTCTTCGAAATGCGGCTGCAGCAACAGCGTGAACACCGCGATCGGCAGCGCGGGCACGATCAGCAGCCAGATGCCGCGCAACTTCGTGAACGGATTGGGCAGGCGGCGCAGCAACGGCAGCAGCAGCGCGAAGACCATCGTGTAGGTCCACAGGTACGCCAGGTACCACAGGTGGTTCCAGGTAAAGCCGTGTTCCCAGCCGGCGAAGGCGCCTTCGGGCCACGTCGTGTGGCCGTAGTAGCGCACGAGGAAGGAGAGGAAGCCTGGCTCGACGAGCCCGTTCGACACCCCTTCGACATAAGGTTGGATCGGCACGACGACCCACATGCCGAAGGTCAGCGGGAGCAGCAGGCGCCAACTCCGCAGTGCGACGAAGCGTCCGATGCGGGTGTCGCGGAGCAGGAAGTGCACCGACAACCCCGAGATCAGGAAGATCAGGTCCATGCGCCAGCGGTTCACCGCGAGCATCGGGAGCTGGATCGCTTCGGTGGTGTAGGTCGACTTGATGTGCCAGCCCCAGTCGCCGCCGACGTAAAGCATGGCCCAGTGATAGAGGATCAACATGCCGAAGGCGATGGCGCGCAGGGCGTCGATGTCGTGGCGGCGCGTGCTTTGCATGGCGGTGGTCCGTTGATCGGGAGCCCCACGCTCGGCCCGCCCGTGCGCGAATGACAGCGCCAAGTGATTGATTCGCCTCTCCCGGGGACGAACCGCGGGAGGCAGGGACGAACCGGTACCGCGCACCCGCGCCCCTCCGCCACAATGCGCGGCATGTCGACCAATGCCTCCCTGGTGACCCCGACCGCGTGGGATCGCTTCCGCCCTTGGCGCCGCACGTTCGAGGCCGGCTTCTGGGTCGCGATGTATTGCCTCAACGCGACCGCCAACAGCGCGGTCACCTGGCTCGACATCCAGCGTGCGCACCTGGGCTTCCACGCATGGGAACCGGCCGTGTGGGAATGGTCGAGCGCGATCGTCTGCCTGGCGCTGGTGCCCGCCGTCGCCTGGTTCACGCGCTTCAACCCGGTGCGCTTCGACACCTGGCGGCGCGCGCTGCCCCTGCACATCCTCGGCAGCGTGGCCTGGTCGATCGCCCATGTCGTGGCCATGGTCGCCATCCGCAAGGCCGTGTACGCCGCGCAGGGCGAGACCTACGACTTCGGCCCGGTCCTGCGCGAATGGGGCTACGAATACCTGAAGGACATCCGCAGCTATGCCTCGCTGGTCGTGACGATCGAAGCGTGGCGCTGGTTCCTGCGCCGCTGGCAGGGCGAGGCGAGCGTGCTCTCGCAACCCGACGACGCGCCTGCGACGGTGCTCGCGGAGCGCCCCGAACGTTTCCTGGTGCGCAAGCTCGGCAAGGAATTCCTGATCGCCGCCAACGATGTCGAAGCACTGCAGGCCTCGGGCAACTACGTGAACCTGCGCGTGCGCGGCCATGAATACCCGTTGCGCAGCACGATGTCGACCATCGAGCAGCAGCTCGATCCCAGCCGCTTCGTACGCGTGCACCGCAGCCACATGGTGAACCTGGATTGCATCGCGCAGATCGAACCGCTCGATACGGGCGATGCACGCGTCGTGTTGCGCGACGGCACGATCGTGCCGTGCAGCCGACGGTATCGCGACGCGTTGCGCCCGGCGAACGCCTAGGCTTCGGACACCTGCATGCGGTCGCGGCCCGCGGCCTTGGCTTCGTACAGCGCGAGGTCCGCGCGCCGCATGTGCTGGCCCATGCTCTCGGCCGGGATGCGGTGCGCGACGCCCGCGCTGACGGTCACGCTGGTGTCGTGCGCCGCGTCCTGGAATTCACGGCGCACGCGCTGCACGAAGCCTTCAACCGATTCGGGTGCCTGGTCGATCAGCAGCACGACGAACTCCTCGCCGCCCAGCCGCGCGCACAGGCAACGCTCGCCGGCGCGCTCGCGCAGGATCTGGCCGAGTTGCTGGATTACGCGGTCGCCGGTGGCGTGCCCGAAGGTATCGTTGACGCGCTTGAAGTGGTCGATGTCGAGGAACACCACGCTCGCGCGTCGCCCGCGCTTGATCGCGTCATCGTAGGCATCGCCGGCTTCGCGGTTCCACCCCGCGCGATTGCGCAGGCCTGTGAGCTCGTCGGTGGTCGCCTGTTCGCGCAACTTCTGGCGGATGCGGTACGCGCCGACCGCAAAATCGGTGCGGTAGCCGCCGAGCATGATCCCGAAGCCGATCGAAACCGCGACAGTCAGCCAATACAGCGCCGCGCCGGCCGGCGGATTGCCGTGCAGGCCCACGCGCATTGCGGCGAGCGCGAGCATGGCCGCGGAAATCGCGAGGATCGACACGCGGCGCGCCATCAGCGCGAGCAACGCGATCGGCATCAACTGGAACAGGCCCGTGCGCCCGGCAATGATGGTCCCGATGCCCGGCATCGGCACCGACAGGAAGATCCCGACCAACAACACGCTCAAGACCGTCAGCAGCAAGCGCGGGCGCCAATCGTTGAGATGCCAGATCGCCAGCGCGCAGGCCCCGGCCGTCAGCGCGACCAGTTCCACCGCCCACCAGGGCCAGCCGATGTCGGGCGTGATGCCGGCGAATTCGAACATCCCCGTCAGCGCCAGGATCATCGCGCCGCTGGCGACCACGCCGCTGACGATCGGGCGCGTGGATTGCACCTGTGCTTCGACCACCTTGGTGCGCTCGGCGTCGGTGAGCGCGCGCAAGGAGCGGCGCGTGAAGAAGCTGGCGATCGAAATCGGTGGCGCCGGCAGAACGCCGGGGAGGGGGTGGGGAGCAGCTTTCCGCGTCGTGGCCATCGGCAAAAACGGTAACGCACCGGCGATTGTTTGCGGTCAAGAACAAGTGAATGCGGCCTTGCCGATCTTCCGCGGGCACAGGCGGCGTTTCGCCTTGTCGCACCCGGGCGCGAACGCGCGTGATGGAGGCCCCCGCACGTAACGGAGCAACCATGGAACGGCGCATCTTCGGCTGGTGCTTGGGCCTGTTGTTGTTCGGCGCCGCGCAGCCGGCGTCGGCGCGATTCGTGTCCATCGATCCGCTGCCCACCACGGGCGCCCGCCATGCCTACGCCGACGGTGATCCGTTCTCGCGCATCGATCCGGATGGGCGCCAATCCGTCGCGTGGATGGCCGCGCACGGGCAGGCGCCGCCGCCCGGGCGCGCGGAAGAAATGGCCCGCGTGCATCGCGAAGGCCAGTTCGGCGGTCTCCGCTTGCTCGGGCGCCTGTTCGTTACACAGTTCCAGGACGGCCCCGGCGGCTTCGCCAGCAGCCCGGCCAACCTCATCCGTGGCATCCGCGCCGAGGCCCGCATCCTCGCAGCGCTCGGCGAGACGAAGAACACGCGGCCGGTGGCGAACCAACACGGGCGAACGATCCCCGATTTCGAGAACGCCACGCAGGTGGGCGAGATCAAGGATGCCAAGCGCGTGACGATGTCGCCGCAACTGCGCGCGCAACGCGAGCATGCGCAAGCCACGGGCCGCGCGCATGTCGTCGTCACGGGCACGCGCACGCACGTGACCTCGACCGTCGAGGCCGCAACCACCGTCATCCGGCGCGATGACCTGGGGCCGCAACCATGACGCCCGAATGCGACCTGCTGCGCGACGAACTCCTGGCCTTCGCGCGCACGATGCTCGACCGCTTCGGCGAATTCCAGGCGTTCGGCGGCTACGTCGTCGCGCCGGGTCGGCTGGTCCACGTGGGGTTCGGGCCCGCAGTGCCGATGCGGCCCCTGTGCCAGCGCGCGTTGGCGCGGGAGGTGGCGGAGATCGATGCCGCCGCGGTGGCGCACGCGCTCGTGTTCGACATCCACCTGCACGTACCGCGCGACGGGATGGACACTGCGATCCGATTGCATCTTTCGCACGTCGGCGGAGGATGCATGGACCTGTTCATTCCGTATCGCGCGCGGAAGGCGACGCCGACGCTCTACGGCACGTCCTTCGTGCTCGAAGGCACCTCGATCGGCTTTCCGCGGCGGTGAGGCGGATGCTACTTCTCGACGAAGGCCCGCTCGAATACGTACTGCCCCGGCACGCCGATGCGCGGCGCGGCGGTGAACCCGCGGCCGTCGAGCAGTGCGCGGAAGTCCGCAAGCATCTGCGGGCTGCCGCAGACCATCGCGCGGTCGTGCGCGGGGTCGAGCGGCGGCAGGCCCAGGTGTTCCATCATCCGGCCGCTGTCCATCAATGCGGTCAGGCGCCCGCACTGGTCGCGGCCGTCGTTGGAGAAGGCCTCGCGCGAGACCGCCGGGTAATACAGCAATTGCGCGCGGATCTGTTCGCCCAGGAATTCGTGCTGCGGCAGTTCGTTGACGATGTAGTCGCGATACGCGAGATCCGCGGCGTTGCGCACGCCGTGGCAGAGGACCACCCGCACGAAACGTTCGTACGTGGCCGGGTCCTTGATCACCGCAAGCCACGGTGCGAAGCCGGTGCCGGTGCCCAGCAGATACAGATTGCGGCCCGGGTGCAGGTCGTGGATCAGCAGCGTGCCCGTGGGCTTGCGGCCGATCAGCACGGTGTCGCCGGGGCGGATGTGTTGCAGGCGCGAGGTCAGCGGGCCGTCGGCCACCTTGATGCTGAAGAACTCGAGCTGCTCTTCCCAATTCGCGCTGGCGATCGAATACGCGCGCAACAGCGGGCGCGTCGAGCCGTCGGGCTGCTTCACCGGCAAGCCGATCATCACGAACTGGCCGTTCTCGAAGCGGAAGCCGTCGTCGCGCGTGGTGGTGAAGCTGAAGTAGGCGTCCGTCCAGTGACGGACATCGAGCACGGTTTCAGTGCCGAATGGGGAAGACATCGCGGGCAGGGTGGAGCGTGGGGAGGCGAATTCTAAGGGATGGGGAACCCAGGCTTCACCGCGTCCCGCGCTCTTCCTTCGGCCGCGCCCTGTGATCCCGCCGGAACGCACTCCAGATCAGCAGCAGGCCCAGGACCGTGCCGATCAGGAACAACACCAGCGCCAGCGCCGGGTAACCGAACAGGCGCGCGCCCGCCGTGTCCACCCGCATCAGCATCGCCGAGGACAGGATCAGCGCGGCGGTGATCACGCCGGCCGTGATGCGGTTGGCGATCTTCTGCAGGTTCTCCATCAGCTGCGAGTCGTCCAGGCCGCCGAGCTGCACGGTCAGCCGGTTCTCCGCCAGCAGCGAGAGGATGTCGGAAATCTTGCGCGGCGATTCGCGCAGCAGCGATTGCACTTCGAGCACTTCGCCGGCGATGTTGGCCGGCGAGAAGGACTGCCGCATCCGCTCGCGCATCACGTGCTGGATGTGGTCCTCGGTGATGGTCTTCACGTCCAGGTGCGGGTCGAGCGCGAAGGCCACCTGTTCGAGGTTGAGCATCGTCTTGCCCAGCAGGCTCAGCTCCGGCGGCGTGCGCAGGTTGCAGGCCGTGGAGATGCGCACCAGTTCGATGACCAGGCGGCCTTCGGACGTGGACTTCGACCCCGTGTGCGCTGCGTAGCGCGCGACCAGTTGGCCGATTTCGCGCTGGAAGCGCTCGTGTTCGAAATCCTCCAGCCGCGTGCCCATCGCGATGGCTTCGTTCGCAACTTCCTCGCCCCGCCCGTCGACGGCGGCGAACAGCAACTTCAACAAACGCTCCCGCTGCTTGGGGGGCACGTGCGCGATCATGCCGAGGTCGAACAGGCCCAGCCGCCCGTCATCGGTGACCAGCATGTTGCCCGCGTGCGGATCGGCGTGGATCTCGCCGTGCACGAACATCTGGTCCAGGTAGCCCTTCATGAGCGCAGTGCCGAGCTGGCCCATGTCCTGTTCGGTGCGGCGCACGCCGGAGATCGCGGTCACCTTGACGCCGCGCACCAGGTCCATCGTGAGGACGCGCGGCGAGCACAGGTCGCGCACCGGCTGGGGGACGAACAATTCCGGATACGCCTCGAAGTGCTCGGAAAAGCGTTCGAGGTTTTCGGCTTCGACGCGATAGTCCAGTTCGGCGAACAGCGTCTTGCGGAACTCGTGCACCCAGTCGGCGAAGCGCAGGCGGCGCCCGATATCGGTAATGCGGTCGGCCTTGTCGGCGAAGGAGGCGATGGTGTCCAGGTCCATCCGCACTTGTTCGGCGACAGTCGGCCGCTGCACTTTCACCGCGACCTCGCGCCCGTCGCGCAACACAGCGCGGTGCACCTGCGCCAGGGACGCACTGCCGATCGGCACTTCGTCGACCGAGGCGAACACCTTGTTCATGCGCGCGCCGATGTCGTTCTCGAAGACCGCGCGCACGATTTCGAAGGGCACGGGCGAGACTTCGTCCTGCATGCGCTGCAACGCGGTGATGTAGGCCGGCGGCACCATGTCCGGTCGCGTCGACAGGGCCTGGCCGATCTTGATGAAGGTCGGGCCGAGTGCTTCGAGGTCGTCCACGAACTGCTCGGCATCGCCCTCTTCGATCGGGTCCATTCCCTCCATGCCGGCGGCGGCCTTGTCGAGATCGATGCCGCTGAAGACGCCGGCGCTGCGATATTTCAGCAGGAAGGCGATGATCTGTGCGCTGCGGGCGAGGCTCACGGGCGTATTTCCATTCATGCGAAGCAGCCTAGTCGCGGCGGCGTCAACGGGATTTCACTCGGCGGGGCCGTGGCCGAGTCGTCGCACGAGTCCGCCCCCGATTCCCCGTAACCAATGCGACCTTTCGCATGGTTGTGCGCGGAGCGACTCACGACCATGGGCGCCCCTGTTTCGCTGGCTGCCGCCATGTCCTTTCGCAACCTTCGCCTTTTCGCACTGAAGCCGCGCGCTGCGCACCAACGCTTCGCATTCCAGTGCATGGCCGTGGCGTTGTTCCTCGTCGCGCTCGTCGCGATGGGCATCACGGGCAGCAGGGCATGGAATGTCCAGGCAGCGCCCGGCCAACCGGGGATCCTGCCGACCAAGCCGGCAAACCCGACGAACTTCCCGACGATCGAAGCATTGCTGCGGCAGTCGCCGCACGACACGGTTGTCCTGTTGAAACACGTCGAGCACGGGGACCACGCCAGCCGCTCGCCCAAGGCACAGCAGCGTTTCGATAGCTTCGTCAAGTTCATGGAGTTCGTCGACGACAAGGACGTGCGCGTCGCGGTTCTCGCGCAACTGCAGCCGGGCGCTTCGTCGATCGACCCTGACTACGTCCTGCCCGACGAAATCAACGCGGTGTTCAAGAACGTGACGCCGCGGTACATGGCCTTGACCGGAGGAAAGGATGGGGTGGCGTATCTCACCCGGAAGGCGAATGGCAGAACGATGCTGGAGACGGAATTTCCCGGTGTTCGGAATATCGTGATGGTGTCCTCCGGCATGGATTGGGATCTGCATGTTCCCGTCTTCGAAGCGCTTTGGAACCGGATCACTGTCTATCGCAACGTGAACCTGGACCCGTTGATCGATGAAACGCAGGATCGCACCTTCCTCATGCGGTACGTCGATCGCCTGGACGCTCCCCGGCACTTCGAGACAGCGGCGCCGCTCGAGCTGCCCACGGTCATGGCGCTGGATCCGCATCTGCACTACGTCCCCATCGGCAACATCCCGGGTGTGCTCGCCACGTTGCCGAATGCCGATTACAAGGGCAGCTTCGCGCCCAATGGCGTTCCCTATCCGCATGCATTCACGCCTGGGACGAAGCCGCGCGCCGGATTGGGCGCGTTCGCGGAGACGCAGCAGTTCGATGCCCAAATCCGGCTCTCGCTGACTGAGATGAGTTACTTCGTCGATGACCAGGAATATGCGGGCAACCCGCACCGCACTGCATTGGTGAAGGTGCCACAGGCGACCGTCAAGGCGTACGCAGATCACACCGCTGGCATGTCCATCACGCAGATGCGCCAGGCCGTGGTGGACCTGGGCGTTGCCCAAGCAAGTGGCGGGGTCCCGCTTCCGCCTCGCGTGGCCCGACAGGCGCTGAAGAGCGGCGCGGTGGAACTCACGGTCACCGGGCATGGCGGTTTGGACGGCAGTGGATACGAAGTCGGCGACCTGGCGCCGACGCAACTCGCGGCGCTGATCGTCGCGCACCCTGACCTCGCAGTCGGCACAACCCTCGCCGGGGGCGATGCGCCGAGGATCAAGCATTTGCGAATGCTTGCGTGCGGCGTGCGTTGCCGGTCCGACTATGTCGCCGGGACAGGTGGCGATCAGACGAAAGATGAAGTCGAGTATGCGCGGGAACTGGTTCGCCAGTTGCACAACGAGGGCGTAAGCATTGATCGAATCACGGTCCACAACGCCAGCGTCGTGCCTTATGCCTTGAATGGGCCGGGCGCGGTCGGTACCTGGTTCAGGCTGCAGGATGTGGACGCCGGTGTGCGCGGCTGGGCGTACGAGTCGAACGTGCTCAGCACGTCGATGGCCTACGACGCGTCGACCGACAAGTTCGTCGAAGATCCTGACTTCAATCTGGACAGCGTCGCCATCAAGCACACGCGTGCGCTTCCTGTCGCGCTGCATACCGATGTTCCGCACGCGTCCAAACCAGGTGGACAGGTGCCGGCGTGGAGCGACGCCAACGTCGGCACCGCCATCGCCTCGCCGGGTTACGCACGCGCGACGACGTCCGCGGCAGTGATCGATGTGGCACCCGCACCGGATGTACAGCCGCGACTCGAAGCGCCGTCCAGGGTCAATGGCGTGGCGTGGGCAGCGATGCGGCCCGCGGTCGGCGTCAGCGGCACCATCGTCACCATGGCCGACCTCAACGCGATCGCCGCGGGTTCGCGCCCCGATGCAGGCAAGGTCGTCGTCGTCGATACCGATCCGTCAAGTCTGGAAGGCGTTCGCCGCGCGGTGCATCTGGCCGGCGAGTCGACCGACATGATCGACTGGATTGCGAAGCTGCGTGCGAACGCACTGGACACGGCAGGCACCACGTTGGTGGATATGTGGAAGTCGATCGCGACCAACCGATCGGACGTCGAAGCCGACCTGTTCCGGGACACGCGCGTCGTCGAACACTTCAATGCATTCAAGGCGCGCGCGCTCGCGGGGGACTATTCCTTCCACGGCGCAGATCTGACGACCCGCGATGGCGGCGCCGTGGTCAATGTGCATCTGGGGCAGGAGCCAGTGCTGTTGCTGTGGTTGCCGAGCGACGAGATGTTCCTCGCACGCAATGCGCTGCTTGGTGCGACCGCCACGCGCGGCGAGACGCTCTACCAGTTGCGCCTCAACCTGGCGTTGCTGATGGGCCCGGACACGACGCTGTGGCAGCAGCAGGGACTTGCCAAGGTGACATGGAAGGGCGAGCAAGCCTTCCGCGATCATTTCCAGTTGCCAGGTGCGGACAAGGCTTCCAACGCCGCCAGTACGGACCAGGGCGCGGTCACCGCCGAGTCGCGCGACGAAGCGCTCGTCGACGATCTCGACAAGGAACTCGAACACGCCGCCGCGAACGTCGGTGACCGCGACCGCGTCCAGGACGCAATGCGAGATCGCGAAGAGGGCCGCCTGCACGACTGGTGGACGCGCGCGCGCGAGACGCTCGGTTCGGTCGCCTCGTGGATTCGCGGCCGATTTGCCGCGCTGATGCAGGCGCTGGGTTTGTGGGAAGGCCCGGCGGTGCAGACGCCGGCAGAGGCCGTCGAGATGCAGCGTCGCGACGCCGCGACGCTACGCATCGATGCGCAGCAGCTGGGAACCGAGTTGGTGCAGACCAGTCATGCCGTGCTGGTCGCCAACGCCATCGACCCGCACGCCTATGTACCGGTGTTCCACTCCGTGCGTGAGCTCGACCCTGCACCGTGCGTGCAGTCGGGCTGCACCACGCGCACGGCCGAGCCGGAGTACGAGATCCGCTGGTTGCACGAGACGACGGGCGAGGAGCGCATCGTGCGCACGCGCGATCCGGTGTTCGCCAAGGTGCGCGATTTCCTCGACACGCACGTGGTGCAGGCCAATGCGGATGCGGCGGGTGGGCACGTTTCGAGCATGAACGCAGCGTTCGCGCTGATGGGGTTTGCGCAGATACTGCAAAGCAAGCGGCAACTGGAACAGCCGGATGGGTTGTCGGCGAACCTGGCCACGGGCCTGCAGGTGCAGATGTACATGGGTGAGGCGCAGGCGGTGCTGGGCGTGACCGGGGATGCGTTGAAGCTGGTGCAACTGGCGCGCGAAGGCATGCGCGAGGCGGCGCAGGTAGTCGCCACGGTGGGGCAGGCGGCGCGTCTGGAACTGCGCTTGCTGCAATCGCTGACGACCCTGGTGGAGACCGGGAACACCGCGCTGTCGGCCGCCATGGTCGGCGTGGACATCTACAACCTGGCCAATGCCACGACCGACACGCAACGCACCGTGGCCGGCGCGCGCCTGGGGATCGACAGCACCGGGGCCGCGCTGACGGCCGGTGCGATCGTGGCGGAGGCCGCAGGCGCGGCGACCGCCTCGGCGGTGATGGGTTCGTTGGCGGTGCCGCTGGCGGGACTGGGCATCGGGATCGCGGGGTTGGTCGAAGCGTTCATGGCGGTGGCCGAGGATGTGGATGCATCGGCGGCCAAGTTCGACAAGTTCGCCGATCTGTATCCGCGCATTCCCTGGTACTGGGCGGAGGAATACCTGCCCGATGTCGATCCCACGCACGCGGTGGACAAACGCCAGGTCTACACTTGGGAGAGCACCTCGCAGATGCTGCAGCCGGTGCACGGCATCGCCTTCGACAAGGTGGACCTGCGCACCCGCAATGGCCAGGGCGAGCGCATGGCGCACTTTGCCCAGAGTTACGTCGATCGCGCGGACCCGTCCAAGCAGGGCTCGCAGGCCATCTGCTGCAGTCGTCCGACGCTGACCGGCGGCAACGTGCCTTCGCCCGATCCGCATGCGGCGCCCATTCCGATCCTGGGATCGCGCACCGGCATCTTCGAGGAGCGCTCGCTGCCGTTGAAGACGACCGATGTGGTCACGACGCTGGTGGCGCCGGCGACGCCGGCCTCGCATTTCCACGGCTACGCGTATCAGAACCTGCCTTTCGCCAACAGCCGTCACCTGCTGGAAGCGGGGTTCATGGGCTATGAGGTGCTGCGCCGGTTGGAGAGCACCGACTGGAACGCGGGCTTTTTCCTCTTCGACTTCGACCTCAACGCGATCGAGACGATCCTGCGCACGATCCGCGAGGACTGGCGCCCGACCACGGTGGATCTGCTGCTCGACGATGCGGTGCAGACGATTGCCTGGCCGGAGTTCGTGATCCCGAAGAACACGACCTGGACGCCGGCGCAGCAGCAGGCTTACCGCGCCAGCACCCGGCAGATGCTGGGCAACATGCACTATCGGTTGAGCCCGAGCGGGCGCGTCGCGCCTTACCTGCTGGCGCTGCAGGACGGCTACGGCACGATCGAGTTGCAGGCCGCATCGGCGGGCAAGGCGACGACGTGGATGCTGGATGCACGGCATCTGGCGAACGGCGATGCGATCACGGTGGCGGTGGGCGCGCGGGCCGGTGGCCCGGGCCAACACGGCGTGCTGCGCATTTCCGGCAACGAGATTCGCGCGGCCGGCGTGAGCGGCACGACGCCGGTGGCCGGGGAAGGCACGGCGGAGGTCTATGTCGTGCTCGCGCACGGGGTCTGGCACGTGGACTTCGCCAAGGGCGAACTGGTGTCGAAGGATGTGCTGGCGGCGACCGACCTGGTGCACGACCAGCGTGTGCAGGAGGCGCTCAAGCGCCACGGGTTCTCCTGGCGCAGCGATGGCTTCATCGAGATCGCCACTAGGGGCGATGCCCCGACCGATCGCTTCCCGCTGTTCGGGGGGAACGTGAAGCGCTACTACCAATCGGTGCGCGACGAAGCGCTGGCGTACGCGATCGAATCGCGTTACCCGAAGGCAACGCTGGTGTTCGGGGATGCGCACGAGGCGCTGTTCCATGATCCGGACAGCGGCCTGCTGTTGCGCGTGCCGCGCGGCAGCCTGCTGCCGACGCGTGCGTATCGCATCGGTCAGGACAGCAAGGACATTCCGCATACGATCAAGCGCGTGGATCGGCTGGATGGCGATTCGTTCTTCGTGCTGGTGGAGTACGGGCGCAAGCGTCCGGCGTATTGGGAGGTCGACGTCAACACGCCGGAGGTCAACGGCGGGATGACGATCGCCTACCGGGTCGGCGCGGACGCGTTGCAACTCGTGGCGCTGATGAACCATGCACACCTGAGTGCCTATCTGGAGGCATTCGGTCGGGTGGTGCCGCCCGGCGTGCCCTACGGGGACTTCATGTCGTGGCTGGGCACCGTGGCGACGGTGGACTACGCGACCACTTCGCCGATTCCGACGGGGGATCTCACGGCGGTGGTCCCGGTGCCGGCCGAGTGGGTCTCGTTGAGCGGGATGGTGAACGTGCCGGCGGGCGATGTGTTGCGCCAGTACTGGATCCGCGCATCCGACGGCAACCTGCTCCAGCCCGTCTTCATTGCCCCGTCGGCGACATGTCGTGTCGGGGGCGGTGCGGTGGACGGCAGCATCAACGGCCTTGGCGTGCGCGATGCGGTGCCCAGCGCCGGCTGCACGATCGCGCATCCGGGCGATGCGGTGATGCTGGATACGTTTACGACCGCGGGCGGCGGACCGGCCAACACATGGCGGCATTTCTACTCCCCGAGCCTGGGCGCGACGTTCCGCGCGCGTGCCTACGACTTCGAAGGGACCACCGCGGTGGTGTATCCGCGCACGGAGTTGGTGGCCGTGGGCAAGAGCGGCGCCGCGCCCGAAGGCGAGGACATCGACGGACTGGCATGGCGCTTCCACGCCGATGGCACGCGCCAGCTGATCGGCGTTGGAGCGCCGTGGGTGGGTGCGCGTCCGGCGAGCTTTGTCACGGACCTCACCACACTCGTCGACGCGCAACCGAGCAACTTGCCAGCGCTTTCGCCGCTGCCGGTCACCGGCTTGAAGGATCAGGACGGCACTGCGATCCAAGCCTGGTATTTGGCCGATTCGCGGCGCTGGGTGTTGGCGCGCGCGGGCATGCGTTTGATCGATGACGGCGCGCAGCCACCGTATCGGGCCACTGTGCAGGATGCAGCGAAGGCGTTGTTCACTTCCGCCACGCTGCCGGCGCCCAGCTTCGCCAAACTGTTCGACGGTCTCACGCTGCGCGGCAAGGTGCAGCTGGATGCGCTGAACGCCCTCGCAAGCCTGGGCACGCCGGTGGCGCTGACCTCGCGGCGCGATGCGCAGTGCCAGGGCACGGTCGCGCTCTACGGCGAGGGCACGGCCATGTGTCTGTCAGCCACGGGCAAACCGCGCGTGCTGGAGATGGCGTGGTGTCCGGCGCAGCCCACGCCCGTGCGTCCGGCGGGCACCGAAGCGGACTACGTGCAGCTGACCTGCCCGACACCGGGCACGGACACGCGCGCGCGCAGCGGTTGGCTTGCGCCCAGTGGCGTGCGCATCGCCGCACCCAAGCCCGACGCGCTGGCCAACGCCGCCGATTACCGCCTGCTCGGGTTCAACGCGCAGGTCACGGAGGCGTACTTCTTCCACCCCGGCCACGAGATCCTGTACGTGACCAACTGGTCGGGCGATCTGAAGCGTCGCCATTGGGTGGCCGATGCCAACGTGGTGGGCGAGACCTTGTTCGTGCAGCAAGCGCGCAACGGCCTGGCCGCGGCGCAGATGCCGCGCATCGACGGCCTGACCACGCTGGCCCTGGCGAGCACCAGTCACTACACGACCGAGTACGGCATCGATGCGGCGACCTGGCTGCATTACGCACGCATCGTGGTCGACATGGGCGCGGCCCCCATCGGCCCGCATCGGCAACACGCGATGCAGTTGTTTTTCAGCGAGGCGAGCAAGTTGGTCGTGCAGGGCTGGCCCGGCGGCTGGCGCGTTTACGACCCGGACATGGGCAAGCAGATCGAACTGCGCGGCACCGGCGGCAACAAGACGGTTTACTTCGGCGACACAGGCACATCGCTGGACCTGTCGGACGTGCGTCCGCTGAGCTTCCTGGAATTGCCGAAGACCGGCTTCACGCCGCCGGCGGCGGAGGTTCCGTTCACCGATCGAATCGACGTCGACGGCGACAACATCGCCGACCTTTCGTGGGTGGTGCACGAAGGCGGCCATGGTCGCCTGCGCTGGATGTCGCGACGTGCCGATGGCAGCGTCTCGGGCGTGGAAACACGCAGCGACGTGCAGGTGCCATGGACGACGAAGCCGGAGCGTTATCGCCTGACCACGCGGGCGGGCACCGCGTTGTATTGCGCGTGGGTGGAGACCGCCACGCTCGCCGTGGGTCGCACCGGCGTGAACTGCTACGCCATCGATCGCGAAGGCGTGCGTGCGTTCGGGCATCAGCCGGCTGCGGGCGGTCCGCCGCCGCCGCCGGCGGCCTTCGACGCGGCGATCGACGCGACGGCGAACGCGGCGCGTTACCTGCAACTGGAGGCAATGCCGCTGGGCGAGCTGGTGTTCTTCGACGGCACCGACTTCCAGTGCGTCCGCGATGGGGCCGCGAATGCGTGCCTGCGCGCCGATTCGGCCGGCGCGGCCAAGCCGGGGCAATCCTTCCTGGCCTGCCCGGCGACAACGCCGAACAGTGACGCGCCGGCGTGGTGTCAAACCGCACGCAGCCGCCAGGTGCAATCGACCGTGGTCGGCCCGTGGCGATCGGATGCCAGCATCCTCAATGGCGGGTATTGGATGCGCCTGAACCAGGGCCTGGTCGAATGTCTGGCGTTCGACGGCCGCGCCTGCGTGGCGAAAACCAGCGTCGTGCCGGACTTCGCGAAGGCGATCCCGCTCACCTGCGGCGCGATGATGCGGATCGCGTACGGCTTCCAATTCGCGTGGTGTCAATCGCTGCGCGCCCCGCGCGGTGATTCGAGTGCGACCTCGCCACCGGTCAGCGGCCTCGTGCCGATGGTGGCCAACCTGCGTATCGACGGCACGCTGCGCGTGGGCAACACCCTGCATGCGCGCTACGACTTCGCGCACGCCGGTGGTGCCGGCGAAGGCGCGAGCCAGTACCAGTGGTCGCTGATCGACGCGATCACCAACAAGGCGACGCCGATCAATGGCGCCAAGCAGCGCACCTACACGTTGACGCCGAAGGATCAGGGCGCCTACCGCGTGCGCTTCACCATCGAACGTCTGGTCGCCTCCACCGGCGATATCGCGCCGGGGGCCTATGCGGTGACCACGCAGGACGCGGTGATCAACGGCAGGCCGCCCGAGGCGCGCAACCTGCGCATCGAAGCAGCGACGATCCAGGGTCGGGCGCTCGATGCCCCGCCGAGCCCCGGCCAGACGTTGAAAGCCGTGCACGATCCGCATGATCCCGATGGCGATGTGTTCGACGGTTCGACCACCCACCAGTGGTGCGAATACGCGCCCGACAGCGACACCGCGCTTGGCTGCACCGCATGGAGCACCGGCGATACGCATGCAGTGCCGGTCAGCGCCCAGGGCAAGCGCATCGCGGTGAAGGTGATTCCGCGCACCACAACCGGCATGCCGAACGTGGGCGCGGAGGTCACCTCGGCGAAGACCGCCGTGGTCCAAGGCATGGCGCCGGAGGCGCGCAATCTGCGCATCGTCGGCGAGGCGAAGTCCGGCGTGCCGCTGAAGGCCGTGTTCGATGCCTTCGACGCGGACAACGACACGTTCGGCGGTACGTCGTATCAATGGTGCGAGTACCCGACCAACAGCGACACGGCGATTGGCTGCACTGGTTGGATGACCAGCGATACCTGGACACCCGGGGCGTACCACGTCGGCAAGCGCCTGGCGGTCAAGGTGATCCCGCGTACTACAACCGGTTCGCCGAACGTAGGCGTGGAAACGCTGTCGGCGAAGACCGTCGCGGTCACCTCCGACACGGCGCCCGAAGCCCGCAATGTGCGCATCGAGAGCACGAAGTTGCGGGCAGGCTACCCGCTCACGGCGATATTCGATCCCTATGACGCGGAGAACGACCCGTTCGGTGGAACCACGTACCAGTGGTGCAGGTACCCCGCCGCGAGCAACACGCCCGAATGGTGCTCGGCGTGGTCGACCTCCAACATGTGGATCCTCGACACGCCGGACGTGGACAAGCGCATGGCCGTGAAGGTGATCCCGCGCACGACGAGAGGCACGAAAAACGTCGGCGCGGAGGCCACCTCGGCGGAGACCAGCGTGATCGCCAAGCTGGGTTCCAAGCCGGTGGCCGTAGCGCTGGGCATCGAGGGCGAAGCGGCCCTCGGCAAGACGCTGAAAGCCAATTTCCATGTGAGCGACAACGAAGGCGATCGGGTCGGCGACCACACCTATCAGTGGTGCGCCTTCGCGTTGGGGTCCGACAAGGCAATCGACTGCACCTACCCGAGTTCGAGCGCGTTGCACGTCGTGCGTTTAATCGATGTGGGCAAGCAACTGCGGGGATTTATCGTTCCGCGCACGCCCGACGACTTTCCGCGTCTCGGGGAGACCGTGCGGACGGAAAAGACACAGGTCGTCCAGGCGAACAGCGGGCCGCGCGTCTACGCAAATTACACCCTCCTGCCGATTCCAGATACGGGCGAGTGGGTGGAGAGCACGATCGACGTGCCCGACAACGGCACGTTCAACGACTTCCGCCTCAGGGTGAAGATCGCGCATCCCTGGACCAGCGACCTGCAGGTCTTCCTCGTCAGCCCGCAAGGCGTATCCCACCTCGTGCAGCAGTGGAAGTCCGGCAAAGACGTGGATCAGGAGTTCCGGATCTCGCTTCAGACCACACAACAGCGCGGCCTGTGGAAACTGCGTATCCAAGATGCCATTCGCAGCGATGTCGGGACGCTCAAGAGCTGGAGCGTGTCGTTCGAATCCACACAGTAGTGGTGTCGCGTGGGCGCTCGATCTAGGAGCGCCCACGCGGCGGCAATCTGCCTTCACTCTCGCCGGCACCGGCGTGCATCTACCATGCGATGCAATGAAAACGCTGTGGACCTCCGGCCATTCGACCCGCGACTGGGAAACGTTCGCCGGCATGCTGCGCGACGCCGGGATCCGTACGCTCGTCGATGTGCGTCGGTTCGCGGGGTCGCGTCGGCATCCGCAGTTTTCCGGCGACGCGATGGCGATCGCGTTGCCGCAGGCGGGCATCGCCTATGTGCCGATGCCCGGGCTCGGCGGGCGTCGCACGCCGTCGAAGGCGTCGCCGAACACGCGGTGGCGTAACGCGAGTTTCCGTGCGTACGCCGATTACATGGCGACGCCGGGATATCGCGAGGCGCGCGATGCGTTGGCCGCAATCGCGTCCGAATCACCCACCGCCGTGATGTGCGCCGAGGCGATGTGGTGGCAATGCCATCGCGGTTTGATTTCTGACGACTTCAAGGCCGATGGGTGGGCAGTCGTGCATCTGCTTTCGCCTGGTCGTAGCGAGGTGCATCCGTATACGGGGGCGGCTTTGATCGTCGATGGTCGGTTGACTTATGCGGAGCCGTCGACTGGTACGTTGTTTTGAGGTTGCGCTGGTGAAGCCCGCTCGAAACCGATTGGCGCGTCGCTGGCGCATCTCCTTGCGGGTCGCTTCGATCAGGGGGCTTTTGCTGGGGGCCGCCATTGGGGGCTGCAAAGCAAGCTTTGCAGGTAGCCGATGGTTTTCAAGTGCGGAGTCCCTCTCCCTCCGGGCGATAGGTTGGGCGAAGCTGCGCAACTTGCAGGCGATTTTGGTTTGGAATCGAGAGCTTCAGGTCCTTTGACTCCGAACGATTGGGTTGTCGGATTCAAGGCGCTATCGTCCCCAATCTGAAGTGCCGGGTGCCCCATTCGAAGCGCCACGTCGTCAACCCGAGGCGCCACGTCGTCGCATTCGAAGTTCCACGTCCCCAACCCGAAGCGCTAGGTCGTTCTATTCGAAGCACCACGTCGCCGACCCGAAGTGGAGGACGACGCACTCAAAGTGCCACGTCGCCAAGCCGAAGCTTCGAATTTCGGACTCGAAGAGTCGAGTAGGCAACCCGATGGAACTAGTCAAGGATTCGACCCGAGCAATCCCGACAGCCTTCGCAGTCCACGGATTTGTCCGCCGAGAAAAGGGCAGTCGTCTGCTTGGCCGCACGCCAGGACAATTGCAGGATCGCCCTCGGAGTGGAAGAACTCCATACGAGTGGTCGCTTCGGCGACCGACCTCGACGGGTTTCCTGCGTCGGGAGGGGGCTGAATATTGCGGCCTTTCTTGATTAGGGGCGATGCCGCATTCGGCGACCCTGGCGAACTTCGGTGAATGGGGACTACATGTATAAGGCTCTATCCGCGCTGCTGCTCGTAGCATGCGTCGCGTTGCTTCCTACGGCGTCCGCTCAGGACATCACCCTCCCGCGGGAATACGGAAAGGTCGTCAAATCGGCGGAGGTCGTGGGTGCGTTGGGCGCCGACCTGTTCGGCGAGGAGACCAGTTTCTTTACGGGTACCACCGAGTTCAAGGTGACCGACGTCAGCCTGCCGGGCAACGGGCTGGTCCCTGTCAGGTTCGGACGTCGTTACGAGGTGACCGACAAGACGGGGTCCTATGGGGCCGCGCAGGTTCGTCCTGCCCTCCCGTTCGGCGACTGGGAATTCGACATTCCCCGCCTGCATGGCGTGTTCGGGCAGACCGGCTGGATCAGCAGCATCGGCGATGGCAGTCAGCGATGCACGGTGTCGACTCCCGAAGAAGGCGCGCCGCCCTATCTCACCGGCGGGCAAGGCGGCACGTTTGCACCGAGCGAGTACTGGCACGGCAACAGCATGTACGTGCCTGGTGCCGGCGACCAGGAAATGCTGGTCGTCACGTCAGACAACCCAAACAGGCCGACCGACGGCAAGAGCTATCGTTGGGTGACCCAACAGCAGTGGTATTTCTCGTGTCTGCCGACCACTGCGGTGAACAACAACATTGCGGGTGAGGCCTTCCTGGCCACGGCACCGGATGGCACGCGTTACTGGTTCGACTGGATCGTGGAGCGGGCCCAACCGCAAATCACCAAGGCTGTAGGGATGCCGCCGATCGATGGCGGATTCGCAGCCGCGGCGGCCGGACGCGCCAGCGCACAAAACAGCGGTGCCACGACGATGGCATTCAACGGCTACCTCCTTCGTCGAAAATCCGTCTCGATCTATCCCACTCGAATCGAGGATCGCTTCGGAAACTCGGTTGTCTATAACTGGGATCCTGCCGTCAGGAGCCAGCTGAGCTCGATCGTAGCCAGCGATGGTCGTCGCATCGACCTGGCGTGGGTGGATGGTCGCGTGGCATCGATGACGGATGGGACACGCACCTGGACCTACGGCTACAGCCAGACTGGCTCTACGTTGCTGTCCGTCACGTTGCCGGACGCGTCGAAGTGGCAATACAACATCGGAAGCCTCGCTGGCGTTCACGCCGCCGACGATCAGGCTGAACCCCAGTGCTGGGGTTCGCCGATGAATCCGCAACAATCGACGTACACCGGCTCGATCACGCATCCGTCCGGAGCGGTCGGCACCTTTACGTTCAAGCCTACTTTGCATGGTCGATCGTACGTGGCCAACGCAGCTTGTGCGTGGGTCGGCAAGGGCCAGGGCCAGGGCGCTGTCTGGATCGCTCTGCATCCGATCCTGTACAGCAGCATCTCGATCATTTCCAAGCGGATCGAGGGCCCCGGCATTACCACGCCGTACACGTGGACATACGCTTACGGTGCGGCCAATGGCAGCTATTCCAAGGACTGCCCCGGAACCACCTGCCCGTCTACCAAAACGGTCGAAACCAGCGGTCCGGACAATCAGTGGACGCGCTACACCTTCAGCAACAAGTTCCGGCAAGGCGAAGGCAAGCTCGTCAAGACCGAAACCGGAACCGGTCCGACCAACATCCTTCGCACCGAAAGCACGACCTACCTGCTGAACCCAGCGAACCAGGCGTTCCCTGCACGCATCGGGGCGAGCCCGTACGCGCGAGGAGACCGCTCGGCCGAACAACATGGGCCGGTTCTGCAACGTCAGGTAATCCAGCAGAGCACCACCTTCACCTGGCAAGTCAATCAGGCGAATGGCATTTACGCATTCGACGCGTACGCCAATCCGCTGAGCGTGACGCGCTTCAGTTCGCTGGGCTACAGCAAGGTGGATGCGACCGAATACAACAACAACACGAGCAAATGGGTGCTCGGACAGGTCAAGCGCCAGACCACCGATGGGATCGAGACCTCGCGTGCCGACTATCACGCGGTCACTGCACTGCCCACGGCGACCTTCAAGTTCGGCAAGCCGGAATACACGGCGGGTTACAACGCCGACGGCACGCTTCGCCAGCTGATCGACGGCCGTGGCATCGGAACCAAGTTTTCGAATTGGAATCGGGGCGTCCCCCAACTGATCGAATACCCAGGCACGCCTGATCAACCGCAGGGCGCCAGCATTACGGCTGGTGCCAATACGCTCGGTCTGATCGACTGGGCCGAGGACGAGAATGGCTATCGGACGTGCTACAGCTACGACCCGATGGGTCGCCTGGCGAGCATCTCCCATCCTTCGGAAACCGTCGATCACGCGTGCGATACGCCGGAACTGCTGCAGCCGAAAAAATGGAACCAGACCACGCAAGCCTTCGCGTGGGTCCCCACGGGCGAGTACGGCATCGTGGGTGGGCATTGGCGGCAAACAATCAGCACTGGCAATGCGCGCAAGGTGATCTATTTCGACGCATTGTTGCGTCCGCTCGTGACGATGACTTACGACAATGCCGACATCAGCAAAACGCGAAGCGTTCAGGTGTCGCGCTACGACGCTGGCGGCAACGCCATCTTTCAGTCGTACGCATTGCCCACTTTGGCGGATTACACGGCGATATCAGTTGGGAAATCCACTGCATATGACGCATTGGGTCGCGTCACACAGATCAAGCAGAACTGGGAAAGCGACGCGACGGGTCTCCTGACGACGAAGATCGCCTATTTGGCCGGCTTTCAAACCAAGACCACCAACCCGCGTGGCCAGTCGACGACCACCTCGTACTACGTGTACGACCAGCCGACGCAGGACTTTCCGAAGGTCATGCTCCTCCCCGAAGGCGCGCGCACCACGATCTATCGCGACGTGTTCGGCAAGCCGACTTCGCTCGTGCGCAGCAACGCCGACAGTTCGGAATGGAGTGGTCGCTACTACGTCTACGACGTCAATCAACAGCTGTGCAAGCGCGTAGAGCTGGAGACCGGCTCAACGGCCATGGGATATGACGCCGCGGGCAATCTCGCCTGGTCGGCCGCCGGACTGCCGTGGTCGAGTACCACGGACTGCGCGATCGATACTACCGGCCGCCGCGCTGATCGGACGTACGACGCGCGCAATCGATTGAAGACTCTGCGCTTCCCTGATGGCGTCGGCGACCAGGTTTGGACCTACACGCCGGATGGGTTGCCCGAGCAGATCACGACATACAACGCCGTCAACGACGGCGCCCCGGTGACTAATTCCTACAACTACAATCGGCGCCGGTTGTTGGACGGGCAGGGGGAGTCGATCAGCCAGCCCGGTTGGTACACGTGGGGCCTTGGTTACGGTTACGACAACAACGGCAATCTGTCGACACAGGTCTATCCCAACGGTGTCACAGTTGATTACGCCCCCAATGCGCTAGGCCAGGCAACCCAGGTCGGGACCTACGCGACTGGCGTGAGCTATTTCCCGAACGGTTCTGTTGCCCGGTTCACCTATGGCAATGGCATCGTGCATGCGTTGACCCAAAACGCGCGGCAGTTCCCCGACCGTAGAAAGGACGCGTACGGCGTAAGCGTTACGCTTGACGACAGCTACGACTACGACGGCAATGGCAACGTGGCTGCAATCAGCGATGGCCTTGTCGGCGCGCGCGGCAACCGAACCATGACCTATGACGGGCTGGACCGCCTCAAGTCCGTGGACTCGCCGATGTTCGGCGGGACGATTACGTACGGGTACGATACGCTCGACAATCTTACGGCCCTCGTAGATCCGACGCGAAACCTGCGCTACTGCTACAGCGCAGCGAACCGCCTGGAATTCGTCCGCAGCAACGCGGCCAACTGCAACGACGGACTCGCGACAACCTCGTTGATGTACGACGTGCAAGGAAATCTCGACAACAAGAACGGGCAGGACTTCGACTTCGACTTCGGCAATCGCCTTCGAGCCGTCACCGGCAAGGAAAGCTATCGCTATGACGGCCACGGCCGCCGAGCCATGGCTTGGGCGCCGGGGTATTCGAACGGCAACATCCTGTCGCAATACGATCAGGGCGGCGTGCTGCGTTACCAGCACGATTCACGTAAAAACAAGCTATATGCCTATTTCTATCTGGGCAGCAGACTTGTGGCTATTCGAGAAACGCCGATTGGGACGAGCAACCATGTCGTCAAGTACCAGCACACCGATGCGCTGGGAACCCCAGTCAAGGTCACGGATGCGAATCGCGCCCTGTTGGAGGCTACCGAGTATGAGCCTTACGGCAAGGTGCTGAATCGGCCGACGCACGACGGGCCTGGATTCACGGGGCATATAGAGGATGCGGCCACCGGGCTGACGTATATGCAGCAGCGCTATTACGATCCGATGTGCGGGTGTTTTTTGTCGGTCGATCCGGTGGTCGCTGATCCGTCGAGCGGATGGAACTTCAATCGATTCAATTACGCGGCGAACAACCCGTACAAGTATCGCGATCCTGATGGGCGGGTGATCGATACAGTCTTCGACGTCGGTTTTGCGGCCTACAGCGCATACACGCTGGCTACCCAGCCCAGTTGGACGAATGCTGGCGCGCTTGCGGCGGACCTTGCCGGGATCGCCATTCCGGGCGTCACGGGATTGGGCGCGGGTGTCCGGGCCGCAGCTCACGCCGGTGACGCAGCAAGAAGCAGCCGCTCGGCAAATGAACTTGGACTTCCCGGTAAAGGTGCTGCCGCCGGGAACAGCGTGCAACTAAGCAAGGGCCTCGCAAGTCAACAGCAACTTGGGGAGTTAGCATCTGGTTTGGGGACGGTAACCCACGGAGTTGCTGCGCACAAACCCTTGAGAGCGGCGGAAAATCTCGCGAGTCAACATGGTGGACAGGCGGCAGATTATCAGAAGGTTTCGAGTTCATCGTACGACGCAGCGGATGGTTCGCATGTCGAAACGCATGCATTTCGTAACTCGACTACCGGGCAGATAATCGAGCCAAAGACCGTAATCAATCCATGACGAGGTCACGAAATGAGAGTTAAGGCGATCCAAACGCAGATTAACGATGAACAGCGCGTAGCTATGGGCGTCAGACCGGAATACATGCCGGTCTTCCCCTTGACACTGGGAAAGGAATACACGGTCTATTGCCTTGCATGCATTCCCGACTCCGGAATCTATGGGATGGTCACGTTGTACTGGATCGTCAGCGACAACGACCGGCTCATCCCCGTGCCGTCCTGCCTGTTCGAAATCACGGACTCCCGACCCTCCAGGTTCTGGGTGATCAGATACCAAGGCCTGACGCTCTCAATGGATCCCGTCGAATTCCTGGAGAACCCGTATCTGTCGGAGGACATCTTCGATCACGAAGACGATGCGATGGTCGTGTTCGCGGAAATGAGAAGACGTTTCGAATCGGAGTGAGCCACGATTTTCCGAAAGGGTTCAAATGAAAGTTCAAGCTATCCAGACGCAGCTTGCTCCGGAGCAGCGTTCAGCGATGGGCGTGGAGCCGGAATATATGCTGGGCATTCGCGGGCCTTGTTACTTCTGTGGCTTCGTTGTAATCGGCGCGGCCATTCCGGCGCAGTATGGCCGGCCCTCGCTGGGTCTCATGAATACAAAAGGCACGACTACCGTTGATTTCGTCGCCAAGGGGGTAACTCCTGACGAATGGAGGGTGGTTCTCGTAGAAGAAGGCCCTTGGTCTCGCTCCGTCGAGGCGGAGCTCAGGCGCGTTCAAGAACGCCTTTATGAGTGCATCGATGCTGCATTGGATGGGCAGTTTGCTAAAAAGTTTCCTGAGTCAAACGGCGCGAAAATTGTAATTCAGCTGGACTGCTACAACGTGCCTGGGGCCGAAGTTGCGGATTTCTTCGACACTTTCTCAAAAGGCGTTTTTTTTACCAACGATTACAAAGACGCACTTGTGCAATGCCGATTTGTAAAAGGCATTTCTTTTGAGGTCAATTTTGACTCAATTCACTAAGTAATAATTGCGAAGCGACTCACCATGACCTTACGCCATGCCTGGAGAAGCGAAAATCAAGCCATGATCGATAGTGCAATAATTGCATTCATCAACGTCTTGAATGCCAACTGGCGTGCGCTTGCTGAAGAAGAGGCGCGTGGCACTCAAGAAGGGCTGCTTTGGGATTGGAGTCAAGCGAATTGGGAGGTGCTGGTTGAGGCATCCCTGAACATTCGACCTAGTGGTCTTAGATTGTCCGTATATGGGGAAGGCGCTGATTGCCGTGGAGGAAGTAGCCGTTTCTCATTCCCTGACGACCAGCCTACCCACGAAGTTCGTTGCCAGCCGACTCATGATCTTGTGATTGACGCCCTATCGGGAAATCAAATTCGAGCAGTGGCTGGAGGCTATGCGCTCGATCGTTTTGTATCGGTGCATGAAGGATGGTATTTCGATAGACCTGCGTTCAATTACGCGTTAATTGAAATCGACGGGCGGCAGTGCGCTCTTCCTGTCGATGAATTGAACTGGAGCGTTGCAAAGCTCGAATAATTCGCGCTTCGCGGCGCTTCGTTGGCACCTGCCTTCTACATGTGGCCGTTTGGCTGACGCGGTAGTCACACTGGTCCTCGGACCGATATCCAGGTTTACTTCTTCGATCCGCACAGCCCTGGGCAGCGAAACGAGAAGCCCAATGGCCCGCTACGCCAGTACTTCCCCAGGTCATTAACTTGTCGATGTTTTCCCAAGGAAATGATCTTCTGACCGATCAAACCTGCCGACGCGACCTTTACTGGCGGGCGTGCGCCGGGCGTTTCCCATCGCTGCCTTGCGCAGTCCCGCGACTGTGCACGAACTCCGGGAATATCTCTTCCAGCGGCGCCGTGTCCGGCAAGATGTAGAACACGCCACCCCGCTCGAACGTCGGACGGATGATCTGCTCGTAGAACTCCGGCGAGACGTTGATGCAGCCATGCGTGACGCGGTTGTCGTCCGGCGAAGGCGATGCAAGGCGTTCGGCGCGTCTCTCGGCCGGGACGCCGGTCGCCGTAGGGTGCATGGAGACCGAGGAATCGTAGTCCACCCACAGGACGCGCCCCGCGTCGGTGGATGGTCCGAAACCACCCACGAAGCGACCGGCAGGCGTCGTGCGATCACGGCCAGGAATTTCGCGAAGCGCGAGACCGGCGATGCCGGGGGCCGAATGATCGCCGATCGCCGAGCCAAAGAGCCCCGGTGCCGCGCCGCGAAGCCGGCCGTCGCCGCCGAACACCAGGATCTGTGCGGCGGCCTTGTCGATGACCGCGAACGGATAGCCTTGGGTGTCTTTTGCTGCGACAACCCAGCCCGCGAGCTCAATCACCGTGCCGGACACATCCTGGCCTGGCGGAAGCTGGTCGACGGCGGCGTCGGGTTGCGCGACTTGCGCGACGGCATCCTGGGCGCTGGCTACGCCCACACTTGCGAACGCCAGCGCCAGCGCCAGCGCAACGGGAACGGCCCGGATCGCAGGGGATATGCACATACGGAGGGGACGGTTCCTTGGAACGAGGACTGGGTGAAGAAAGTTGACCGGTGGCCGGCAGAGGCCACCAGTCCTTGGTTCAAACACTTCGTCGCGAACTGTGCGAGAGCGATTAACCGCGCGGCTTGCGGCTTGGCGCCGCTTCGAGCTGCTGGACGCGGCTCTCTATTTGATCCAGCCGTTGGTTGGCCTGCTGCGCGGACTGATTGGCGGATTCGGCGCTCTGGGCTGCGCCCTGCACCTTCGTGTCGAGTTGATCGAGGCGGGAGTTGATCGTTGCAAACTCGTCATCATAGGTGGCGCAGCTGGCAAGGGCCAAGGTGGCGACGATCGCCCCGCCCAGCGTACGCGCCATCGCCAGAGATTGTTTGGTCAGAAACATTTCCTATGCTCCTTCGTCGGGGGTATTGAAATATAGCGGCCTTTTCGTCGGAGTCATGGCCCGCACTCAGCTGCCGTTTGAATACGTGGAAGGATTGTGAAGACGCCGCAACCAGATAACGGTTGCAGCTCGAATCGGCCCCCCAACCGGGGGAGTGGGCTGGATTTCACTCCCGCGCAATCGTCTCGCGCATCGGCATCCGCCCGGGCCAACCACCGGCCAGCGCGCGATACAACGCCACCACGCTCACCGCACTGCGCGTCCGCGCATCGGCGAATGCATCCTGCGCCTGCAGTTGCGCGCGTTCTGCATCCAGGACTTCGAACAGATCCACCGCACCGGCGTCATAACGCACACGCGCCAGACGCGCCGCATTCGCGCTGTCGAGTGCCGCCTGTTCGCGATGCCCGTCTTCCACGCGCGCGCGGTTCTGGCGAATCAATGCATTTTCGGTGTCTTCCAGTGCCAGCAGCACCGTCTGCCGATACCGCGCGAGTTCGCCCTCGGCATTGGCATCCGCCGCGGCGATGCGTGCGCGCACGCGGCCCACGTCGAGGAAGGACCAATCGATGCCAAGCGCCACGACGCGCGTTTCGCTGTCCCGTTCGAACAGGTTGCCGGCGTCGATCGACTGACTGCCGATCAAACCGCCGAGGGTGAAGCGGGGGAACAGGTCCGCGGTCGCCACGCCGATGCGGGCGGTCGAGGCGTGCAAGCGTTCTTCCGCGGCGGCGACATCGGGACGGCGGCGTACGATTTCGCCCGGTGTCCCGGCGTCGATCTGCTCGGGCAAGGCGGGCAGGGGCGCCGCTTGGTCAAGTTGTGCGATCAGCGCCTCGGGCACGCGGCCGGTGAGCACCGCGATGCGGTGTTCGGCGAAGGCGACCTGCGCTTCGAGTTGGGGAACGATCGCGAGCGTGCTTTCCAATTGCGCACGCGCGCGCGAGGTATCGAACTCCGTGCCGCGACCGGCGTCCATGCGCGCCTGCACGATGCGCAGTGTGCCTTGCTGGTTCTCCGCGTTCTCGCGGGCGACGCGCAGGCGCTCCTGCAGGCCGCGCAGTTCGAAGTAGCTGCGTGCGACGTCGCCGACGATCGCGACCTGCATCGCCGCCAGGTCGTTCGCGCCGGCTTCGACACCCGCGCGATTGGCCTCGACGTTGCGGCGCACGCGGCCCCACAGGTCGAGTTCCCAACCGGCGACGACGCCGACGTCGTACGAATCCACGTCATCGCGCGCATCCCGCGACACGCCCGGCGCCTGGTCCGTGCTGAGCCGCGAACGACTCGCGTTGCCCTGCGCGGTGATGGTCGGGATCTGGTCGAACTTCGCATTGCGCAACAAGGCGTTGGCCTGGTCGTAACGCGACAACGCGATGCGCAGGTCGTGGTTGGCGGACAACGCTTCCTCGACGAGCGCGGTGAGCTGCGCATCGCCGAAGCGTTCCCAGAAGGCATCGTCGGCGGGGGCGGCGACGGCGGTGGCGTCGGTGCGTGCGAACGTCGCCGGTTCGACCGACGTGGGCCGCACGTAATCCGGGCCCACCGCGCAGGCGGCGAGCACCGCCGTCGCGAGCACGGTCATCGCGAGACGAACGGGGCGACTCACCACGGGAGCGTCTCCTCGAAATGCACGAAGCCACCGGTCGGGCCATCGGCGTCGAGCAACGCCATGCGCACGCTGGTGCGCGCGCCGTCGGCCACGTCGATGTCGCCGGCGGAATTCATGTCGGTCTTCACCGAACCCGGATGCACCGCGTTGACCTTGATCGCCGTGTCCTTCAACTCGTGCGCCAGTTGCACGGTCCACGCGTTCACCGCGCTCTTGGACACGTTGTAGGCGGGAATCTTGATGTCGTAGATCGGCGAGGCCGGGTCGTTGTTCGCACCGACCGAACCGAGCAGGCTGGACACGTTGACGATGCGCGCGGCCGGCGCCTGCTTCAGCAACGGCAGGAAGGCCTGCGTGGTGGCGACCACGCCGAAGACGTTGGTGTCGAACGTCTCGCGCCACGTGGCGAGCGACTGCTCGGACGGCTTGCGCTGCCAATCGTCGATCAGCACGCCGGCATTGTTCACCAGGATGTCGAGGCGTCCGTGCCGGCGGGTCACTTCCTGCGCGGCCTGCGCGATGCTGTCGTCGTTGGCCACGTCGATCGCGATCGCCTCGACCTGCAAGCCTTCGGACTGGAGTTTCAGCGCGGCGGCGACGGCCCTGTCGCGGTCGCGGCCGCCGAGCAGCACATGGATGCCGGCGTTGGCGAGCTGGCGGGCGGTTTCGAACCCGATGCCGCGCGTCGCGCCGGTGACCAGCGCGACCTTGTCGCTGTTGCGGGGAGTGGGGGCAATGGCAGTCATGTCAGTTCTCCGATGGGGGAGCGAATCAGGCTTGCGTCGTCGCGAGTGCGGCGGCGGGATCGGCTTTGCGCGTCACGAGCTTGCGCAGCGCGACGTAGAAGACCGGGGTGAGGAACAGGCCGAACAGCGTCACGCCGAGCATCCCGGAGAACACCGTGATGCCGGTGACCGAGCGCACTTCCGCGCCCGCGCCGTGCGAAAGCACCAGCGGCACCGTGCCGGCGATGAAGGCGATCGACGTCATGACGATCGGGCGCAGGCGCAGGCGGCACGCTTCCAGGGCGGCCTCCACGATCCCCTTGCCCTGCATTTCGAGCTCGCGGGCGAATTCGACGATCAGGATCGCGTTCTTGCACGCCAGGCCCATCAGCACGACCAGGCCGACCTGCACGAACACGTTGTTGTCGCCACCGGTGAGCTTCACGCCGACCAGCGCGGAGAGCAGCGTCATCGGCACGATCAGGATCACGGCCAGCGGCAAGGTCCAGCTTTCATACAACGCGGCGAGCACGAGGAAGGCGAGCAACACGGCCAGCGGGAACACCACGAGCGCAGCCTTGCCCTGCGTGGCCTGCTGATAGCTCAGGTCGCTCCAGTCGAAGCCCATGCCGTTCGGCAAGACCTGTCCGGCGATTTCGGTGATCTTCTCCATCGCTTCGCCCGACGACATCGCCTTCGGGTCGTAGCCACCGAGCAGGTCGGCCGCGGGATAGCCGTTGAAGCGCAACACCGGGTCGGGGCCGTAGGACTGCTTGATGGTGACCATCGAACCGATCGGCACCATCTCGCCGTTGACATTGCGCGTACGCAGCTTCGCGATGTCTTCCACGTTGTCGCGGAAGGGACCGTCGGCCTGCGCGACGACCTGCCAGGTGCGGCCGAACATGTTGAAGTCGTTGACGTACGCCGAACCCAGGTAGGTCTGCAGCGTGTCGAACAGCTCCGTCAGCGGCACGCCCTGCGCCTTGGCCTTCACGCGATCGACTTCTGCATCCAGCTGCGGAACGTTGGCCTGGTAGCTCGTGATCGGATAGCCCATGCCCGGCGTCTGCGCGGCGGTGCCTTGCACGGCCTGCACCGCGTTCTGCAGCGCACCGTAGCCGAGGTTGCCGCGGTCTTCGACGAACAGCGAATAGCCCTGGCCGTTGCCCAGGCCGAGGATCGGCGGGGGCATCAGCGCGAAGGCGAAGCCTTCCTGGATGTTCGCGATCTTGGCGTTGAGCTCGTCGTTGATTTCCTTCGCCGACTTGCTGCGCTCGCTGAAGGGCTTGAGCGGGAAGAACACGACGCCGCTGTTCGGGGTGTTGGTGAACTGCAGCGGGTTCAGGCCGGGGAAGGCGACTTCATGCGCGACGCCATCGATGCTGCGTGCGGCGTCGGCGACCTTCTTCAAGGCCGCATCCGTGCGTTCGATCGAGGCGCCTTCGGGCAACTTCACGCCGGCGATCAGGTACAGCTTGTCCTGGGTCGGAATGAAGCCGGCCGGCACCCACTGGAACACGAAGCCGGCGGCGATGAGCAGCACCGCGTAGACGCCGAACACGCGGCCACGATGGCCGAGCATGCGGCCCACGCCGGTCTGGTAGCGCGCCGAGTTCTTGTTGAAGAAGCGGTTGAACGGACGGAAGATCCAGCCGAATCCACGCTCGATGCCGCGCGAGAGCAAGTCCTTCTTCGCCCCGTGCGGGCGCAGCAGCTTGGCGGCGAGCGCCGGCGAGAGCGTCAGCGAGTTGATCGCCGAGATCACCGTGGAGATCGCAATGGTGACGGCGAACTGCTTGTAGAACTGGCCGGTCACGCCCGAGAGGAAGGCCATCGGCACGAACACCGCGCACAACACCAGCGCGATCGCGATGATCGGGCCGGAGACTTCCTTCATCGCCAGGTGCGCGGCCTGCAGCGGCGTTGCGCCTTCCTCGATGTGGCGTTCGACGTTTTCCACGACGACGATCGCGTCGTCCACCACGATGCCGATCGCGAGCACAAGCCCGAACAAGGTCAGCGTATTGATCGAGAACCCGAGCAAGTGCAGCGCGGCGAACGTACCGACCACCGACACCGGCACCGCGATCAAGGGGATGATCGACGCACGCCAGGTCTGCAGGAACAGGATCACCACCAGAACGACGAGCAAGGTCGCTTCCAGCAGGGTGCTGACGACGGCCTTGATCGAGTCGCGCACGAAGATCGTGGTGTCGTACACCGTGCGGTATTCCACGCCCGGCGGGAAACGCGACTGCAACTGGTCCATCTTCGCGACCACCTGGTCGCGAATCGCGAGCGCGTTCGCACCCGGCGCCTGGAACACGCCGATGGCGGCGGCGTTTTGGCCATCCAGGCGTGCCCGCAGCGTGTAGTCGCCGGCGGCGAGTTCGACGCGCGCCACGTCGCCCAGACGCACGACTTCACCGTCTTCGCCGGACTTCAGCACGACATCCTTGAACTCTTCGACCGAGCGCAGGCGGCCCTGCGCATTGATCGGCGTGAGGAAGTCGCTGCCGTTGGGCATCGGTTCGGCGCCGAGCTGGCCGGCGGAGACCTGGATGTTCTGTTCGCGCACCGCGCGCAGGACGTCGCCCGCGGTCATGCCGCGCGCGGCGATCTTGTCGGGATCCAGCCACAGGCGCATTGCGTAATCGCCGCCGCCGAACTGGTGCGCTTCGCCGACGCCCGGGATCTTCGAGAGCTCATCCTTGACGTGCAGGCGCATGTAGTTGCGCAGGTACAGCGTGTCGTACTTGCCGTCGGTGGAGACCAGGTGCACGACCATCAGGAAGGTCGGCGACTGCTTCTGCGTCGTCACGCCCTGGCGCCGCACGTCTTCGGGCAAGCGTGCCAGTGCCTGCGCGACGCGGTTCTGCACCTTCACCGCGGCGTCGTCGGCGTCGGTGCCGGGCTTGAAGGTGATGGTCATCTGCAGCACGCCGTCGGAACCGGCGACGGACTTGAAATACATCATGTCCTCCACGCCGTTGATCGCCTCTTCCAGGGGCGTGGCCACGGTTTCGGAGATCACCTTCGGGTTCGCACCGGGATACACCGTGCGCACGATGACCGACGGCGGCACGACTTCGGGGTACTCGCTGATGGGCAACAGCGGGATGGCGATCAGGCCCGCGGCGAAAATCACGATCGACAGCACGGCGGCGAAGATCGGCCGGTCGATGAAGAACTTGGAGAAGTCCATGAGGGGTTCCTCAGGCAAAAGGGGCTCTGCACCTCCCCCTGCGAATGCAGGAGGAGGCCGGGGAGAGGTGCGTTGTCTGGTTGCGAGCCGTTACTTCATCGCGACTTTGTCGCCCGCAGGCTGCGCACCCATCGCGATCGCCTTCGGCGACACCGGCATGCCGGGCATGAAGACCTTCTGCACGCCGTGGACGATGACCCTGTCGGTGGGCGCCAGGCCCGAGCGCACCACGCGCAGGCCGTCGATCATCGGGCCGGGCACGATGTCCTTGCGCGCCGCGGTGTTGTTCGGGCCGAGCACGTAGACGTACTTGCGGTCCTGGTCGGTGAGCACGGCCTTGTCGTCGACGAGCAGCGCCTTGAACTTGCCGGTGCCCTTCAACTGCACGCGGGCGAACAGGCCGGGCGTGAACACGCGGTCGGGATTGGCGACCACGGCGCGCGCGCGGATCGTGCCGGTCTTCGGATCGACCTGGTTGTCGATGAAGTCGACCGTGCCGTCGTGCGGATACCCGTCCTCGTCGGCCAGGCCGATGCGGACCGGGTTGCGCACGCCATCGCGTTCGCCCTTGCGGGCCAGCGCGGCGTAACGCAGGAAGGCCTGTTCGTCGCTTTCGAAGTAGACGTACATCGGATCCTGCGAGACCAGCGTGGTCAGCAACGTCGAATCGGTCTGCGCCAGGTTGCCTTCGGTGACCAATGCACGGCCGGCGCGGCCGTCGATCGGCGAACGGACTTCGGTGAACTGCAGATCCAGTCGCGCGGCCGCAACGGCCGCTTCGGCAGCGCGCACGCCGGCGGTGCCCTGCGACGAGGCGGCCCTGCGGATTTCGAACTCTTCGCGCGAGATCGCCTTGGCGTCGATCAACGTCTGTGCGCGCTTGTCCTGCATCTGCGCGAGCGACTGTTCGGCGCGGGCTTTCTCGAGGTTGGCCAGTGCCTGGTCGAGTGCGGCGCGGTAAGGACGCGGATCGATCACGAACAACAGATCGCCTTTCCTGACGTCCTGTCCTTCGTGGTACGCCACGTTTTGCACGTAGCCGCTCACGCGCGGACGCAGGTCGACGGTTTCCACCGCCTGCACGCGGCCGGTGAACTCGTCCCACTCCGCGACATCCTTGCTCAGCACGGTGGCGACGCTGACTTCCGGCGGCGGCGGGGCCGCGGGCGCGGCTTCGCTGGTGCAAGCGGACAGGGCGATCGGCAGGAGCGCTGCGAGCGCCAGCGTGCCGAGCACCACGCGGTTGACGAGGGGCAATCGATTATCGGCGGGTTGGCGGGTCATGGGCGTCTTCCTTGGAGGGGAGGGGAGAGGAGAGATCGTTGTTGTTCTTTTTCTTCGATGGCGAGAGCGCACCGAGCAGGCGGCGCGCGTCGTCGTGACAGCGTGCGGCGAGCGCCGCGTCGCCGCCATCCGATCCTTGCGATTGCGCGTGGCATGGGCCCTTGCAATGCACGATCGGGTCGATGGCCGCACGGTCGTTGCGATCGAGCAACGCGATCGCGCGCTGGCCGACGCCCACGGCGTCGGGCCACTGGTCGCAGGCGTGTTTCGCGTTGGCGTCGGTCTTCACCGGCCAATCCAGTGCGAGCAACTGCACGCGCACACCGCGCGGGCGCGCTTCCTCATGCAACACGCGCGCAAGCATGCGCAACGCGGCCGCGCCGACCGAACGATGGCCATAACCGGCCCAGGGGTTTTCGCCGCCGGGACCGTCGACGATCACCCAACCCCCGGCACGACCGCCTTGCGCGAGCAGCGGAAACAGGTGCCGCGCAAGCGCAAGGTGGGCGACGACGTTCTGGTCGATCGATTCGCGCAGATCGTCGGCCGAGGCGTCGAGCAGGCGGCCGCGTTCGCGATCGCTGCACAGGGCCACGACGACGCCGTGGATCGGCCGGTCGAGGCTGCGCAGCGTGCGTTCGAGCGAGGTCGCGTCGCGTTCGCTGCCGAGCATGGCCGGAACGATGGAAAGGTCGGCGTGCGCATGCAGTCCCTGCAGTGCGCGCAACCCGTCGGTGTCGGGGGAGACGGCGATGACGGGCCGACCGGCGTCGAGCGCGGCGCGGACCACGCCCCGCCCGATGGCGCCGGTCGCGCCGAGAACCAGGAGGGCAGCCGCTGGGCCGGCCGTATGACGGAACGTGGTTTTCATTGCCCCGCTCCCGGGATAGTTTCTCCCGGATGTGGGACGAAAGCGCGGATCAGGTCATGGCGTTGCATCGCGCCGGCCACGGCGAGGCCAAGGACGAGCAGCGGCATGCCGACGAGGAAGGCGACCACCACGACCATCAGCCAGGCCGGACCGGCGCCATGTGCGGCCGTTTCACCGATCGCGAGGAACCCCAACGCTACCAGCACGATCAGTCCGATCGGCAGAAGCGGCAGGAGGGCGAGGCGGGTGCGTTGCTGGGTCGACATGGTCGTAGGGGGTCAGGCGGGAATGGCGTGCAAGGTACGCCGCGCATCGGCACTTGATTAGCTGGCAAAACGGGGAATAATTGTCCCGGCCCCGGTCCAATGTTCCTCCCCCTATGAGATCGCGGCCCACAGGAGCCACGCATGGCCCGCGATCTCAACGACACCCTGATCTTCGTCAAGGTGGTCGAGCACGGCAGTTTCATTTCCGCGGCGCGCGCGTTGCGGCTTCCGAAGACCACGGTCAGCCGCAAGGTGCAGGACCTCGAGACGCGCCTGGGCGCGCAGTTGCTCCACCGCACCACGCGCAAGCTCGGGCTGACCGAAGCGGGCAACGTGTATTACGAGCATTGCCAGCGCATCGCGCGCGAGCTGGACGAAGCCGAAAGCGCGGTGGGCCAGTTGCAGGGTGGTCCGCGCGGTTGGTTGCGCATCACCACGCCCTATTCGATGGGCATCGAATGGATCGCGCCGCTGCTCGGCGAGTTCCACCAGCGCAACCCCGAAGTGCGCGTCGAATTGGTGCTCAACAACGAGCCGCTCGACATCATCGACAAGGAAATCGATGTCGCGCTGCGCGTGGGCAACTTGCCCGATTCCAATCTCATCGCGCGCCGCCTTGCGACGCTGCGCACGCAGGTGTACGCGAGCCAGCGCTATCTCGAAGGCCACGGCGAGCCACTGCATCCCGACGACCTGCAACACCACCGCACGCTCGCGATGAACAAGCAACGCAAGAATGGCGCGGGCTTCAGCTGGCCACTCCACGACGGCACCAAGAGCACCGAGTTCCGCATCGATCCGGTCTTCGTCGCCAACGATCCGGCCGGCCTGCGCGGCGCGTTGATCACGGGCGAGGGCTTGATGCTCGGAACCGACATCATGATGCGGCCGTACGTCGAAGCCGGTTACGTCCGGCGCGTGCTGCCCGCCTGGAACGGACCGGAGTACGAAATGAACGCGGTCTTCCCGCGTGGTCGCGTGCAATCGCCGAAAGTGCGCGCGTTCGTCGACTTCCTCGTCGAACGCCTGGACTTCGATGCCGGCGTGATGCAGGGCGTCTGCCCGGGATCGAGCTGCACCGAAGTCGGCAAGAAACCCGAATCGATCGCCAACGCCTATCGCCTCGCGCTGCGCAAGGTGGCGGACGAGACGCCTGCGGCGCAAGCCGCGGAAGCCGAGGAGCGCGTCGAGGCTTAGGGCGCCCGTTCGATCCGCACGTCGGCGATCCAGCGCGATCGCCGGCGGGCGAGGCGGGCGTCCACGGTTTCGCCTTCGACGTCGCTGTCGCCGCGGTCGAAACGCGCGGCATCCACGTGTTCGAACGTGTTGATGTTCACCACGGCGTAATCGCGGCCGTCGATGCGGCATGTCGCCGCGACCACCACGCCGCAATGCATGCACACATGGAAATCCGCAGTGCGCGTGCCGAAGGCGTAGCGCTCCACGCGCGCCGCATCGGCGATGCGCAGCACCAGCGATGCTTCCGGATGCGAAGTCCACGTCGCGCCGTGCTTGCGGCAGAACGTGCAACCGCACGCACGCGCAGGGATCCGCGCCGCATCCGCCGGCCAATCCAGCAGCAGGCGCACGTTGCCGCAGTGGCAGCCGCCTTCGATCATTTGCGCGGCGGTGGCGTGAGGCGCAGCAACTTGCCGTCCTGTTCGTCCGTCAGCACGTAGACCTTGCCGTCGTTGCCGACGCGCACATCGCGGATGCGCGCATCCTGGTCCTGCAACAGGCGTTCTTCGGCGACGATCGCGTTGCCCTTCAGCGACAGGCGGATGAGGTTGGATTCGGCGAGCGAGCCGAGGAACAGGCTGTCGTTCCACGCGTTGCCCGGGCGCCCGGTGAAAAACGCCATGCCGCTGAGCCCCGGCGATTTTGCCCAGTAGTGGTGCGGCTGCTCCATGCCCGGCGCGGCGGTGCCGATGGATTCGGAAATCTTGTAGCCCGGGTAATCGATGCCCCAGGTAATGATCGGCCAACCGTAATTCTTGCCGGCCTGCGGCAGGTTGATTTCGTCGCCGCCGCGCGGGCCGTGTTCGCTTTCCCACAGCGTGCCGGTGCGCGGATCCAGCGCGAGGCCCTGCATGTTGCGATGGCCGTAACTCCAGATTTCCGGGCGCGCCCCCTTGCGGCCGACGAAGGGGTTGTCGCGCGGCACGCTGCCGTCCAGGTTCAGGCGCACGAGCTTGCCCTGCAGCATGTCCAGTTGCTGCGCCTTCATCCGCTCCTCGCGCTCGCCCTGGGTGATGAACACGTGGCCGTGGCCGTCGAAGGCGATACGCGAACCGAAGTGGTTGGCGCCGGTGAGTTTCGGTTGCTGGCGATAGATCACGCGCACGTCGTGGAGCGCGGTGTCCACGAGCGTTGCGATCGAGACCGCGGTGCCGGCGGTGTCGTCCTCGCCCGGTTCGGCGTAGCTGAGATACAGCTTTTTCGACGTCGCGAAGTCCGGCGCCAGCGCGACATCGAGCAACCCACCCTGGCCTTGCGCGAACACGGCCGGCACGTTCGCGATGGGCTCGCCGAGCGTGCCGTCGGGCGCCACGCGACGCAGGCGGCCCGGGCGTTCGGTGACCAGGAAGTTCCCGTCGGGCAGCAGCGCGACCGACCAGGGATGTTCGAGGCCATGCGCGATGGTTTCCACGCGCATGCCGTTTGCGGACGTCGTGGCCGTCGCCGTTCCACCGCCCGCCGCGGCCGTCGCGCTCGCCGAAGATTGCTGCGAACTGCATCCGAAGCTCGCAAGCGACGCAACCACCGCGACCGCCCTCCATGCCTTGCGTGCCATGCCCATCTCCGGTGGAGCGCGTCGAGGCCTAACGGTACCCCGCCGCCTGCAGTTCGAACAGTTCCGCGTATCGGCCGCCCTGCGCAAGCAGCTGCGCGTGCGTCCCGCTGGCTTCCAGGCGCCCTTCGTCCAGCACGAGGATACGGTCGGCCATGCGCACGCTCGAGAACCGGTGCGAGATCAGCACCGCCGTGCGCCCGTGGGAGAGTTCCTTGAAGCGCTGGAAGACTTCGAACTCGCTGCGTGCATCGAGCGCGGCGGTGGGTTCGTCCAGGATCATGACCTGCGCATCGCGCATGTAGGCGCGTGCGATCGCGATCTTCTGCCATTGCCCGCCGGAGAGGTCCACGCCCGTGCGGAAGCGGCGGCCGATCACCTGGTCGTAGCCGTTGGGCAACCCGGAGACGACCTGCTCGGCGAACGCGCGCCGCGCTGCTTCTTCGATGCGCGCGCGATCGTCCATCGCGTCGATCTGGCCGACACCGATGTTCTCCGCCGCGGTGAGGTGGTAGCGCACGAAGTCCTGGAAGATCACGCCGATGTTCGCGCGCAGGTCGTCCAGGTCGTAGTCGCGCAGGTCGCGGCCGTCGAGCAGGATGCGGCCCTCGTCGGGGTCGTACAGGCGCGCGAGCAGTTTGACGAGCGTGGTCTTGCCCGCGCCGTTTTCGCCGACGAGCGCGAGCACTTCGTCTGCGCGCAATTCGAAATCCAGGCCGCGCAAGGCCCAGCGCTCGGCATCGGGGTAGCGGAAGCCGACACCTTCGAAGACGAAGCCGTGCGCGATCGGTCGCGGGATCGGGATGGCGCCCGGCCCCGAACGGATTTCCGGTTCGATCTCGAAGAACGAATACAGATCGTCGAGATACAGCGCTTGCCCCGCGACCTGCGAAAACCCGACGAGCAACCCTTCGAGCAATTGCCGCAGCCGGCGGAAACTGCCGGCGAGGAAGGTCAGGTCGCCGATGCTGAAATCGCCCTTCACCGTGCGCCAGGCGATGTAACCGTAGGCGAGGTAGTAGCCGAGCGTGCCGAAGGCCGCCAGCAGCGTGCCCCACAAGGCGCAGCGGCGCGCGAGGCTGCGGTTCGCCACGAGGAAGTGCGAGGACAGCGCCCGGTACCGCGCGATGAAGTAACGGTGCAGGTTGAAGATCTTCACTTCCTTCGCGGTCTCGACGCTCGCGCCCATCTGGCGGAGGTATTCGAGCTGCCGGCGCTCCGGCGTCCACTGGAAGTTGAGTTGGTAGTTGAGCGCGTTGAAGTGCGACTCGCCGACGAACGCCGGAATCAACGCGACACCGAGCAACACGATCAACCACGGTGCGTAAACGACCAGCCCCGCGATGAAACTCGCGACCGTCACCGCGTCCTGCACCTGCCCGAACAACTGGCTGAGCAGGTTCATGCGGCCCATCGTCTGGCGGCGCGCCCGATCCAGGCGATCCTGCAGTTCGGGGTCCTCGAAATCCTCCAGGTCCAATGTCGCCGCGTGTTCCATCAGGCGCACGCTGGTGGCGTTGGTGAACATCTCCGAGAGCACCGAGTCGGCGTAACTCACCAGGCGGCCGAGCAGGTCGGAGGCGATGGCCAGGCCGAATTCCAGGAGCAGCAAGGTGAGCAGGTGATCGATCGCGCCGCCGTGCCATGCGGCGGGGAGGGATTCGAACGCCAGGCCCTGGCCGACCAGGCGCACCGCCTCGTCGATGATCAGCTTGCCGACGTAGAGCGTGGCGATCGGCAACAGCGCGCGTACCAGGCGCAGGCCCAGGCTGGTGATCGTCAGCGGGCGCGAGGTCGCCCAGATTTCGCGCAGGAACGGCGGCAGGTTGCGCAGGGCGCCGACGCGTTGGCGCAGCGTTGGGTTCTCACCCTGTCTGGGGGCGGGCGGGCGAACAGGCTGAGCCATTCCCGCCAGTGTCGCGGCCCGCGGGTGATGGCGGAAAAAAGATAGGGGGCGCGGCCTTGCACCGCGCCCCCCGAGGGACGAAACCGGGGAGGGGAGACCCGGCTGCGTACTGGTTACGACCCCTTACTCGAAGACAAGTTCCGCATCGCCCGAGAAGGTCTCGATGCGGATCAGGCCGTTGCCCGAGCCGTAGCGGTGCTCGAAGCTCGCACCCGGGCCGTACTTCGGACGTTCGATCTTCGCGCCCGGCGCGGTGAGGTCGCCGCTGAAGGTTTCGCCCGAGGCTTGCGCCGAGGTGTTCTTCGGGAGAATCAGGTGCAGGTCGCCGCTGACCGATTCGGACTTGAACTCGCCGCCGTTCTGCAGGCCGGCGCGGACCTTGGCGTCGCCGGAGACGGTGGAGACCGAAATGTGGCGCAGCAGCTTGCCGTTGGAGTCGGCTTCGATGTTGCCCGAGACGGTTTCCACCGACATCTCGCCGTCGAGCTTGCCGCGCAGGCTGAGGTCGCCGCTGACCGACGAGGCTTTGACATCGCGGGTGTTCAGCGTAAGCGTGAGATCGCCGCTGACGCTTTCGATGTCGGCTTCGCGCGGCGCGCCGGCGACGGTGACATCGCCRCTCACGCTGTCGATCTGCAGCGACTCGCCCGCGGTACCGACGACGTCGACGGTCGCCGAGACCGAATCGATCTCCAGCTCGGCGAGCACCGGCACGTTGAGGATCAGGTCGGTCGGCTCGGTGTTGTCGTTGTTGCGAAAGCCGCTGCGGCCGCGCGGATATTCCACGCGCACGACCAGGTCGCTCTCGTCGCCGTCGATCACCAACTTCTCGACGCCCTTGCCGAGGCTGCCGCCGATGTGGACTTCCTTCTTGTCCCACGTGCGGACCTGGATGCGGCCCTTGAGGTTTTCAATCTCGATGTGGCCGCGCGCGTCGAGCGCGCGGGTTTCGTTGATCGGCGTGGCGGCCCACGCCGAGGGTGCGGCCACGCAGGCCAGGAGGGTGAGTGCAATCAGCGAGCGGGTCATCGAGGTGTCTCCGAAAAAATGGTGCGGGCGCGCGCCGGTCAGCTGGCGAGCGACGTGCGGGCCAGGCGCTGGGTGAGCTCCAGGCGCCGCGTGTAGGTGCGTTGCAGGCGATCGAGCAGGAACCGCGCGTCCGGGTCGCGCGCCAGCGCGGTGCGAATCTGCGCGGCGCTGCGGTCGAGCACCTTGAGTGCGGGGGTGCCCTTCGCCGGCGGCGGCGTGTAGGCGTCGATTTCCTTCAGTGCCGCCTGGTATTCGCGCGTCATCGCTTCTGCTTCGACGGCGATGATGCGGCCGTGCACGCTGTCGCCGATGGGCGCGGTTTCCGGTGCCACGGGGCGCACCTGCCAGGCGATGCCGAGCGCCAATGCGAGCGAGGCCGCGGTGGCGAGCGGAAGGAGGGGACGCCAGGACTTGCGGACCGGCGTCCGCGCGACTTGCGGCGTCGCGGCGATGCGCGCGGCGATCGAAGGCCAGAGGTCGGCGGCCGGTGCCACGTCCTTGCGCAGTGCGCGCAATTCCCATCGCAGTGCGTCGGGAAGCATGCTGTCGAAGAGCGGGCGGTCTTGATTGTCGATGTCATGCGTCATGGGAACCTCCGAGACGCGTGCGCAGCAATCCGCGCGCGCGATGCAACTGGGCCTTCGAACTGCCGACCGCCATGCCGAGTTCGGTGGCGATCTCTTCGTGCTTCCAACCTTCCACGTCGTGCAGGACCAGCACCGCCCGCGCCCGTGGAGGCAACGTGGCCACGGCGCGCTCCAGGTCCATCGTCAGCGCAGTGCCATGGCCGGCGGAATCGGGCGTGCCGAGCATGTCGAGCGCGTCCTCGTCGTCGCTGGCCTGCGGCCGGCTCCGGCGCGCGCGCAGCTCCATCAGGGCGGTGTTCACGGCCAGGCGATGCAGCCAGGTGGTAAACGCACTTTCGAACCGATACCCCGGCAGCGCCTGCCAGCACCGCACGAAGGCTTCCTGTGTGAGGTCTTCCGCGCGGCCGGCATGCCCTCCCACCAGGCGCATGATCACGCCGTGGACCCGGGCGTTATGGCGCCGGTACAGCGCCTCGAAAGCGCTCGCGTCGCCACGCCCCGCCGCGCGCACCAACGCGCCATCCACGTCCTCGCCGGGTTCGGCGGACGGGAGCGCTGCTGGGGCGGGTGATGTCCATGCGGTCACGGCGGAGGTCAGCATAACCACACTGATGCACGTTCCGCCGGCAAGGTTTAGAGCCGCTCGTGAGGCGCCGTCGGGCTAGAATCCGCCCTTTCGCACGCCCCCCGGTTGTCCCGTGACCCAGGTTTCGCCGTCCGTTCGTCCAGCAGGCCCCAGCTCGATCCGCCAGGAAGACCTGATCCAGTCGGTCGCCGACGCCCTGCAGTACATCTCCTACTACCACCCGGTCGACTACATCCGGAACCTGTCCGCCGCGTACGAGCGCGAACAGAGCGTCGCCGCGAAGGACGCCATCGCCCAGATCCTGATCAATTCGCGCATGTGCGCCGAAGGCCACCGCCCGATCTGCCAGGACACCGGCATCGTCACGGTGTTCCTGACCATCGGCATGGACGTGCGCTGGGACGACGCAACGATGGGCGTGGAGGAGATGGTCCACGAAGGCGTGCGCCGCGCCTACAACCATCCCGACAACAAGCTGCGCGCCAGCGTGCTCGCCGATCCGGCGGGCAAGCGCACCAACACGAAGGACAACACGCCGGGCGTGGTCAATGTCCGCGTCGTGCCGGGCAACACGGTCGAGGTGATCGTCGCGGCCAAGGGCGGTGGATCGGAAGCCAAGTCGRAGTTCGCGATGCTCAACCCGTCCGATTCCATCGTCGACTGGGTGCTCAGGACCGTGCCGACCATGGGCGCCGGCTGGTGCCCGCCGGGCATGCTCGGCATCGGCATCGGCGGCACCGCCGAGAAGGCGATGCTGCTGGCGAAGGAAGCGCTGATGGAGCCGATCGACATCGTCGAGTTGCAAGCGCGCGGCGCATCCAACCGCGCAGAAGAACTGCGCCTGGAACTCTACGACAAGGTCAACGCGCTCGGCATCGGCGCGCAGGGCCTGGGTGGCCTGACCACCGTGCTCGACATCAAGGTGAAGGATTACCCGACGCACGCGGCGAACCTGCCGATCGCGATGATCCCCAACTGCGCCGCCACGCGCCACGCGCACTTCGTGCTCGACGGCAGCGGGCCGGTGATGCTCGAACCGCCCTCGCTCGAAGATTGGCCGAAGCTCACCTACGACGCGAGCAAGGGCCGTCGCGTGAACCTCGACACGCTCACGAAAGACGATCTCGCATCCTGGCAACCTGGCGAAGTGCTGCTGCTCAACGGCAAGCTGCTCACCGGCCGGGATGCCGCGCACAAGCGCATCGTCGAGATGCTGAACCGCGGCGAATCCTTGCCCGTCGATTTGCGCGGCCGATTCATCTACTACGTCGGCCCGGTCGATCCGGTGCGCGACGAAGTCGTCGGCCCCGCCGGCCCGACCACGGCCACGCGCATGGACAAGTTCACCGAACAGGTCCTCGCGCAGACCGGCCTGCTCGGCATGGTCGGCAAGGCCGAACGCGGCCCGGCCGCGATCGAAGCGATCCGCAAGCACGGCTCGGCGTACCTGATGGCAGTCGGCGGCGCGGCGTATCTCGTCTCGAAGGCGATCAAGGCATCGAAGGTCGTCGCCTTCGAAGACCTCGGCATGGAAGCGATCTACGAGTTCACCGTGCAGGACATGCCGGTGACGGTTGCGGTCGATTCGAAGGGCGCGTCGGTGCACGAGACCGGCCCGAAACAATGGCAGGCGCGCATCGGGAAAATCCCGGTGGTCGTCGCGTGATCGCCCCCATCCTGGTCGAACACCACGCGCACGGCCAAGCCTTCAAGGTGCGATTCGAACAGCACCACGGTTACGTGCGCGCCTATGTGCACGAAGGCCGCGACTGCCTGGCAGTCTCCATCGCGATGTGGCAATTGCTCGGCGAACATTGCCGCGCACATGGCGCGACGCGCCTGCTGGTGGTCGAAGACCTCGACGGCACGGTGCCGCTGGAACAAGTGGACACCGTCATCGCCGCGATGGCCGACGCCGGCTTCGGCGCAATCCGCACCGCCTTCGTCGAACTGCAGGACGACCTGCAGGGCAGCGAGCACGGTTCGATCCTCGCCAGCGAACGCGGCGTGCAGGTCTACGTCACCAACGACGAATTCGTCGCGCGCCACTGGCTGATGTACGGCGAGTAGCCTTCAGCTTGGCGACGCGGGATTCTTGTCGTCGAGCAGGTTCACGTCTTCGGACTTGCGCTGCGCCTCGGCGAGCTGCGCGTCGATCTCCTTGTCTTTCGACGTGTCGACATGCATCGCGTGTTCCACCGGCGGCACGGACGGCGCCATCGCCGGCGCGGGCGTGCCGGCGCGGCGCACGCCGCCCTTGTCGAGCGCGGACTTCACCGCGCGCATGGCTTCGCTGCGCACACGCGGCACGCTGTTTTCGCGCTGGTCCACCCAGCCGAGGAATTGCGCCTTCAATTGGTCGTGCAGGTATTCGACGATCAGCGCGTTGGGCTGCGGATCTTCGAGCACGCCCTTGATCCCGCGCAGCCGCTCCAGGCCGAACTTCAGCGCATCGCCCACCGAGGCGCCCGGATCGAGCGGCACGATGAAATCGAAACGGCGCTTCGGGTTCTCCGAGTAATTGAGCACGACCGACCGGAATACCAGCGCGTTCGGCAACGCCACCTGGTTGCCGTCGAGCGTCATGAGCAGCGTCGTGCGCGACGTGAGCGCGACCACCTTGCCTTCGTGCACGCGATCCACGACGACGTGGTCGCCTGGCGCGAACGGCCGGCGCAGGCTGAGCAGGATGCCGGCGATGTAATTCTCGGCGATGTCCTTGAACGCGAAACCGAGCACCAGGCCGATGACGCCCGCCGACCCGAGCACCGCGCCGACGAGCGAGGAAGCACCCAACAGGTCGAGCGCGACCAGGATGCCGATCAGGGTGATCGCGCCCTGCACTGTGCGGCGGAGCAGGGCTTCCATGTAGGGGTTGTTGCTGTGCACGCGCGCCATCCAGCGCATGCGGCGCGACAGGCCGCGGCCGATCCAGGCGGCCAGCAGCACGATCGCGAATGCGATGACCAGCAAGGGCGTCGCCGCGACCAGGCGCACGAGCTTTTCGGTGACGGCCTGCATCGCGACCTGGAAGCGGTCGGACAACTTCGTGCTGAGCTCGACGCGGTTCTCGACGCCCGTCACCCCGGCTGTCTGCGAGGCGATGGCGCCCGCCATGTCGATGTCGGCCTTCGTCACCGCTTGGCCACGCAGCATCGCGACGCGATTGATCACGCTCGCTTCGACATCGCGCAGTTGCGGTTGCGAGGCCAGGCGGGCTTCCACGCGCTTGCCCAGCGCGCGGTCGGTCGCATCGACGGCGACCGAGGACGCCGCCGCAGGCACCGTCGTGGCGGGCGCGCCGGCATGCGAGGCGAAGGACAACAGGAGCAACAGGGGCGCAATGCGCGCGGCGATCGATCGGGTCATTCGCACCGTCGTGGCGTCGGAGAGGCCCCGCCAGTCTACAACTGCGAGCGGATCGGCAGGATCACGCGCTCGATGAACTTCTCCTTCAGCGGTCGCTTTTCCCACATCTGGTAGGTGTAGCCCTTCGACTTGGCCAGGTCCTGCTCGAAGATATGCGTCATGCGGTCGGCGAAGCCCGCGTCGTACACGTTGAGGCTCGCCTCGTCGTTGAGGCGGAAGCTGCGCAGGTCGAAGTTGGTCGAACCCACCGACGTCATCTCCTTGTCCACGATCAGCATCTTGTTGTGGAACATGGTCGGTTCGTATTCGCTGATCGCGATGCCGGCCTTGAGCAACGGGCCCCAATCCATGCGCGAAGCGTGGCGCGCGGCGTCGGAGTCGGTGTTCTTGCCCGGCACGATCACGCGGATGCGCACTCCGCGCTTGCGCGCCGCGAGCAGCGCACCGGTGATCAGTTCGTCGGGGATGAAGTAGGCCGCTTCCAGGTCGATCGTGTGCTCGGCCGCGGCGATGGTCATCAGGTACATCAGGTGCATGCTCTCGCTGCCGCCATTGGGCGAGCTGATGAACATGTGCGCGTCCATGCCGTCGGCGCTTTCGAGTTTCGGGAAATTGTCGGCGCCGTTGAGCACCTCGCCCGTCGTCTTGATCCAGTTGTCGTTGAACGCGGCCTGGAATTGCGCGACGACAGGGCCTTCGACGCGGAAATGCATGTCGCGCCAATGGTCCTTGTCCTGCCCATGGCCCCGCCACGGGTCGCCGATGCCCACGCCGCCGGTGAATCCCACGCGCCCGTCGATGATCAGCAGCTTGCGATGCGTCCGGTTGTTCATGCGCGCCAGGTTGTACCAGTGCAGCGGGCGATAGCGCACGACGTGCACGCCCGCCTGCTTCATCTGGTCGAGCAGCGAGGCTTCCATGTTGTAGCTGCCGGCCCAGTCGATGGTGACGTGCACTTGTACGCCGGCCTTCGCGCGCTCGCACAGGGCGGCGGCGAACTCGCGGCCGATCTGGCCTTCCCAGTAGATGTAGGTTTCGAAGCTGATCGTCTTCTTCGCACCGCGGATGCCTTCGAGCATCGCGGGGAAGATCTCGTCGCCGTTCTGCAAATCCTGGATCACGTTGTGCGAAACGATCGCAGGGCCGAGCAGCACGCCCATTTCGCGACGGAACTGCGGGTCGGACACCGCGTACCGGTGTTCGACCTTCTTTTCGATCTGTTTTTCGGGCTTGACGAAGTTGAGGCCGAGGACGACGACCAACCCTGTCACGAGCACGGTGACGATCACGACGGTCAGCATTCGGGTCTTGCTCCAGCGCATCGCGCGCCCCGGGTCGAAGGAACACCGACGTTAAAGAAGCGGCCGCAGCCCCCGCGTGAATGGGGTGGGGCGCGCTAGAAGAACCACGCGAAGGCGAACACCCCGAGCATCGCGAAGGCGAGCCCCAGCTTGAGGACGATGCCCAGCACGATGCCGAGCCACGTGCCGAAGCCCACCTTCGCCGCCTGGCGGATTTCCCGGCCATGGATCAACTCGCCGATGAGCGCGCCCACGAAGGGCCCGACGAACAACCCCAGCGGCGGCATGACGAACAGGCCGGCGAAGGTGCCGAGCACCGCGCCCCAGATCGCCTGCTTGCTGGCGCCGACGCGCTTGGCGCCGTGCGCGGTCGCCCAGAAATCGATCACGAACGACACCGCGGTCATCAGGCCGAGCACCACAAGCGTGACCCAGCCGATCTCCTGGAAACCGCCGGCCCACGCGGCCACCAACATGCCGGCGAACACCAGCGGCAGGCCGGGCAAGGCGGGCAGGACGACGCCGACGAGGCCGACGAGGACGAGCAGGGCGGCGATGGCGTAAAGCAGGGCTTGTTGGGTCATCGGCATCCTCGTGGGGGCATGAAAAACCCGGCCTTTCGGCCGGGTTTTTGTTTTGCATCTTGCCTCAGTTCTGCGACGGATTGTTCTCCGCGAAGTATTCGTGGCTGTCCGCGTTGTCCAGTGCCGAAGCCGGATCGGTGATCGCCAGGTTCTTCGCGCCCGCCTGCCCGTACACGTGGTCGTCGGTGCCGGCGGTGACGTTGAAGTGGCTCATCTCGTGCACCAGCGTACCGGCCTTGGAATCGGTGCCCGTCAGCGGTGCGCTCCAGAACGCGCGGCACACGAAGATTTCGTACGGGCGCGTCGGATAGACGTAGGCGTAGTAGTTCTGGTTGCAGCCGCAGTTGATCTTCACCTGCCCGGCGCTCTGGTCCATTGCCGCATCGATCGAAGTGAAGTGCGATTTCGCCGTGCTGTAGCGCGCCGAGGTATAGCTGCCGAACCACGTCGTGTAACGCGGGCCCGCGGTGCCGGCGTTGAGATAGCCCTTCGCGTTTTCGGTGTAGGTGCGCGCGCTGTTCACCGCGCTGCCCGCGGTGCTGATCTGCGAGGTCGTGCAACCGACGTAGCTCACGCCGTTGACGACGGTGCCGCCGCCGGACGGCGGCTTGGCCCTGCTTCCGCCGGCCTTGCCGAGCAGTTGGTCGCGGCCGTCCACCCACAGGCGCAGTGGCGCGGAGCGCGCGATCATCGGCGCGCCGGTGGCCTGGCGCAACATCGCGCCGGTCGAGAGCGAAGCGTGTTGCAGGGGGGATGCGAAGGTCACGGTGTATTGGCCGGACTGCGCGAGGTCGTAGGCAGCCGAGAGATCCACCTTCGCGACATAGGTATCGCCCGGGCGGATGATCGCGAAGTCCGCGGCGGTCGGCAGGCCGCGCTTCACCAGCGGGCCTTCGTACTGCACCGGCTTGCCGTCGCGGCTCACCTGGAACAGGCGCGCTTCGAGGAAGTCCGACGGGAGTTGCCACTTCGGCACCCGGACCGTGTTGCGGCTGGTGTTGGTGATGCGCACTTCGACGGCGCCCAGGAAGTCGCTGGCCTTGCCGGTGGCGGCGACCATGCTGACTTGCAACGGGTTGTTGCGCGCCGAAGGCGGTGCGGCGGTCGAGACCGCGGCGATCGAACCGGCGAGGAGGGCGGATGCGACGACGGTCTGGCTGACGGACAGTTTCATGCGAGTGGAACCCCCGGAAGTGGTTGGAAGCGCGATGTCCGCTCTGCGGCGGACTGGCCGACCTTAGGCCCGGGCAGCCTCGCCCGCATTCTGCGCTGCAGCAGTGCGCCGCCCGCGGCATATGCGCGAAGCGGGCGTGACGAGGGCGAAAAAAAGGAGGCTGCCCGGGGGCGGCCTCCATCAAGACGATCAGGGGCTGGGACGACCAGGCTGGTCGTACTGATCAGTTTGTCCAGGCGCGACCGTTGTAGACCCGCACGTAGGAGCCTTCACGGATCCCGCCGACATCGGCCTGGTTGAGCGTGACCGTGTTGCCGTTGTCCATGCGCACGTAGACGTTGTAGCTCTGCGCCTTGTTCATGTTCTTCTGGATCGCCGAGCCGGCCACCGCGCCGCCGACCGCACCTGCGACCGTCGCGGCATTCTGTTTGCCATCGCTCGAGTTCTTCGCAAGCTCGTGGCCCGCGACTGCGCCGACCACGCCACCCAACACTGCGCCGGTGGCGCCGTTGGTCTGCTGCCCGCCGATTGCGTCGATGCGGGTGACGGTGCCGCAGTCGTAGCAACTCTGTGCCGGCGGCGGCGTGTTGTAACCGGTGTTGCCGTTGTAGGACGGCGACGTCGATGCGCAGCCCGCGAGCGCGAGGGTGGCGACGGCGGCTGCGGCAAGCATGTGCATCTTCATGCGACTCTCCTGTCGGTGTTGGTCCGCCACCGATGCTGTGAGCCGCGCGGTGAACAGGGCATCAAGCGCGCGGGTTTTCCCGCGCGCGCATCAGCGCGTGTTCAGTTGCACAATCTTCAGTCGATCAATCGCGGAAATCCTGGTGGCATGCCTTGCACGCGTTGCCGATGGATTCCATCGTCTTGCCCAAAGCGGGACAGTTGAGCGGCGGATTCGCGCGCGCGGCATCCAGCGCCGCGCGGAAACCACTTGCGGCCTTGGTGAAGCGCGCGTCGTCGCGCAGGTCGGGGAAGGCGGACTCGATGTCGTCGGCGGTCACGCGCAACGCACTGAAGTGCGGCAGCGTGTCGGTCGCGTTGCAGCGGTTGGCCTCGAGGTTGTTCTTCAGTTGCACCGCATGCCATTGCTGCACGTGCATCAACGCATCGGGGAATGGGTCCTGCCGCGCCTGCCAGGTCCGTATGCCCATCACGGTAAGGACGGCGCCCACCACCAGGCCGACGAGGAAGAGGAAGAAGTAACGCGCCCCGGTGCCTGCCATGTCCGTGCTCCTGCGTGGATGGTGTGGCGGCGAGGGTAGCAGAGGGCCGGGCCCACGCGCGTGGTTCGCTAGAATGCGCGCCATGCGACAGGACTTGCGGGACCGCTTCGCCGGCATCGACCGGCTCTATGGGCGCGGCGCGGTGGAACGCCTCGACACGCGCCGCGTGGCCGTCATCGGCCTGGGCGGCGTCGGCGCGTGGGCGGCCGAGGCGCTCGCGCGTTCGGGCGTCGGACATCTGACGCTGGTCGACGCGGACGATCTGTGCGTGTCGAACACCAACCGGCAGCTCCCCGCACTGACCGGCAACTACGGTCGCAACAAGGCCGAGGTGATGGCCGAACGCATCCGTGCGATCCATCCGCAGATCGACGTCGATCCGGTGCAGCATTTCCTCACGCAGGCCAACCTGGACACGTTGCTCGATCGCAAGTTCGATCTGGTGCTCGATGCATGCGACAGTTTTCGCACCAAGGTGACGTCGATCGCCTGGTGCCGCCGCCGCAAGCTGCCGATGATCACCGTCGGTTCCGCCGGCGGCCGCACCGACCCCACCCAAGTGCGCGTGCGCGATCTGTCGCGCACCGAACACGATGCGATGTTGTCGTTGATCCGCAAGAAGCTGCGCGGCGAGTTCAATTTTCCGCRCAGCAAGGATCGTTACTTCGGCATTTCGGCGGTGTATTCGCTGGAGAACGTGCGCTATCCGCAGCCCGATGGCAGCGTGTGCGGATTGCGGCCGCAGCTCGAGGCCGATGCGGCGTTGAAACTGGATTGCGGCGCCGGCCTGGGCGCGGCGACGCATGTCACGGGCGCGTTCGCGTTCGCGGCGGTGGGGAAGGCGATGGAAGTGTTGTTGAAGGCGAAAGCCGTCGCGGTTTGAGGTGTTTCCACCAGATGGGCGCATTGGCAGTTGAGTGCGTTGGCACCAGACGGGCGCATCGGCAGTTGAGTGCGTTGGCACCAGACGGGCGCATCGGCACGCCGCATTGGTGGCCTCATTGCTCCGCAAGAGCCCACGCTCCGCAATGAGGCCCCCAACGCGACGACCGCTGCGCACTACAGCGGATGGCTGCGCGACAGCACTGTGTTGAATGGGCGCGTCGGCGCTGGAGTGATTCGCGCCAACTGCCAGCACACCAGACGGACGGAACGTCACCCACCTCGGCGCGCGCACCGTCGTGCTGCGTCACCGTGTGGCAGGCGACGTTCCTCGCGGCGATCTGAGCGCGGCGCCCCTCTCCCTGCGGGAGACGGGTTGGGGCGGGCGGTGGCTTCAGCGCGCGCGCTTCTGTATCTCAGCGGACCAATACGTCGACTCAAGTACACGGTCAATGGCGAGACCGACGCGCTTGAATACCCATGCGAAGGAATGTGGACGTAGCAGCTTGTCGTACCCGCTGGCAGCCTCCGTCCCAGGCTCTGCAAGCCTGCCCATCACTCGCATGTGTTCGCGCAACTCGACCAGCTCGCGATGCGCTTTTTTTATTGAGCCACCCTCCCGACGCAGATTCGCGTCGCTGCCACTGAGGTGAGCGTGTGTTCGGCGCGAGTGTTCCTGATGAGTACTTGGAAGGTCTTGCAGCGTGGCCGGAACAGCGCTGAAGCGACGCGGCAACGTCACAATCGAAGCCAGGTCACCCGCCATCGGACTCGACTTTGTTCTCAGCCGACTCCAGTCGGGCACCGATTGAACGCAGTCCCTTTTCGAAAGAACCAGCCCTGTCGTCCATTGAACTCCGGCCCCGGGAAATCGGACTCAAGTCGGTCGCGGGTGGAACTGGGTTCATTGCAAACGGCCCTGGTTCCGCTGCCGGCTGAACTGAGTCCGTTGCAATCGGACTCGGGCGCGTTGCCAATTGAACTGAGTCCGTTGCAAACGCACCCAAGTGTTTTGCCGAAGCAAGCGAGTCCGTTGCGGACCGAGTCAAGACCGCCTAACCCCCGCCCAGAAGGGCAGGATCCTCACTCAACCCCTCTCCCGCAGGGAGAGGGGTGCCGCTCTCAGATCGCCGCGAGGAACGGCGCCTGCCACACGGTGACGCAGCACGCCGGTGCGCGCGCCGAGGTGGGTGACGTTCCGTCCCTCGGGTGTGCTGGCAGTTGGCGCGAATCAATCAAGGATCGACGCACCCATTCCCCACAGTGCTGTCGAGCATCCCAAAGCGCCCGTCTGGTGTAACGCCTCAAACCAGCCGGAACAACCGCTCCGCATTCCGCGTAGTCGCCTCGGCGATCACCGCCGGATCCTCATCGCGCAAAGCCGCGATCGTCTCCAACACCCGCACGATGCGCGCCGGTTCATTGCGTTGCCCGCGATGCGCGCAATCCGGTTGATCCGGTGCATCGGTTTCCAGCAGCAGCGTTTCCAGCGGCACCGTCGCCGCAACGCGACGCACACGTTTTGCGCGCTCGTACGTCACCGGTCCGCCGATGCCGATGAGGAAGCCCAGGTCTGCCAGCTGTCGCGCCTGTTCCTCGCTGCCGGCGTAACTGTGGATCACGCCGCGCAGGTTGCCGACGCGCTTGATCGCCGCCATTACCGCATCGACCGCACGCCGCGCATGCACGACGACCGGCAGGTCGTATTCGCGCGCCAATGCGAGCTGCCCGTCGAAATACGTTGACTGCACGTCGTGATCGAGGCCTTCCACCCAATAGTCCAGGCCGCACTCGCCGACGGCGACGGGACGCTCGCGTTCGATCCAGTCGCGCAATTCGCGCAAATGCGCCGCGCGATGCGCCGCGATCATCATCGGATGCATCCCGTAAGCCGGGAACAGGCCGTCGTCGCGTGCACACGCATCCCGCAACGCCGGCCAGGTGTTCGCTTCGATGGCCGGAACGATCTGCCGCGTAACGCCGACTTCTCGCGCTCGTGCGACGACGGCGTCGCGGTCGGCGTCGAATTCGGGAACGTCGAGGTGGCAGTGCGTATCGACCAGCGCGTGCATCAGCGGCGCGGGGTGTCGATGACGTCGGGCGTCTTGCGCCTGCGCAGGCCCGCGAACAGCAGCGTGCCCAGGCCGAGCAGGATTTCGTCGGCGAAGGGAATGAAGTCCGGAATCAGGGTATCGAGGACGAACAGCGCCGCGGTGATGACGAACAGGCGGGGGAAACTCAATTTCGACAGAAACCCGAGCACCCGGTTGGTGATGGGGTTGGGCATGTCCGATGCGCTCCTGAATGCTGCGTTCATCCAACGCTAGCACGCAGCATGCAGCGAGCGTGCCGTGCTTCACGATTCGGTTAAGAACTCGTCAAATTGCGGGGTGGCCGTTCAGGAAGGAAGTGTTGGAATCCGTTCCGACGCCGGCGCTCGTGCCGCCGAAGCAAGTACGAAGGCCCAGGAGGCCACGCCATGTTGAAGAACAACACACTCGCCATTGCCCTAGCCGCGCTGCTCGTGGGCGGCGTTGCCACTGCCGCCTTCATGAACAACCGCGGCAAGGCCGACGTCGCCGCCGACGTGCAGGCCTCGCCGTCGCTGGCCGCCAACCCGGCCGATGCGGCCGCCGACCAGCCGCTCGACGACACCGGCGTGCAGGCCAGCCCCAAGGTCGAATACGCCGACGTGATCGGCGTGCAGCCGATCAAGAAGTCCGAAAAGCTCTACGCGCAGGTCATCGGCACCGAGCCGATCAAGGAAACCAGCACCACCTCTTCGCCGCACGAGGTCTGCCAGGACGTCGTGGTGCAGGAACGCGCCCCGGAACGCGACGGCAACGTCGGCGGTACCGTCGTCGGTGCGGTCGTGGGCGGGTTGCTGGGCAACCAGGTCGGCAGCGGCAACGGCAAGAAGGCCGCGACCGTCGCCGGTGCGGTGGCTGGTGGCTTCGCCGGTCGCGAGATCGACAAGCGCCACGTGGGCGGCAAGGTCGTCGACAAGACCGAGCGCCAGTGCCACACCGAGACCTCGACCTCGCAGTCCTCGCGCACCGTCGCGTGGAACGTGACCTACCGCAACCCGGACGGCACCACCGGCACGATGCGGACCGGCGACAAGCCGGGCAGCCGCATCTCGCTGGGCAGCGAGTCCAGGACCGTGGGGTACGACGTGACCTACCGCTACGAGGGCCAGGAACACACCGTGCGCATGGACGAGAAGCCGGGCCAGCGCCTGCCGGTGGTCGACGGCCAGGTGATGACGCAGGTGGCCACCGCGTCGGGCAGCAACGACAACGGCTAAGCCCCAAGGCAAGCGGAAACCGTTACCAGACGGGGCCGGAGCGATCCGGCCCCGTTTTTTTTACCTACAATGCCGGGCTTCCGTCCGCATCCAAGCCCCCAATGGCCCTGCATCCCTACGATCTGTACGACGTCCGCTCCCTGCTCAGCGAAGAGGAGCGCGCCGTCCAGGATACGGTCGCGCGCTTCACCGACGAACGCGTCATCCCGATCATCGGCGATGCCTTCGACCAGGGCCGCTTCCCGCGCGAGCTGGTAAGTGAAATCGCCGAACTCGGCCTGCTGGGTTCCTCGCTGCCCGAACAATACGGCGGCGGCGGCCTCAACGCCGTCAGCTACGGCCTGATCTGCCAGGAACTGGAACGCGGCGACAGCGGCATCCGCAGCTTCGTCAGCGTGCAGTCCTCCTTGTGCATGTATCCGATCTACGCCTACGGCTCGGAAGAACAGCGCACGCGCTGGCTGCCCGACATGGCCGCCGGCAAGGTGATCGGTTGCTTCGGCCTGACCGAACCGCAGGGCGGCTCCGATCCGGCCAACATGAAGACCAACGCGCGCCGCGACGGCGACGACTGGGTCCTCAACGGCTCGAAGATGTGGATCACCAACGGCAACCTCGCCGACATCGCGATCGTGTGGGCGCAGACCGACGAGGGCATCCAGGGCTTCATCGTCGAGAAGGGCATGGCCGGCTTCGCCGCGCAGGAAATCAAGCACAAGATGTCGCTGCGCGCCTCGGTGACCAGCGCGCTGTTCTTCGACAACGTGCGCGTGCCCGATTCCAGCCGCCTGCCGAACGTCAAGGGCCTCAAGGGTCCGCTCGGTTGTTTGACGCAGGCGCGTTACGGCATCACGTGGGGCCCGATCGGCGCGGCCATCGCGTGCCTGGACGAAGTGCTGCACTACACCAAGGAACGCATGCTGTTCGGCCGTCCCGTCGCGGCCACGCAGAGCGCGCAGATCAAGATGGCCGAGATGGCCCGCCGCATCACGCTCGCGCAGATGCTGGTGCTGCAGCTCGGCCGATTGAAGGACGCCGGCAAGATGCAGCCTTCGCAGGTCAGCCTCGCGAAGTGGAACAACTGCCGCATCGCCATCGACATCGCGCGCGAATGCCGCGACCTGCTCGGCGGCGCGGGCATCACCACCGAACACGCGGCGATCCGCCACGCGCTCAACCTCGAGTCGGTCATCACCTACGAAGGCACGGAGACCGTGCACCAGTTGGTGATCGGCCGCGAACTCACGGGCATCAGCGCGTTCTGACGCCCGTGTCGCGCCTGGACACCCAAATCGAAACGCCGCGCCTGCTCCTGCGCGTGCAGCGCAAGGAAGACTTCGAGTATTTCGCGGAGTTGCAGCGCGACGAGGAAGCGTGCCGCTACATCGGCGGCACCGCACCCCGCGCCGCGGCCTGGCGCAAGTTCCTGCAGATGCCCGGTGCGTGGGCCGTGCAGGGCTTCGGCATGTTCGCCGTGATCGAGAAGTCGTCCAACCAATGGGTCGGCAACATCGGCCCGTGGTATCCCGAAGGCTGGCCCGGCACCGAAGTGGGCTGGGCACTGCGTCGCTCGGCGTGGGGCAAGGGCTACGCGTACGAAGCCGCCGTCGCCGCGATCGACTGGGCCTTCGACGAATTGGGTTGGACCGAAGTGATCCATTCGATCGACCTGGACAATGTGGGTTCGCAGCAACTCGCCACGCGCCTGGGTGCGCGCAATCGCGGGCGCGGGCAACTGCCGGCGCCGTTCGAAGACGTCGTGATCGACATCTGGGCCCAGTCGCGCGAGGACTGGCGCGCGCGCGACCGCTGATGGGCACGCTCACCGTCCACGGCTTCTCGCCTTCGGGCAACTGCCACAAGGTGCGGTTGCTGCTCGAACAACTGGGCCGCCCGTATCGCTGGGTGGAAACGCGCAGCGACCAGGGCGCGACGCATTCGCCGGAATTCCTCGCGTTGAACCCGAACGCGAAGGTCCCCGTGCTCGTGCGGGAAGACGGCGCGGTGCTGACCGAATCCAACGCGATGCTCTGCTGGCTCGCCGACGGCACGTCCTTCCTGCCGGCCGATGCGTGGGAACGCGCGCAGGCACTGCGCTGGATGTTCTTCGAACAGTACAGCCACGAGCCTTACGTCGCGGTCGCGCGCTTCATCTGCGGGTGGACGCCGCTGGATTCCCCGCGCCGCGCCGAGCTGCCGCGCTTGCGCGAACGTGCGCACGACGCGCTGCGCGTGATGGAACGTCATCTGTCCGGACACGCATGGTTCACCGGCGCGCAGTACGGCATCGCCGACATCGCGTTGTTCGCGTACACGGCCGTGGCGGACGAGGGCGGCGTCGCGCTCGAGGACTATCCGATGCTGCGCGGCTGGCTCGATCGCGTGCGCGCGACCGATCGCTTCGTCGCGCTGCCGGGGAACGATGCGGACGTGCGCGAGCGCCTGGCGGCCTCACCGTGATGTTGCGCCGCGTCCTGCTCGCGATCCTGTTGTGTTGCCTGGCGCTGCCCGCGTTCGCCGTCGATTACCGCTTCGCGCCCGCACCGGCCTGGGTGAAGGACGCCGCGCTGCCCGACGCCGGAGATGCGCTGCCCACGGGCGACGGCACGCGCTATTTGTTGCTGGACGACCAGGTCGACGTGCGCGGCCCGCAGCACGTCGCCTACCGCCGCATCGCCACGCGGATGGACAACGCGCGCGCGCTGTCCGATGGCGGGCAGATCGAAATCTGGTACCAGCCCGAATACCAGCGCGTCGAGATCCATGCGATCGAAGTCCGCCGCGGAGGGCAGGTCACCGATCGCCGTGATGCGGCGCGCATCGAAGTCCTGCGCCGCGAAGAGGATCTCGACGATGCGATGTACGACGGCGAACACACGCTGAGCATCACCTTGCCCGACCTGCGCGTGGGCGACATCGTCGACTACAGCTACAGCGTGGTGGGCGACAACCCGGTGTTCGGCGGCGATTACCACGGCAGTTACACCGCGCGCTTCAGCTCGGCGCTCGCGTATCGCCGCGTGCGCGCGTTGTATCCGGCCGCGCGCCCCTTGCACGTGCATGCGCCGGGGGATTTCGCGCGGCAGGACGGGGCGATCGGCGATGCGCGCTTCGTCGAGTTCTCCGCGCGCCGCCTGCCGCGCACGCGCACCGAGCCCGATACGCCGTCGAGCTTCGATCCTTATGGCGACATCGCACTTTCGAGCGCGTCCACCTGGTCCGACGTCGTGCACTGGGCCCTGCCGATGTACAACCCCCGCCTGCGCGATCGCGCGCTCGCGGCCGATCTCGTGCAACGCCTGCAACTGAACGACACCGACAAGCGCGCGGCGCTGCTGCGCGCGATCGCGTTCGTCGAAGGCGAGATCCGCTACACCGCGCTGGACATGGGCAAGAATTCGCACGAGCCGAACCTGCCCGAAACCGTGGTCGCGCGCCGCTTCGGCGACTGCAAGGACAAGGCCGTGCTGCTGTCGGCGCTGCTGCACGAAGCAGGCATCGTCGCTGAACCCGTGCTCGTCGATACCGAAGGCCGCGAGTCGCTTGCAACCCGGCAACCGAGCGCGGTTGCGTTCGACCACGTCGTCGTCCGCGCGCACCTGGACAACAAACCGGTCTGGATCGACCCCACGCGCGACCCCGAGACCGGCGCGCTGGAAGATCGCTCGCCGCTGCCCTTCCGCCTCGGCCTGCCGATCTGCGCGCGGTGCGACCGCCTCGTCGACATCCCGCAACCCGCGCCGCGCGCGCCGCTGGTGGATGTCGGCCAGCGGGTCGACCTCGCGACGACCGCAGCGGGTTACCGCGCCGATTTCACCATCGTCACCGACTACCGCAACGAGAAGGCCGACGGCATCCGCGACACCTTCGCCGACGGCGAGGACGCGTTGGGCGCGCAATACGTCAGCTACATGCGCAAGTATTACGACGACTTGCAGAGCGAACGCGCGCCGACTTTGCACGATCGCGGCGCAGGCGCGGCACGCGCCATCGAACGTTACGTGATGCGGTGGCCGACGAAAGACGGCAACAACTTCGACATCGTGCTGTTCCAGCTGCTCGACTGGATGCCGGACTTCGACCTCGACAAGCGCACGACACCGATGGCGCTCGAAGGCCCGGCGTATGCGCGACAGACCATCCGCACGCACCTGTCGGGCGGCTGGGACATCGACGCGGACGATGACACGGTGGCCAATGCGTACTTCCGTTTCCACCGCATGGTGCGCGTGGTGGGCGACAAGCTGGAGATCGTCGGTGAATGGCGCCGTCTCGCCGACCAGGTCCCCGCGCGCGATTACGCGAAGGTCCGCGCCGACGTCCGGCGCGTGCGCGAACTCATGGAATACAGCGTCGCGATCGGCGAGGACGCCGACGAAGCCGCAGGCCAGGCCGACACCGCTTCGGTGCACCGGTGGCGCCTGATCGCCGCCGCGCTCGCCGGCCTGCTGCTGTTCTTCGCAGGCCTCGCCTACCGGCAGGAATCCCAGTTGCGTCGCCTCCGTACCGCAGGCGCCGCGCCCCAGAATCGTCCACGAGACAATGCCCCATGAACGCCGCCAAGCCGATTCCCGCCCGCATGAAGGGCCTCAACCGCGCCGAAATCTGCGACGTCAACTTCCAGGAGTTCGTGCGCGATTGGGACGGACGGCGCGACGTCGCCCCCGCGCCGCACGAAGCGATCCTCGAGGGCAGCGCGCTCGATGCCAGGGGCTTCCGCGAACTGTTCGAATCCCAACTGATCTCGCGTCACCTGGACCTGATGGCACGCGTGCTGCGCGTACAGAACAAGGTCTTCTACACGATCGGTTCCAGCGGCCACGAAGGCAACGCGATGGTCGCGCGCCTGACGCGCCACACCGATCCTGCGTTCCTGCATTACCGCTCGGGCGGCTTCATGGCCGAGCGCTTCCGCAAGTTGCCGGGCATGGACCCGATCATGGATTCGGCGCTGTCGTTCGCGGCCAGCAAGGACGATCCGGCGAGCGGCGGCCGTCACAAGGTGTGGGGCAGCAAGCCCTTGTGGGTGTTGCCGCAGACTTCGACGATCGCCTCGCATCTGCCCAAGGCCCTGGGCACCGCGCTTGCGATCGAGCAGGGACCGCGCATCGGGCATGAATTGCCGATTCCGAAGGACAGCATCGCCATCTGCTCCTTCGGCGATGCCTCGAGCAACCACGCCACCGCGCAGACCGCGTTCAACGCCGCCGCGTGGACCGCGTACCAGAAGCTGCCCGCGCCGGTGTTGTTCGTGTGCGAGGACAATGGCATCGGCATTTCGGTGAAGACGCCGAGCGGTTGGGTGGCGCGCAACTTCCAGCAGCGCCCGGACCTGGATTACTTCTACGCCGACGGCCTCGACCTGTCCGAAGGCTACGGCCAGGTGCAGGCCGCGGTCGAGCATTGCCGACGCACGCGCCGCCCGACATTCCTGCACCTGCGCACGACGCGCATCATGGGCCACGCGGGCACCGACTTCGAAATCGAATGGCGTTCGATCGAAGAGCTGTGCGCGGTGGAAGCGACCGATCCCTTGCTGCGTTCGGCGGCAATCGCGCTTGAGTCGGGCCTGATGTCGAAGGACGAAATCAACGCGTTGTATGAGGACACGCGGAAGAAGTGTTTCGCGGCAGCCGAGGACGCGGACAGCCGCCCGCGCTTGACCGAACTCGCGGACGTGATGAAACCGCTCGCGCCGTACACGCCCGATGCCGTGCGCAAGGAAGCCGCGCGCGTGCCGGAGACTGCGCGTCGCGAGCAAGCCTTCGGTGGCGAAGCGAAGCTGCCGGAGAAGCAAGCGCCGCGCCACCTCGCGATCCAGATCAACAACGCACTGCACGATTTGTTCGCCAAGTACCCGCAGGCCTTGTTGTTCGGCGAAGACGTCGCGCTCAAGGGCGGCGTGTACACCGTGACCAAGGGGCTGCAGAAAGCCTTCTCCGGCAAGCGTGTCTTCAACACGCTGCTCGACGAGACGATCATCCTCGGCCTGGCGCAGGGCTACGCGAACATGGGGATGCTGCCGTTCCCCGAGATCCAGTACCTGGCGTACTTCCACAACGCCTGCGACCAGATCCGCGGCGAAGCGGCGAGCCTGCAGTTCTTCAGCAACGGCCAGTACCGCAATCCGATGGTGATGCGCGTGGCCTCGCTCGGCTATCAGCGCGGCTTCGGCGGGCACTTCCACAACGACAATTCGATCACCGCCTTGCGCGACATCCCGGGGCTCGTCGTCGGTTGCCCGTCGCGCGGAGATGACGCAGCGACGATGTTGCGCACGCTCGCCGCGCTGGCGCAGGTCGACGGGCGCGTGTGCGCGATCCTCGAACCGATCGCGCTGTACATGACGAAAGACTTGTACGAACCCGGCGACGGCCAGTGGCTCACCGAATATCCGGCGCCGGACGAAGCGATGGAACTCGGCGAAGGCCGCGTCTACGGAGACGGTGAGGACCTGGTGATCTTTACCTTCGGCAACGGCGTTCCCATGTCGCTGCGCGCCGCGAAGCAGATCGAAGCCAGACACGGCTGGAAGATCCGCGTCGTCGACCTGCGCTGGCTGGTGCCGCTCAACGAATCCTTCATTCGGGAACAGGCGAAGAACGCGAAGCGGATCATCATCGTCGACGAAGGCCGCAAGAGCGCAGGCGTGGGCGAGGGCGTCGTGACCGCGATCGTCGAAGGCGGTTACGGTGCGCGTCCGTTCCAGCGCGTGGTCGGCGCCGATACCTTCACGCCGTTGGCGGGGGCAGCCTTCCTCGTGATTCCGTCGGACGAGGACATCGTCGCGGCGGCCGACCGGCTCGCCGCGACGGTCTGATCAGCGCGCGAGGCCTGCAAGCAACGCGCGTTCGCGCAGCGTTTCGCCGTTGCTCGTCACCGGCACATCGGGGCGCTCGACGGGCAACACCGCGAGCGCGACCCAGCCCTCGCCGTTGCGCGCGGTGCTGACGATCTGGCCCAGGGCGGCGGCGCCAACGTCGACGTTCGCGCCGGCTTCGGGCTCGCTCCGGCATTCGAACAGCGTGAGCCCGCGCTTGACCTGGCCGAGGAAGTGCGTGCGCGCCACGATCTCCTGTCCGGGATAGCACCCCTTTTTCACGCTGAAAGCGTGCAGGCGATCGAGCGAGAGCATCTGTGGCGTCCATTGCTCTGCCTGTGAGGGCGGCAGTCGCGGGAAGCCCAGCCGCAGGTCGGCCGCGCGCCAGCGTGCTTCGGCCTCGACATCGCGCGGGGAATCGCCGAGCGGTGCGATGCGCAGCGTGCGCTTGAGTCCGAATCCGCCGAAGTCGAATTCGATCCCGTCGGCCGGCGTGCCGGCAAAGCTCGCGCCCGCGGCCTTCGACGGCGCTTCGAACGTGCCGCTGGCGTGAAGGTCCTCGCGCACCGTCACCTTCAACTGGCGACGCAGGACGAAGCGCTGCAGTTGCGCGGCCAATGCGTCGGCATCGGCGTCGGGCACGATGAGCCACGCCGCGTCCTGGGCCACGCGGGCCAGTGCGAACAGCGCGACGACGCGGCCTTTCGGGGTCAGCCACCCGTTCCATTGCCAGCGCCCGACGGGCGCGGCCTCCACGTCGTTCATGCACTGCGCTTGCGCGAAGGCGATGGCGTCGCGCCCTTCGAGCGCGATCACGCGGTGGCCGGGGAGGGCGAAAGCCGGGGCGGGCGGGGGCGCTAGGTTGTGGGACATCCGGTGCGGACTTAAACTTCGGGGGTTGTGACGCCGCGAATCATAGGTCAATCCGAACCCGACACCGACGCCGGAACGCTGCCTGATGGTGCAGCGACGCCGCGCGAGGGCACGCAGGTTGTCCCGGCCGACGACACGCTCGCCCCCCAAACGCCACCGGTGGAGATCGGCGGTCGCAAGGGATTGGACCCGGTTCGCTACGGCGACTGGGAAAAGAACGGCCGCTGCATCGATTTCTGACGCCGGCACTCGCTGACATCACGTAAGGAAGGACGCGCCGATGGCGACGCAACGCCCCCTGTCACCGCATCTGCAGGTGTATCGCTGGCAGATCACGATGACGATGTCGATCCTGCATCGCGTCACCGGCGTGGGTTTGACCGTCGGCGCATTCGCGTTGGCGTGGTTCCTGGTGATGCTCGCGATGGGGCCCGAGGCCGGTGCGCGCGCGATGGCGTGCGTGGCCTCGCCGATCGGGCTGTTCTTCACCTTCGCCTTCTCGCTGTGCCTGGTCTACCACCTGTTCAACGGACTGCGGCACCTGCTGTGGGATACGGGCCATGGCTACGACATCCCTTCGGTCTACAAGACAGGTTGGACCGTTTTGGCGCTGACGGTGGTCGTCACCGCCGCGCTGTGGTTCTTCGCACTGGGAGTCGCTTGACCATGACCGACCTGCGTACACCGCTCGCACGCGCCCGCGGCCTGGGCTCGGGTAAAACCGGCACCGGCCACTTCTGGGTGCAGCGCGTCACCGCCGTTGCGCTCGCGATTCTCGTCCCGTGGCTGGTGTGGGTGCTGCTTTCGATGGTCGGCGGCGACTACGCGCACGCCATCGACATCCTGCATCGCCCCTGGAACGCGATCCTCATGGGTGCGTTCCTCGTCGCGATGTTCTGGCACGCCAAGCTCGGCATCCAGGTGGTGATCGAAGACTACGTCCACACGCGCGGTTGGGAAGTCACGCTCCAACTGCTGAACCTGTTCCTGTGCACCCTCGGCGCGATCGCGTCGTTGTTCGCGATCGTCCGCATCGCGCTGCTGGCCTGAGCCCAAATGACCGCCTACAAGATCCAGGAACACAAGTACGACATGATCGTCGTCGGCGCCGGTGGCGCCGGCCTGCGCGCCACCTTCGGCCTCGCGCAAAAGGGGCTGAAGACCGCGTGTTTGACGAAGGTCTTCCCCACGCGTTCGCACACCGTCGCTGCGCAGGGCGGCATCTCCGCCGCGCTCGGCAACATGGGCGAAGACGATTGGCGCTTCCACTTCTACGACACCATCAAGGGGTCGGACTGGCTGGGCGACCAGGACGCGATCGAATACATGTGCCGCGAGGCCATTCCCGCGATCATCGAACTCGAACACCAGGGCGTGCCGTTCTCGCGCACCGAAGACGGCCGCATCTACCAGCGTCCCTTCGGCGGCATGACCACGCATTACGGCAAGGGCATCGCGCAGCGCACGTGCGCGGCCGCCGACCGCACCGGCCACGCGATCCTGCACACGCTGTATCAACAGTCGCTCGCGCACAAGGCGCAGTTCTTCATCGAATACTTCGCGCTCGACCTGATCATGGACGAGGAGGGCGCCTGCCGCGGCGTGCTTGCGCTCGACATGGCCGAAGGCACGCTGCACTTGTTCCGTTCGCACGGCGCGGTGCTCGCCACCGGCGGCTACGGCCGCGCGTATTTCTCGGCGACTTCCGCCCACACCTGCACCGGCGACGGCGGCGGCATGGCGCTGCGCGCGGGACTGGGCATGCAGGACATGGAATTCGTGCAGTTCCATCCCACCGGCATTTACGGCGCGGGCTGCCTGATCACCGAAGGCGTGCGCGGCGAAGGCGGCATCCTGCGCAACAGCAACGGCGAGCGTTTCATGGAGCGCTACGCGCCGAACGCGAAGGACCTCGCCTCGCGCGACGTCGTCTCGCGTTCGATGACCATCGAGATCCGCGAAGGCCGCGGCGTCGGCCCGCAAAAGGACCACATCAACCTGGACCTGACGCACCTGGACCCGAAGGACATCCACGAAAAGCTTCCCGGCATCGCCGAGAGCGCGCGGATCTTCGCGGGCGTGGATGTCGAGAAAGAGCCGATCCCCGTCATTCCGACCGTCCACTACAACATGGGCGGCATCCCCACCAACTATCACGGCGAAGTCGTGCAACTGCGCAACGGCGATCCCGACGCGGTGGTGCAGGGCCTGTACGCGATCGGCGAAGCGGCGTGCGTTTCGGTGCACGGCGCGAATCGCCTGGGTTCCAACTCGCTGCTCGACCTGGTCGTGTTCGGCCGCGCGGTTGCCAACCGTTGCGCGGAGACGATCAAGCCCGGCATGCCGCACAAGGACCTGAAGCCCACGGCGTGCGATCAATCGCTCGCCAACTTCGACCGCCTGCGCAACGCCAACGGCTCGCTGCCGACGGCCGAGATCCGCAACAACATGCAGCGTGCGATGCAGGCCGACGCCGCGGTGTTCCGCACCGGCGAAACGCTGGCCGAAGGCGTGGCGAAGGTCCGCGAGATCCACGCATCGTTCGCCGATGTCCGCGTCAGCGACCGCTCGCTGGTCTGGAACTCCGACTTGATCGAAACCCTCGAGCTGCAGAACCTGCTGGGCCAGGCGTTGACGACGATCGTGTCCGCGGAAAACCGCACCGAATCGCGCGGCGCGCATGCGCGCGAGGACTTCCCGGAACGCGACGACGCGAACTGGCACAAGCACAGCGTGTGCTGGGTGGACGATGCGGGCAACACGCGCATCGACTATCGCCCGGTGCACATGTACACGCTCAGCGGCGACGTCGAAGTCGTGCCGCCCAAGCCGCGCGTCTACTGACCCGGGGAACGAGAAACCATGGCTGAATTCACGCTCCCGAAGAATTCGAAGATCGGCAAGGGCCGCCACTTCCCGGCGCCTGCCGGCGCGAAGAAAGTGCGCACCTTCAAGGTGTATCGCTGGAATCCGGACGATGGCAAGAACCCGAGCGTCGATACGTACGATGTCGATCTCGCCACCTGCGGTCCGATGGTCCTTGACGCGCTGATCAAGATCAAGAACGAGATCGACCCCACGCTGACCTTCCGCCGCTCGTGCCGCGAAGGCATCTGCGGCTCGTGCGCGATGAACATCGACGGCACGAACACGCTGGCGTGCACGCGCGCGATCTCCGACTGCACGAAGGCCGAAGTGCCGATCTATCCGCTGCCGCACATGGCGGTGGTGAAGGATCTGGTGCCGGACATGACGCACTTCTACGCGCAATACGCGTCGATCAAGCCGTGGATCCGCACGCAGACCCCGGCGCCGGACCGCGAACGCCTGCAGTCGAAGGAAGACCGCGCGCTGCTCGACGGCCTGTACGAATGCATCCTTTGCGCGTGCTGCTCGACGAGCTGCCCGAGCTACTGGTGGAATGGCGATCGTTACCTGGGCCCGGCGATCCTGTTGCAGGCGTACCGCTGGATCGTCGACTCGCGCGACGAAGACACCGGCGCGCGCCTGGACGACCTGGAAGACCCGTTCAAGCTCTATCGCTGCCACACGATCATGAACTGCGCGCGGACCTGCCCGAAGGGGCTGAATCCGGCCAGGGCGATCGGCGAGATCAAGAAGTTGATGCTGGCAAGGCGCGGCTGATCGCGATGGGCAGCGCGGAGATGCTCAAGCCCGCGTTTGCCCTGGTCGGCCTCACGGCCGTCGTTTTCGTCCGCATGTACTGGGTGCGCATCGCCCAGATGCGACGCGGGCGCATCGATGCGCAGGCCGTTGCCACCTCTTCGGAAATGGCGCGCCTGCTGACCGACACGCGCGCCTCCGACAACTTCCGCAACCTGTTCGAAGTGCCGGTGCTGTTCTACGCGGCCGTGTTCGTGGCGATGTGGGCCGACCGCGTCACGCCCGTTTCCATCGCGCTCGCCTGGGCCTTCGTCCTCCTGCGCGTCTTGCACAGCGCCGTGCACTGCACCTACAACCGCGTGATGCACCGCTTCGCCCTGTTCGTCACGGGCGCGTTGGTGCTGTTTGCGTGGTGGGCCTATCTCGCGGCGGGGCAGGCGTGGTGAACGACGACATCGAAATCCGCAAATTGAAATGGCGCTGCCGCCGCGGCATGCGCGAACTGGATCAATTGCTCGAGCGCTGGCTGGATGCCGCGTGGCGCCAATCGAACCCGGCCGATCGCGCGACATTCCTGCGCCTGCTGGACAGCGAGGACGACCGCTTGTGGAAGTGGTTCCTCGGGCATGAAGTCGCGCCTGATGCCGAGCTGCAGTCGCTCATCGAGCGCATCCGCAATTTGCCGAACGCCTGACCGTCAGATCGCGCGCCCGTCGAAGTCGTGCACGGGAATCGCGGAGAGATCCACGTCGTCCAGCACGCGCAGGTTCACCGCCGCGACGGGGTTGCCCTTCGGATCGTTCGCCTCGCCGAAGACATGGATGCCGCAGTTGTCGCAGAAGCGATGCTGGATGTGGTGCTTGTTGAACGTGTAGGTCGCCATGTCGGCTTCCGGCGTGCGCAGCACGAGCTTTTCGCGCGGCACGAACCACAACAGCGACCCACGCTTGCCGCACATCGAACAATTGCAGGCCAGCCCGCTGTCGATTTCCCCTTCGACATCGAAGGCGACCTGGCCACATTGACAGCTACCGGTGTAGTTCATCGCGCGCACTCCTGGGGGGATCGGCGCATGCTGCGGCGAATGCCCGCTTCGTTCAAGTACCGCCTCCCTGCAGTCCCTCAATCGCGCGCAGCGCGATCGAGGGGGACGAAGATCGCCGCGACCCCGATCGCCAACCCTGTCCCCACGATCTGCGCAATCACGAACCCCGGCACATCGACTGGCCGGATCCCCGCGAAGGATTGGGTCAAGGACCGCGCCAGCGTCACCGCCGGATTCGCGAACGAAGTGCTGCCCGTGAACCAATACGCGGCGAAGATGTAGGCGCCGACCAGCGCAGGGACCGCCGCGGGCCGATGCGCGAGGCCGAACAGGATCGTCAGCAACAAGCCGAACGTCGCGACGCCCTCGCTCAACCATTGCCCCGGGCCTGCGCGGACATGCGTGCCCGGTTGCAGCAACGCCTGGTCGAACATCGCATGCGCGAGCGCGACGCCGAGGATCGCCGCGATGACTTGTACCGCGATGTAGGCCAGGGCCGTGCGCGTATCGAGTGCGCCGCGCAAGCGCATCGCCAACGTGACCGCCGGGTTGAAGTGTGCGCCGGAAACGGGGCCGAAGATCGCGATGAGCACGTACAGGATCGCAGCCGTCGCACTGGCGTTGGCGAGCAACGCGATGCCGTCGTTGCCGTGCGACAGCGCCACACCCATGATGCCTGAGCCGACCACCGCCGCCAGCAACGTAGCGGTGCCCAAGGCTTCAGCCAACAACGCACGCGGCAAATGATTCACAGCGACGCCAGCAATGTGCGCACGCGCGCGGCGATGTCGTCGCGAACGGCGCGATACCCCGCGTCGTCCATGTGTTTCGGATCCTGCAGCGCCCAATCCTCGCGGCGTTTGGCCGGCACCCACGGGCATTGGTCGCCGCAGCCCATCGTCACCACCGCATCGAACTCGCCTTCGACCTCGTCCAGGGATTTCGAACGATGCGTGGCGAGGTCGTAGCCGACCTCCGACATGAAACGCATGGCTTTCGGATTCACCACGCCGGAGGGGCGCGAACCCGCGCTCTGTGCGTCGACCTCCTCGCCGCCGATCATGCGGGCGAACGCCTCCGCCATCTGGCTGCGATTGGCGTTCTCGACGCAGACGAACAGGACGCGTTTCATCGGCAGCACGCCACGTTTCCTTTTGAAGCGCCTTTCTTGCGCGGCTTGCAGTCGGTGGACACCGGGTCGCACGCGCCAGAGCCGGCGCAGCAGTTCTCGGTGAGATAGGCGATGAGGTCGTTCATCCGGTCGTAGTTCGCACGCACGCGGATGACGCGGCCCTCCCGCTGGTCGAGCACCAGGCCGGCCGAGCGCAGGACGTTGAGGTGCGCAGTCAGCGTCGCGGGCGGCAGGTCGAGAGATTCCCGAAGCTCCCCGACCGGCAGTCCGTCGGGACCGGCTTCGACGAGCCGTCGGAAGGCGCGCAGGCGGGATTCGTGGCCGAGTGCCGCCAGGCACGCGAGGGAGGAGGGCATTTCCATAATTCCAACATTATGGAATTAATGGTCCGTGTCAACCGTGGACCATTGCGGACGGTTATTGATCCAGGCCCTCGTGCGCGTTTGGCCCTTTAACCCTTTCTTATCCACTCCACGCTACGGTCGGCGATTCGCCCACCCCCAAGGCAAGCCCATGGCCCCGAAGATCCAGCCCTGCCTGTGGTTCGACAAGAACGGCGAGGAAGCCGCGCGCTTCTACGCCGACACGTTTCCCGACTCGGAGATCAAGGACGTGGCGCGCGCCCCCGGCGACTATCCGGCCGGCAAGCAGGGCGATGCACTCGTCATCATGATGACGATCTTCAAGATGCCTTTCATGCTGTTGAACGGCGGGCCGCAATTCAAGTTCGACGAAGCGGTGAGTTTCCAGGTCGCCACCGACGACCAGGAAGAAACCGATCGCTACTGGAATGCCATCGTGGGCAACGGCGGGCAGGAAAGTGAGTGCGGCTGGTGCAAGGATCGTTTCGGCCTGTCCTGGCAGATCACGCCGCGTCGACTGACCGACCTGATGAGCGCCGGCGGCGAAACGGCGCAGCGTGCGTTCCAGGCCATGATGACGATGCGGAAGATCGACATCGCGGCGCTCGACCGCGCGGTGGAAGGCGCGAAGGCCTGAGGAAACCGCGACGCGTGACGCAGGGCAAGGCGTCGCGCGCAGCTGAACCATTCATGCGTCATCTCACGCATTGAGACCGCACGTGGCCACGCTCTCGCGCGTGGACACCCTCACCAAACTCGGCATCCTCGCCGACGCCGCGAAGTACGACGCGTCCTGCGCCTCCTCGGGCGCCGGCAAGCGCGATTCGATGAAGACCGGCGGCATCGGCAGCACCGAAGGCATGGGCATCTGCCACTCGTACACGCCCGACGGCCGCTGCGTGTCGCTGCTGAAGATCCTGCTCACCAACTTCTGCATCTTCGATTGCGCCTATTGCGTCAACCGCGTGTCGAGCAACGTGCGCCGCGCGCGCTTCTCCACCGATGAAGTCGTGCGACTGACGCTGGATTTCTACAAGCGCAACTACATCGAAGGCCTGTTTCTCTCCAGCGGCATCATCCGCGACAGCGATTACACGATGGAGCGCCTGGTGGAAGTCGCGCGCTGCCTGCGCGAAGACCATTGTTTCGCCGGTTACATCCATCTCAAGACGATCCCGGATGCCGCGCCCGAATTGCTCGCCGCCGCCGGCCGCCATGCCGACCGCCTGAGCATCAACGTCGAACTGCCGACCGAAACGGGCTTGTCGACACTCGCACCCGAGAAGAACCTCCCGCGCATCCGCAGTGCGATGGGCGACCTGCGCTGGCGCATCGAGGAAGGCCAACAAGCGCGCAAGACGGCGAAGGTCAACAAGCCGCCCAAGTTCGCGCCCGCCGGCCAGAGCACGCAGATGATCGTGGGCGCCGACGGTGCCGACGACCGCGCGATCCTCCTTGCCAGCGACAACCTCTACGGCAACTATCGCCTGCGTCGCGTGTACTACTCGGGCTTCAGCCCGATTCCCGATGCGTCGTCGAAACTGCCGCTGCAGGCACCGCCGCTGCAACGCGAACACCGGCTGTACCAAGCCGATTGGCTGCTGCGCTTCTACGGATTCGGCGTCGACGAAATCGCGCCGCCCCAAGCGTCGACCACGATGCTGGACCTGGACATCGATCCGAAACTCGCATGGGCGCTGCGCAATCCCGAGCGCTTCCCCGTCGACCTCAACACCGCCCCGAAGGAACTGTTACTGCGCGTGCCGGGCCTGGGCACGCGCAATGTCGCGCGCATCGTGCAATCGCGTCGCCACGGTCGATTGCGCGTCGCCGATCTGACGCGCCTGCGTGCACCACTGGCGAAAGTGTTGCCGTTCGTCGCGCTGCTGGATCATCACCCGCATCGCAAGCTGGACGATCCGGCGGCCTTGCGCGCGCACCTGGCACCGAAGCCGCGGCAGCAGGACCTCTTCGCCGCATGAGCGATCGCTGGTCGGCGACCGTCGATCCCCCCTGGGATTTCGATGCATGGCGCGAACAGGCGCGCGCCGCGTTGCGCGCGAACATCACGCCCGAGGCGATCGACTGGCGCGGCGACGCGCAAGGCGCGCTGCTCGCGGGACGCGCCGTCGCGTCCGCGTCGCCCGTTCGCCAAGTCCCCGCCATGCCGCGCGACTTCTTCGAACTCGGCGCACGCGTCGCCTGCCATCGCGGCACCGATGCGCACGCGTTGCTCTATCGCATGGCTTACCGGATCGCGAATGGCGAACGCCACCTGTGCACGCTGGCGACGGATGAAGACACGCACCGCGCGATGCGCCTGGACCAATCCGTTCGCCGCGACCTGCACAAGATGAAAGCCTTCGTACGCTTCCGCGAAGTGCCGGGCGTGCGGGATGGTTTCATCGCCTGGTTCGAACCGGAACATCGGATCGTCGACCGTGTGTCCGGCTTCTTTGCGCGGCGCTTCGCCGGCATGCGGTGGTCGATCCTCACGCCGTATCGCAGCGTGCACTGGAACGGCGAAGCGCTCGCCTTCGCGCCGGGCGCCCTGCGCAGCGACGCGCCCGCGGACGACGCGCAGGAATCGCTGTGGCGCACCTATTACGCGCACATCTTCAATCCGGCGCGTCTCAATCCGCGGATGATGCGCCAGGAGATGCCGCAGAAGTACTGGAAGCACCTGCCGGAAGCGCACGTGCTGCCGACGCTCCTGCGCGAAGCGGGCGCCCGCGTGGAATCGATGGCTGGCCGTGCACCGGAACCGCCGCGCCGGCGCATCCCGGCGCAGTCGCCGGCAATCGAACGCCCCGCCAGTGACCTGGACAAAGTGCGCGCGCGCGCCCGCGATTGCCGCGCATGCCCCCTGTGGGAACCGGCGACGCAAACCGTCTTCGGCGAAGGCCCGCACAACGCGCGCATCGCACTGGTCGGCGAGCAACCCGGCGACGAAGAAGACCTGAGCGGCCGTCCCTTCGTCGGCCCCGCAGGGCGCATGCTGCAACGCGCACTCGACGAGATCGGCCTGGCGCGCGACTCGCTTTATCTGACCAACGCGGTGAAGCACTTCCGCTTCGAACGCCGCGGCAAGCATCGCCTGCACAAGGCGCCCGAACCGGGCCATGCGCACGCGTGCCGCCGGTGGCTGGCGGAGGAACTGGAATTGCTCAAGCCCGACATCATCGTGTGCCTGGGCGCGACCGCTGCGCACAGCGTGTTCGGTGGCGATTTCCGATTGCTGGAACAGCGGGGGCAGTGGGGGCGATTGCCGGACGACACGCGCGCATTCGCCACCGTGCACCCGGCGTGGGTGTTGCGGCAGCCGCAGGCGGATCGCGAGGCGGCGTATCGCGGATTCGTGGACGACCTGCGTTTGCTTGTCGACCCAGGCTGAATTGTTCAGCCTGGAACCTGGCCCGCAAGCCGTGCCGGCCGCACCGGCCCTAGACTCCAGCGATGAAAATCGATCAATACCCCAACGAATCCCTTCGCAGGAAGCTGGTTGTCGCCGGCATTCCGGAGTCGGAGCAAGCCCTGGAATCGATGTTGACCAAGATGGCCGAGCTCGACGCGCCGCTGCTCAAGGGTCTGTCCGCCGACATGACGGCCGAACTGCTCCTGTATCTGATCTCCAAGGGCGTCGTCACGCTGCCCAAGGCGAGCGACAAGGCCCTGCTCGATCTGCCATGGGGCTCGCATGTCTGCCAGTTCTACGACACCAAGCAGGACCAGCTCGACATGCTGGTGCCGTACTTCAAGCAGGGGCTGGAAAACAACGAGGCCTGCGCGTGGCTCGTCGGTGACCTGACCGTCGATGAAGCGCGCGAAGCGCTCGCCGCCGCCGTGCCCGATCTCGCCGACCGCATGGCCGGCGGCCAGATGCAGATCGTGCACTACAGCGAGTTCTACACCGACCCGAACGGAACGGTGAAGGCACCCGAGCAGTTGAGCTACCAGTTCGCCGCGTTGGGTGCGGCTGCCAAGGCCGACGGTTACGAAGGACTCCGCGCTTCGGGCAGCGTCAGCTTCGTCAGGGACGCCGAAAGCATGTCGCGCTTCATGGCGTACGAAACGCGCGTGAACGTCGCGATCCAGGACGCCAAGATCATGGCGGTCTGCACGTACCCGGCCGGGTCCGCGGCCCTGTGCGCGTGCCGGGAACTCATTCACAACCACGGCAATTTCTTCGTCAAGCGCGGCGAATGGGTGCACGACAAGTCCAGGGACGCCGAGCGGATCGAAGCGGTCTTCGCGAGCCTCGCCGGCGCGTAGGCGCGCCGCCGTCCGGCTTTCACCGCGGCAACCACCCGCCGCCGCTACCCTGCGGCGGGTTCGTTCCGCGAAAGGAGGCCGCCATGTCCACGGACAGCAAGACTCCCCTGGACCACGTGCACGACACGCTGCTGCAACTCAAGGAGATGCGGCACTACTCCAAGAACAACGTCGAGATGCTGACGACGCAGTGGCTGTTGTTCGATGGCGAGCTGTCCAAGCTCAAGCGTGCGGAAAAATTCGAAGACCTCATGACGCGGCAGGGCGAGTTTTACGACTCGGTCGAAGCCGCAATCACCGACCTGGAAGCCTTGGCTGTGGAATTGACGCCGGCGCCTGAAGAAGACGGGGCGCCAACGTAGCGGAGACGCACATGTCGAAGGTGCCGGCGGTCTACAAGAGCACGCACAGGATCAAGTTCTCCGACCTCGATCCGTACAAGCACATGCGCACTGCGATGTATTCCGCGTACTACGTGGACCACCGCATGGATGCGTTGCGCGAGCAGGCGGGGTGGGATCTTCCGACGCTCGAGCAATTGCCGTTCATGACGTTCGTCAAACGGCTCGACATCGAATTTATCCGGCCCGTGGTCGGCGACAAGGAAATCGGCATCCGCCAACGCATCGTTGCCGCGCCCGTGTTGAATTCCAGTCACGCAGACGGCACGGGTATCCCCCGGCATTTATCCGCCGGGCGGTCGCCCAATCGTGGCCGCCGTCCTCCGGTGTTACGCGTTCGGCCTCAGTGAACCCGGCACGACGCCGCCATCCCGCGCGGCGAAGCGAGGATCACGATGGCTGCGAAGAAGCAGGCGCGCGCGCGTCGGCCCGCCACGAAAAAGACGCAACGTGCGAAGGCGATGCCCCTGCCGGACTTCGGCCCGCCGAACGTCGTGGACTTCCAGCCCCTGTTCGATTCGGGGATGGCGAGCAAGGCCATCAAGGAAGTCGGCGCCGATCCGACGAAGGCGCGCACGGCGGTCTACATCCACGGTATCGGCAACCATCCCGAAGAACAGGTCCTCGTCATCCGATGGGACCGCGCGCTGTTCGGGAAAGACATGGGCGATCGCACGCGCATGGCCTATTGGGTCAATCGCGCGCGCTATCCGCAACCGTCGAGTTGCGAATGCATCGATCCCAAGTGCGCCTGCCACGATCCGGAAGAAGCCTTCCGCACGAAACGGGTGCTCGCCGCCGGCACGCCCGATCCCTGGCGCGAACTCGATGAAGCGGTGAAGGCGATCACCCCGGACCCCGCGCAACAGGCGTTCCTGCGCGAGATCGGGTCGGAGATGCTGGTTCGCGCCGAGAAAGAGGCCGCGGAGCAATCAAGGGGCAACGCACTGACGTTCGAAGCGGTCGGCGGGAGCAAAGGCGTATTCGGCCTGCAGACAAAGGGCTTCGGCGACGCGCTGTTGCGCAAGCTGACGGACCTGGTCACCGGCATGGCGCTGCCGGACGTGCAGGACTTCCTCTTCGAATTCGACCACCGCAAGCAGATGGAAGACCTCTTCCAGCAGCGCCTGGCCAGCGGTGGCGCGCCCTTCATCGTGGTCGCGCACAGCCAGGGGACGATGATCGCGTACGACGTGCTCCGCCAACTCAGCAAGGACCAGGTGGACGTGCGGCTGTTCGTGACGATCGGATCGCCGCTCGGGCTTCCACCCGTGCGGACGGTGTTCGAGAAATGGACGAAGAAGAAAAAGCTGCCGTTCCCGCCGTGCGTCACGAACTGGGTCAACGTCGCGAACGTCGGGGATGTCGTCGCATTCGACAAGGACTTGACCGACGACATCGAGCCCCTGCCGGCCGGTACGTCATTCAGGAACTTCCAGATCACCCGCGCAGAGCGCGACGCCAATCCACTGTTCACCGGCAACGCCCATTCGGCGATGGGCTACCTGTCGACGCAGATCGTCCGGGAGACCGTCTACGCCGCCGTCGGGCGCGACTTCGCCAGCAGCATGGCGAACCAACGCATCATGTCCGACCTGGTCGAACGCATCGAAACCAAGGACGAGGCGTTCCGCCACAAGGTCATGATCGAGGTGATGGACCTCAAGGACAAAGGACAGAGCACCATCGAAGCGGGGCGCCTTGCGATCGATGCGCGCCTGCGCACCTTCGCCAAGCGCAGCAAGACCAACATCGATCTGCTGCAGATCCAGCATCATTCGCGATTCATGTCGGCCAGGTTGAACCGCTCGGAGATCGAAGTCCTGCGCACCGAGTTCAACGGCTTGCAGATCAACCGCGTCTGGCGGAATGCGGATAAAAAGGCCTTGATCTGCCGCTCGGTGCAGATGGTGCAGGCCGCGCCGGCGCATCAGGCGTATTCCGCGCATGGCCACGGCATCGAATGGGCCTTGCTCGACACGGGCATCAACCACCTGCATCCGCACTTTGCGATGCACGAGAACATCGCCAGCTTGTGGGACTGCACGGAAAGCACGCGAACCGGTACCGGGATCAACCAACCCATCGGCGGTTTCGTCACGTACGACAAGGGAAAGCCGGTTCTGCCGACAGGCGCGGACGGCTTCATCGATCGGTTCGGCCACGGCACGCACGTGGCCGGCATCATCGCCGGCGAGTTCCCGCATCCGCTGAGAGACGAGAAGGAATTGCTTCCCTTCTCGGGCATGGCCCCGCGTGCGAAGCTGCATTCGTTCAAGGTCTTGAACAACAGCGGCGAGGGCGAGGACGCGTGGATCCTCGTTGCGCTGGACAAGATCGCGCAGATCAACGAGCAATCCCAGGAACTGCGCATCCACGGCATCAACCTGAGCCTGGGCGGCAACTTCGACCCGAGCGTCTTCGGCTGCGGGCACACGCCCTTGTGCATGGAACTGCGGCGCCTGTGGCGCCAGGGCGTGTTGATCGTGCTCGCGGCAGGCAACGAAGGCTTCACGGTGCTGCAGACATTGAACGACGGGCCGTGGCAAGCGAACCTGGACCTGTCGATCGGCGATCCGGCCAACCTCGAAGAATCGATCGCGGTTGGTTCAGTGCATCGCACCAATCCGCACACCTATGGCGTGAGTTATTTTTCCTCGCGCGGGCCGACCGCCGATGGCCGGCCGAAGCCCGACGTGGTGGCGCCGGGCGAGAAGATCCTGTCGGCGCGCGCCGACTTCAAGGACTTGCTCCCGAAGGGCATGACGGCCGGTGCGCTGAAGCCGGACCAGCTCAAGAAACTGACGGCCGAACAACTCTACGTCGCCGAATCGGGCACCAGCATGGCTGCGCCGCATGTTTCCGGCGTGCTCGCTGCATTCCTCTCGCAACGCAGGGAGTTCATCGGTTATCCCGATCGCGTGAAGCAGATCCTCCTGGAGCAGTGCACCGACCTGGGGCGCGACGCTTACGCACAAGGCAAGGGCATCCCGAACCTGGTGAAGATGCTCGCCAGCACCTGAGGCCGTCGCATGATCGAGTTCGACAAGGGTCCGACCCAACGCTTCGCCAAGCTGTTCGCGCAATGCCCCGATTACGGCGCGTTGAAGCCGCACTTCTGGTACGACTGGGGCCCGGTGTTCTACCGCGGCCGCGTCGATGGCTCGGCGCGCGTGTTGTGCATCGCGTCCGACCCGGGCGCCACCGAGCGCATCGCGGCGCGCACGCTGGTCGGCGACGCGGGCCAGCGCGTGCAGGGCTTCCTGCGCAAGCTCGGGATCACGCGTTCGTATCTCTGCCTCAACGCGTATTCCTATGCGTTGATTCCTTCGCACGCGAGCCAGGGCGATGCGCTCCTGGACGATCCGGTGCACAAGAAGTGGCGCAATCGCGTTTTCACTGCGGCGCATACGCCGAAGACCCAGGCGATCATCGCCTTCGGCGAGCAGGCACAACGTGCGGTGGGTTCGTGGGCAGGCAAGGGCACGACGCCGGTCTTCGAACTGCCGCACCCCAGCAGCCACGACGAGGCCAAGCTGGCCACGCAATGGCGGCAGGCGGTAAGCGACCTGCGCGGCATCGTGACGCCCGACGGCGACGGCGAAACCGGCCTGCCCAATTACGGCGCGACACTGGGCGAGAGCGACTACGCGCCGATTCCGCGTCGCGACTTGCCCTACGGTGTTCCGGCCTTCCTCGGCGACGATGCCGCCGGCCGCAACGCCACGCCCAGGCACCGATCCAGCGTGTCGCGCCCGAATCCGGACGACCGGCACACGCTGATCTGGATCGCACCCACGGGAGCGTGAAATCGTGGCGGCGATCAAGCGTCATGCATTGCGCGGCCGAATCGTCACCATGGATCGCAAGCGCATGGTCCTGGCCGACGGCGTGGTCTACGTGCGCGGCGATGCCATCGCCGCCGTTGCGCCGGCGAGCGCACCGCCGCCGGACGATTTCGCCGACGTGACGCCGCAAAAGACGAACGGCACGGTGTTCCCCGGCCTGATCGATCTCCACAATCACCTGAGTTACAACATCCTGACGTTGTGGGACGTGCCGAAGCTGTACACGAACCGCGACCAGTGGGGCGATCACCCCGACTACCGACGCCTGATCAGCGGACCATTGAACGTGCTGGGTCGCACGAAGGGCTACCCGGAAGCGATCGCGCGCTACACCGAATGCAAATGCCTGCTGGGCGGCGTGACCACTTCGCAGGGCATCAAGCTCGCCAGCAACAGTGGCATGAGTACGTTCTACAAAGGCTTCCTGCGCAATCCGGAAGTCTCGGAGGGCGAGGGATTCCCAGCGGCGCATGCGCGCATCGCCGATGTCGCCGCGCACGATCGCGAAACCTTCCTTGCGCTGTTGAAGCACAGCTCCGCGGTGCTGCTGCACCTGAGCGAAGGCACGGACGAGCGCGCCCGCGCGCATTTCGAATCGCTGTGTCCCAAGGGCGTCGAACCCGCCTTGGCCCCTTCGCTGGCGGGCATCCATTGCGTTGCGCTCAAGGCGACGGACTTCCGGAAGATGAAGGCGAACGGCGCCTCGATGGTGTGGTCGCCGTTGAGCAACCTGTTGCTCTACGGGCAGACGGCCGACATCGCGGCCGCGAAGAAAGCAGGCGTCCGCATGGGCCTGGGCGCGGACTGGGCGCCCAGTGGCAGCAAGAACCTGCTCGGCGAGATGAAGGTCGCGTTCGCGGTCGCGCAACACTTCGGCAAAGTGTTCTCCGATGCGGACATCGTTGCGATGGCGACGAGCAACGCCGCCGGCATCATCCAGTGGGACACGCGTGTGGGTAGCCTGGAAGCCGGCAAGCGCGCCGACCTGATCGTCGTGCGCGGTCTGGACAAAGCGCCGTATCGGCAATTGCTGGAAGCCAGCGAGACCGACATCGTCCTGGTGGTCGTCGACGGCGTGCGTCGCTATGGCCTGCGTCGCCTCATGGGCGGGGCGAAGAAAGCCGAAGCGTGCAAGGTGGGCGGCAGTCCGCGCCTGCTGGATTTGTCCGGTGTCACCACGGCGCCGCTGAAACCCGTCTCGTTGAAGGCGGCGACGAAGACGCTGCAAACCGGGTTGCGCGACTTGGTGAAGCTTGCCGAACAACTGGAACACCCGCGATCGGTGCGCGCACTGGCGCAGGTACAGCCGGAGTGGACACTGGTGCTTGAGGAAGAGGAGCCGACCGGCACGTCGATTCGTCCCCGGTTCCTCGAAGGGCAGGGCGTTGCGATGCCGATACGCGCGCTGGGCATGGAGGCTCTCGGGAACCTCGTGCTCTCGGAATTGTTGCAGCCGATGACGCTCGACAAGTTGACCGCGGTCGACGACAGGGCGTTCGTGAAACGTATCTCGAGCCACCCGAACGTCCCCGCGGCGATTCGCAAGCGCCTGGCGAAGGCATTCGCGCGCTGAGCGGCGCAACACCGATACCACGCCTCTCTGGAGAGACCGCGCGTCACTACCGTTCGTCCTATTCCATGGCCGCTCGACGCATCCGGACGCGTCGCTTGCCAGCAGGTGCGCACTGCAGAGGAAGCGTTCGCCTCATGCGCGGATGGAGTCACTGCTCAGTTGCGATGTGCAGCGTGTTGGCGTTGCTGGCGCTGTGCGGCGCGTCCGATGCCGCGCAGGTCGCGGCGCAAGGGAGCGTCGTTCCACCCGCCGCGGCCACGGTGGTGCGACTGCCGAAGATTTCCGGCGAGGATTATTTCGCAACAACCCCGCAATTGGCCGATCCACTGCGGCCTCTCGCGAACCTCTCCAGCAGGCGGGTCCGCGTGCGCGCCATGGTCGCCACGATTCCGGACCCGGTGGAAACGCACCTCGGGCGATCGTTCGACATGGCGCTGCAGGCGACCATCAGCGGGTTCCAGTCGCAGAACTACGTGCTGAGTGGCTACGCATTTCCGTGGAGGCCCCCGGCACCGATCAAGCCCGGTGCGCAGGAGAGAAGCGATCCGAACGACGCGCGTACGTATCGCAGGGCGCCCGGCGTGCTGCTGTTCCGTCGCGATGCGTGGCGCGTTTCCAAATACGGCAGGGCGCCTGACTATGCGCTCGTCTTCCTGGTGGGAGAGTCGCCGAGCTACGGCGTGCAGCGCGACGCGTTCGACGTGGCTGCACGTTGCGCCATGCACTTCGACATGCTGGGTCCCACCGACGTCGCGGTGCTACGCACCGGCGAACGGTGCGATGCGCGGTCGACCGACACGCGAGCGGCCAGGCTCGACATCCTCGGTCCTGCGTTCTCGGGTTCGATGCAATCGCTCGCCCTGGGCATCCGGGCCCTTCGCAACGGCAGCAGCTTCGCCCGCATCGATGCGCTCCTGTTGAGTGCATCGGCGACGGTGAATTCGAACCGCAACATCGACAGTTTCCTGACGATCGATCCGACGCGGGCCCATGCGCGCGGTGGGAACACCTACGTGCCGCTCGCCTGGCCGCTCATCGAGCAATACCTGGCACTGCGCAGTTATCTCTGCACGTTGCCCTCCAAGGCGAGCGGGCGGAAGATGATCGTCCTCGCCGAGGAGTCGTCGTTCGGGCGGGACGCCGAACAATTCACCCTGTTCGACAGCCGTCCCGAGTTCAGGTGCCCGAACCAGGACAAGTCGACGTCGCTGCGCGTCGACGTTCGCTGGTTTCCGCCGAACATTGCCTCGATCCGTGCGGAGCACTCGATCGAACGGAATGAAGACGAGTCGCAGATGCAGGGCATGCCGAAGTCGCGCGGTCGCCTGCTCGAACTGGACATGACCTCGGCGCGCGAAGGGATGGATCGTCCGACGATCTACGAACCGAGCCTGACCTCGCGCTCGGACGAACTCATGCTGTACCGGATGTTCGACTCGCTGAGCATGCACGTGCATCCGGATGTCGTGGTGATCGTTGCCACGGATGTGCGCGATCGCCTGTTCCTGCTCAGCCAGGTGCGGCAGCACTTGCCCGACGCGCTGCCGGTGATGATGGAACTGGATTTCCTCGCGATCCATCCCGATTACCGCCGGGGCAGCCGGGGTGCGGTCTTCGTTCCTGCGGGCGACGCGATCGTCTGCACGGACGAAAGGAACACTCCGATTGCGTGCGTGCGGGGCAAGGCGCAAAAAGAGTGGCCACGGACGTATTCGTTCGCCACCGACTTTGCCGCCAATGTTTTCCGCGCCGCTTCCCTGCTGTTGCGTTGGCACGAGCGGCGAGCGGTGAGTAACACCTCCTTCCTTGCGTTCGCGGCACCTGAGATCCACGCGTCGTCACGCGCCTCACCCTGCCTGTATGTCGCGACGCTCGCGGGTTTCCAGGAGCTGGATTTCCCCCGCCTCGCAGGATGGACGCCCGCTTGCCGCCACGCGCTTCGAGATGGCGCAAAACCACGTAGCGCGATGGCCGCGGCGGAAACACGCGTGGTCGCGCAAATGCCGTCCTTCGTCGCCATGACCCTGTTCTCTGCGTATTTCATGTTGGTGGCGCTTTGGGTCATCGCCGGCGTCGGCCGGGGCCGGGTGTTCCTGTCGGCGATGCGTTACGTGGTGTTCGATGGCCGATGGATCAAAGGGGCCTGGGACCGGTTCCGCGCGGAGGTCCGAAAGAAAACCGCGCCGCCGGGGCAGCCCACGGAGGCTGTTGCCCATGTGCCGAACCGCCAGCCGAATGCGTCGCTGTCGCCGCACCGGGTGGTGGTCCTGATGCTCCTGTTGTGGTTGGTGTCGAACACTGCGTTCGCCGTGTCGCTCAAGCGCCTGGTCGAGGTGGTCGACGGCGACAAGGCGCTGGCGCACGGGCGCGACCTGCATGCGCTGGTCGCCATCTGGTTGATCTACATGTGCGTATGCATCCTGGGCTTCGCGCGGCTGAAAGTCGCCGACCATCGCCTCGGCAAGTACGTGGCCCAGTTCGTGAAGAAGATCTCGCGGCCCGACCCCTACAAACACCCCACGCTCGCGTGGTTCCTGCCCGTGCTCATCGCCGTGATCGCGCTGCTCGTCATCTTCCGGCAGAACGTCTTCCTCCTGTTCGAACTCAATCCCAGCGGCCTGCCCTTGAGCGTGGATTCGGGCCTGCCCTGGTTGGTCGCGCTGCTGGTGCTAGCTTTCGGCGTCGCCTTCCTCGTCAACGCCGCCAGGCTGTTGCGCCTGATTTGCCGCATCACCTTGTTCGTGTCGGGCGCGATGCCGGGCATCCGCGCTTACCTGCGGGAAAAGAATTGGCCAGCGCCGCAGGTCATCCACCAGGCGCCGCAGACGCCGTTCAACCTCAGTCTCAATCGCGTGAGCGACATCGACGCGTTGTCCTACGAGGCGCCCGATGCATGGGCCGCGCTGACGTGCGAACTCGTCGACCGCGGTGCGAAGACGATGGCGCTCCACGAGGCGTTGGATCCCGAACGTTTCGAAAAATGGCAGGCCCAACTGGTGGCCGAACTCAAACTGCACGTCGTCGCCATGCGCACCTGCGTGTGGTGCGCGATGTTGGCGCCGATCGCCGTGCTGATGGCGATGTCCACGTATCCGCCGCTGCTGGAACCGCGCATGACGATGATCGCGATCGTGCAACTGGTCGCCAGCTTCGGCTACGGGGTGTACCTGGTCCTGCGCATGGAGCAGGACATGATGCTCGGCCCGATGTTCACGCGCACCGGCGACCAGCTGACCTTCGGCGGCAGCCTGCGTGCCCTGTGGCCGAAGTTCCTGGCCATGGGCGTCGTGCTGGTGCCGCTGGTGATGCCGGATGTCTGGCGCTGGCTGCTGGGCATCGTGCGCTCGATCAACTCCTTCACGTAGGAGAACCGCAAAATGCCGAAGAACACCGCGCAATTGCGCCGCCTGTGGAAAGCCTTCGAATGCGCCGAAGACGAGATGGTGTTGATCCCGTTCGGCCCCGACAAGATCCGCGTCGCACCACCGACGACGCGGGCCTTCGAAGCACTCGCCGCCGTGCTCCACCACCATGGCTACACGGTGCGCACGCAGGACACCGACAGCTACAACTGCCGCCCGATCACCGGCGGCACGGGCAAGAGCCTGCACGGCTACGGCATCGCGCTCGACGTGAACTGGGAAACCAACCCCTACAACAACCATGCAGGCACGCGACGGGTGCGCTATTCGGACAAACAGACGCAAGCCCTGCGCGCACTCGATGTCCGCGCCGGCGTGGCCGACACCGACATGACGCAGGCGATGATCGACGACGTCCGCAAGATCCGCACGCGCGACGGCGTGCCCGTCTTCGAATGGGGCGGCAGTTGGAGCGACCGCAAGGACTGCATGCACTTCGAGATGGACGTCGGGCCGGACGAGCTGGCCGTGGGCCTGGATCCGGCGTCCATCGTGGGCCTCGATGCCTACCTGGCAAGCCTGCACCTGCCTGCATTCGAAGCACCGCCGAGCCTCGTGCCGACGCAGCCGCGCGTCGCCGACCGCCAGGAAGTGATCGCACGCAGCGGCCTGCGCTTGCGCAGTGGACCCTCGGCGGACAGCGACGTCCTTCGCGTCGTGCCCGCCGGCACGCAGGTGGACGTGCTGGCACGCCACGACGGATGGGCGCTGGTCGACTTCATCGGCGACAGCCTGGCCGACGGCTTCATGAGCGCGGCATTCCTGCGGCCAGTCTCCGATGCATTGCACATCGCGCGGGGGATGGCGGAGCGGGGCGCGGAGCTCGTGCACGCGGTGGGCGACATCACCGGCAACGTGACGCCGGACCTCGTTGCGACGATGTTCCCGAACACACCCAGGCCGAACATCGTCAGGCACCTGCCTTCGGTGCTCGCGGGCCTGCGCGAATGCGCACTGGGCGATCGCGAAATGGTGTTGATGGCATTGGCGACGATCCGTGCGGAGACCGAAGGCTTCGTTCCGATTCCCGAAGGCCCCAGCGGCTTCAACACACGGCACCATCCATTCGATCTTTACGAGCCGGGCACTTCCGCGGGCGACGGCGTCGGCAATACACAACCCGGCGATGGCGCACGCTTCAAGGGCCGCGGCTTCGTGCAACTGACCGGACGCGAAAACTACGACAAGGTCGGACGCCAGGTGGGCGTGGATCTGCTGGGCAATCCCGACCTTGCGATCGACGGCCCGCTGGCCGGTCGCATCCTCGCGCAGTTCCTCAAGAACAAAGAAGCGCGTGTGCGAGCCGCGGTTGCGGCGGGGAACCTGCTGAAGGCACGTCGATTGGTCAACGGCGGGTCGCACGGGATGGAGCGCTTCCGGAGTGCGTGGGAGCTGGGGGAGATTGCGTTTCCCGGGTGAGCGCAGACCCACGACCCCGGAAGGCGGACTCGACTTCGCCAGATGGGCCCGCCGCCCTCCGTCCGGTAACGTGTCGGCCTGCGCTTGAATCGTTGGTGGCGGATCGGGTTCGCGAAGGAGTGAAGGACGTTGGGGTAGTCGGAGTAGGCGCCGACAGCTTCAAACCGCCAATCCGGCATCCCCTTCCAAAACCGTCTGCCGCATCCGCGGTTGTTCGCCCGCGCGCCAGAGCGGCACCGCGTGGCGAACGCGATAGCGCAACGGGCCGCCATCCACGCCGGCGCTGCGTTCGATGGGCCGCGGGATGCAGACGAAGTCGGTCACCATCGCGGTGCCGTCGACCCGCACCGTGCCGTAGCCGTGCCCGCCCATGTCGACGAACGACAGATGCGGCGCCATTTCCGGATTGCGCACGGCGTGCGCCTTCGCCAGGTCGCCACTGCTCGCGTATTCCAGCGCCGAACGGAGGCCGTGGTGCAGCAGCAGGTTCACGGTGGGCTGCGGCGGCCCGCCGCCGGGATTGGCGACGAACAGCGGGCGCAACGGATCGTCCTGCTTGAGGTTGTGCTCGTTGGCTTCGGCCGCGCCCACGGCCGAAATCGAGCCGACGACGAAGGTGACACCCACCGGTTCGAACTGCGCGGGCGGCAAGGCCTTGGCGGCCAGGCCCGCCCAGAAGCTGTGGCGATCGCCCGACAGGATGGCGAATCCGGTGATGCCGGCATCGCGCACCGCATCGAAGATCTGCGCGCGTTCGTGATACATGCCGCCCCAGTCGTAATTGGCCATGACGGCGTACCCGTCGATCCATTTCCCCATCGCAGCGGGCAGTTGTTGCGGATCGATGCGCCAATCGGGCGTGCCCAGCGAATTGCCCCAGATCTTCCACGTGGCTTGCGCGGTGCGCAAGCGCTCGAGGAACCAGGCCTTCTGCTTCGCGCCCAACATCGACTGCGGGGGTTCTTTCGCGCGGAAGTTGGCGATGGACTTCCCGCCGAAGGACAGCTGCGCCGGCGGGTGGCCATCGGCGAAGTCGCGGCCGCTGTCGATGTGCATCGCCAGCGCCTCGGGAAAGAAGCTGAAGGGCGTGTTCTCGAACAGCGGCCCGAGCTCGTCGCGATTGGATGGGTCGGGCGAGCGGAAGCTGCGCTGATCGGTGATCATCAGGTCGATGTGCCGGCCCCAGCGCAGCGCGCGATACGCGATCAGGCTTTCGATCGCAGCGAGGTTGTTGGGTTCGCGTCCCAGGCCGTCGTCGTCGAACTCGGTCACCGTTGTGTCGACCACATGCGGTGCATCGAAGCTGGCCAACGAGCGGCCCGGCGGCGTGACGCGCATCGGCTGGTATTCGAACCAGGCCTGGTTCGCCGCGACCTTCAGCGTCTGCGCAGGTATCCGGCCCTCGCCGTATTCCACAATTGACTGCCAGCCCTGCCATGAGAATTCGTGGTTGTCCCACATCGCCACGAACGGAAAGCGGGCACGTGCGTCCTGGATGTCGGGATCGCGCAGGTAGGCGTGGTAGAGCGCGCGATAGTCGTCCAGCGACCCGGGCACGGTGAAGCGGTTTTTGGCGACTTTCTTGCCGTGCTCGAACTTGACCGGGAACTTGACGACGCGGTCGTAGCGTTTGCCGTCCTTGACCTGGTCCGGGTATTGCACGACTTCGTAAATGAAGTCGCCCAGATGCAGCACGAATCCGAGTCGTTCGTCCGGCGCCGCCCGTTCGTCTTCGAAGATCATCTTGCGATAGGCGTTTTGTGCGCCCTCGCAAATGGTCTGGCAACTGACGAAGGCGAAGCGCGCCGGGCGCGCATCGTCGGGCGCGGGTGCCGTCAGCGTGCGGCCGATGCGGCTGCCGCTGCCTTCCTCGTCGATGAAGCGATACCAGTATTCGCCGGCCGGCGGCAGATCGCCCACCAGCACGCGACAGGTCCAGTCGGCCGCCGCCAGCACCGGCGCCGCCGTAGTCGCGATCACGCGCGTGAATGCCGGATCGTCCGCGACTTCGACGATCAGCGTGGCGCGGTCGCGGGCATCGGCATACGGGCGTCGCGTCCACAGCAGCACGCTGTTCTCGTCGGGATCGCCCGAGGCAACGCCCTGCGGATACAGGCCGCGGCGCTCGCGCCATCCACTCGACGAAGGGCGCACGTGCGCGCAGCCAAAGGCGACGGTCGCGCCCAGCGCGGCGGCGAGCTTCAGGAATTGTCGACGGTCGAGTGCCGGCATGTCGATCCGGATTGACGATGATCAATGTGCCGCAACGCTGATCCGAACACCGCGCCGGTGAGCGTGCCGGAAGTACCGCGATGAGACCACTTGTCGGCGCGTACGCATCATTGAAGAGTGTCATCTGCACGACGGGATGGACGATGCGCCCGCGCGCGGTGTCGGCGGCCCGCCGTGCGGCGTGGGTGACCAAGGTTCACCACAAGGATGCAAGTTGCGCGGATGCTGAGTGACCGCCATCGCCTGCGGTTAACGTAGAACCTACGAATGCAGGACTGCGAGCATCGCGCCGCTGCATATCCGGACGGTCGACAGTGGGGGACTTGCAATGAGAACTGGAACCATCGCCCTGGCGGCGATGTGGCTCGCGCTGGTCGTGACTTCGCGCGCTGCCGAGCCACCTGCCAAGCCCACCTACGTGCAGAGTGAAAACCCGACCACGCCGATTGCGGCCCAAACCCGCGCAATCTGGGATGCGTTGCCGACCGGGAAGGTACCGACGGCGCCGTCGACGCCGCTCAAGGTCGTACGCCCCGCCCAGTTTTCCTACATGCCGCCCGTCACGGAAGTGGAGTCACAAGATCGCCGGCAAGTGGCGGGCACGCAAGACGGCAATCTCTACGTACGTTCAAGAACAAGCGAGGCCGTTCGCGTGCTGGCACCTGCCGACGACGCCGGCCACTGGGACATCGAGGGGGCGCTCTGGTCTCCCGACGGCAAGTCGCTGGCCGTCAAGAAGATCGACGACGCCAAGGTGCCGCTGATCACGCTGACAGGCGATCAGTTCGGCCCGACGAAAACGCGACAGGTACGTTATTCGCGAGTCGGCCAGCCTTTGCCGAAGACGCAACTGTACGTGGTCGACGTCCGCACGGGCCGGGCGACGCCCATCCTGCATGATCCTGCCCAACCGTATCTCCAACTCCTGGAATGGCGACACGATTCTCGGCAGTTGCGGCTGTTGCGGGCGGATCGTTACCAGACCCACCTGGATCTGCTGGTCGCCGATCCTCGCAATGGAAAGGTGCGTGTGCTGCTGGCGGAAAGCAAACCGATCTCGCTGATCGGTTTGAACATGCTCGATGGTTACACCCAACCCTTGCTCGCGCAGAAGATCGTCACCTTTCTCCCCGACGACTCGTTCGTCTGGACCAGCGACCGCACCGGTTTCCGACATTTGTATCACTACAAGGCAGACGGCAAGCTGCGCAAAGCGTTGACCGAGCAACGCATGGAAGGTTGGGTGGACCGCGTCATCGAAGTGGACGTGCCGAACCGGATCGTCTACGCGAAGGCCAATGGCCACGCCCGCAATCCCTATTTCGATCGGCTGATCCGCATCGAGTTGGACACCGGCAAGCTCACCACGATCGCCGAAGCCGATCACATTCCGTCGATCAAGTTTTCCGCGGACAAGTCCCGGCTCTGGTTGATCCGCGCAGGGTTTCCGCAAACCCGTCGCATCGAGGAGATCACCAGCACGGGCACCGCGGTCAAGACGGTGTGGGAAGCCGATTGGCGCGAGGCCATCGCGAATGGATACGCGGCCCCAGAGACCGCGCTGGTGCCCGCGGCGGACGGCAAGACCCTGCTTCGCGCCATCGTGGTTGCTCCGCATCCGCTCGAACCCGGCAAACGATACCCGGTCATCCAGAACATCTACGGCGGCCCGAATGCCAGCGTCGTGCCGCCCAGCCCGACCAACCAGAACCTCGCCCAGATGCGCCGGATCGCACAGCAGGGCTTCGTGGTGGTGATGCTCGATGGCCGCGGCACGCCCGGCCGAGGGCGAGATTTCCAGAACTTCGGATATGGGCGTTTCGGACAAGTCGAGCCGGCGGACCAGGTGGCGGGACTGCGCAACCTGGCTAAGGACCGCCCATACATGGATCTGGCGCGCGTTGGCGTCATGGGCGGAAGTTGGGGCGGCTATTTCGGACTGCGCACCATGCTGCAAGCACCGGAGCTCTACAAAGCCGGCGTGTTTGCAGCCGGTGCGTTCGAATTGTCGACGATGCGCGTCGCCGCCGAACCGTACATGGGATGCGCGCCGGATGATTGCGCGGGCGCGTATGCGGCCGGATCGAACCTGGCGTTGGTGGGGCGACTGCAGGCGCCGCTCCTGATTCTCCACGGAACCGCCGACGACGACGTGCCTATCGAAGAATCCAGGCAACTGGTCCGCGCACTCGAACGCGCGGGCAAGCCGCATACGTTCGTCGCGTTGGACGGCGCGACCCACGCGATGTGGGAGCAACCGGAAGCCGACCAGGCGCGCATCGCGTTCTTCCGGCAGCACCTGGTGGACGCGAGCGGGAAGCCGCCTGAATCCATCACCACGACGCAGACCGCCGGAGAGTGACGGAGACGGCACCTCGCCGCACCATGTGGACGGTGAACCTCCTTTGCCCGATCGGCTGATTGTCGAAGCGGACGTCCGCTTCTGGCCGATAGCGGACACGCGGCGCGGAGTGGCCGCTACGAACCGAATTCGCCTCCAAGGCTTGCCGCGCACCGCCCGCGGCGCAACGTGCAAGACGAATGCGAGCGGCCAAGCTTACTCACCTGCACGAGTGGCTCACCTGCACGAGCGATTCCTGCAAGCGACAGTCGGGAAGATGCTCCGCGGGCCGTCGCCGGTCCCCGCGGTTTTCCGGCTACGTCCTACTTCGAAGGGAGTTCGGTCATGGCCACCCACACGCGAAGCACTCGAAAGAATGCCGGTCGCATCCTCGCGGTGCTCCTCGCGGGCGCGGGCGTAGCGATTCCCCTAATCGCCTTGTCGGTCAACGACGCGACCATCTTCGAACTCGAAGGTGACGCCGTAGATGGCGCGCCGACCGGTGACGACTGGGAAAACATCGCAGACGATCGTCCGGGTGGCCCTGGACTGATCGCGCAAAACAACGCCAACGTCCAGACGTTCATCACCGATGGCCTCGACGCCACGGACACCGCGTTCACGGGCGGGGGATCGAAGGACGTCAACAACGTCAATCAATGGCAACAGGTCACGTCCGCGGTCTCACCGATCAAGAACGAAATCGGCCATGCCTTCGCAGCGGCATACACCGATCCTTCGAACGGCCATCTGCTGGTCTATTTCGGTCTGGATCGCTCTGGCGCCGGCGGCACGGCCGCGACAGGCTTCTGGTTCTTCAAGGACAAGATCAGCATCGGCGCCAACGGAGCGTTTACCGGCACCCACACCATCGGCGACATCCTGGTCACCTCCGACTACGTCGTCGGCGGCAAGATCGGCGAGATCAACGTCTTCCGGTGGGTGGGTGGACAGAAACCCCTGCAGGTCGTGGGTTCCACCTCGACGGGCGGCGGCAACACCGTCGGCGATCGGTACTGCCTGAACAACGCTACGGGCCAGACGACGCCCATGGCATGCGCGGCGTCGAACAGCAATTCCGAAAGCGTGCCTTCTTCCTGGTCGAACTACTTCTTCAAGTCCGGCGGCTCGTTCGATCAGACGAATACGTTCCCCGCGCGCACCTTTTTCGAAGGCGGGGTCGACCTCACCCAGATCTTCGGCACCGGATCGACGTGTTTCGCTTCGTTCATGGCGATGACCCGCACGTCGGCCTCCACCTCCGCCCAGTTGAAGGATTTCGCGCTCGGCGACTTCGCCTTGTGCGACATGTCCGTGGCCAAGGCCTGCAAGGTCGAAGCCGGCGTGAGCCCGGTGGTGAATTCCGATGGCGTCAGCATCCACACCAACTTCACCGTGACGTTCTCCAACCCGAGCGGTGGCACGTTGCGTGACGTGCAACTGGTCGAGAAGATCGGCCTGGGCGGCACGACCGGGAACGCCTGCAAGATCACCGCCGTCAACCTGGGGTCGGGTGGCACCGCCGCAAATCCGGCGCTGTCGTTGAACACGAACCTGGTCAAGGACACGGCGTATGAAATCGCCAACACCATCGCGGGCCACTCGTCGGTCGGCGTGACGCTTTCCTGCGATAGCCTGGACAACCCGTTACTCAACCAAGTCGAGGCGCGCGCGAAGACGTTTGTCGGAGCGGGCGATCCCGACCTGGTCCGGACGTATCAAATGAAGTCCGACGACGATGTCCTGGACGAGTGCGTCGCCCCCACCAACACGGCGATCGACGTCACCAAGGACTGCGTCGGCGACAAGGTGACGCTGGTCAACACGACAGGCGGCATGAAGGCGCACGCCTGCTTCAGCATCGAAGTCACCAACAAGGGTAACGTCGCATTGAAGAACCTCGTGGTGGCCGACCCGAAGATCAGCGCCAGTTCGCTGGTGCCGACGGGGACGACGCTGGGACCCATGGGGTCGGCGACGGACTCGATCCTGCTCGGTGACACCGATGGCAACGGCACGATCGAAGACGACGAAGGCCTGTGCTTCAACGCGGTGGCGCCCGACAACGGCGAAACCGATACGGAGGTTGCGGTGTTTGGAAACCGGGTGGACGTGAGCGCCGATACGGCCATTCCGGTCACGGGCTCCCCCAACCCGCAGACCGACTACGCCACCGACAGCTGCCCGCTTTGCCGATGACGGCAAGCCACTGATCGGTTGAATTCGGGGCGACGGAAAGGACCGTCGCCCCTTTTCTTTGCCGACGACGCTGACCGATGCGCGCCGATTGCCGCGTTCGCGCCACCAAGGGAGACTTCTGCCATGCGCACACGCCGTGTCGTCGTCTGGTTGCTGCTGGCGCTGGTGGTATGTGCCTCCTGCGGGCGGCAGGGCGACGGCACGGCGTCTGAGGACGCGCAGGCCAGCGACCCATTGCCGGAGCGCTATCGGCCCAATGTGTTGTCGTCCGTGGCCGTGGTGCCCAGGCCCGGGAGCATCACCGTCACCTACCTCGGCACGTCGATGCTGCTGTTCGACGACGGGGTAACGCAGCTCCTGGTCAATCCGCTCGTCAGTCGATCCGATGGCCCGGCCGCGCGCGCGGACACCAAGCGCATCGACGAAACCCTGCGGTTGCTGCAAGCCAAACGCATCCGCGCGATTTTGGTGGCCGACGATCGCATCGCAGACGCGATCTACATCGCGCGCAAGACCGGCGCGGTGCTTTACGGCCCAAGCGGTGCGCTCGACGTCGCGCGTGCCGACGGCATGCCGCAACGGCAACTTGCTTCGTACACGCCGGGTACCACCATCGCGGTCGGGAAATTCCGCGTCGAGCAGATCGCTTCCAAGGCGGCGCCATTGCCGAAGGACGCGTCGGGTCGAACGCGTCCGGGTGGGAGTTCCATCGACTTCCTCATCCGCAAGGGCAGTCGTTCGATCCTGGTCAAGTCGGCGACGAACTTCCTGCCCGGCGCGCTCGATCACGTCAACGCCGACGTCCTGTTCCTTCCCACCGGCCGCCTGGCCGAGCAGAGCGAATACTTCCAGGACCTGTATTACCGGCAGACCGTCGACCAGGTGCATCCGGAACTTGTGATCCCCCTGCAATGGGACGATGCCACGCGCCCCCTCGGTCGCAACCTCGTGCCGGCGGACGGAACGCCGGAAGCGTTCGATTTCCTGTTCGATCGCCTGCGACGGGACAAGATCAAGTTCGGCCTGCTGCAGGGCTATCAAACCACGGAGCTGTTCGACGCCAAGGCTTGCGCTTTTCCCATCTCAGCCGAACCGCTGACTCCGGCGCCGCCTCGTAAGGGCGCGCGCCTTTGAGGACCCGCCACGGATGCCCGGATCGGAGTACGGAGCCGGCGCCTTCTGCGTTTTTGCGCACGAGCTCTGCGGTTTCCGTTCCTGTCCGCGTCGCACGAATGCATACGTTAGCCCCCGTACAAGAACCCACGAGGTGGCCCATGGACAATTCGTCGAACAAGGTGCGTCGCGCGCTCACGGCAACGCTATTCGCTGCGACCCTGCTGTCGGGCGCGGCATTCGCGACCAATTACGACACCGGCAAGATCGTGGTGAAGAAGTACTACGACAGGAATGCCAACGGCGTTTACAACACGGGCGAGCCGTACCTGTCGGGTTGGCCGATGACGCTCGGACCGTCCGACATCACCCAGAGCACCAATTCCGAAGGATGGACGTCGTTTCCCGGCCTCGCGCCCGGCAGCGGCTACTCCGTGCTGGAAGGCACGCCGAATGAAGCGAACTGGATCCAGTCCGCGCCACGCGTGAACGGCGTGGTGGTCAATCCGCTCACGGGCATCCGTGTCTACGCCGGTTACACGACCACCGTGAAGTTCGGCAATTACTGCAAGAAACCCAGCGGCGGCAAGACGCCTGGGTTCTGGAGCAACCGGAACGGCGAGGCGAAGTTGCTCGACGGTAGCCCGCCGAGCCTGTTGCCGGAACTCAATCTGCTCGTCGCGCTCAACCTGGTAGACGCGAACGGCGGTGTCTTCGATCCCGTCGACTACCCGTCCTTCCGCACCTGGCTGCTGGCCAGCGACGCAACGAACATGGCCTACAAGTTGTCATCGCACCTGGCCGCGATGCGACTCAACGTGGAAGCCGGTTACGTCAATGGCAATGCGTTCTACATCCCGTTCGGCGGCACCATCAACAGTCTGATCGCTGCAGCGGATGCCGCCTTGGCGGCCGATCCATTTACGCCGACCGGCGACGCCAACCGCGCAACACAGGAACAATTGAAGAACGCGCTCGATGCCCTCAACAACGGGGCGCTCGTGGTTCCGAGTTCGCCGTGTCGGCGCTCATTCCCTTCGCAGTACTGAAACAAAAAAAGGCCCCGCGATCGCGGGGCCTTTACGTTTTCGCGAAACCCGAACGGCTTACCGCCGCTTTCCCATTGGCTGAACCAGAGTGCTTCCGTCGCGTAGCCCGGCATGCGCTGGTCGAACGCCCCGTCATGCGTCACCAGGCACTTCCACGGCCGACTTCCATCAGCATCGGCCCAGTTCCGGCGATCCACTTGACCATGAGGCCGCCGTAGACGCGCCGAGCGCGCGGGCCTTCTCGCCGTCGGGGAAATTGAACTGCTGCTGCGCCGCGCCGACGCGCTCGGTTCGGTAGCCTTCGCCACGGCTAACGACGGAACGCCGGGACGCGTTCGCGTGCGCTCGCCACGGATCGATCCGTGCGAAGAGGCTGCGTCTACTTCGCTGTGTGCGCGACAACTTCCCCAGCAGTGATCTGCGGCGGGTTCGGAAGCAATGGCGCCATGTTCTGGCGCACCCAATCCGCAGCCTGTCGGTTGGATTCTTCAACACCGGCCCGGTCCTGGAAGACGCTCGTTGAAACCATCACGCCACCCCCGGCGTCCGCCCAATAGTAGGCAACGAACCCCGGCATCTTGCTGATGAGTTGCACGAAGCCTTCGTTGACCCGCCGCGCCGCCTCGCCAGGATCGGTCACGCCTTCATACCGTCGTGTCGTTGCATACATTTCGCATCTCCTTCCGAGCGCGGACGTAAAACCAACGCAACGGTTTGACCGATCCAACCCGGCCAAGCGGACATCATGCGTCGACTTGGATCGATTCTCCACATATGACAAGACCCGTAAACAGTACCGAGAGACGCTTGCTTACCTGCGTTGCTGAAAGGCTTGCGCCTGATCAAGGGAAGCAGTTGCTTCGCGATCTCAATGCGGCATTTGTGGAGGCGGAACCGCCTTCTCTGGTCGCGTTCGGCATCAATGGGTATCACCGGCCTCTTCTGGCAGGACAGAGACAGTGCCCGGTGGAAATGCGCGGATACGATTCGGATGGCGCCGCCGTTACGATCATCCTGTTCGCCGACCCGAACGATCGGCTATTGGAGCTTGAAGTGATCCGTTGGGGTGACGGCGAGCCGCGCGCACCCACTTACCAAACCAGGTCGTCGGGTACCTGGAACTGCGCGTAATACGCATCGTCTTCGGAGGTTCCCGCGGAGGGCTCGGCGCCCGCGTCCTCGCCGTGATCGAGCACGATCATGCTGGCGTCGCGTTCGCGGACCTTGTCGCCGGCCGCACGCGGCAGCAGCTCGTAACGGTCGCCCAGGCGGGCGATCACCAGCGCTCCGGAAGACAGCTTCTTGCGCAGGTCGTCGTTGACGAGCAGGGTGCGGATGGCGCCATCGGCAGTGAAGCGGTACTCGCTTTCCCCGGAGCGCGGCACTTTCCTGTCTTCGATGATCTGCCGTGCCTGCGCGCGGAGTTCAGTGATGCGCGACTGTGCTTTGCGCTCGGCGGCAAGCTCGCGGTCACGCTTGGCCTTTTCGGCCCTCGCGCGCTCGGCCTCGCGCTGGATCTCGTTGGGCTCGGGCTGGCCTTTGCCATGCCGGGCCTTGTTTTGCTCGCGCGCCACTTCGGCCAGCTTGGCCTTCTTGACCAGGCCGGCCTTGAGCAATTGTTCCTGGAGCGGGTTTGCCTTGGCCATATCGCAGTGTCTTACCGGGGGTTTTCGGCCCATGATACTTGCCGTCCCCGATGCCCGCCGTCGTCGCCTTCTGATGGATCCGTTGAAGTACCTCGCAGGCTATCCGGAACACGTGCACGCGCGGGTGCACGCGCTGATCGAACAGGGCCGGCTGGGCCCGATGCTGGCCGACAAGTACGGCCAGTCCCACGCCGTGCGCAGCGACAGCCAACTGTACGATTACGTCCAGGCCCTCAAGGACGAGCACCTGCGCAGGGCCGTGCCGCTGGGCAAGGTGATTTACGACAGCAAGCTGCAGGTGATGAAGCAGGCGCTCGGCACGCACACCGCCATCTCGCGGGTGCAGGGCGATCGGCTCAAGGCCAGTCGCGAGATTCGCATCGCCACGGTTTTCCGCGATGCGCCCGCGGAATTCCTGAAGATGATCGCCGTGCATGAACTGGCGCACTTGAAGGAAGCCGAGCACAACAAGTCTTTCTACCAGTTGTGCACGCACATGGAGCCGGACTACCACCAGCTGGAATTCGACTTGCGCTTGTACCTGACGCATCTTGATGTTGCGCAGCGTGTATCGGCTTCTGGTGGATAGCGGACCTGCGGAGCCATCGCTAATGCTGAGCCATTCAAGGACAGTGGTTCGAGAACCGTAGTTTTACGGTGCCGTTCCCAGTTCTTTTTCGGGTGCGCTGATCCATTCGGGGGCGCAAAATCGTATGGCCGCCATGAAGCCGAAACTCGCCAATCTGGAAGACGTGACCCTTGCCTGGGTGCTGGGCGCCAGGGCGGTTCGCGCGAGCGACGGCGCCACCTCCCAGGTGTTATGGGAGAACCCGGATTCCGGCGCAACGACGGACGACCTGTGTATCCGCGTCCGGCAGGTGTCCCCGGCGTACGTGGGGCCGGTGCTTGATGAGTTGCATCGGATGTTGATCGACTCGCCCGCGCTACGCCAGTTCGTAGCTGCCAAGCCACTCTGAAGACTGAGGAGACATCGATGAAAATCGGTTTGCTCAACATTGCGGCCATTGCTTCCCTGGCACTCCTGTCGGTGCCGGGTGCGATGGCAAAAGACCAATGGTTCTCGCTGGGCCAACAAACCATCCAGGCCGCCAATCCGAGCGTGGAGATCAAGAGCCAGGGCGGGCGCTGGGACAAGGATGTCAAGCAGGTCAAGATCGCTGTCGAAGGCGCGGACGTCACGATCAGCAAGCTCGTGCTGCATTGGGACAAYCGGCCCGAYGACACGATGGAGAATGTAGGCACGCTGAAATCCGGCGGCGAAACCGCACCGTACAACGCGCCGGGCCTCAAGGGACGTCTGAAGTCGACGACGATCTCCTACACGATCGGCGGCGGCAAGACGAGCGCGACGATCAAAGTGATGGGATACGACTGATCGATCAGCGGTTGGGACACGGTACGCCCACGCAGGACAAGGAGCTGAACATGAAGCGTCTGACACAACTGTCCATGGCGATCCTTTCGGGGGTTTTGTTTGGCGCATTCGCCCAGTCGTCGTTRGCGATCGAAGTGCTCACCAAGGAGGATTTCGCCAAGAACGTCGTGAAGAAGGAACAACTGGTCAAGGTCGCGGACAACGCGATCTTCCTTCTCGACACATCGTCGTCGATGAACGAGAAGTTCGCGGGAACGGACACGCCGAAGATCAAGGTGATGAAGGACGTGCTGGAGGGGCGCAACGCGTGGTTCCCGGATATCGGGCACCACATCGGCATCTACACGTACACGGACTGGCAGGACAACTATCCGGTGCAGCTGTACAACCGCGAAAAGGTCGCCGCCGCGCTCGCGTCGGTGCGCGACAAGGGCAAGGGCCCTACGGCGTTGAATAGCGGGCTGCAGAAACTCGAGCCRATCCTGAAGCAGTTGACGGGGCGCACCGCGGTYTTCGTGTTCTCAGACGGCGAGTACACGGGCGCAGATCCCGGCGGAACCGCCMGGCGCCTGGCGAAAAACCATGACATCTGCTTCTACGTGATCAGCACCGCCACGCCCAAGCGCGAAGCCGCGCTGCGCGACGACATCGCATCGCTCAACAACTGCTCGCGCCTGATTCCGCTCGCCGATTTCGTCAATCGCCCCGAGTACACGTCGGGCGCGCTTTTCGACGTCAAGGTGACCGAACAAGTCGTCACGACCACCCAGCAACGCATCACCGGCTTGAAGACCGACGACATCAACTTCGCCACCAACAAATCGGAACTCGCCGCCGACGACAAGGCGGAACTGGACAAGATCGCGGAGTTCATGAGCATGAAGCCCGATGCGTTTGCGGTCGTCGCCGGCTACACCGACGACGTCGGTGGCCGCGACCACAACGAAGGCCTCTCGCGCCGCCGCGCCGAAATGGTCGGGCGCTATCTGAAGGAAGCCCACGGCATTGCCAGCGACCGCATCGTGCTGTTCTGGTACGGCCCGAACAACCCGCTCGTGCCGAACGACTCGGCGGAGAACCAGGCGAAGAACCGACGCGTGGAGATCCGGGTGGGGTTGCGGGGGGCGACTTGATCTGCGTGCGCTGAAATACGAGGCGTACGCGAAGACGGAAAAGGCCACCTCGAATGGGTGGCCTTTTCTATGAGAACGAGAACTCGCTTGGGTGATCGAAGCCAAGCGCGACGAGTCGGGTCACAACTCGAGCGTGCTTCCGCTAATTCGACTATCAAGCCTTGGACTATCAAGCCTTGATTGCGCAAGACAAGGCGAGCTTGGACATCTTCTGGCTCAAGGACGACAGCTTGGACGGCCTCGACACTCTTCCACCGCAGATGTTTTGGCGCAGGAAATCATCGAGCACCTGGAGTCTGCGCTGCAGACCTTTCGTGATATCGCTGCGTCACTTCCCACACGGAGTGACAGCAACGTCGACTAGCGCTGCGCAAGCGGACCCATCGCTGCGCCTCGTAAGCGAGTCAGGCGACAGTCACCCTGCCGCGCCACTCGCATCACCGCTTCCCTAGCCTCTCCCGCACCGCATCAGCAGAAACGCCCGCACCACTCACCGCATCACGCAGCTCCTGCTCCGTGACACCAAACTCCTTGCTCCAATAACGCACTTCGTGTTCTTCGTTGACGTTGATTCGTGAGCGGTCCTGCGGGCCGCGGTTGTTCAGATCGTCGGACATCAGAATTTTTCTCGGATGAATCGCCGCGAGGCGGGGAGCCGACTGTCGCATTCCTCGTGACTGGCGAACGTGTACGGAGTGGCCGCTTCGATGGACCGGTTTGATCCCCCATCCGCGTTACCCCCAGTAAGAGGCAGCCATTCCCCGCGTCCCGGCCGCTTCCATTAACGATTCAAGCTTCCGCACACTGGTGACTCCCGCTGGCCCCGCCACCGACAGCCACCCCGCAGTACCCTCGTTCCCGGGGGTCGCCAACCGGACACCATGGATGAAGAGCAAGGATTTCCTCGACCTCAACCTGCGCGATCTTCGCGAGTCGATGCCGCACCTGCTGGCCAACAGCACGGGTGCGCGGCATTTCCTCGGGATCTTCGGGGGCGTGGCCGGTGCGATCGTCAACGCGGCCAGGGAAATCGGGCCCGATGCGGAGATCTACGCCACGTACAACGTCGGCAAGATGCTGGTTGACTTCGCCGCTGAATGCGAAGCGCAGCGTGCGGCGGCCGAGCAGCCGTCGATCATCGTCGATCCCTACGCGCGCAGCGGGGAAGACTTCGAACGGCCGCTCGATCGCCTGGTGCGCCGGAAGAAGGAGCTGGAGCGGGTGGAGAAGTCGTCGATCTGACGGGTTAGGGTGGGCGGGCCGCCGCCGGCGCGCCCGATGACATTCTGGATGGACGCAGTTCCCTCGCCGACTGAGGTCAGTCTGTGGCCGTCGGCACCGAATGCATCGCCGACGCAGATCCATTTCGCCGCCGACGCAACGCACTGCGCTCCCGACTGACGCCGCTGCATTCCCGGCGGACAGCGCTCTGTCGCCAGCGAACGCGGGTCTGTCCGTGGCGAACGTCGTTCAATCACGCACGCACGCGATGCCGTCGGCGACTGACTCGATGCAGTCGCCAACGTAATCAGTCGATGTCGCCGATGGCATCGCGTCCATCGCTGACGGCATCGCTGGCAGCGCCGACGGAACCGGGTCCGTCGCCGATGGCGCTGAGTGCGTCGCCAACCCACGCGCGCCCGTCATCGTCCTGCGCGCGTACGTGCGAAATCCCCTCATCAGACTTCGCACCGATCTGCCCCAAAGCACAATGCCTTTCGTGCTCGCGCAAGCGAAAACTCGAGTCTCCTCTAACGGAGATTTCGCATGTCACAGAATCGTGCTTCCCTCGTCATCAGCGAAGAAGACGAGCGCACTGTCCTCGCCGCGATCGCGCAGATCGAGGCGGTCCTCAAGAAACTGGTCGCGTTCGAGGCCGGCGAACGCAGGACGATGAACATGATGGGCCAGCGGAACGAGCCGTTCGCGCGCGAGACGCACCAACTGCTCGAACAGAATCGCGCCCTGGTGCCGCCGTCGCTGGACGTCGACGAAATGCGCGCCGATCTCGAAGCCTACGACCGCATGAAGCGCATCAACGTCGCGCTGCAGCGGCTCACCACGCTTTGCGCCGACACCGAGGCTGCCCTCGGCAGCGATGTGTTCGAGGCCGCGCTCGCGGGTTACACCATGTTGAAGGTGTTCGGCCCGTCGCACGGCCTGGAGGAGTCGGTGAAGGGCTTGTCCGAGCGCTTCGCCAAACAGGGCAGGCGAAAACCGAAGCCCTCGGGCGCAGCTTGATCGCGCGTCGATTTCGGCCTCGCGCGTTCATCGTGTAGGACAAATCCGACACCAATTCGCGGTTTTGCCTGATATCCCCGCATGGGCGCGCTTCGGCATTCTTCGTTCCGGAGTTTGAAAGCTCCTCAAACAGTCGGCGCCAAGGAACGCGCCAAACGTGTATCCCCTGCGTCGGGAGGGGACCCAATACAACACCCCGCGAGGGGGAATACGTTCGACCGTCTGTTTGCGGCCTTTCAACCTCCCGACACTCCTTGCGCCGATCCGCGGCGCAAGGTTTCTTCCGATCGAAGGAGGTTGCCATGCAACACGCCCCCGGCGCGCCCAACGAGCGCGCGCCCACCGTCTACGCCCTGCCCGAACACGCGCACGTCGAACTCGTCCAGCTGCGCGAGCACCTGCGCCTGATGGCGCAACTCACCGATGTCGGCACCGTGGCCAGTGCATATGACGCGAGGCTGCGGCCGGATGCGTTGGCGTGGTGGTTCCTGCGCCTGTCGCGGGACATCGGGGCGATCGTGGAGTCGACGTATTGGTCGGAGGCCGTTGCGGCGGCGGCACCTGTGCGCACCACGAAGAAGAGGAACGCCCGATGACAAGACACGACTTCTCGCTGCGCTTCCGCTTGCCGGATGCTGCTGCCGATGCGGACCAGTACATCGATGCGCTCGCCGAAGCGGGTTGTCTGGACGCGCTGGTGGGGATCGGACGTCGAGGACAGATCTCGTTGGACTTCAGCCGGGAGGCGGCGTCGGCTTCCGAAGCGATCGAATCGGCGACTCGGGATGTCACGTCTGCAATTCCCAATGCCGAACTCGTGCAGACATGGCTGCATGAAGAGCGATCTTTGCGCTAGCTGAAACCCAGTGCTGCGCCATTGGCGAGGTAGCACGAAATCAACAAGGACGTGATGCATGGATGCATCGAATTTGCACGGTCAAGTGCATGACATAGGCAACGCGTGAAGACGCTCACGCGCCTGCCGATTTCGCCAAGCCCACCTCCAACCGACCTCGCCCGTTTTCCATGGCGCAATCCATCGCAATGGGCGTTCTGGCGAGATAGGCGAATCGATGGAGAGGCGGTCTCCTTTTCGCACTTGTGGCCTTTCGACATGAAGTTGAGCAGGGCGGCGCGCGGCGAACTCCCTCCCTTGTCCATCGACATCCGCGTCGTCTTCGATTGTCACGTATGCACCGAAGCATACGTGCCGGGGGCGCATCAGATCGCGGACGGGTCGGAACGCCTCTGGCTTGATGCGGGGCGCAGCGTGCGCGTATTCCAACCGCAACGCTATACGCTTTCAAAGCAACTGCCATCGATGATCAGAGGGCTGGCAGATGGCAAGACCAGGTGTTACGGGGCAGGGCGCCACAACTACATGGTGTGGAAACCACATGGCACGAGCCGCGACGCAGCGCACTATCAGGCGTATTTCGACTTGTACCGAACGGATGAAGCAAATCCACGCTTGGTGATGTACGTCCAAAGCGCCTACCTCAAGGATCGGCCGATGGGTGTGCAGCGCAAACGAGCTCTTGTTTTCGCAACCGTTTGCGCAAACACCTTGGGATCACCCCGTCCGCATCGATGACCCAAGACGGCGATTGAAAAAAAAGCCCCGCGTGAGCGGGGCTTTTGTCGAGCGGTCCGGAATCCTCTTATCAGCACGTGCTGGACCACCTTGCGGTGGCGGGCAGTTCCTTGCACCGGCTAGGGAACTTGGAGTTAGCGTAGTCATCCGCCAATCCACTGTCAACGCGTTCTCCAGGTTGCGGGATGTTTCGGTTCGCAACCCGTGAGACATCGCGTTCCCATCTTGCCGTCATTCCATAACGGGAGAAAGGGACATGCGCAATTTCCATGCATGGCAGCGCCGCACGATGCGGCGTGCGGACAGGCAGTTCTGGGGCGGCTTGCTTTTGATTCTGGCGACGTCGGTCGGCGTTGCGTGGATCGCAAATCTCTTGGAACGCGCGGGGCCGCTAGCGGCGGCCGTGTCTTCGATCCTGCGCTACCTGGCTGCGCCAGTGCTCGTCGCTGGTGCAGTGTCCCTCGCCATCGGCGCATGGACCCTGTGGCGCCTACATCGCGATCCCATCCTGCTGTACTACCGGCGGGACGGGCGCTGAAGCAACACGCTACGATCCCCCCATGCGCGACATCCACCAACTCGTCACCGACTGCTTCACGGCCCAGGGCCTGATGCATACCCTCGGCACGCGCCTGGTCTCCGTCGAACCCGGCGAAGTCCACATTGCGCTGACGCCATCCCCCGCACTCACGCAGCAAAACGGCTTCCTCCACGCCGGCGCGCTGACCACCATCCTCGACAGCGCCTGCGGCTACGCAGCGATGACCGTCGCCCCGGAGGGTTGCAACGTGCTCACGGTGGAATTCAAGGTGAACCTGCTGCGCCCCGCGCTCGCCGATGAGTTCGTGGCTATCGGGAAAGTCGTCAAAGCCGGCCAAACGCTCACGGTGTGCACGGCCGAAGTGATCGGCACGCGCAATGGCGGAGCGAAGACCATCGCCCTGATGCAGGCGACGATCGCAAACATGCGCGAGTCGGGCTGACGCACGTTCGCAACCCGCGCGACGCGCGCCCGTACGCTCGCATCGCATGGCCTTCCGCTACGTCGCCCCCACGCGCCCGCTACCACCCGCCTGCCGCTGGCTGCTGCAGGAAGGCTCCGCGCACCTGCTGTGGAACGCCGGCTGCATCGCGATGGTGATGCGCGATCGCACCGGGCGCTGGCACACGCAAATCCAATGGCGCATGGCGGTGTTGCAGGCGCGGTGTGGGTCGCAGGCGCAGGGGATGTGGTGGATCGAGCGGTGGATGGAGAAGCGGGGCGGGTTGCCGGGGAGTGGGGCGCGCAGGGAAGTGCGGCGGCCGGCGTGGATGGCGGCGTGTGCGCGGATGTCATCGAAACCGCGGCGCGAAGGCGGTCACCTGTCGGGTTAGGCTAAGGCTCGATTCCATTTGCAGGCGACGTGGCCCCATGACCCAACCGCCCACCGCCGAAACCCTGCACCACCACTTCCGCCCCATGCGCGGGCGCGATCCCGACGAGCCGCATCGCGTCGCCACGCCACTCGAACTCCTCTTCGACCTCACTTTCGTCATCGCCTTCGGCACGGCCGCCGCGCAATTCGCGCATGCGCTTGCCGAAGGCCACTACGCCAATGCCTTACTCGGTTTCGGCTTCGCGTCGTTCGCGATTTGCTGGGCGTGGAGCAACTTCACGTGGTTCGCGTCGGCGTACGACACGGATGATTGGTTGTTCCGGCTCGCCACGATGGCGCAGATGAGTGGCGTGCTGGTGTTCGCGCTCGGCTTGCCGCGGATGTTCGCCTCGCTGGAAGTCGACGATGGGCGCCTGGACATCGGGATCATGGTCCTCGGTTACGTGATCATGCGCATGGCCATGGTGTTCCAGTGGTTGCGCGCGGCGCGGCAGGACCCGGCGCGGCGCCAGACCTGCCTGATGTATGCGCTCACCATCTCCGTGGCGCAGGCGGGGTGGTTTGCGATGATTTTCGCCGCGTTCCCGCCGGCGTTGACGTTCGTGGCGATCCTTGCGCTCATCGGCATGGAACTCGCGTTGCCGTGGATCTCCGAACGCCTGCACGGCGGCACGCCGTGGCATGCGCACCACATCGCCGAGCGCTACAGCCTGTTCGCGATCATCGCGATGGGCGAGGGCATCGTGGGGACGGTCGCCTCGTTGTCGGCGGTCGTCGATGTCGAAGGGTGGTCGCTCGATGTCGCCTTGGTGTGCATCGCGGGGGTGGGGCTCACGTTCGGGATGTGGTGGATGTATTACATCCTGCCGTCGGGCTTCGTGCTGCACGTGCATCGCCGGCGCGAGTTCAAGTGGGCGTACACGCAGTTGCTGATCGTCACGAGCATCGTGGCCACGGGCGCGGGGCTGCACGTGGCGGGGTATTACCTGCAACACAAGGCGCACATCAGTGCGCTAGCCACGTTGCTGGCGACGGCGATCCCGGTCAGCGTTTACATCCTTGCGATCTACGGGTTGTATACCTACCTGGTGCGCCGCGTGGATCCCTTCCACATCGGGTTGTTGGCCGCGACAGTTGCGGTGATGGTGGGCGCGATCGCGGCGGCTGCGGCCGGGGTGGACATGACGATCTGCCTGTGCCTGTTGATGCTCGCCCCGGTGGTGACGGTGATCGGCTACGAGTGGCGCGGACATCGGCACGAGGCGGCGTCGCTGGGCGGATAACGGTTACGGTTTTTGCCGGAGATATCCATGTTGAAATTGATCTGGAAGTACTACATCCCTTTGCTGGTATTCGGCATCGGCGCAACGACGTTATTGGGCGATCCGAACGAGCGCATCCTGAAAAAGCATTCCCATCATTCCCGGTGAGCATCAAACGCTGATCGCCGCAGCGTTGATGGGGTTTGGCTTGCTCCTCTCGGTGTGATCGTCTACCTCAAGGGTAAGGAAGGTACGTGAGCGGTGGGGCTGGGGGTTCTTTCTTCCCGCGCCGCAACAACGCATTCGCTCGCACATCGCGGTCATTTCACAACGGATGAGTCATCCGTTCGTCGGCACATCCGTCGGTTCACCAACCTTTGTCATTTGTTTACGGCCGCATGCATGTCAATGATCGAGGCTCGGACCCAGGACGACAGGCCGTCGTCCGCCGAATCGGAAGGAGACGCGCATGCGTTACGCCCCTGTAGTCGCGCTTTCCGTCGTGTTGTTCGCCAGCGGTGCCGCGCTGGCGCAGGAAGCGCTCGGTTCCATCGAGGTCAAGGCAGAAGACTCGGACCGCACGATCACCATCGCGTGCAGCGATCCTGCACAGCCCACGCTCAAGGAAGTCGAGGCGGTGCTGAGCATCAATGATCCTACGCAGACCAACAAGCTGCGCGAGAAGTTGATGAACGCAGCGGCCGAGGCCTGCACGCAGAAGGTGGCGAAGATCCTCGTCATGCGTTCTGCAACGGGCTCGCTGACCTGGAAGCCGATGCAATAGCGCAATCGCGGGGCCCCCGCCCTGCGTGGTGCGTCCCGCGGCCCCGTTCAGAGCGGGGCCGCGCGGGCGGGTATGCGGTCGGCTACAGTGCGGGTTGACGTCCCGACGCCCGCCCCATGACGACGACTCCCGGCGACACCCTCGCATCGCCTGCGCGCCTGCCGCGCCAGGTTCCCTACATCATCGGCAACGAAGCCTGCGAGCGTTTCTCGTTCTACGGGATGCGCAACATCCTGGTGCAGTTCCTGATCTCGAGCGTCATCCTGGCCTACGTGCCGGAAGGCGATCGCGACGGCGCGGCGAAGGACATCTTCCACAGCTTCGTCATCGGCGTGTATTTCTTCCCGCTGCTCGGCGGGTGGTTGTCGGATCGCTTTTTCGGCAAGTACAACACCGTGTTGTGGTTCTCGCTGATCTACTGCGCGGGGCATGCGTGTCTTGCGTTGTTCGAGGACGATCGCAACGGGTTCTACACCGGGTTGTTCCTGATCGCGCTGGGGTCGGGCGGGATCAAGCCGCTCGTGGTGTCTTTCGTCGGCGACCAGTTCACGCGCGAAAACAAGTCGATGGCGAAGGTGGTGTTCGACGCCTTCTATTGGGCGATCAACTTCGGGTCGTTCTTTGCCTCGCTGCTGATGCCGTTGTTCCTGCGTTCCTATGGGCCGGCGGTGGCGTTCGGGATCCCCGGCGTGTTGATGCTCATCGCGACGATCATCTTCTGGATGGGGCGCAAGCAATACGTGCGCGTGCCGCCGGTGGCGCACGATCCGCATTCCTTCATGCACGTGGCGAAGACGGCGTTGACGTCGACCAACGGTGCCGGGCGCCCGGGGTTGTATGTCGCCGCATTCGGCGGCGCGCTCGCCGTGTTCCTGCTGATGGCGTGGGCGGTCGGGCCTGCGTGGTGGCCGGCGGATTTCGGATTCGTGATCACCGCGTGTCTCGCGCTCGGGGTGTTGATCGCGTCGGGCGGCATCGGAACGTCGTTGCAGTTGGAACGCGCGCGTGGGCGGCATCCGGATGCGACGGTCGACAGCGTGCGCGCTGTCTTGCGCATCCTGATCGTGTTCGCGCTGACCACGCCGTTCTGGTCGTTGTTCGACCAGAAGGCGTCGACGTGGGTCATCCAGGGTCGCGAGATGGTCATTCCGCATACGGCGTGGTGGTGGCCGAGCTTCCTGGTGAAGGATGCCGGTCAGATGCAGGCGCTGAACCCCGCGCTGATCATGCTGATCATTCCATTCAACAATCTCGTGCTGTATCCCGCGCTGCGGCGCATGGGGCTGGAGCCGACGGCGTTGCGACGCATGGGCACGGGCATCGTGTTCGCGGGCGTGGCGTGGATCGGCGCGGGCATGTTGCAGTTGTGGATCGATGGCGGTTCGCAGGTCTCGCTGGCGTGGCAGATCGCGCCGTATCTGTTGCTCACCTTCGGTGAAGTGCTGGTCTCCGCGACAGCGCTCGAGTTCGCCTACAGCCAGGCCACGCAGGCGATGAAGGGCGTGATCATGGCGTTCTGGTACCTCACCAGTACCTTCGGCAGCCTGTGGGTGTTGCTGACCAATGCCGGCGTGCGCAACGACGCGGTCACAGCGCACATCGCAAATACCGGGCTGAGTGAGAACGCGTTCCTGATGTTCTTCTTCGCGGCGTTTGCATTCGCCGCGGCGGCGGGGTTCGCGTGGTATGCCAGGCGCTACAAGATGCAGGACAACTACCGCGCCGCTTGATCCGCATCAGCGCACCACGCTCTCCGCCGGTGCGAGCCATTTGCACAACACCGCACGCAGCGCGTCGGGTTCGAAGGGTTTGCCGATGAAGTCGTCCATGCCCGCGTCGCGGCAGCGCTGGCGGTCGTGTTCGAGGACGTTGGCGGTCATCGCGATGATGGGCAGCTCGCGCAGGCGCGCATCGGCGCGCAGGGTCCGCGTGGCCTGGAGGCCGTCGAGCACGGGCATCTGCATGTCCATCAGGATCAATGCGTAGTCGTTGGCGCGCGCACGTTCGATCGCCTGCGCGCCATCGTCCACGACATCCACTTCGATGCCGAGTTCTTCCAATTGCGCGCGCGCCACTTCCTGGTTGAACAGGTTGTCTTCGGCCAGCAGGATGCGGCGTCCACGCAGTTGCGAGAGGTCGATGTTCGCCACGGCTTCGTGCGCGTCCGCTGGCGCGTCGGTGATGTCGAAGGGGAGTTGAAGCCAGAACGTCGCGCCGCGCCCGGGCACGCTTTCGACGCCGACGTCGCCGCCCATCGCTTCGGCGATCTTGCGCGAGATCGACAGCCCCAGGCCCGTGCCGCCGTAGCGGCGCGTCGTCGATGCATCCGCCTGGTGGAAGGATTTGAACAGCTGTTCCTGCACGTGCCCGGGAATGCCGACGCCGGTGTCGCGGACGTGGAAGCGCAGGCGCACGCGATCGCCGTCCATCTCCAGCACGCGCGCGCCGATCGCGATTTCGCCGGCGTCGGTGAACTTGATGGCATTGCTGACGTAATTGACGAGGATCTGCTCGATGCGGAAGGCGTCGCCGAGCAGCCACTGCGGCACATCGTCGGCGACATGCAGCGTGATCTCCAGCCCCTTCGCCGCCGCGCGCTCCATTGCCATGACCATGACGTTGCGCAGCGATTCGCGGACGTCGAAGGCGACGTGTTCGATTTGCAGCATCCCCGCATCGATCTTCGATACGTCGAGCACATCGTTGATCACGCGCAACAGGAAGCCGCCGGCCTGGTGAATGCGGTCGGCGAAGCCGCGTTGCCGCGGCGCGAGGTCGCTTTTCAGCAGCAGGTGCGACATGCCGATGATCGCGTTCATCGGCGTGCGGATCTCGTGGCTCATGTTGGCGAGGAAGGTGGACTTGGCATCGTTGGCTTCTTCCGCCGTGCGGCGTGCGCGTTCGAGTTCCTCTAGGGCGTGCGCGAGTTTGACCTGCGTGTCGTGCTGTTCGGTGATGTCGAGCACGTGGCCGCGGAACAACACGCCTTCGGGCACGGCCGTGGGAATGCCGAATGCGGTGAGCCAGCGGCGTTCGCCGGTTTGCGCGTGCGTGATCGGATATTCGACGCGGACCGGCGTGAGCGCCATCGCCGCGGCACCGACCTGCATGCGCACGGGGACCACGTCCTCGGGGTCCATCAGTTTTTCGAAGTTGCCGTAGTCGGCGATCATGCATTCCACCGGCAAGCCGGACAGCGTCCCCGCCGGCGTGCTGGCGAACAGCAACGCCGTCGTTCCGTCGAAGCGGACCAGGAACTCGATGATCGCGCCGGGCACGCTGTTGGCCACTTCGTCCAGGCGGGCGCGGCGCGCTTCGGACTCGGCCAATTGCATTTGCACTGCACGCATGGACCACGCGAGCCACGCTGCCACCGCGATGGCGAGCAACGCGATCCCGACCAGCGCGCTAGCGAGCAGCGGTGTCATGTGCGGCAACGTACGCTTCCACGGCGTCTGCGAGTTCGGCGACGCGCACGGTGGCATCGTCGACGAGCGAAGCAACAAGCGATGGCGACGAGCCCATCGTTGCAGCGTCTTCCAGCGTTTCCAGGAGATCGGCGGTCACCGAATCGTCGACCTGCGCGCACGCCGACTTCAACTTGTGCGCGACTTCGGCGATGCCACGCAGGTCCAGGCGCATGCGCGCCTGCCCGAGCGTGCGCAGATCCTCGCGTGTCGCCGCGCCGAATGCGCCGAGCACGCGCACGAGCGTGCGCTCGTCGGGGAACAACCGACGCAGCGTCGAGAAGCGTTCGCCTTCCACGTTCACGCGCAGCCTTTCAAAACCGCGAAAAACGGCGCCATCGTGCGCCCGGAAGAACGGCCGCGACAAGGAGAGGGCGCATTGTCCCGACGACCGGCAGTGGCGCGCTTGTTGAATGCGCGGACCGCTAGGGCCCGACGCGGGCTTACCCGGCGGCGGTTTTGACCGCGGTCGACTGCAACGCGGGCCAGCGCGCCAGCACCGATGCGCGAATGCCGGCGACGTCGAGTCCCGCTTCGGCGAGCAACTGTTCGCGGCTCGCGTGATGCTGGAATGCATCGGGCAGGCCGAGATGCAGCACCGGGTGCGCGAGGCCTTCGGCGGCAAGCAGTTCGGCGACACCGGAACCCGCGCCGCCTGCAACGACGTTGTCTTCCAGCGTCACGAAGCCTTCGTGCGACTTGGCCAGTTCGAGCAACAGCGCGCGGTCCAACGGCTTCACGAAGCGCATGTTGACGACGGTGAGGCCGAGTTGTTCGCCCACCTGGTCGGCCGCCGGCACGATCGCACCGAAGGCGAGCAGGGCGATGCGCGCGCCCTTGCGACGGACGTCGGCCTTGCCGATCGGCAGCGTGTCGAGCGCTTCCAGCACGGCCGCGCCGGGGCCGGTGCCGCGCGGATAACGCACGGCTGCGGGACCGATGTGCCTGAAACCGGTCGTGAGCATCTGCCGGCATTCGTTTTCGTCGGCCGGCGCCATGACCACCATGTTCGGCACGCAGCGCAGGAAACTGAGGTCGAGGTTGCCCGCGTGCGTCGCGCCGTCGGGGCCGACCACGCCACCGCGGTCGATCGCGAACAACACGTCGAGGTCCTGGATCGCGACGTCGTGCACGAGCTGGTCGTAACCACGCTGCAGGAACGTCGAGTAGATCGCGACGACAGGTTTCGCACCTTCGCACGCCATCCCGGCGGCAAGCGTCACCGCGTGTTGTTCGGCGATGGCGACATCGAAGTAACGATCGGGGAATTCCTTGCTGAAGCGCACCAGGCCCGAGCCTTCGCGCATCGCCGGGGTGATGGCGAGCAGCGTTTCGTCGGCGGCCGCCATGTCGCACAGCCAATCGCCGAAGACGTCGGTGTAGGTCGGCTTCTTCGCGCCGGGCTTGCTGACCAGGCCTTGCGCGGGGTCGAACGGGCCGACCGCGTGGTAACCGATCTGGTCGCCTTCGGCGAGTTCGTAGCCTTTGCCCTTCGTCGTGATGATGTGCAGCAGCTGCGGACCCTTGAGGGTCTTGAGCGTCTTCAGCGTGGCGACGAGCGCGTCGACATCGTGGCCGTCGATCGGGCCGGTGTAGTGGAAGCCCATCTCTTCGAACAACGTGGACGGCACGAACATGCCCTTCCAGTGTTCTTCCCAGCGGCGCACGAAACGCGCGGTCGGGTTGTTCTTGTCGCCGAGCAGCTTCTTGCCGCCTTCGCGCAAGGCGTTGAGCGTCTTGCTGCCGGTCATGCGGCCGAGCATCTTGGTCAGGCCGCCGACGTTCTCGGAGATCGACATGCGGTTGTCGTTGAGGATCACGAGCAGGTCCGGCTCGGGGTCCATGCCGCCGGCGTGGTTCAACGCCTCGTAGGCCATGCCCGCGGTCATCGCGCCGTCGCCGATGACGGCCACCACGCGGCGCGCGTTGCCGGCGCGCGCGTTGGCGATCGCCATGCCGAGCGCGGCGGAGATCGAGGTGGAGGAATGGCCGACGCCGAAGGTGTCGTATTCGCTTTCCTCGCGCTTCGGGAACGGCGCGACGCCGTCCTTCTGCTTCACCGTGTGGATGTCGTCGCGGCGGCCGGTCAGGATTTTGTGCGGATAGCACTGGTGGCCGACGTCCCAGACCAGGCGGTCGTCGGGCGTCTCGTAGAGCCAATGCAGGGCGACGGTGAGTTCGATCACGCCCAGGCCGGCGCCGAAGTGGCCGCCGCTGCGGCCCACCGATTCGATCAGGTAGGCGCGCAATTCCTCGGCGATGGCCGGCAGTTCGTCTTCGGCGAAGGTGCGCAGGTCGGCCGGCGTGGAAATCCGGCACAGGCGCGGGTAGCGCGTGGAGTCGATCATTTTGGGGGGCTGCGACAACAAGGCGGCAATTGTAAGCCGCCGGCCGTCATTTGCCCCGCAAGCGCCCGAACAGCCCGCCCTTCTGCGGCTCCGCGGGTTCAGGCTCGTCGGAGACCACTTCGGCGAAGCCCGTGGCGAGATTGGCGTTCACGAAATCCACGACGTCCTCGAACGGCACGCCGCTCGCGGTGGCGACCTCGTCCAGCGAGGCCGGGCCTTTCATCATCGCGGTGGCGATGCGGAAGTGCTTCGGGAATTCGCGCTCGGTCTGCGGCCACTTGGTCAGGCGGTATTGCGCCGAGGGGTCGAAGCCCGGCGACAACTGGCCCTGGCCGGCGAGCAGGCCGCCGTACCACTGCAGGCGCGCGAGCGGTTGCGCGGCACCGAGCGCGGTGGCTTCGCGGGCGAAGGTGGCATCGTCGATCGAGCCGAAATGATCGCGCTTCACCGCGCCTTCGAAATAACCGGCCAGCGGCTTGAGCGCAGCGGGGCCGTGGTACTGGCGTGCGTCTGCGTCGATCAGCACTGCCGGGCCGTTGCCGAGCTGGTAGCGCAGCTTGCCCTGGAGTTCGCCGGGGGCGAACCAGTCGCCGAGCCGGCGTTCGCGCGGCGGCGCGACGGTGGCCACCTGTGCGGGCGCGGGCGCAGGCGCAGGCGCAGGTTCGATCGTGGTCGGCTTGAGCGAGCCGGCCTGCACGGAATCGGGCAGCTTCGGCGCGGGCGAGGGCGCGCGCAGGTCTTCGCGCGGCTTGAGCGGCATTTCTTCCGGCAACTGGTCGTTCGGCACCGGCGAGGGGCTCATGCCGGAGGGCACGGCCTGGGCGACGGGTTCGGAAGGCGCGCTCACGCTGCCGCCGCCGGAAATCTGGTCGAGCATCGCCGCCACGCCGGCGCTGTTGATCGGGCGCTCCAGGCGGAAGTCGGTCTGCGTGCGCGGCGCGGAGGTCAGGCCGATGACCTGCTTGCCCGCGGCATGCAGGCGCAGCCAGCTCATGGGGCCGTACATGCTGTCCATGTCGACGACGACGTAGTCGGCCTCGGCTTCCGGGACGAGCTTCCAGCGGCCACCCTGGGTTGCGTTGGCCTGCAGGAATGCGGCGCGGAGTTCGGCCTCCGTGGCGGAGTCCATGCCGGTGGTGCCGAGCGTCAAAGCCATCTTTCGCGAATCCGGGACAGGAAAGTCCGGAGTGTACAGCGGCGGTTCACGCGATTGAACGCGCTCGCTTCGGCAAGTGCGATTTCAGGAACGCCATCTGGTCGGCGAGGATGTGGCGGTTGGAGAGGATCAGGTGTTCGATCCAGCTCGGGCGGAAGGGGACGGCGAGCAAGGGCATGCCGGCCTGCTGCGGCGTGCGGCCGCCCTTGCGCGAATTGCAGTGGAAGCACGCCGAGACGACGTTCTCCCACGTATCGCGCCCGCCCTTCGACAAGGGCATGACGTGGTCGCGCGTGAGGTGCGGGCGCGGGAATTCGTGGCCGCAGTACAGGCACAGGTGCTGGTCGCGCGCGAACAATGCGGCATTGGTCAGCGCAGGCGTGGGATCGAGCGCCTGCGGGCGTGCATGGCCCTTGGCGGCAACGATGGGATGCAGGTCGAGCACGCTCTGCGCGCCGGTCGCGCGACACAGGCCGCCGTGCACGGTGATGCAGGGATCGCCGAGCGTCCAGGCGACGGCGCCGCGCGCGTAGAGGCACGCCGCGTCCTGCCAGCTCATCCAGTCGAGTACGCGGCCGTGGGCGTCGAGCGAGAGCAGGCGCACCGCGTGGATGCGGGCGGCCTGCATGTCGACGACCTTGCGGTCTTCGATAGCTGCGGGTTCCGCGACAGGCGGAACAACGAGGCGAAGGGGCGCTCTATCGGTCTCCATCGAGAGTCGAGGTTATACCCCTTCGATGACCGGAGGAATACCCAACCCAGCCATATCCGGACCCCTTTTGCGCACTCAGTCTCCGAAACGCTCGGCCGGCATCGCCATCAGCGCCGCCGCGCCGCTTGCGATCGCCGCTGCGTGCGCGCTCGTGCGTGGCAGCAGGCGCGCGAAAAAGAAGCGTGCCGTCTCGCGCTTGCCCGCCTTGAATGCAGCCGATTGCGAGGAGGCTTCGGCCGCCGCGACGCTGCGTGCCCACCAATACGCGAGCGCGACATACCCCGAATAGAAGAGGTAGTCGTAGGCCGCGGCGCCGACTTCATCGGCATCGCCCACCGCCCGCTGTCCGACCTGCATCGTGAGCGCCTGCCATTCGGCAGCCTTCGCACGCAGCGGCTCGACGAACTCGGCAAGCGAGGCATCGTCCGCGTGTTCCTTGCAGAACGCTTCGATCATGCCAAGGAACACCTGCAATCCGGCGGCCTGCTGCTGCATCACCTTGCGGCCCATCAGGTCGAGCGCCTGGATGCCGGTGGTGCCTTCGTACAAGGTCGTGATGCGTGCATCGCGCGCGAGTTGTTCCATGCCGTGCTCGGCGATGTAACCGTGCCCGCCGAAACATTGCAGTGCGTGGTAGGTGCATTCCACGCCCCACTCGGTGAGGCAGGCCTTGACGATGGGCGTGAGGAAACCGAGCAGCGCGTCGGCCTGTTTGCGTTCGCCTTCGTCGCTCGCATGGGTCGTGAAATCGACCAGGGACGCGGCGTGGTAGCCGAGCACGCGGCCGCCTTCGATGAGCGCCTTGCACGTGAGCAGCATGCGGCGCACGTCGGGGTGCACGATGATCGGGTCGGCCGGTTTGTCTGGGAACTTCGCGCCGGTGAGCGAACGCATCTGCAAGCGTTCGCGCGCGTAGTGCAATGCGTTCTGGTAAGCGCGATCCGAAATCCCGAGGCCCTGCAGGCCGACGGCCAGGCGCGCGGTGTTCATCATCGTAAACATCGCCAGCAGGCCTTTGTGCGGCGCGCCGATCAGGTAACCCTGCGCGCCGTCGAAGTTGATGACGCACGTCGCCGACCCATGGATGCCCATCTTGTGTTCGAGCGCACCGCAACGCACCGCGTTGCGTTCGCCCATCGCACCGTCGCGGCCCACGCGCATCTTCGGCACGATGAACAGCGAGATGCCCTTGGACCCCGCAGGCGCGTCGGGAAGCCGCGCGAGCACCAGGTGCACGATGTTCTCGGTGAAATCGTGTTCGCCGGCGGTGATGAAGATCTTCGTGCCGGTGATGTCATGGCTGCCGTCGTCGCGCGGTTGCGCGCGCGTCTTCAGCAGGCCGAGGTCGGTGCCGCAGTGCGCCTCTGTCAGGCACATCGTGCCGGTCCAGCGTCCTTCGATGATCGGTTTGAGGAAGGCCTCCTGCTGCCACGCTTCGCCGTGATGCAACAGCGCTTCGGTCGCACCGTGCGAGAGCAGCGGGAAGTTGCCCCACGCCAGGTTCGCCGCGTCGATCATTTCCTTCAGCGGCAAGCCCGCCAGGTGCGGCATGCCCTGTCCGCCGAATTCCACCGGCGAGACCAGCCCGCTCCAGCCGCCGTCGACGAATTTTTCGTATGCCTCGCGGAAGCCCGGCGGCGTACGCACCTCGCCCGTCGCCTTGTCGTAGGTGCAACCGATGCGATCGCCGATCTCGTTGAGCGGGGCGAGCACCGTTTCGGTGAAACGTGCGCCTTCCTGGAGGATCGCGTCGACGACATCACGCGTGGCTTCGTCGAAGCCGAGTTTCGCGAACAGGGGTTCGGCCCCGAGGACGTCGTGAATGACGAAACGCATGTCCTCGAGCGGCGCGCGGTAACTGCTTCCCATCGACCCGGCCCTCAGCGCAGCACGCCGGGCAGGCCGGGCACGGGGTTGAGTTGGTTCTTGCGTTCGAGCTTGAACGTGCGCGCCTTGCCTTCGGCCGAGGCGTTGACGGTGCCATCGAGCGAATACGAGATCGCATGGCCCGAGGCCAGCGCGTCGGCCATCGCGATCCGGGCAGGCGAGGTCGGGGTGAGCCTGATCGTGGCGATGTCGGCCGATTCGGGCCCGATGGGCAGGGCAGGCGACGCACTGAGCGTGCCGGCGGCTTCATCGCCGATCTTGATCGCGAGCGAGACGGTGTCGAAGGTCATCGGGACGCTGCTGTAGTTGTCGATGCGCACGTCCACCGACCAGCTGCCATCTGCCTGCACGGTCAATTGCTGGATGCCCACCGCCGGCTCGGACACGCGCTTGACCATGCCGTTGCCGCCGCACGCCGACAACAGGGCGGTCAAAGCGACCGCGCACACCACCATCAACCCCTTCGACCGCATGACTGCCTCGTGTGCATTTGGAGTGCGGGCGAGCATACACGGAGCGGCTGGAACCGTTCCCGGGCCCGCGCCAGGGGTGATTGCGCCGTCCTTTTCTCGGGCAAACGCGATTCGTGCGTCTTTTCCCGACGAACGGCCGCTTTCGGTAGCCGGTCCGTCGTGTACGGCGCGTTAAATCACACACAGGGCCAGGCTCTGCCATTCGTCTTCACAGGAGGACCGGCGACGCAGGGAGCGTTTCCGGTGGAGAACACGTCGATGAAGCTGTCCGTGTACGAACAGGGTGGAACGGTCGCGTTCCTTCCTGCCTGTTGTCTTCCGCCGCGGGAGATGTATCGGAAGATGCCCGAGTCGCGTCTATGCGGCACGGTCGAGGTGCCGGATTCGGGGCCCGGCGATTGGTGCCACATCCTGGAAGGCGTGGACCACGCGCTGTTTGTCTTCATGCCCATCGAAAAGGCCATCCTCCTGTTGACCAACGGGCGCTTTCCGCGCTGAGTGCGGGCTCCCAAAAGGGCAATACCCGGCCCGGGGGCAGTTCGCCAAACTTCGCGTGTCCCCACGAGGAGTGTTCCCATGGACCGTCGCACCCCGCTTCGTCCCACGCTTGTCGTTGCCTGCCTGGCCGCCGTGCTCGCCCTGCCGGCCTTCGCCCAGCAACCGCAGACCACCGACGCCCCCCGCTCGATGGAGCAGACCATCGAGAAGACCGCCACCGTGACCGCCATCGACAAGGCCAAGCGCGAGGTGACGCTCAAGACCGAAGAGGGCGAATCGCAGACCATCGTGGTCGACCCGGAAGTGAAGCGCTTCGACGAAGTCGCCGTCGGCGATACGGTGCGCGCGAAATACACCATCGGCATCACCAGCGAATTGCGTGCGGCGACCGAGGAAGAAAAGAAGGATCCGCTCGTCGCCGTCGAAGGTGCCGGAAAGGCGCCGGGCGACGAGGCGCCTGCTGCAGGCGTGGGGCGCATGGTCCGCGTCGTCGCGACCATCGAAGCGATCGACAAGACCAACCAGACCGTCACGCTCAAGGGGCCGCAGGGCAACTTCACGACGGTGAAGGTGCAGGACCCCGCATTGCTGGCCAAGCCGCACGTCGGCGACACCGTCGTGATCACCGCCACCGAATCGGTCGTGCTCTCGCTGGAAAAAACCGACAAGAAGTAGAGCGATGCATCCGTGGTTGCCAGCGCTGTTCGGCGGCGTGCTCATCGGGCTCGCCGCCACGTGGTTGTTGTGGGCGAACGGGCGAATCGCCGGCGTCAGCGGCATCGTCGACAACCTCGTGAAGCGTTCCACGCTCGCCGAATGGGGCTGGCGTGCCGCCTTCGTCTTCGGCCTGATGCTCGCCGGCGGAATCGCGATGCACGCGAACGGGCAACACGCGTTGTCGCCGTATCGTTGGCCGATGTTGATCGTGGCGGGCTTGTTCGTGGGTTACGGCACCACGCTCGGCGGCGGATGCACCAGCGGCCACGGCGTGTGCGGCCTGGGGCGCGTGTCGAAACGGTCCTTCGTCTCCGTCGTCGTGTTCGTCGCCACCGCGATGGCGACGGTGTTCGTCGTGCGCCATGTCATCGGCGTGGCGAGATGATGCGCATCCTTTCAGCGTTCCTCGCAGGCGCGGTGTTCGGCATCGGGCTGGTCGTCGGGGGCATGAGCGATCCGAACGTCGTGCTCGGTTTCCTCGACGTCGCAGGGGACTTCAATCCCGCGCTGCTGTTCGTGATGCTCGGCGCGACGGGCACGACGTTGCTGCTGTTCCGCTTCGTGTTGCGCCGCGATCGTCCGCTGCTCGATGCCGATTTCCATCTCCCGACCAATCGCCTCGTCGACGGCAAGCTCGTGGCCGGCGCGATGCTGTTCGGGATCGGCTGGGGCCTCTCGGGCTATTGCCCCGGGCCGGTGCTGGTCGGCGCCGGCGGAGGCATGTGGACGGCGTGGGTGTTCCTTCCGGCGATGCTCGTCGGCGGGCTGTTGCAACGCAGGATCGCCGCGGCGCGGGCGCGCTGATCAGGCACGCAGCGTTTCCAGGTCCGCGAGTTGCCGTTCGACGTCCGCCAGCGGCCCGTCCATCGCGAGCTTCGCGAACCAGGCCGGCCTGCGCCACATGACGAACGCAGCCGCCGCTGCGAGCACCACGCCAACGCCAAGATTGCCCAACACGAACCACGGATTGACGCGCCACGCGTCGAAGTGGATCCCGCGCAGCGCCATCATCATGATCGGCACCCACATCACCGCGCCCGCGATCCACAGCACGCGTTCGCAGCGAATGCGCGTGCGGCGCAAGCACAGCAACCGGTGCTGCACCTCGGCGACGGGCAGCGCGTAATCGACACGCGCCAGGCGCACCAGCAACACGATCGCCGTCGCCAGCAAGGCGATGCCGTAAGCATGCACGGCGAGCCCGTAGGCGACCAGGTGCGGCGTGCCGAGGTGATCGAACCAATAGCCGCCGCCCCACACCGCGAACAGCAATCCGATCGCGATCTGCGCCCACTGACCGAACGAAGCACGCGCGAGTTTGCCCTTGGTGCGCAATTGCGTGAGTTCGACCGCCTGCCGCGCGACGCGCGCATCCAGGGTCTTCCACGCCGATTGAAGTTCGTGCAGTTCCATGTCCGTCTCCGTCATGCGTCGGCGACTTCGCGCCGCAGGTGGGTCTTGATCCGGTTCAGTCGCGTAGCGACATTGCCTTCGGTGGTGCCGAGCACCTCCGCGCTTTCGCGGTGGCTGCACCCTTCCAGGTGGAGCAGCAGCAATGCGCGGTCGACGTCGCCCAGGCGCGCCATCGCGCGCTGCACCAGGTCGAGTTGCTGGCGTGTTTCCACATCGACGTCGAGGGCGCCAACGCCTTGCGCGTCATCCGCCTCGAGGGTGTCATGTCGACGATGCCGCTCGCGGCGTTGCCAGGAAATCGCGACGCGATACATCCATGTCGGGAAAGCACGCGCGGGATCGTAGGCGGGCCACGCTTGCCACAATTGCATCGCGATGTCCTGCGCGAGGTCCGCGCGATCTTCCGGCGAGCGCGCATACGTGGCGGCGACCTTCAGCACGATCCCGCGATGGGCGGCGAGCAGTGTCTGGAAATCCGGGGAGAGGGCGAGGGTGGCGGTCACGTCGGCGTGTGGGAAGGGCTTGCCGGGGTGATACGCACGAGGGCGCGGAACATCACGGTGGCGCCGCCACGGCCGCGCGTCAGCCGGCCAGGGGTTCGCGCGCCTGGAACACGTTGCCTTCCGGGTCGCGGCCGTCGCAGGCGCGGAACCCGCGGGATTCGGACTCCCACTCGCGCTCGGCCGGCCAGACTTCGCCGCCCAGTGCTTCGGCCTCGCGCCGCACGTTGGCGAGGCTGTCCACGGGGAAGCACAGCTTCACGTACGTGTCCTCGCGCGTGGCGCCCGTGGCCGCCGGCGCGCCGCGCAATCCATGGACCGTGAGTTGGAACCCGTCGCGCTCGAGGACCGCGTACGTCGCGTCGCCTTCCACGTGGCGCATGCGGAAGACAGCGCGATAGAACGCCGCGACCCGCGCGACATCGGCGACGAACACGACGGCTGCAGGCGAGGGCATGCGCATGGCCGAAGACTACACTGCCCCGGGCCGCCTTCAACCGAAGGCGAACCCCGTGCATCCAACCGCGACAGCCTCGAGCCAGTCCGTCATGACGACACGCCGCACACTCGCCCTCCTGGCCGTCCTGCTTTGCCTCTCCGCGCAGGCCGCCGAACGCACGACGATCGCCGTCCAACTCGATCCGGCCGCAACCACTGCGACCGACGGCCGACTCATCGTCTTCGCCGTCCCCGAGGCCGATGCGCAGAAGGACAAGGACGGCAAGGTGACGAACGTCGACGTGGACGGCTTCGCACCGGACAAGGTCACCATCGCCGCGCAGGAAGTGACGCACCTGGCCCCGCGCGCGTCCATCGTCGCCGACCTCGACACGCTCGCCTTCCCCGCGTCGTTCTCGAAGCGCGCACCCGGCCGCTACTACGTGCAGGCGGTGCTCGACGTCGACCACGACTACAACTACAGCGGGCGCGAAGCCGGTGACTGGGCGAGCGCCGTCGTACCGGCGACGCTCGGCGCGGGCGCGACGCTTCCGAGGCTGACCTTGTCGAAAGTCGTCGACACGCGCGACCCCTGGGACCTCTCGCATCCTTTCATCGCCGCGGCCACCCGCGCCGCAGGCCCGGAAGCGCGCACGCATGCGACGCACATCGATTTCGAAAGCGCCGTCGTCTCGCGCTTCTACGGCCACCCGATGAAGATTCCGGGATGGGTGCTCACGCCGCCGGGTTACGAAGCGGGGAAGGCCCACTATCCCACCGTCTACATGACGCTGGGTTGGAACGGCAACGTCGACAGGTCGCAGGCGACGCTCGCCGGCCTGTACGCGGAAATGCGCGATGGCCGCTCGCCGAAGATGATCTGGGTGCTACTCGGGATGGACATCGCGACCGGCGCGCACGAGTTCACCGATTCGGTGAACAACGGTCCGTGGGGCGAAGCCCTGGTGCGCGAGTTGATCCCGGACCTGGAGCGTCGCTTCCGCATGGACGCACGCACGAACGGGCGCTTCACGTTCGGCCATTCCTCCGGCGGATGGGCGGCGCTGTCGATGCAGATCCTGTATCCGGCGACGTTCGGCGGCGCGTTCGCGACCTCGCCAGATCCCGCGGACTTCCGCGACTTCATGGGCCCCGACCTGTACGCACCCGGCGTCAACATGTATCGCAGGCCTGACGGCAGCGCGTGGCCGGCGATGCGCGACGACAGCGGCCAGGACAAGGCATCCGCCGAAGACCTGGCGAAAACCGAGCGCGTGTTCGGCGATGTTGGCGGGCAGCTGGCCTCTTTCGAAGCGGTCTTCTCACCCCGCGGCGGTGACGGGCGCCCGATGCCGTTGTTCGATCGCGACACCGGCGCGGTCGATCCGGTCGTCGCGAAGTATTGGTGCGCGCATTACGACCTCGCGCAACGCCTGCGCACGCAATGGCCGCTATTGCGGCGCGACCTCGACGGCAAGCTGCACGTCTGGGTCGGCACCGCGGATACATTCTTCCTCGACGGGCCCGCGCACCGGTTGCAGCAGACACTCGATGGGCTCGGGGCGAAGTCGGAGTTTCATTTCCTCGAAGGCCGCACCCACGGCGACGTGTACACCATCGGCGAGGACCGCAACGGGCTGCGCCCACTGATCGCGCGTGCGATGTACAAGCTTGCGCGGCCCTGAGGGCCTCACTGCGCAAGGAGCGCAGCCGTCCACCGCAGTACGTCGTCCGCGCACTCGCGATGCGGCACGTGTCCGCACGGATGCAGGATCATGCGGCCATCGCGCACGCCTTGCGCGATGCGCCTGGGGAACGCGACTGAACCGAACTCGTCGCGTTCCCCATGGATCGCGAGGACGGGGCAGCGGATGCGCGGCAACGCGTGGTCGATCGACCAGCCGGCGAACTCCGGCGACAACCAGACTTCCGTCCACGCCTCGAGCACCCAGCGCGCCTTGTCGCCGTGCCATTTCGCCAGGCGCGCGAACTGCGCCGGATCTTCGAACGCGGTTCGTGCTGCGCGAATGCCGTCCAGGGTCCGCGATTCCACGAACGCCTGCGCCGATTCTGTGATCACGGCTTCGCAGCGGGTGTCGAGTGCGGCGATCGCGAGCGCCATTGCACCCCCGACGCTGTGGCCGAACAAGACGAATCGCGCCAGCCCCAGCGCGTCGGCAAGCGCGGGGAAATACACCGTCGCTTCTTCCTCGATGAAATCGCGCGAAGGCCGCGCAGCGCGCGCATCGGATCGGCCGAAACCCAGGCGGTCGTACGCGATCACATCGCGATGCGTCGCGCGTGCGAGCGCTTGCGGGAATTCGCGCCACTGTTCGACCGAGCCGAGCGAATCGTGCAGCAGCACGATCGGTGCGCGTTCGCCGCCGCCCGCCCATCGCCGCACGAAGATGCGGCCGCCGGGGATGGCGATTGCGTTGTCCTGGTGAATTCCGGTCACGGCCCGCCGAGTCTAGACGACCGCGTCAGGGCCCATCGGCGACCAACCACGCAACCGCGTCGGGCCGCTCGCGGAACTTGCGCATGCGATAGCCGAAGCCCGCCGCCACCGGTTCGGACGCGACCATGTGCGGCTCGGGCTGGTTGAGGAACGCGATGCGCGCGCCGCGCGGAAACGACAACGCGGTCAGTTTGTCGAGGAAGGCGACGGCCATCGACGGTGGCTCATCCGCCGGCCATGCCGAGGTGTAGTTGACGAGCACGCGCTTGAAGCCATTGCGGCGGTAGCGATCTTCCAGGTCTTCGAGCGCGGCCATGCGCGCAGCGTGGTCGACCTCGCCGGCGTAGCGCAGTTCGATGATGTCCGTGCCCGGAATCACCTTGATCGTGCTGGGCATCGATCGCTCTCCACGTGCCGTCCCCTGGTCGCCGGTGGTGGTCCGGCGCAGCCGTGAGGGCGGACTGTAGCAGGGACGCGCCGGCCCGGAAGGTGCCGGGAGTCGCAACCCATCAGGCCGTCGACTCAAGTCGTTGAATACAGCGTCAGGACGAACAACGACAGGCGATAGCCAAGCACGATGAGCAGCACGCAGAGCGTGAGTGCTGCAGTGCGCACGATCCTGCCCGGTCCGTTGGCGCCGTACACCCGGCCGATCGCGAAGTACACGAAAACGGCGCAAGCCGTGAGATGCAGCGCCGTCAGCACGTGGTCGACGCGCGTGGATGCCAGGCCCGCACCGCCGAGCATGCGGTCGGCGATGCCCAGCAGGAGTGCCAGCGAAAACACGGTCAGCAGGAACGCCCAGGTATGCAGCGCGAAAGCCGCATGCAACAGGAACGGCCGATCCCTGCGGTGGAACAGCCCCCATGCCAGGAACGCGAATGCCGCCGCCATCACGATGATCAGCGACTTGGCATTCGCTTCGGCGACGCCATCGAACTTCGGCGCGTATTGCGCGAGCGTCATCGAGGTGTGCGACAGGCGCGCGTGCACCTGTTGCGTCGCCCACTCGCGCCAATCCTGCACGCCCATGTGCGATGCCAGCGAGGCACCGAAGACGTTGATCGGCGAGAAGGTCTGCACCGCGAAGAACACGACGTTCGCGAGGAGGAAAATCTGCAGCGGGCCGATATAGGGCTTGCGACAGCCGGTGATGTACGCAACCGTCAACGCGCCGGGCCGGCGCAACAAGGTCCAGGCGGTGCGCACCACCCGCTTGTCGACATTCGTCAATGCATGCGCGATGCGTTTGATCAATCCGCGCAGCGTGAGGTCGGAGGCATCGAGCCGGCGTTCCCCGCACTGCGGGCAGAAGGGCGTACTCGCCGTCGTGCCGCAAGTCGGGCAGGACCAGGTCGCGGGCGGCGTCGCGTGCATGTCGCGATCCGGCGGATCAGGTCCGGCGCGTGAGGCGCTCGATGAGGCCCATCTTCCGCACGCCACCGGCGGGTTCATAAGCCGGGATGCTGGCCTTGCCGGTCATCGAGTGGCTCGGCGGCACCATCGGGCGTTTTTCGATGGCCACCACGCTGTCGTAGAAATGCATGGAATGTGCGGTCTTCGTGAACGCGTCGATCTCGAATTTCTTCGGTTCCATGGAATGCCAGGCGTTCAACTGGTCGATCAGCGCCTTGGTGTATTCGACGAACGAGCCGGGCTTGCGCCAGCCGCCATTCCAGTCGGGCCAGTACGAGGTGTGCATGTCTTCGCAAAGATAGACGCCGTTGGCGTCCACGTGCGGGAACAGTTCCTCGAAGGTCGCGATCTGCTGGCCCATGGTGTGGCCGCCGTCGTCGATGAGGATGTCGATTTTCAGGATGCGTCGCGCCAGTTCGCGCAGGAAGCCGCGATCTTCCTGGTCGCCGATGAAGATATCGACGCCGTCCTCCTCGAACTGCTTGCAGTGCGGATTGATGTCGACGCCGTAGATCTTCGCGCCGGGGCCGAAGTAGTCGCGCCACATCCGCATCGAACCGCCCTGCGAGACGCCGAACTCCACCACATGCGGCGCCTGTCCGCGGAACCGCGCGAAGTGGCGGTCGTAGATCTCGAAGTAATGGCGCCACTTGTGGATCAGGCGGTCTTCGTTGGCTTCGAAGAAGCGTTCGAGGTCGTTCATTCGGCGCCTTGCGGGAAGATTTCCGCGGATGATACCTCCGGCGGCATGGCCGCCGCCGCCAACTCTACGCCTCGTCGGCGAGCTTGAACCGGTTGTAGGCCAGGTTGAGCCGCTCGCCCAGCATCACGCCGATCCGGGCGCAACTGGCTTCCATGTCCGCGAGGACTTCGCGGTCGGGTTGCGCAAGCGCGTCGCTCGAGCGCAGCAGGTACAGGCCGGTGACGACGGGTTGCAACAAGTCGCGGATTTCGCGTTCGGTCGCGGTGACGAGTTCTTCGCGCGATGCGTTGTCGTTCTGCGCATCCTGCAGGCGGGACATGCTGGCGCTCAGGTCGTCGGCGATGTCGAGTTGATGTCCGACCAGCCGGGCGAACAAGGTGATCGTCTTGAGTTTCACCGGATCGGCGTCGACGTCGCTGCGCGCGCTGTCGATCGCGCAGAGCGTGCCGAAGAAGTCGCCGTTGCGGCGGAAGATCGGCACGGAGACGTAGCTTTCCAGTCCGTACTGCAGTGGCGTGTGGTGCGTGCTGAAGATCGGGTGCGCGCTGGCGTGGCCAAAGATGACCGGCTGGTGGTGCTGCCGGATCTCGTTGCAGAGGGTGGTTTCCAGGACGAGATCGCTGCCCGGCTTCAGGCCGAATCCCAGGTGGTCGCGCACCGCGCACGCGGTCCAATGGGTGTCCGACACGCGGGCCACCGCGGCGAATCGCAGCCCGGTCAGCTCGATGACCGCATCGAGGATCGTCGGCACGGAAACGCAGCGGGAGATTTTCGCGACGTCGCTTTCGATCGCGAGTCGGTTCCGGGGGAGGGTCACGAGCCGAGTCTACAGTCGGGGTGAAACGGGTCATCACCCGCCTGAACGGCCGGATTCATCTTGTTGAACCGGCCGCGGTTAAGCGCGCCTTCGCCGCGTCGGCGTACCCTGTCGCTTCATGGAAACCCCGATCCCCGATGCGGCACCCACGTCTTGCGAGGGTGCCGTCGAGACTTCGTGCGCACCCGCCCACTGCAGTCGCTGTGATGCGGTGTGCTGCCGACTGACCGTCGTGGTCATGCCCGAGGACCGCATCCCGTCGCACCTGCTCGACACGCGCAATGGCCTGACGGTCATGGCGCACGATGAAGAAGGCTGGTGCGTGGCGCTGGATTCGGCGCGCATGTGCTGTTCCATCTACGAGTCGCGGCCCGAGGTGTGCCGGCGCTTCGTGATGGATGGGCCGTATTGCCGCAGCGTGCGCGAGGAGTATTCGCAGCGACGCGCGCTGGGGATCGAGCTCGTCGCGTACTGACCTCCCGCGCGTACCGTAGTTTTACTTAGGCGCGAATACGTGGAAGCTCCGACGCGCCGTCGCCGGCCGGTGGGCATGATGGCGACTCGCCGTGCATCGGATCGAGGCCATATGAATCGCATCGCCTGGATGTCGTCTCTTGTCGCATTGACGTTCGTGCCTGCCGCGTGTAATCGCGCGCCGACCGAAGCGACGCCTGCCACCGCATCGACCACGGCCTCGACCGCGGCGCCCGCCGCAGCGAAAGCCGCCGCCTACACCGACCAGGACATCAGCGACGCGTGGATCTACCTGCTCGGCCGGATGCTCGTGCTGCGCCAGCAGAAGGCCGATCTCGCCGAAGGCTTCAAATGGAACACGATGGTCCACCGCAAGCCCGGCGCGGTCGATTGGCCGAATCCGAACCTCGACGTGGCGTATTCCGAAGCGTGGGTCGCCGTCGACGAGAAGAGCTGCACGCTCGTCAGCGTGCCGAAAGTGACCGGCCGCTATTACACCGTGCAGTTCCTCAACGGTTGGGGCGAAACGGTCGCGAACATCAATGAGCGCACGCAGGCCGCGCGACCCGCCGGCGAATTCGCCGTGTGCCTGAAGGGCGCGAACCCCACGCTGCCGCCGGGTACGACACGCATCGACGTGCCGGTGAAGTTCATGCGCGTACTCGCACGCGTCGAACTCGGCGACAAGTGGGACGAGGCCGTCGCGTTGCAGCACAAATTCGCGATGCGCTCGACCGACACCCCCGCGCCCCCGACGCTGCCCGCGTTCCCGGATTTCGACGCGCAGCATCTGCCCGGCGTGGAAGCTTTCGAAGCCGCACCAGGCATTCTCGACAGCGAACAGGACATCAACCCGGGCATGGAAGGCGTCGCCGCGAAGGCGCGTGCGATCGCCGAAGGCGTGCGCGATCCGGCCGAACGTGCGCGCGTCGACAAAGTGATTCGCGAAAAGGGGCAGGCCGATCTCGGCAAGGCTGGCGCCCTCATCGGCCACGGCACGACCAAGGGCGGATGGGTGCGCCCGGCGGTCGCAGGCACCTACAACAACGATTGGCTGGGCCGCACGCTCGTCAACATGGGCGGGATCTGGGCGAACCGGATGGACGAGGTCGTCTACTACAAGGCGAGCCTGGATGGCGCCGGTGTGCAACTCAACGGGGACCACGTCTATACGCTGACGTTCCCGAAGGATGACCTTCCGCCGAAGTACGCGAATTACTTCTGGTCGGTGATCGCGGTGGATCCGGTCTTCGCACGCGTGTTGCCGAACCCGAAGAACCGCTTCCTGCTCAACCGCGAAACGAATCCGAAGAGCAACGCCGATGGTTCGCTGACCCTGTACTTCGCCGCGGAAAAACCTGCCGCCGCGCCCGACGGAAACTGGCTGCCCACGCCGAAAGGAAAGGACTATCGCCTGACCTTCCGCTTCTACGGGCCGAAGGGCGGCGTTGCGGATGGCACCTACTTCCCGCCACCGCTGATGAAGCAGTCCTGATGCGCGCGCTGCAAACAGGCGTGGCGACCGCACTCGCCGCCGCGTTGGCGGCGTGCGCGGGAAGCGCGGTCGTCAGCAGCCCCCCTGCCGTCGCCGTTCAAAACGTGCCGGAATTGAAGCCGGGCGTCCCCGCCGGATATCTGGGCCGCGCCTTGCCCGACAGCCTGGCGTTGGTTCCACCGCCACCGGCCGCCGATTCGCCCGCGTTCGCGCAGGACGAAGCAATCCACGCGGCGGCGCAAGCCTTGCGCAACGGACCGCGCGGCACCTTGGCGACCTCCGATGCCGATCTGCATTTCCCGCATGCGCCGACCGCGTTCGACTGCGCACTCGGCACATCGATCACGCAGGCAGGAACGCCGCGCCTGTACATGCTCCTGCAACGCACGCTGGTCGACGCCGGCATGGCGACGTACCGCGCGAAGGACCACTACAAGCACGAACGCCCGTTCGTGCACTACAACGAATCGACCTGCGCACCGGCCGACGAACCCGGCTTGCGCAAGGATGGGTCGTATCCATCCGGGCACACGGCGATCGGATGGACCTGGGGCCTGATCCTCGTGGAGATCGCTCCCGAGCACACCGATGCCTTGCTGGCGCGCGCGCGTGCGTTCGGCGAAAGCCGCCTGGTGTGCAATGCGCATTGGCAGAGCGACATCCTCGCCGGGCGGACGGTCGCGGCGGGAACGGTCGCGCGCCTGCATGCCGATCCGACGTTCGTCGCCGWTGTTGCGGCGGCGCGTGCGGAAGTGCAGGGCGCCGCGCCCGCGGATCAGGCGAAGTGCGAAGGCGAATCGGCGCTCGTGGCGCCGATCGCAGGAACGCTCTGAGGCCCGAAGCGCGCCGATGCGCGCTTCGCGGCCGACTTCGATCATTCCGTGAAGCCGATGGCGCTCCAGGTTTGGCTGGCGACGGAATTGACCACTTGCGGCGTTGCCGAATTCGCCGAACGCCAGATCGTGTTCCCGCCCGTGGTCGTGTTGCGCCACAGGATGTCGGCGCGGCCATCCTTGTTGTAATCGCCCGCGCCGGCGACGATCCACGACGTCGCAACGCTCTTGACCGCCTGTGTGGTGGCGGAATTGCCCGAACGCCAGATCACGTTTGCGCCATTGGCGAAATTGCGCCACAGGATGTCGGCCTTGCCGTCTCCGTCGAAGTCGCCCGAACCGACGACATGCCACGCCTGGCTGGCGACGGCGCCCACGGCTTGCGGCGTGGCGGCATTGCCCGAACGCCAGATCGTGTTGCCGCCCGTCGTCGTGTTGCGCCAGAGGATGTCGGCGTTTCCGTCGCCGTTGTAGTCGCCCGAGCCCACGACGCTCCAGGCGGTTGCGACGGCCTTGAGGGCCACCGCGGTCGCCGCGTTCGCCGAACGCCAGATCACATTCGCGCCCGTCGTGGTGTTGCGCCACAGGATGTCGGCGCGGCCATCGCCGTTGTAATCGCCCGACCCGGCGACACGCCAGGCTGCGCTCATCAACGCCGTCACGCCCTGCGGCGTGGCAGCGCTGCCCGAACGCCAGATCACGTTCGCGCCGCTGCTGTTGCGCCACAGGATGTCGGAGCGGTCGTCGCCGTTGTAATCGCCCACGCCCACCGCCTGCCAGGCGATGGCGACGGTATTGGTCGCCTGCGGCGTGGCCGCGTTCGCCGAGCGCCAGATCACGTTGCCGCCCGAAACACTGTTGCGCCACAGGATGTCCGAACCGCCATCGCCGTTGAAATCGCTGCGATGCGCCACCGGGGTCACCGGCGCGGTGACGGTGATCCGGCCGGACATGCCGATGCCACCCGCGGCCCCGTGCTCCTGGCAGAAATAATTGATGGTGCCGGCGTTGTTGAAAGTCACCGTCGCCGACCAGGCGGCATTGCTGATCGTCCCGTTGCCGCCCGCGCCGTCGCAGCCGTTCGCGCATCGGAACATCGTCACCGACCCGGGATCGGACGTGACGTTGTGGAAGCCGCCGCCGTTGCGGAAGGTCACCGTGTCGCCGGCCGCGATGGTCAGCGTACTGGGCGTAAAGGTCATGTTGCCGTTTGCGGTCACCAGGTGGTCCGTCGCGAGCACCGGCGCGGCGAAGGACAAGCCCAGGATGGCCGCCGGGCACGTGATGCTCAGCAGTAATGCATCGGCAACTGCGTTCGACTTCGCGCGCATGGCAGGCTCCGTTGGCGGCCGGGACCGGCCGGACGCCGGCCGATCTGTGGTCCTCGGTATTGCCGGGTAGAACGAGGTTGGTTCAATCGGCAGGCCGCGCGGGCCGCTCGATCCGGATGCGAAACGCGGCCGCGAACGGCTGCCCGGGCCGGGCGAAGGGCACGGATTCACCCGTCACCAGCGCGTCTGTCGGCGCCGTCATCGGCTCGATGCAGATGTAATCGTGTTCCACCGGCGCATAGACCTGCAGGTAAGGGAACCCCGAGAGGAAATCGAAGTGCAGGGCATGGGCTCCCATCGACAGGGAAAAGGTGTTGGGACCGTCGGGCAGGTCGAAGCCATCATCGAAGAACAAGGACGACAGCGGTGCATGCATTTCGAACGGGTCGTCGCCACCGGCCGGCAGCAGCAGCCGATCCAGGCGGCGTTTGCGCATCGGCGGCGTGTCCAGCACCCAGGCATTGCGCGGGCCCTGCGGCAAGCCGACGCACGGGTGGAAGCCGAATGCGATGGGGACCACCGTCTCCCCGATCGCATCCACGCGCACGCCGATCTCCAGGCGGTCGGCCGCGAGCGTGATGCGCATCGTCAGGCGGTGGGGGAAGGGGAAGACGGCGAGTAGCGCCGCGTCGGTCCAGTCCAGCGTGCCTTCGATCGACCTTGCATCGACGGCCGCTATCGCGAAGGGCAGGCGCGACCAATGCACGCCATGGATGATCGTGCCGTTCCAGTCGCGCATGATCAGCGGCGAGCTCGCATCGATGCGCGCGACGTGGCCCTCGTGCACGATCCGCGCCGCCGACAGCCGGTTCGCCCACGGATGCAGCAAGGGAATGCCGATGCTGCGCCGGCTTTCGACCGCTTCTTCGACATCGTCGACCAGGCGCAACCATTCGATGCCGCCCCCTCGCAACGAAGTCACCAACATGCCCTGTTCGGGCAACACGTCGGCGACGAGATCGCCTGCACGCAGGGTGACCGTCATGGCGGCGGCACCAGCACGCGGCCGTTGAAGCCGCGCGATTCGTAGCGCGGCAGGACATCGCGGGCGACCGCGTCCGCCCGGCCCGCGCGACACAACGCAACGCAAGCACCGCCGAAACCGGCGCCCGTCAAACGCGCCCCATGCACGTCGGGGTGCGCCTGGAGCAGCGCGACTAGCGTATCGAGCGCCGGCACCGACACTTCGTAATCGTCGCGCAGGCTGGCGTGGGAGTCGTTCATCAGTGCTCCGAACACCGCGGCGTCCCGCGTTTGGATCGCCTGCAACACGCGCGCGTTTTCGGTCACCACGTGGCGGACGCGGCGATCCAGCGGCGCGGGCAACTGCGCGGCCAGGCGCAGGTCCTCGACATCGCGCAGCGCGAAGACACCCAGCAACGCGGCCGCCTGTTCGCATTCGGCGCGCCGCGTGTTGTAGCCGCTGCCGGCCAGCGTGCGCGCCGTGCCCGAGTCGAGGACGAGCAACTCGGTGTCGGCCGGTACGGGAAGGACGCGCGTTTCCAGCGTCCGCGTATCCAGGAAGAGCATCTTCTCGACGCTCGCCAGGCTCGCCGCCATCTGGTCCATGATCCCGCACCGCACGCCGGCATACGCCATCTCGATGCGCTGGCCCAGCACCGCGAGGCTCGCGTCGTCCGACGCGAAGCCGAGCAGGGCGCGCAGCGCGCGCAGCATCGCGATCTCCAGCGCCGCGCTCGAGGACAGGCCCACGCCGATCGGGACATCGGATGCGATGTCGATCTGCAAGCCGGGCACCGCGACGCCGAGTTGCGCCACTTCGCGCACGCAGCCGTACACGTAAGCGGCGAATGCGCGGGTCGGTGCGTGGTCCAGCGTGAAGGTGTCGGTTTCGCCGAGTGCGGCCGCGGTCACGGTGAATCCCGCGCCGCCCGTACGATGCAACGTGACCGTCGTCTGCTGCGGGATCGCAGTCGGCAATACGAAGCCATCGTTGTAATCGGTGTGTTCGCCCAGCAGGTTCACCCGGCCATGGGCGCTTGCGACCGCGTCGGGCGCGCGCATCATTGCAGCTCCACCGGGACGCCCTGCAGCTCGACGGCCTTGGCTTCGGGCAGCGCATCCATTGCGAACCAGCCCGCCGCGAGCTCGGTACCGGCGAGATACTTCAGGCGATCGCGCGTGCGATAGGGTGGGTACAACTCGGCGTGGAGGTGCGATTCGGGGTGCGGCTTGCCGTCGGTGGGCGCCTGGTACCACGCCATCAGGTAAGGAAAAGGACGCGACCACAGCCCGTCGTATTGCAGCAGGACGGTCTTGAGCGCGCGCGCGAGATCCGCGCGTTGCGCGTCATCCAGGTCGGCGAACGTCGCGACCGGCGCGATCGTCGCCACCCACGTTTCGTACGGATAACGCGCGCACGCCGGCACGAAGGCGACGGCATGCGCACCGCGATACAACACGCGCGCGCCTTCGGCGAGTTCGCGCGCGATGTGGTCCGCCAGGATGCCGCGCCCGTGCGTCTGGTAATGCCGGCGCGCGACTTCCTGCATGCGCGCAGGCACGGGCGGCACGGCGGGATACGCGTAGATCTGGCCGTGCGGGTGATGCAGCGTCACGCCCACTTCGGCGCCGCGGTTCTCGAACGGAAGCACGTATTGGATGGCCGGATCGTCGCCGAGTTGCCGCGTGCGATCGCCCCACACGCGCAAGAGCAGTTCGATGTGGTCCAGCGGGAGTCGACCGAGCGAGGACAGCCGATCCTGCGTGAACACCACGACTTCGCATTTCCCCTTCGCCGGCGCGGTCGCCACGATGCAATCGGGCGCTTCGTCGGCAGCCAGGCTCAGCGACGGAAAGCGATTGTCGAAAACCGCGACATCCCAGTCGCCGGCGGGTAGTTCGGTGGGGTTGTTCGGATCGGTCGTGACCGCCAGCGGGTTGTATTCCGGCGGCGGCAGGAACGTTCGATCCTGGCGATACGCCGCGTAGGTGATCCATTCGTCGCGCAGGGGATGGTGGCGCAGGTGCGGTTGCGCGCGCAGCGGCGTGTCGAAGGGGCTCGGTGCGGCCGCCGCCGCGGCGATCGCCGTCCGCGAATACAAGGTCAGCGATCGCCCATCGGGTTTGACCATGTCCAGGCGATGCACTACACGCCCCCGGCGATATGCATGCGCGTGATGGCGGTTGCGCGTGCGATGTCCTCGATGGGGATCTTCGGCACGCGATCGGCGGTGAGCAGGCCGTTGGCTTCCTGGAAGGTGTCGGCGAACTGGGTGTAGCAATAGCCGCTGAACAGCGCGGTGTTCGACACGATGTGCAACAGCGCGTGGAATTTGTCCGCGAACTCCTGCTCGCCTTCCGCCTTCGAATAACCCCAGACATCGCCACCCTCCGCATCGGTGCGCTTGTCGAAGGCGATGCCGCCGAATTCGGTCAGCACGATGGGTTGGCCGCGATGCGGGTGGCCATCGAGCGTCAGCAGCCGCCCGCCGGGGCGGCGGCGATCGAACAACTGCTGCGGATTGACCTCGGGCCCGTAGCGCGCACGCAGGTGATCGACGTTCGCGTCGTAATCGTGGATGCCGATGATGTCCGTCGCGCTGCTTTCCCAACCGTCGTTGCCGATCACCGGGCGCGTGGGATCCAGCGTTTTGGTGAGGTGGTAGAGCGCTTCGACCGCATGTTGGTGCGCGCCGACCGACGTCAGCTCCGGCACGCCCCACGACTCGTTGTAAGGCACCCACGTCACCACGCAGGGATGGCTGTAGTCGCGCTCGATCGCGTCGCCCCATTCGCGCACCATGCGTTTGATCGCGGTGCGGGTGAAGCGGTAGGCGCTGGGCATCTCGCCCCAGACCAGCAGGCCCAGGCGATCGGCCCAGTAGAGATAGCGCGGATGCTCGAGCTTCTGGTGCTTGCGCACGCCGTTGAAGCCCATGGCCTTCGCCAGTTCGACATCGCGCCGCAAGGCGGCATCGTTGGGTGCCGCCATCAGCGTCTCCGGCCAATAGCCCTGGTCGAGCACCATCTTCAGCAGATACGGACGCCCGTTGAGCATGATGCGATCGCGCAGTACGCCGATCGAGCGCAACGCGGTATACGAGAGGAACTCGTCGAGCACCGTGTCGCCATCGAGCAAACGCACGCGCGCTTCCAGCAATTGCGGATGCTCCGGGCTCCACAGCAGCTCGTTGCGATAGTCATCGATGCCCGGGTCGGACAGGATGATGCGACGGTCGACCTCGGCGTCGATGACCAGGTAACGATCGTCCGCGAGCACGCGGTCGTTGTGGGTGACGCGCACTTCGATCGCCAGGCCGGGCTTGGGATCGCCGACGACGCGCGCCTCGAAGGTCAGCGCGAAACCCTCCACGTGCGGCGTCCAGCGCACTTTTTGCACGTAGGTGCGCGACACCGGTTCGATCCAGACGTCCTGCCAGATGCCGGTCGTGCGTGGGTACCAGATCGAATGCGGATCCAGCTGCCAGTCCTGTTTCCCGCGCGGCTTGGTCAGGTCGTGGGGATCGTCTTCCGCCTGCACGGTGAGGGTGTTCGTGCCCGAGGGGTCGAGCGCGTGCGTGACATCGACGCTGAAGGGCGTGAAGCCGCCTTCATGCGTGGCGACGTACGTGCCGTTCACCCAAACGCTCGCCTTGTAATCCACCGCGCCGAAGTGCAGCAGCAGGCGTTGCCCGCCCGGCGAGCCTTCGAACTCGCGCTGGTACCAGCACGCCCGGTGAAACCCGCGATCGCCGATGCCGCTTGCGTCGGATTCCACGGGAAAAGGCACCTGGATGCGCATCGGCCAGTCGTCGATGTCGCGCGGATTCCGGAAGCGGGCCTCGTTGTCGAAGCGGAAGCGCCACTCACCGTTCAACGACGTCCAGTGTGCTCGCCGTAGTTGCGGACGCGGATACGGATCGGCATCCGACGCCCATGCCTCAGGTTCCTGAAGACTGTTTTTCATCGAGGTTTCGGGATTTCACTGTGTGGATGAATGCCAATGGAGGAGAGTGGCAGTCGAATCATCAAGCGAGAGTGACATGGAAAACAAAGAGAGCCGTCGCGCAGCGACACCCGACACCGTACTACGCGCGCACGGGCTCCAAGCTCATCCGCAGCAACCCATCGCCGCCGAACGCGCATGGGCCGAACATTTTCCCTTGATCGTCCATTGCCACCTGCGCTGGGACTTCGTATGGCAGCGGCCGCAGCAGATCTTTTCGCGCCTCGCACGCTCGCACCGCATCCTCTTCATCGAAGATGCGCTGGAGGGTGAAGGCGACGGTTGGCTGGACATCACGCAGCCGCATCCGAACGTCGTGCGCGTCGTGCCGATGCTGCCCACCGGCCTGGATGTCGACGCGCAGAGCCAGGCCGTGCTGGCGATGCTGCGCCGCGCGATGGATGCGCATCCGCTGCTCTCCGGCCGCTTCGACGAAGCGGTGCAGTGGTTCTATTCGCCAATGACCGCGCCCGTGTTCCTCGGCCAGTTCGGTGCGCGCGGCATCGTGTACGACTGTATGGACGAACTCGCCAACTTCCGTTTCGCGCCGCCGGAGTTGCGCGAACGCGAAGCCTTCGTCCTCTCGAAGGCCGACGTCGTGTTCACCGGCGGCTACCAGCTCTACGAATCCAAGTCGCGACAGCACGACAACGTGCATTTCTACGGCTGCGGCGTCGATGCGACCCACTTCGGCCAGGCACGCCTGGCGGAGACGACCGTGCCGCAGAGCCTGGCCCAACTCACCAAGCCCGTCTTCGGCTACTTCGGCGTCATCGACGAGCGCCTCGACTACGCGCTAATCGAAGCACTGGCCGATCGTTTCCCGGAAGCGTCCATCGCGATGGTCGGGCCGCTGGCCAAGGTCGATCGCGCCCAGTTGCCGCAGCGCGCGAACATCCACTGGCTGGGCCAGCAGTCCTACGAAGCGCTTCCGTGCATCGTGAAGGGGTTCGATGTCTGCCTGATGCCCTTCGCGCTCAACGAAGCGACGCAATACATCAACCCGACCAAGACGCTCGAATACATGGCGGCCGGCAAGCCGATCGTGTCGACCGCCGTCGCCGACGTCGTGCGCAACTTCACGCCCGTCGTGGAGATCGCACGGTCCCAGGACGCCTTCTGCGATGCGGTCGAACGCGCATGGTTGTCGCCGTCGCAAGCGCTGCTCGACGAAGGCATCGCGCGCGCCGCGGGTTCGACCTGGGACGCCACCGTCGCCTCCATGGCGCAGGACATCCGCGAGGCAGTCGCGCCGCAACAGGTGTCCAGCGCCAAGGCTTCGGCATGAAGACGGACGTCCTCGTCGTCGGTGCCGGTTTTTCCGGAAGCGTGGTTGCGCGCCAGTTGGCCGAACAGGGATACGAAGTCCTGGTCATCGACAAGCGCGACCACATCGGCGGGAACGCGCACGACCGCGAGGACGCCCATGGCGTCCTGATCCATCCCTACGGTCCGCACATCTTCCATACCAACAGCGAGCGCATTGCCGAGTATCTGTCCCAGTTCACCCGTTGGCGCCCCTACGAGCACCGCGTCCTGGCGCAGGTCGACGGCCAGTTGGTGCCGATTCCGATCAACATCGACACGGTGAACAAGCTCTACGGGTTGCAGCTGGACGAAGACACGATCCAGGGCTTCTACGACAGCGTGCGCGAGCCGCGCGATCCGATTCGCACGAGCGAGGACGTGGTCGTCAACGCGGTGGGCCAGGATCTGTACGAGAAGTTCTTCCGCGGATATACGCGCAAGCAGTGGGGCCTGGACCCGTCCGAGCTCGCCGCTTCCGTGGCGGCGCGCATCCCCACGCGCACCAATCGCGACGACCGCTATTTCACCGATACGTTCCAGCAGATGCCGGCCGACGGGTACACCGCGTTGTTCGAGCGGATGCTCGACCATCCGCGCATCCGCGTCGAAACCGGCGTGGACTATTTCACGCTCGATGGCAGGATCGACGCGCGCCATGTCGTCTACACCGGGCCGATCGATGCGTTCTATGGACATGTGTACGGGCGCCTGCCGTATCGCTCGCTGCGGTTCGAACACACGCACCTGCCGGAGACCGCGCGCTACCAGGACGTCGGCACCGTCAACTATCCGATGGACTTCGACTACACGCGCATCACCGAATTCAAGCACCTCACCGGCCAGTCGCATGCCGGCACCTCGGTCGTCCGCGAGTTCCCGCAGGCCGAAGGCGAGCCGTATTACCCCGTGCCGCGTCCGGAGAACGAAGCGCTGTTCAAGCGTTACGAGGCGCTGGCCCACGAAGAGCGCGACGTGACCTTCGTCGGCCGCCTCGCGCAGTATCGTTACTACAACATGGACCAGTGCGTCGGTGCCGCGCTCAAGGCCGCCGAATACGTGCTGGAAAAGCTGGGCGCGACCCGGGCACATGCAGTCCAGGGACGCTAACGCGCCGCTCGCGTTGTGGGGCGGGATCGAGTGCACCGTCAACCGGGTCGGCGATGCATGGCTGAGCCAGATCGATCGCGATCCCGGTCTGCTTTCGCGCGAGCACATCGAACGCATCGCCGCACTCGGGATCCGCACGCTGCGGTTTCCGATCCTCTGGGAGCGCACGTGCCCCGATGGCGGCGAACCCGATTGGACCTGGGCCGATGCGCGCATGGGTTGGCTGCGCGAGGCGGGGATCACCCCGATCGTCGGACTGGTGCACCACGGCAGCGGGCCGCGCGGTACCAGCCTGGTGGATCCGGCGTTTCCGGCAAAGCTCGCGAAGTTCGCGCACGCCGTTGCATCACGCTATCCGTGGGTGACGCAGTGGACACCGATCAACGAACCGCTGACGACCGCGCGGTTCTCCGGGCTGTATGGCGCGTGGTATCCGCATGGTCGCGATGAACGCACGTTCAAGACGGCCTTGCTCGGGCAATGCCGCGCGATCGTGGAAGCGATGCGTGCCATCGAACGCGTCGTTCCCGGCGCCCGGCTCGTGCAGACCGACGACCTGGGCTCGACGGAGTCGACGCCACGGATGGCATACCAGGCGCGCTTCCAGGATCAGATGCGTTGGCTCGCGTGGGACTTGCTGTTCGGACGCGTCGATCGCGAACATGCGATGTGGGGATGGCTGACGAACATGTGCGGCGCCAGCGAAGCCGAACTGTTCTGGCATCGCGACAACCCGCGTCCCCCGGACCTGATCGGCATCAACCACTACGTCACGAGCAACCGGTGGCTCGACGAGCGCCTCGACCGCTATGCCGAAAGCCTTCATGGCGGCAATCATCGCGATCGCTACGCCGACGTCGACGCCGTTCGCGTGCCGGAGGCGAACGGACACGACATCGTTCCGCTCCTGCAGGCCGCCTGGGCCCGCTATCGCACGCCGGTCGCCATCACCGAAGCGCACATCGATGCGCCGCGTGAAGACCAATTGCGGTGGCTCATGCACATCTGGACCGGCGCGCACGCGGCACGCGCGGCGGGCGCGGACATTCGCGCGGTCACTGCATGGGCGTTGTTCGGCGCGTGGGACTGGAACTGCCTGGTCACCGAAGCGCGCGGCTATTACGAGTCGGGTGCATTCGATGTCCGGGGCGGGCGGCTCAGGCCGACGGCGGTTGCGCGCCTGGTCGAAGCACTCGCGCACGACGGCCAGCCGCACGCGCATCCTGTGTTGCAAGGCCTGGGTTGGTGGGGACGGCCGACGCGTTTCCTGCACTGCGAGCCCGTGCCGGGCAACGACGATGCCTTCGAATCGCTGTTGCCCTCCGAGCCGCATCCGCTGCTGATCACCGGCGGAAACGGCACCCTGGGCAGCGCCTTCGCGCGCGTGTGCGCCGAACGACACATTCCGTACCGCTTGCTGTGCCGGCGCGACATGGACATCGCCGATGCCGATGCCGTGCGGCGCGTGCTCGCGGCCGTGCAGCCCTGGGCGGTCATCAATGCGGCCGGTTACGTGCGCGTCGACGACGCCGAGCACGACGCCGAACGATGCTTCCGCGAAAACACGCTCGGCGCGGAAATACTTGCGGCTCAATGCGCGCGCCATGCCTGCGGCCTGCTCACGTTTTCGTCCGACCTGGTGTTCGACGGCGAAAAGCGCTCCCCGTACGACGAAGGCGATGCGACCGCGCCGCTCAACGTGTACGGCCGCAGCAAGGCCGCGGCCGAATCCAGCGTGCTCGCCAAGCATCCCGGTGCGCTCGTCGTGCGGACCAGCGCGTTCTTCGGTCCGTGGGACCGATACAACTTCGTGAGCACGGCGTTGCGCACGCTGGGGGATGGGGGCTGCGTCGAAGCGGCATCGGACGTCTTCGTTTCTCCCACTTACGTGCCCGATCTGGTGAACGCGTGCCTGGACCTGCTCATCGACGGCGAGTCCGGCCTGTGCCATCTCACGAACGGCGAATCCGTCAGCTGGGCTGAACTCGCGGCCCGCGCCGCGGCCTTCACGCGCATCAAGGCCACGCGGTTGATCCCGCGGCCTGCCAGCGATCTGGGGGCACGCGCTCCGCGACCGGTGTACAGCGCGTTGCAGACCACGCGCGACTTCGCGATGCCGACGCTGGACGATGCGCTCGCGCGCTACGCCGGATCGATGGCATCGACATTCACGCTCGCTGTCGACGACGCTTTGCTTTCACGCCCGGCCCAGCGCTAGCATCGCCGCCAGGGTAGTGGGAGTGCGGACGTGGTGGAACAGGTTTCCGTTGTGGCGCTCACGCGGGCGTTGGCCGATTGTTTTGGATTCGAGGATCTCGTTGCGAAGGTGGCCGTCAGCGCGCGTTCGCTGATCGGTTGCGATGGCGCGACGGTCGTCATGCGCCGCGAGGGCAAATGCCATTACGTCGAAGAAGACGCCATCGGCGCATTGTGGAAGGGACAGGCGTTCCCGCTCGGCGATTGCGTCTCGGGCTGGGCGATGACGCACCGCCAGCAGGTCGTCATTCCCGACATCCGAAGCGATCCCCGCGTGCCGCTGCAACTGTACCTGGCGACGTTCGTGCGCAGCATGGCGATGACGCCCATCGAGCGCGGCGGCGAAGCGATCGGCGCGATCGGGGTGTACTGGGCGTCGTACCACCATGCCAGCGAGAGTGAACTGCTCGCGATGCGCGCGATGGCGGAGAGTGTCGCGCCCTGCCTGTTGTCGGAACGCGCGGCCGCGGTTTCCTGACGGGCCGCTCAACCCTCGATGGCGAGCGCGGGGTGCCCGCCCTGGACAACCGGCAGGGTGACGAGGAACAGGCTGCCCTTGCCGGGGCCGTCGCTTTGCGCCTGCACCGTGCCGCCATGCAGTTGCACGATCTGTTGCACCAGCGACAGGCCGATGCCCAGTCCGCCGAGCGTCTTGGTCTCCTTTGCCTGGGTGAACATTTCGAACAGGTGGGCGAGCGTCTCCGACGTGATGCCCATGCCCGTGTCTTCGACTTTCACCACGACCTCGTCTTCGCGAAGGACGGCCGACACCCAGGCGCGACCGTCTTCCGGCGTATACCGCACGGCGTTGGAGACGAGGTTCACGAAGACCTGGTGCAGGCGTTGCGCGTCGGCTTGGATGTGGAGCGGGGAGGGCGGCAGGAGCAGATCGATCCGGCACGCCTTGCCCGATGCCCGGGCCTGCGCCACGCCGATCGCGTCGCGCAACAGTGCGCCCAGGTCGACGTCGGCGCACTTGAGCGACAGGCGTCCCGTCGATGCGCGCGTGGTGTCGACCAGGTCGTCGACCAGGCGCGTGGCGAAGTCGAGGCTTCGGCGCAGCGCGGCGACGGTCGCTTCGATGCGCGGATCGCCGGGCGGCAGGCGGTCGACCAACTCGGCGGACTGCATCATGGTCGCCAGCGGGTTCCGTAGCTCGTGGGCCAGCGTGAACATGGCCCTCTCGCACTTCTCCGCATGGGTGGCGCGGTCGGCGACCTGGTTGCGCAGCGCCTCGGTTCCCATCTTGTGCGTCGTGCGGTTACGCAGGATTTTCAAGTAGCCGACGAAGACTTCGTCGTCGTCGAAGAGTGCGACCGTCGCGCCTTCCGCCCAGAAGCGCGACTTGTCGGCGCGTCGCATCCAGCGATCGTTTTCCATCGCCCCTGTCGTGCGCGCCACATCCAGCTCGAACACGGGCACGCCGTGCGCGATGTCCTCTTCCACGAAGCAATGGGAAATATGCTGGCCCGCCAGTCCGGGGTCGTCGAAGGTTTCGGCGGCGCACGCATTGGCCCAGCGGATCGTGCCGTCTTGCGCCAGCACGAAGGCCGCGTGTTCGGGCGTGGAACGTAGGAACAACCAGGCGTGATCCCGGAGAGCGTCGTGTCGCAAAGGGCCGGCGCCGTCATGCATCGCCGCATGGTTTCACGTCGGGAGCACCCGATTCGTGAAGAATGTGGGCAGCCGTGCCTGCGGCGCGACTGAATGCGGCCGGCGGTGACGCGACGACCGCCTGGCGGTTCTCATCAAGCATTCCGTGCGGGTCACCGCATTGCGCGTATAAATCAATTGCACGACGGCGAGAGCAATGCGCCGCAGAGATGGGCCTCCGTGCAGCTCCGACGGGACGGCCAAAATGAACTTTCCAGACCTCGACTCGGGGACACCCGAGCTCGGTACGTTCGTTGCCGCATTGAAACAGGTCTTCCATGGCGAAGCATGGGACGAGATCGAACGCTATGCAGAGCGCGCTTGGCGCGCGTGCGGCCTCGAAGAAGAGACCGCGTGGACGAACGTCAGGGACCAGGTGAAAGCGCGGTGGCCGAACGCGCCGCGGGAATAGCGGCGATCGTTCCGCTCCGGACCGATCCGCTCAGGTCGGAGTGAAACCGCGCGTCGCCTTCTTTTCGTTCTTGGCGTCGCGCTTTTCCTTCTTGGTTTTCTCCGGCTTCTTCTTCGTCTCTTTCTTACGGTCCATGCCTTTCATTTTCGACTCTCGGTAGATCGGCCCTGCGGATGCGCCGGGCGGGCCGCCGTGGTTGGGGTTGAGGCCGGTTGGAGCTTTTGCAGCACATGGGTCGTGCCCAGTTTCTCGATCATACCGCCACGCTCGCGGAAGCTGGCGAGGTCGGCGGCCAGTTGCTCGTGCGTGATCGAACCCTTGGTGGTCTTGCGGTCGAACGTCCGGGGCATCGCGTTTTGCGAAGCAGTCATGCATGGCTCCTGTGGGGCGGAGCTGCACGGAGGCTCGGGTCACGACGCGGAAAACCCGCCATCGAGTGCAGGCCATCATAGCCGCTTGGGCGGCAAGGATCGTGAAGCCCGGTTGTGCCCCGGCCATGCGCCCTTGGGCCAATAGACGCCACGAATCGAGCGCCCAATGCTTCCTCGCGGCCACCAAGGCCCGAGGAGCGTCCCATGGTCCGTCGCCCGATCGTCGATGCGGTCCTCGCCGGATTGACGCTGGCGCTCGCCGCGGGGTGCACGCGACAACCGGACAGCCCCGCACCGCCCGCAACCACCAGCGCAGCGGCGCCCGCGGCAGCGAGCACCACGGCTTCGGCCTGGCCGACGCACGTGTTTTTCGGCGACACCCACCTGCACACGGCCTTGTCGCTGGACGCCGGTGCGGCCGGCACCTTGATCAAACCCGCCGATGCCTACCGCTTCGCCAAGGGCGAGGAGGTCATGGGGGCGAGCGGCCAGAAAGCGAAACTCTCGCGGCCGCTGGACTTCCTGGTGGTGGCCGACCATTCCGACCAGATGGGGCTGGTCACCGACCTCAAGGCCGGCAAGCCGGAGTTGATGGCCAACCCGATGGCGAAGCAGTGGTACGAGGAGATCAAGTCGGGGCACGGCGGCGAGGCGATGATGAGCATCGTGACCGCATTCGGCCAGGGGAAATTCCCGAAGGAGATCATGTACAACCCCGGCACGAAGGCCTACCACGACACGTGGCTCGGCATCATCCAGGCCGCCGAAGAAGCCAATGCACCCGGCCGGTTCACCGCCTTCATCGGCTACGAATGGACTTCGCTGGTCACGGGCAACAATCTCCACCGCAACGTGATCTTCCGCGACAACGGCGAGAAGGCCCGCCAGGTCGAACCGTTCACCAACTACGCGCCCGGCAGTTCCAACCCGCGCGACCTGTGGAAATGGATGACGGCCTACGAAAAGAAGACCGGCGGCCAGGTCCTCGCGATTGCGCACAACGGCAATCTCAGTAACGGGATGATGTTCCCGCTGATCGAATCTTTCACGGGCAAGCCGTTGGATCGCGCGTACGTCGAAGAGCGCGCCCGGCGCGAACGCATCTATGAAGTCACGCAGATGAAAGGCGATGGCGAAACCCATCCGGCCATGTCGCCGAACGACGAGTTCGCGAACTTCGAGCGCTGGGACAAGGGCAACCTGGACATGACGGCGAAGAAACTGCCGTCCATGCTGGAGTTCGAATACGCGCGCTCGGCGCTGAAGAACGGCCTCAAGGTCGAAGCGCAACTGGGCACCAATCCCTACAAGATCGGTTTCATCGGAAGCACCGATGCGCACACCGGCCTGTCGACGGCGGACGACAACAACTTCTGGGGCAAGATCGCGCCGAACGAACCCAGCCCCGAGCGCTGGAAGCATCCGTTCATCCAGACCAAGAACGGCACGATCATGGGCTGGGAACAGACCGCGTCAGGCTATGCGGCGGTGTGGGCGACCGCGAACACGCGCGAAGCCTTGTTCGATGCGATGCAGCGTCGCGAGGTGTACGCCACCACCGGCCCGCGCATGACGGTGCGCTTCTTCGGCGGGTGGGACTACGTTGCAGCCGACGCCACGAGCGATCTGGCGAAGATCGGTTACGCCAAGGGCGTGCCCATGGGCGGCGACCTGAAGTCCGGCACGGCCGGCAAATCGCCGACGTTCCTCGTCGCGGCGATGAAGGATCCGGAGGGCGGCAACCTGGATCGCATCCAGATCATCAAGGGCTGGATGGATGCGCAGGGCGCGCTGCAGGAGAAGGTGTACGACATCGTCTGGTCCGGTGATCGCAAGGCGGGCCCAAACGGCAAGCTGCCGCCAGTCGGCAACACCGTCGACGTAGCCAATGCGACGTGGACGAACTCGATCGGCGCGCCCGCGCTCATGAAGACATGGACGGACCCGGACTTCGACCCCGCATTGCGCGCGTTCTACTACGTGCGCGTGCTCGAAATCCCCACGCCACGCTGGACCGCATACGACGCCAAGCGCTTCAAGATCAAGATGGATGCGAAGGTTCCGATGACCACGCAGGAGCGCGCCTACACATCGCCGATCTGGTACACGCCGGCGGCGGCGCTGGCTGCGGATGCGGCGAAGCAACGTGCGCCGCGCACGATACCCGACGCCGCAACGACGCAGAAGACGCCGGAAACCTTCAAGCCGGACGTGGACTGAGACATGGCCAGGCGTCGCCTTGCGTTCCTGCGCGAGCCGCTGCTGCATTTCCTGCTGATCGGCGCGGGTCTGTTCGCCTTGCATGGTTGGTTGAACGAGACGGGCGTGCTGTCGACGAAGACGATCGTCATCGACCGCGGCCGCATCGACCAACTTGCCGCGGGCTTCGCGCTCCTGCACCAACGGCCACCGACGGCGAACGAGTTGGACGGGCTCGTCGACGATGCGGTGAAGGAAGAGATCTTCTATCGCGAAGCATTGGCGCAGGGACTGGACCGCGACGATGTCATCGTGCGTCGGCGCATGCGGCAGAAACTCGAATTCATCTCCGAAGACATCGCGCCGGTCCCCGAGCCGACCGACGCGCAACTGCAATCGTGGCTCGACGCGCATCGCGCGCAATTTTCCCTCGCGCCGCGTTACACGTTCGAGCAGGTGTTCCTCGACCCGGCCAGGCGCGGTGCCTCGCTGACGGGCGACACCGACGCACTGCTCGCGCGTTTGCGCGGGGGCGATGTCGCGGCCGTGGGCGACGCGCTGCTCTTCGCACGGCGGATCGACAACGCATCGGCCGACGATCTCCGATCCCAATTCGGCGCGTCGTTCGCCGCGAGGCTCGGCACGCTCGCGCCGGGAACGTGGCAGGGCCCGGTCCGGTCCGGCTTCGGCGTGCACCTGGTGCGTTTGCTCGGTCGCGACGCAGGCCGCACGCCGACGTTGTCGGACGTGCGCGCCGATGTCCGCGCAGATTGGTTGCACGCCCGGCGCGATGCGGCGAATGCCGCGTTCTATGCCGGCTTGCGCAAGCGGTACGACGTCCGCATCGAACAACCCGAGCCGCCATCCCCCGTCGCGCCCGCAAACGCCATCGCAGGGCTCCGCCCTTGATGCGCGCCTGGTCATGGGCGTTGTTGCTGTGCATCGCGGTCGCATGGCCCGCGCATGCGCACGAGGTGCGGCCGGCCTACCTGCAGTTGCGCGAAGTGGATGCCCAAACCTGGGACGTGGTGTGGAAGGTGCCCGCGACCACCGATGACCGCCGGCTCGCGCTGGACGTGGTCTTCGACGCCGGCACGCGCGTCCTGGGCAGCCGTGAAGCGCGCTTTTCGAATGCCACCTTCCTGCAGCACTGGCGCGTGCGCCGTGCGGGCGGACTGGAAGGCACCCACATCGGCATCGACGGGCTCCGCGCCACGTTCACCGACGTGCTGGTGCGCATCGAACGCCGCGACGGGTCGTCGCAGACAGTGCGCATCACGCCGGCCGATCCCGGGTTCACGCTCGAAGCCTCGCCCGGCCTGCCGACCGTCGCCAGGACCTATCTCGCGCTGGGCGTGGAACACATCCTGACGGGCATCGACCATTTGCTTTTCGTCTTCGCCCTGATCCTGCTCGTCCGCAAGGGCGCGACGCTGTTGTGGACCGTTACCGCGTTCACCGCGGCACATAGCCTCGCCCTGGCTGCCGCGACCCTCGGCTTCGTGCACGTTCCGGCGCCGCCGGTGGAAGCGAGCATCGCGCTGAGCATCGCGTTCCTCGCGAGCGAGCTGGTGCGCGAACGCACCCGAACGCCGGGACTCACCGCACGCTGGCCTTGGCTTGTCGCCTTCGCGTTCGGGTTGCTGCACGGCCTGGGTTTCGCCGGTGCGCTCAGCGAAGTGGGGCTTCCGCAGAACGCGATCCCGCTGGCGCTGCTGTTCTTCAACCTCGGCGTCGAAGCGGGGCAGTTGGTCTTCATTGTCTTCGTGCTGGGTACGCTTGCGGTCCTGAGACGACTGCCGGTGCAGGCCCCCTGGCTGCGGACGGCCTCGGCGTACGCCATCGGCGGCGTCGCCATGTGCTGGACCCTGCAGCGCATCGCGCAGTTCTGAGACGCTGGTCCGTCCCTGCACGCGATGTTGACAAGCACGTCACGGAAAATCCCCGGAGCATTCAGCCGGCCGCGTCATGTCTTCCACATCCTTTTCGCTTCCCCCTCCGATCCGGACGGGGGTGGACGGTCTCGACACCATCCTCGCCGGCGGCCTGACGCCGCATCGGCTGTACCTCGTCGAGGGCGTGCCCGGCTCGGGCAAGACCACGATGGCGCTGCAATTCCTGATGGCCGGCGTTGCGGCGGGTGAGCGCGTCCTGTACGTGACGCTGTCGGAAACCGAGCGCGAGTTGCGCGAAGTCGCGCACGCGCACGGATGGTCGCTCGAAGGCATCGCGATCCACGAGTTGTTCCCGATCGGCGACCAGCTCGATCCCGAATCTCAATACACGATGTTCCATCCTTCCGAAGTCGAACTGGCCGAGACCACGCGCCGCGTGCTGGATGAGGTGGAACGGCAGAAGCCCGATCGCGTGGTGTTCGATTCGCTTGCCGAGCTGCGCCTGCTGGCCGGTTCGATGCTGCGCTTTCGGCGGCAGGTGTTGGCGTTGAAGCAATATTTCGCGGGGAAGGGCACCACGGTCCTGATGCTCGACGAAAGCCAGGTCTCCGACCAGGGCTTGCACGTGCACACCATCGTGCATGGCGCCATCCAGCTCGATCACCAGACACTGGACTTCGGCGGCGACCGGCGTCGCCTGCGCATCAGCAAGATGCGCGGGCGTCCGTTCCGGTCGGGTTTCCACGACTACAAGATCGAGACCGGCGGGGTGCGCGTGTATCCGCGCCTGATTGCCGCCGACTATCGACGCGACGGCGTGAACACCCCGGTCGCCAGCGAGCTGGCCGAACTGGACCTGCTGCTCGGCGGCGGCCTGGACCGCGGCACGAGCACGTTGCTGATCGGCGCGGCCGGTGCCGGCAAATCGTCGCTGGCCTCGCACTTCGTGCGGGCCGCGGCGAAGCGCGGCGAACGGTCGGCGCTGTTCCTGTTCGACGAAAGCCAGCGCGCGATGATCACGCGCTCCAAGGGCATCGGGTTCGACGTGGAGCGTTGCATCGACGCAGGCACCGTCGACCTGCAGTCGATCGACCCGGCGGAGCTTTCGCCCGGGGAATTCATCCAGCGCATCCGCACCGCGGTGGAAGTGCACGGTGCGAAGTTGGTCGTGATCGACAGCATCAACGGGTTCCTCAATGCGATGGTCGAAGAGCATCACGTCCTCAACCAGCTGCACGAATTGCTTTCCTACCTGGCGCAGCTGGACGTCACGACGATCCTGATCGCCTCGCAGGTGGGCCTGATCGGGCAGTTGCAGAACACGCTGGACGTCAGCTACCTGGCGGACACGGTGGTGTTGCTGCGTTACTTCGAAAGCCGTGGCGAAGTGAAGCAGGCGATCTCGGTGCTGAAGAAGCGCACCGGTCCGCACGAACGCACCATTCGCGAAATGCGGATCACCGCGGACGGGTTGCAGATCGGCGAACCCCTGCGCCACTTCCGCGGCGTGCTGACCGGCGTGCCGCAGGAAGATCCGCCGAGCGACCCCACCGTGAGCGAACCCGTCCGCGCCGGCGCCACGGGATGAACGCGCTCGCACCAGGCGCGAGCCTGCGCGTGCTGCTGTTGCTCCCGACGGCACGCGACGCGGACCTCACGTGCGGCATCCTCGAAGACAACGGACTGGACTGCCATGTCTGCCACAGCGCAACCGAACTGACCCAGGCGTTGGCGCTGGGCGCGGGTGCAGTCCTGGTCGGCGAAGAGCTGCTGATGGCCGACGGCGTGCACGCCGCACTCGCGCAAGTGCTCGGGGACCAGGGCGCCTGGTCGGATCTTCCGATCCTGCTCCTGACGGGCCGCGGCGCCGACTCGCTCGCGGTCGGCGATGCGGTCGCCGCCCTCGGCAACGTGACGCTGCTCGAACGCCCGCTGCGCGTGTCGGCGCTGCTCAGTGCGCTGCGGACTGCGCTGCGTGCGCGTGCGCGCCAGTACGAGATCCGAGACCACCTCGAAGCGCTCGAACGTGCGCGCGATGCCGAAGCGGATGCGGTGCGCCGCAAGAACGAGTTCCTCGCCATGCTCGCGCACGAACTGCGCAATCCGCTCGCGCCCATCCGCAACGCGCTGCACGTGCTTTCGATGGAAGAGGCCGACGCGTCGCGCCGCAAGGCCCTGCACGCGACGATGAGCCGCCAGGTCGACCACATGGTGCGCCTGATGGACGATTTGATGGAGGCCTCGCGCGTCTCGCGCGGACGCATCGAATTGCGCCGTCGTTCGATCGACCTGCGCCACGCATTGCGCAGCGCGTTGGAGTTGAGCGCGCCGCTGGTCGAAGCCGGCGGCATCCACTTGCACGTGGACATGCCCGATCGCCCGTTGGTGGTCGACGCCGACTCGGTCCGCCTGACGCAGGTCTTCGGCAACCTGCTCAACAATGCGGCGAAATACGGCCACCCCGGTGGACGCATCTGGGTGCGCGCTTCCGCGGCCGGCGATGCGGTCGTCGTCGAAATCCGGGACGACGGGATCGGCATCGAGTCCGGCGTGTTGCCGCACGTGTTCGAACTCTTCACCCAGGGACGCCGCGATCGCAATCGCTTGCAGGACGGTCTCGGCATCGGCCTTGCGTTGGTGAAGCAGTTGGTCGAGTTGCACGAAGGTCACGTCGAGGTCGACAGCGAAGGCGTCGATACCGGCACCCGCGTGACCGTGCGTCTGCCGCGCATCGCCGATGTCCATGGCACGCTCGAAGCGCAGGAAAACAGCCTGCTCGTCTCGCCCAGACCGCTGGGCCGCGATGCCATGCGCGTGCTCGTCGTGGACGACAACGAAGATGCCGCGCGCACGCTTGCGATGCTGCTGGAATTGCTCGGAATGGACTTCCGCATCGCCGCCGACGGTCCACGCGCACTCGCCATGGCCGCGGATTTCGAACCGCACGTGTGCCTGCTCGACATCGGCCTGCCCGGCATGAACGGTTACGAGCTTGCACGTCGCCTGCGCGCCGACCCGCGCCACGCCGATGCGGTGTTGATCGCCATCACCGGTTGGGCCGGGCCGCAGGACAAGGCGCAGGCCTACGCGGCAGGGTTTACCGACCACTTCCGCAAGCCCGCGGATGTCACGCGCCTGTCTGCGCTGCTGGAAGCGACGCGTGCGAACCTGGTGCGCCCGGCGAATCCGAAACGATCGACGGCCTGACGGCATCCGTCAGCACCTGAATGGAATCTCGTGTGAGCACCCCAGATTACAGCGTCGTATTTTCGCGCCCCCGCGGCGGTTTGATGGCCACCGTCACCGGCGAGCGCACGCTGGCGAACACGGTCGCCTACTGGGAACGGATCCTCGGGGAGATCGCGGTCCAACGCCCCGCATGGCTGTTCGTGTGCGATCTCCTCACCGGAGATGAGTTGGCCATCGCCGAATGGCGCAACCTGGTCCACGCGATGATGGGCCGTGGCCTCGAAGGCCTGCGCATCGCGCACGTCAAACCCAGTGGCATGGACCATCTGGAATATTGCGAGATCTTCGCCCGGGAGGCGGGGATCGACGCACGTGCGTTTTCCGATGCGGGCGTTGCGGACCGGTGGTTGCGCTACGGCGCCGACGAGGAGTAAACCGGCGCCGCGCCTTGCGACCGGCGGCCGAACACGCGTTTTGCCTGCGTGACGCTGGGGTGGTCTTCATCGTGGTACAGCACCACGCCGTCGAGGACGACGGGGCAGTCGCTTGCGCAGAAGTCGCCCGACACATCCCAGACCTCGCGAAGACGCAACCGCCACTTGCGCGCCTACGCAGACGCAAACGCTGCGCGCGCGCTTCGATGGACGCGCGTATCGGCTGCCATCCGATGGCGCGCAGGCGCGCTGAAGATCACACGTCCGGCGCAGTTTCCAGCGAAGCCAGCAACTTCAGGAGGACCGGCAGGGCGATGGGTTTGACCAGGTGGTGGTCGAACCCGGCGTCGAGGGCGCGCTTGCGCTCGGCTGCCTGGCCCCAGCCGGTCAGCGCAATGAGCGGCACGTCGATTCCGCGCGAGCGGAGCGTGCGCGCGACGTCGTATCCCGTCACGCGCGGCATGCCGATGTCGAGGATCACGACCGATGGCGCGACGCGATCGAATGCTGCGATCGCGTCGGTGCCGTTGTCGACGACATGGACTTGCGCGCCGAACAGACGCAGCGCTTCGGCCAGGCTGTTGCCCACGTCCTGGTTGTCGTCGGCAAGCAGCACGCGCAGGGAAAGCTTGATCGCATCGGCCCTGCCGGCCTGGGCAGCGCCATCCGGGGCGTCGGACTGCAGCGGCAGGCGCAGGTTGAAAACACTGCCCTTGCCGAGCCCCTCGCTTTGCGCATCGAGCGAACCCCCGTGCAGCGTGGCCAGGCGACGCGCGAGCGCCAACCCGATGCCAAGGCCGCCCTGGTGCGACGACCTCACCCGGTCGCCCCGCGTGAACATCTCGAACAGGTGCGGGATTTCCTGCGGATCCATCCCCATCCCGGTATCGCTGACGGAGAGCGACAGCGTGTCGTCCGATGCAACGGCGCGCAGTGCGATGTCGCCGCCCGGTTCCGAATAGCGGGCCGCATTGTTCAACAGGTTGACCAGCACCTGCGCGAGGCGGACGCCGTCGCCCTGCAACACCACGCGCGATGCCGGTAAGTCGATCGACAACCGATGCCGGCCTGCATCGATCGCCGGCCGTGCGGCCTCGACCGCGCTCTCCACCACGGTTTGCAGGTGCACCGATTCCAGTTGCAACGACACGTTCCCGCGCGTGATCCGCGAGACTTCCATCAAGTCGTCGACCAGTCGCACCAGGTGGTCGACCTGGCGTTCCATCATTGAATGGATCCGGAGGTGCGTGCCGTCGCCGCCCGGCGTGCGTCGCAGGATTTCCAGACCGTTGCGAAGCGGGGCGAGCGGGTTGCGAAGCTCATGCGACAGCGTCGCGAGAAACGCGTCCTTGGCGCGGTCGGCTTGGGCCAGGCGCTCGGCATGTTCCCGAGTGACTTGTTCGGCGGCCTTTCGGTCGGTGACGTCGCGGGTGGTTCCGGCGACGGCCACCACGTTGCCCGCGGGATCGAAGACCGGCGCGAAGATGTAGTCGTAGATCCTGCGCCCGTTCGTGCCGGTGAAGGGAATTTCCCCGCGAATCGGCGCCCGGGTCTGGATCACCGTGGCGAGCTCGCGATCGTGCATGTCCGCATGCCATTGCTCGTAGCCCAGGTCCATCCAGGTCTTGCCGCGCACGTCCTGGACGCCCCACACCTTGCGCAGGGACTCGTTGGCATAGATCGCCCGGTGGTCGGTGCCGAAGATGTAGACGAAGTCGGGCGTGTTGTTCAGCGCTGCTTCGTAGATCCGACGCTGTTGTTCGGATTCCTGGGCCAGCCGCTCGCGGTCTTGTTCGGCGATCTTCCGCGTGGTCACGTCCCGGAAGTAGACCGAGATGCCTTCGGGCGCCGGGTAAGCGGTCACCTCGTACCAACTGTTGGTGCCGGGATAGAAGGCGGTGAACGCACTCGACGCGCGCTCGTCCATCACGCGGCGATAGTGTTGGCCGAATTCGGAATCTTCGATCCCCGGATACTTGTGCCAGATGACCTGTCCGAGCAACGCGCCCGGCGCTTCATCGAGGATCTGGTGCGCCTTCGGATTGACGTAGCCGAAACGCCACTGCCGGTCGAGCGTGAATACACCCTCGGACATCGCATCCAGGATCGCCATCGAGCCGTGGCGCCGCTCCGTCGCCGCATCCTCGGCCTGGTGCAGGATGAATTCCACCTGCCCGGCGTCGTCGAACACCGGGCTGTTGGTCGCGGCCCAATAGCGCTCCTCGAACCGGCCGCTCGCCGGATCCCGGATGTCGAATCGTTGCTCGTGGCGTTCGGCCGTGCGGGTGCGGACCACGCGCTCGAAGGAGGCGGCCAGGGCCGCGATGCTGCCCGGCGCATCCGGCGACTCCGGAAACAGGTCGAACAGCGGGCGGCCCAGCGCATCGTCCGGATCGATCGAGATCGCCCGGAGGCTCGCGCTCATCGCCACGACGGGAAACCCCGGGACAGCCCGGAGGAGTGCCACGTTGCCGGGGAAATGTGCGAGGACGCGGTTGAGGTCGCGTGGATTCATGGTGTGGGAACGAGGGCTGGATGCCTAGATTAACCAGCGACCGGTCCACGCAGCTTCACCACGGGATGGCCCGGGCCGACGCCGTGCCATATAGTCCGCCGCATGGGGATCTACGTATTCGGCGCAGGTGGTTTCGGGCGGGAGGTCGTGGGCCTGGCGCGCGATGTCGACCGCTTCCGGCAGCAGGATTCCGCGCCATCCTTCGTCGTCGACGATGCCTACTTCGACGCCGCGGAAATCGCGGGAATCCACGTGTTGCGCCGTTCGGAATGGACGCCGGCGCTGGGCGAGGTCACCGTCGCGGTCGGCGACCCCACGGCGCGCAGGAAGATCGTCGCAGGCCTTCCGCCGGAGACGCGGTTCGCGACCCTGATCCATCCCTCGGCGGTCATCGGCAACGACGTCGCGCTCGGGCCGGGCGCGATCGTCACCGCCGGCTGCATCCTGACCTGCAACATCCGCATCGGCGCGCACGCGCACCTGAATCTGCAATCGACCGTTGGACACGACTGCGAGATCGGCGATTACTTCACCACCGCGCCGGGCGTGAAGATCAGCGGCAGTTGCAGGATCGGCGAGGCGGTCTACATCGGGACGAACGCGAGCGTTCGCGAGAAGGTGGCAATCGCCGGCGGCGCGGTCGTCGGCATGGGCGCTGCCGTCGTGCGCAACATCACCGAGCCCGGCATCTACATCGGCGTCCCGGCTGTTCGCCAGGCAGCAGGGCCCTAGCCGAAGCGATACGCCTGCGCCGTCATTCGCAAGGGGCCCAGGCGGCCTCGAAATTCGCCTGGCCTTCGAGAATCAGATTGTGCCGGGTCGCAACAAAACGTTTGAAGTCACGCGCACCGCCGGGAACATCGCTCCACGCCACCCGGCCGCAGGTGAGGGCGCCGAACTTCTGCGTATTGACCGTGCGCACGCCATCGAAGCGCAACTCGCGTGGCTGGCGCAGGCGCGTGGCCACCAGGCGTCGCAAGCGTGGCGCGGAAGCCGGTGGCGGCATCGCGGGCATGGGGGATGCCGGAACGGGTTTCGATGTCCGTTCGGGAATCGGCTCCGGCGTCGGCTCGGCCGGGGAACGCGATGTCGACCACGTCAGGGTGAGGATCGTGGCTGCGCCCAGCAGTGCTGCGCTTGCGAGAAGAAATCGGACGCGCATGGAAAAAAGCGGCTGCGCACGGATGCGCAGCCGCCGGGACCTCAGTAGTTGCCGTAGGTGGCGTCGCAGTTCTGCGTCCAGTTCACGGCACGCAGGTAGTTGTCGAAGCAGCTGCTCGTGCTGTCGGACGTGAAGATGCCGACTTCGCCCGGCGCGCCCGTGCCCGTGATGTGGTTGTCGCTCAGGCGGTTGTGCTGGCCGCCGACATACACGCCGTACGCGACCTTGCCGGTCGCCGCGGTCGTGCCGGCGACGCCGTTGTCGAGGAAGGCCGCGCCGATCGAGCCGTCGCTGAAGATGCCGTACGCCGCCGAGTAGGGCGAGTTCGTGCCGATGACGGTGTTGTCGCGCACGACCTGCATCTTGAAACCGTTCGCCACGCTCGAACCGCCCACGCGGATGCCGATGGCGTACTGGTTCAACTGGCCGCCGATGTCGTAGACCTTGTTGCCGGTGACTTCGACCGCGCTGCCGTACGCACGGATGCCCATCCAGAAGGGGCCGGCAACGTAGTTGTCCTGCACCTGGATGTAGTAGTTCTTGTTGGCGACACTCAGGTTCTGGAAAACGTCGATGCCGGTCTGGAACCCGCCGATCACGCGGCAGTGCTGGATCGTCACGTTGTTGCGGCTGTTGAGGAAGATGCCGGCGGAGGAACCGGCGTTGGAGGTCGCCGTGTTCTTCAGCATGTGGCCGCGGCAATCCAGCGTCACGTCGTTGGTATTGATCGTGATCGCTTTCGCGGTCGTCGAGTTGATGGTGAAGTCCTTCGCCAGGCAGTACTTGCCCGGTGCGCTGATCGTGGCAGGCACTGCGGCGATCTCGGTGCAGTCCTGCGCGAAGGCCACGGCCGGGCTGCCCAACAGCACGGCGGCTGCCAGCAAATACAGATGCTTCATTGAATCCCCCTGGAATTTTGGATTGGAACGGCGCCCACGCCCCCCTGCTGCAAGGCGCAGTGGGTGCGGCGCGAGCTTACGGCATCGGGCGCGTGGGCCACACCCGAATAATTCCTAGGTGCAAAACGCCCGCGGCCCGTCCTTTTTCCAATTCAGTCAGCCTGGGTCCTTCAGCAACCAAGCCACGGCGTCCGCGCGTTCTTCGAAGTTCCGGTATCGAAAGCCCCTTGCCGTTGCCAGCACCTGCAAGTGATCGGTTGCCGTCAAAGGGCGCGCCCCAACCAGTGCCAGCCGTCCGTTTCGGAGATCGGGTAGCTTGTTGACGATTTCCATGTATTCAAGCCGCGCGGCCGGGTCATCGCTCAACATCGTGGCCTGGGAAAAGTCCGCCAGTACCAGCGGTCCTTGACCTTGCACGAATGACAAAGATTCACACAGTGTCTGGACTCGCTCGGCATCGGTAATCACACCGGCATACCGAACTTCGATGACCGAGGGGTTTTCTGGCAGCGATGCTACGTAGTGCATGGTTGCTCCACGAGTGCATGGTCGGCGATGAGATCAGAGCATGCATTCTGCGGACAGCGGTTCCAAGGGCGCGTAAATTCAATCGCGCTCCTGGAGCGCAAGGAGCAGGCTCGCGTGCTCCTTCTCGGCTTCCTCATTGGAGCTATACGCGAAGGTGTGGGTATGGTTGCCCAGGATCACGATCGAGAATCCGAACCCGCCACGACTCCCGATGAGCGGGCTCACCAGTGAGATGTGCTCCAGGCGAATATGGAAGTCACTGAGCAGATGCATTGTCGTTCCCACTTGGGCCTCGCGCCGTTGTCGATGCAGACTGCTACTCAGCGCTGCACATCGGATCCACCGCTCGAACCATCGGTTCGTTGACCGCTGCTTCCAAAGTCGGGCGCAATCGAGCCACGGCTTCCGCCGCTTCCCATGCGGTCCGAACGCGAGCTTCAACGTCCTGCCATTTCGCGTTGGCCCTGTCGGTCGTGGCCGACCAGGCGTCTTCTGCGTAGTAGCTGACGGCATCCCAACTTGCACCGCGAAAACACATGCGCAGCGCGGCGGAGAATGACTGGATTTCCAATTCGACTGCGGTCAAGGTGTTCAAGGGGCACCGTTAGCATCGTTTCCACTGGTCGGGCGGACCGCTCAAATGCCAATGTGGAGCGTCTGTCGTCCGTCGTCGCAGCAGGGGTATTTCCGATAAGGCAGGCCAACCAGTTCGCTCGGGCGCCGGTTGGGGCGTGACTGTTTTGAGCACGACGCTCGCGCGTCGGCGAAAGTTTCGACTCGGTGACTTCATGCCGCCTCTCTCCAAGTCCGCCAATCGCGCCTCAGTGGCGGTGCGGATAAAGCGCGGCTGAGTGCCCGCGGGAGATTACGTCGCTTGGGCGTCGATCAATATGACCCTCTTTTGCTCCTTGCGCGTAAAGCCGATGCATTTCAGACAGACGGTCGCCGTTGGGCGTGGCCCTTGAAAATCCGGAGTTGAAATGGGTACTCCGGGCTGCCGTGTGGAAGCGCTGCTTTCGCCGCCAGATGGCGATTGCCGTTGGATGGAGTTTCCGAGCCGTATCGGCACACGCAACGATGAGTGGTGGGTTCTCCTGTCCGGGACCTACCGCCACCCGCGTTGCCAAACGTGTGCTTGAAGGTCGCGACATCGCCGAACCCGGGCTTGCCGCGGCGGAGGCAGCCAGCCGTGAATCTCCCAAAATGGATCGTAGGTACAAGTGCCGCGCAGGACGGAGTTCCTGTCGCCGAATTGAAATCTCCGGGTTGCCGTGTAGCGGTCGCCATCCTGTTCGCGATTGCCGCATCGCAGACCACAGCGGCGACCCGCGACCTGGATGGCGATAAGCGCGACGACGTGGTGTGGCGGCATGCGACCATCGGCAGCAACGTCAACTGGCGATCCGGTGACCCGGCGAGGGCCATCGCGTTGATTCCCGTCCGGGACCTCCGATGGAACATTGTCGGCATCGGCGACTTCGACGGTGACGGGAGCGCAGATCTGCTTTGGCGGCACTCCGCCACCGGCGGGAACACGATTTGGCGCTCAGGGAGTGGGGCGACGCAGCAGCGTGTCGCGGCGGTCGCTGACACGCGATGGCAGGTGATCGGAATCGGCGACTTCGACGGCGACCGTCGTTCGGATGTGTTGTGGCGGCATCCGACGTTGGGCTACGCGATTTGGCCCGCTGCGAACGCCTCGGCCAGCCGCGCGGTGCGCGGCCCGCAATTTGTCGCGATCGCTGATCTGGATGGTGATCGGCGCGATGATCTTGTCTGGCGTACCGGCGTGTATCCCCCATCGGGTCTTCACTTCTTTGCATGGTCCGCTGCCGACGAGATGCACACGTTCGATCTCGGTATCGTGTCGACCTACGAGATGGCGAACTGGCAGCTCCAAGCCGTCGGCGACTTCGACGGCGATCGTCGCGCTGACCTGTTCTGGCGAAACATGCGCGACGGACGCAACGTCGCCTGGCGGGGTGGCTCTCCCGCGGCCAGCATGCCGATCGTGCGCGTGAATGACCCGGCGTGGCGGGTCGCCGCGACCGGCGATTACGACGGCGACGGGCGAAGCGACTTGTTCTGGCGACACACCGTTGGCGGAAACACGAGCGTGTGGCCGGCAGCGAACGCCAGTCAGGGCCGCGCACTCGCGCGACCTTCGACGCTGTGGGTCGTGGTGCCGTAAACGGCGCGGACCGCGTTGTCCCGATTTGCTAGCGTTTCAACAACGCAGCGGGCTTGGCGATGGTGAGATCGATCGGACGCGCGTCGGCGAGATGCACCCGGACGAGCTCTGACTGCGGTGTTCCCGGTGTGGCGAATGGATCACCCGTCGGCGACAGCTTCGCGACGACGTCCACGTCCTCGATCGCAGAAAGGCGGTAGGTGGGCATCGGGCTGTCATCGTCGTCGAGCGTGGCATCGAACGGCACTTCCGACAGTGCGTGCTTCTCCACGGCGATGGGCATGCCGCCAGCATCGGGCCTGCGCGCGAACAGGTAGACGGCCGCTTCAGGCCGATTTCCAGCGAGCGCGGTCGCCTCCTTGGACATTTGCACGTGTACGTGGATCGCGTGCCTGCCCGGGTTCACCGTGCTGGCGGAGGCGCCGTCCGCCGAACGTCGCGCAGCCGCGATCTGGGCACGCAACGCACGCTCGGTGGGGGCGTCTACCTGGCCGATCAACGACTCCCACAACAGGGCCGCCTTCGCAGCATCGCCTGCCTGCCGGTGTGCGACGCCGAGGAACCAGCGCGCGCGCTCGTGGGCCGGTTCGACGCGCAATGCAGATTCGAGCAAGGCGATCGCATCGGCGTCGAACCGCTTTTGCGGATGGTCCAGCGCAACCGCCTTCGCGGCCTCGACGAGGATGTCGGCGTCTTCGGGCGCGAGCTCGGCCGCACGGATGAGCGCCTTGCGTGCACCCGCGAAATTCCGGTTATCTGAATGTCGTTGCCCAAGTGCCAGCCAGGCTTCGACGTCACGTTCGTCTTTCACGACCCTGGCTTCCAGTTGCGCGATCGCATCGATCGCCGACCCATTCGTCGCCGCCCGGCCCGCCGATGCAGGCGTGCGCGCAACGAAATAGAAGGCGCACGCGACGCCTGCGGCGAAGACAACGCTACAAACGAGGATCACGAATGCGCGCATCGACATTTCCCATGACGACACACGATGCAACGCTACATCCGCGGGCGGAGCGGACAATGGATGAGCAACTCCCGAAGTGGCATCACGAACCCGACTGCGCGTTCCAGCGCATCGCCGGGGCACCTTCACGATGGCGATGGTGAGCGGCGGGAAAAAAGCGACAAGCGGTGTCCGGCTGTGTCCGCTTGTCACAAAGTCGCGACGTTCTTTCGGTTGCAAGCGCCGCTGGCTGTACGCCTGAGTACGGCAGGTTTGCGAGGTCGGCGCGGACAAGGATGGTTTGCGAATGAGGGGTTGCGACGAAGCGCCGCCGCGACAGGGTCTCCTCCACAGATGGGCGTCAGCGTTTCCGCACAGACGAGGCCGGCATGACGCCGGTGCGGGCAACGACGGCCCCGAAGGCGCCAGTCATGAAAACAAGAAAACTCGAAGCGGCGTTGGTCGGTGCGTCGACCTTGGCCGTGATCCTCTCGGGATCGATACTGGCGGTCGCGCAGAGCGGCCCGGGCAACATCATCGTCGACCCGGGCCCGCCGGCTATCACGCCGGCATTCCTGTTCGAGCCCGAGGTGACATTCGATTCCTTGAAGAATGTTGCGCTGTGGCGAGAACTCGAACAACTGCTCGACAACCCATACGCGATAACGCGCTGCAACGTCGAGGGCAATGCGCAGGGTTATCCCTCGTACTGTTCGACCATCCGGCGCAGGCCATCCTTCCTGCCTGCCGGTTGCAGCTACGATGTCACCACGGGTTTGCCACGGTGCAGGAACAACCTGCTGCCGCCATTGCTCTTGCACCCGTTGAACTACAACCCGACGACGGGTGAAGAATTCCATCTGCTCAATCCGGATTTTGCCGGCGTCGACGATTTCGCCGGCCTCGGCCCCATCACGGCCGGTGCGGATCGAATCGACCCGGACGAACCTGCGATCGATTACAACAGCCCGCTCGTGGCAGACACGCCGACGTGCATCATTCTTGAGGGTGAAGAATTGTGCGGCGGAAGCCCCGGTGAACCGGCGAACTACTCGCTGCCCGCGGTGTGCGGCAACAATCCGCTCACCAACTTCGTCGAGTTCCGCGCAGCTTGCGCGGGAAATACGGGGCGCCTGTACGACCCCGCGCGCGGCGTGATCACCTCACTCGAAAAGCCCACGGTCGATGGCGACTTCGCCATCAATTCCATGGCCCGCCTGGCGGCGGACCCGGCGAATTTACAGCCCTCGAATCCGAGCGATTACTACCGGAACATCACCTTCGCGACGGTGATGGGCAAGGCGCTGTTCTGGGACATGCAACTGGGCAGCGATGGAGTGCAGTCCTGTGGCACCTGCCATTTCGCCGGCGGCATCGACACCCGCACCAAGAATCAACTCAATCCCAACCATCTCGGCGGCGATTCCGATCTCGAAATCTTCGCCAATCGCAACAACGGTACTGAACCACAGAACGTCAACCAGGACGTCGTGGCCAGCGACTTCCCGCTGCACAAGATCGCCGATCCCGACAACCCGGCCGAGCCGCAACTCGACCCGCAGGACGTGATCAGCGATACCAACGACGTCATGTCCTCGATGGGCGTGCAGTTCGCGCGTTTCGGGGATATCCCGACGCCGGGCACCGCCGCATTCACGCCAGCGACCAACGGCGTGCGGGCCTTGTTGCCCGATGTCGGCATCGCCGATCCCGACCCGATTCCGCTGTTCCAGGGATTGCGGCGCGTCGAACCACGCAACACGCCGACGATGTTCAACGCCGGCTTCAACTTCGACAACTTCTGGGACGGCCGCGCACGGCACGATTTCAATGGCGGCAGCGTGTTCGGCGCTTCCGATCCGCAGGGACATGTCTTCTTCAATCGCGCCAACGGCACATTGGTGCAGACGCGGCAGATCATCCGCTTCTCATCGATCGCCTCGCTGTTGACGGGGCCGGCGCTGTCGGAGTTCGAGATGTCTTTCCTGGGTCGCAGCTGGCCGAAGATTGGCAAGAAGCTGTTGCAGGGCAACGGCACCGCCGCACGCCCGAACGTCACGCCGCTTGCGAACCAGTTGGTCTCCACGAGTGACAGCGTGCTCGGGCCGTACTCCAATCGTGGCGGCTCCTGGTGCCAGGCGCTTGGTCGTCCCACCGGAGCGAACCGCCCCGGTCTGTGCCTGACCTATCGCGAACTGATCGAGCGGTCCTACCGCCAACGCCTCTGGAACAACACGACGCAGCATCTCAACGGTTCATCCAACCCGTGCAATGGCGGCGCATCGAATGGTGTCGTGACCCCGGCCGGTTGCGATCCGTTCGACGGCTACGTGATGACGCTCGCAGCCGGTGCATCCACCCCGGCCAACACGAACCAGTTCACGCAGATGGAGGCGAACTTCTCGCTGTTTGCGGGGCTGGCGGTGCAAGCCTGGATCGAAGTGCTGGTGTCCGACGACACGCCATTCGACCGTTTCATGGACGCCAATCCGGACGTGTTCAAGAACCTGGGCGAAGCGGGCGAGCCGGGCCTCGTGCTCGACATCCCGCTGTGCTCGGCGACAGGCAATGTGCAGCCGTGCATGCGGCCGGTGGAGGGCTTCCGGCGCACGACGCCGCCAGCCGGCACGCCGGACCCCCTGTTGGGCATGGACCTGTTCTTCGGAAGCAACCTCACCTTGCGCAATCCGGATTTCCGATCCGCGCGCTGCGGTGAATGCCATGCCGCCGGCAACCTGACCGACCACACGTTCGAGGCAAGCAACCAATTGTCGCTGGGCGACTTCATCGCGGAGTTCTCCATCCCCGGCGTCGAGTTCACGATCGAGCCGTTGGGTCGGTCGCGCAACATCACCGGTTTCCTGCTCGAAGCCGAGATCAATGGCAACGCCCAGGACGCGATCGAACGCAACATGATCAATCAGTCGCTGTTCCCCAATCCGGCCGATGGTCTGTCGTACCCGGACGGTGCGGCGTTCTTCGACAACGGTGTGTACAACCTCGGCGTTCGTCCCATCGACGAAGACGAGATGCGTGGCGGCCTCGATCCCTGGGGCTGGCCGCTGTCGCTGTCGGTGCTGATGATGAAGAACGTCGGTGGCGTGAATCAGCAACCGAACCAGCCGATCGCCGACTTCGATGCCACGGCCGGCGTGACGGGCGGTCTGTTCGAGGAATCCCCGCAGGACCAGACGATCAATCCGGGCTTCGAGGAAGAGCCGGCGAATCCGCGGTTGCCGCCTTGGCTGGCCCCGTGGGTGAACCACGTCAACGTCGGTGACGCGCATCCGGAAATCGACGAAGTGTTCGGCGGCCTCAACACACTCATGGAGACGCCGATCATCGAGGGATTCATCGACGTGCTCGGCCCGTTCAATCCGGCGGCTGTTCTCAACGAAGGCACCAACGACGCCACCAGTCCGCTGATGGGGACGTGGCCGACCGTCAACCGCGTCGGGCGCATGGGCAGTGTCAAAGCGCCGCAGTTGCGCAACATCGAGTTGACCGGACCGTACTTCCACAACGGCGGCAAGCTCACGTTGCGGCAGGTCGTGGACTTCTACTCGCGCGGTGGCGATTTCCCGATCACCAACGCCGCGCACCGCGACTTCAACATCCTGAGCCTGAGCCAGGACGTGCAGGCGCAACTCAGCGAACAGGAGAAGAATGCGTTGGTCGACTTCCTGCTCAAGCTCACCGACGAGCGCGTCGCGCGCGAGCAGGGTCCGTTCGACCGTCCGGAAGTCTTCGTGCCGATCGACGGCCGCGCGCCGCGCAATTCACTGGGTCGCGCGCAGTTCCTGACGGAGAGCAGCACGCCTGTTGCTGCCTGCGGAGGCGCGCCGTGCTTCATGCAGGTGACCAACGTGGGTGCGGCGGGCCATGCGACTCGGTTGCCGTCGTTCCTGAATATCGCTCGTACTCGCCAGCCCGGACCGAACAACGATCACTTCGATCGTTGACACCGAGCCGGAGGAGCCGCGCCATCCCTGCGCGCTTGCAGGGATGGCGCTTTGAGGGGGGGCATGAACGGTTATCGCGTCTCCGCCGTACTGTTGATGATCGCTGCCGCGATGCTGGCATACCGCGCCCTGCGCGTAGATGCCGAAGCACCGCCGGCGCCCCCGCCGAAAGTCGCGCAGGCCGCGGTCTCCGCGCGGCACGCACCCATCGCGCCGACGCCTCGCGCGCAGGGGCAACACATCGCACGATTGGTCCCGCGCAAGGAGGAGTTCGTCGTGGCATTCCGACTGGACTCGACGCTCACGCGCGGCATGTATCTCGGCGATCGTTGGGTGTCACCCGAGCGCTATCACTTCGCGCAGCCGGGCGACATCTACGTAGTGCAGGCGAAGATGCAACGCGTCGATCCACGTAGCGAACGCAACGACATCGTGTCGACGTTCGATGCGCTGGACAAGACGATGATCGACGTGGCGCCCGGCGGGAAGCCCAATGAATGGACACTGGTCGTCATGAAGCCCGGCACGAGCCGGGTGATCGCGAAGTCGGGTGAACATACCCGCGTGCTGGATGTACGCGCCCGGGAAGTAAATGGCGGCATGCAGGTTGAGATCAATCAGTGACCCATGCGGCGGATGAGGGCGACATGGCACCAATGAGCGCGTTTCGATGTGCAAACGGGGACTACCTGCTCGTGCCCGTGTCCGCGGCCGCCCAGCAGGGCGGCGACGATCGGCCTCTGTCCCGTCTTGGCACGGTGACCTGCCGTCACCTTGACGAAACGGTTCGCGCCACCATCGGGCTGCAGCTTGAGGAGCAGGGATTTGCGCGCATCTCACGGGCGCAGTTTTTCGCACCCAACGACAGTATCTAGAAGACAAGCAGTGGATGGGAGCGTTGCTTAGTGGGGCGGAAAACGAAGACGTTGGACCAGGACGTACGGCGGAAGGCCGAGGACGTGGTGACGTTTGTCCGCTGGGGCGCTGAAACGAAAACGCCCCGCGAAGTGTTGTTCAAAGCAATTGCGTCCAGCCACGCACCTTTGGAGCCGTAACGTCGCTTCGCACACGCCTAACTAGTCTGTGCTTCCGTCTCGCTGCTCTCGCGCTGCTCCAGAATCTTGGCGACCTGTGCGTCCGCGGCAACCCGATGTTGCAGGGACTTGCACATCTCGACACCCGCCGATGTCAGTGCAAGCCCTTCCTCAGCCTCAACCACCAACCCGCTTTCGATCATTCGATCTCGCACTACGGAGTCACCATCCGTCAGGGCGGATTGCTGAGAAACCCTCTGCAATACATCAAGCAACGCGAGGTCTTCGAGGGAGATTATTTGGTTCATGCCTTTCCGATGTGTACGTGCAGTGAGTGTTGCCGGGATCAAACTATAACAACCGGACGGCTCCGGCGAGTCCAGGGATCAGGCCGTCCGTCGGTCATGTCCCTTGTTCGAAACTGTTCGCGCTTTGGCTGGGGCCACGAAGCTGGCCACCCGGCGCGTGAAGGCTCGTTCAGCGTCCTGTTGCTGGTATTCACACGAACCCAGCCTGCGCTGCGTCCTTGGCCCCGCTCAAAAATGCCGTACAAACTCTCAATCCTGCCTTGCTGGGATGGCGAAGGTTCAATCTTGGAACTCAACTACGCTGGGGCCGTGCCCTTCGGTGAGCGGTCCCGCGCGCTCGACGACATGTCAGCGATGCTGACTTCAACCACGATGCGTCGCATCCTCGTCGACTTCTCGAAGGCTCATTTGCATGGTGGAAACGATGCGGAACGTGTCGATTTTCTTTCGAAGAGCATCACCGCGCAGGGCTTTGATGGGTGCCGCGTGGCCATGATTGGGCTGAGGACAGAGGATGCGCGAACAGTCGATACCACTGCGCAGGTGCGACAATTGAACGCGCGCCAATTTTCAAGTCGCCAAGACGCGCTGGATTGGTTGTGTAATTCGATCCGACCTCAGTTCATTTCGTAGAGGCGAAATCTGTTCGGCCTCGGCCCATAGCAGCCCCAATTGACCACGTCCAGCCATGGCATAGTCACGCCACGCCACGCCCAGTCGCCACCTACAACGAGCAAGATCCCTGACCTGAAGCCGCGAGCGCGGAATGCCGCGGCAACATTGTCCCCGATGCTGTCCGCAACAGCAGCGGCGCTAGCGCCCTGGAACTGGCCCATGGCCGCAGTTGTGGATCACGTAGTCATGTCCGGCGTCAGTCCTGTGGACCTTCGCTAGACCAATGCGTGCTGTCTCCCGCCGCACGCGTGTAATGGGATGAGACGGCGCCTAGAGAGAGATCGTCCTGCGGTACGCGCACCTGGCGGCGGATCACCTGCGGGGCGCAGCGTGCCGGATCGACGACACGTTTTTGGCACAAACGAAAAGCCCGCAACGAGTGCGGGCTTTGCGTAACATCTTGAATCGCATGGTGGCCGGGGAGGGAATCGAACCCCCGACACGGGGATTTTCAAGGCACAGTCGAAGTTTGCGAGTTTCTAAATCAATCAGCCACTTACGGCGCTTGCCCCCTGTTCAAACCGTAATTGAAGTGTTGGTCAACGCACTTGGGTTGGGCCACAGGATGTCCGCTTTCGACCCATTGCGGACACTCGCCGGCTGTGCGCCGATCGATGGAGGCATGCAATCATGCGGCCAACCTTCGGCGCTCCTGACCACCCGCATGCTCCGCATCGCTTCCGCATTTCTCGCTCTTGTTGCCCTGTTCGGCTGCGCTCCGAGCGAAGCGGTGCAACCTCCGGTGAATCCACGCGCCATCGCCGTCTTGGTCTCCACCGATCCGTGGCTGATGGTCATTGGATCGGACACACCAAGGGTTGCGCTCTACGACGACGGGTACGTCATCTACGCGGAACAGACATCCGAGGACCAGTACGTGCACATGGCGGCGCGTCTGACGCCGTCCGAGCTGGCTCGCGTCAAGGCCAAGCTCCTCGCGTTCACTACCGATCCTGTTCCCACACAAATCAACCTGCGACCTGGTTGGACCGATCAACCAGAAACCAACATCGCCCTCGATGTCGACGGACACAAACTGATCACCTACATCAACGGCCGACTTGGGCCGGTCGAGGAACTTGACGGAACATTGCGCAAGCCGGCCAACGCCGACCCGCTGCCCGCACAGGTCGAAGGCTTGATTCAATACCTATCCGAGTTTCGCGTTGCGAATGCCAAGCCATGGGTCCCCGAACAACTCGAGGTGATGCTCTGGGACTACGGCTACGCGCCGGAAGCTTCGATCCAGTGGCCCTCCGACTGGCCGGGCTTACATGATCCGACCACGCTGAAGCGCGGAGACGACTCCTATTCCGTCTTTCTGCCAGGCAAGCAGGAGGAGAAGTTGATTGAATTCCTCGCGACCCGGAAGGACAAGGGTGCGATTGAAGTCGACGGCAAGAAGATGGTCGCCTCCTATCGACGGGTATTCCCGCGGTGGAAAGACGCGTTTCGCGGGTAGCTGGGGCGCGGAGAATTGGTGTCTGACCCTGCCTTCTGCGGAGGAAGCCGAGTGACCGCTTTCGACCCAAAGCAGACATTCCACAATGGCACTCGGACCCGCACAGGATCACGGAATGAAAATCAGCGATCAAGCTGTCCTAGCCAGGTGTGCGCAATGACCAGCGCGGTTAGTTTTGACCGATATTGGGGTACGCGCCTGTCACGCATTGAGAATGATTGCCACGCTATGACCGTCGTCTTTGAGCTGTATTGGACGGCTGACGCGAAACCTTGCGGGGCGCGCTTGCGATTCAATGGTGTTTCAAAATTTGATTTCACGGCTGAAAGATTGTTCAACAGTGATGTGGTCGAGTTGATATCTCTGGAAGGCGAGGTCGTGAACAGTGGCCTTCGGGTTATGGGCGAGCTTTCGAACTACGAGTTCACGATTATTTGCCAAAGCGTCGATGAAAAAGATATTTGAGTGAGCAGCTCACCGCTGGCGCGTCTCTGCGGCTTTGGACGTCCGCTTTTGGCCGATAGCGGACGCTCAAGAGGGGCGGGGGTTTGCAGACTTCTTGCAGACACGAAAAGGCCCACAAAGAAAGTGCTTGATTCTGCTGCATTAGGTGGTGGCCGGGGAGGGAATCGAACCCCCGACACGGGGATTTTCAAGGCACAGTCAAAGTTGGCGAGTTCTTAATTCAATCAGCCACTTGCGGCGCTTGCCACCTATTCAAGCCGTAGTTGAGTCGTCCTCTAGGGCAGTTGAGCGAGGCCACGGATGTCCGCTATCGGCCAGAAGCGGACATCCCGTCTATTCGGCAGGGTCGAGCTGCACGCCTTCATTGGTGTTCGCACCAGTTGGCTGCGGTCAGCCCCTACCGCACTGCGGTATCGATAACGCTTTCAGCAACGATATACCGCGACGGGACTTCATTCTTTCTCCACCGATAGACCCCGTACAGATCTATGGTGACGTTGCTCGCTCTTGGCCCTGGATAGCCTTCCCAAACGAGGTTCATCATCTTCTCTATCTCGGGCGCGCCCTCTAGGTTGCTTGGCACGTCCAGTACGACAACCGCGTCTTTGCAATTGTCGTCATAAAGCAAGATAACCGAATGGGCAGAAGGCCTAACCATGGATTTTAGGTGAACTCGACTGCCTGCGAACTTTTCCGGGTTTGCCACCAGCTGGCATACGCTCGTATGAACCAACGCATTTTCCGTGTTCGACGTAGGCGAGCTTGCGCAGCCAGTAAACAGCGAACCGAGAACGCTCGCGAGTCCAAGCAACGCCATGTCCATCAACCGTTTCATCGCGCCCCCTTTGATACGGCGTCACGGTATGCGGACGCGGTCCGGCCAACAAGCCCTTCGAATGCCTGCACCTCGAATAAGGATCGAATGTCCGCTTTGGGTCGAAAGCGGTCACCCAAGCTCGATGTCCGCTTTCGGCCAAAAGCGGACATTGGCTTCCCGGGTCTCACTCGCCATCAGTGTTCCAACCAGCTCGCCCACGGCACATCGCTGGGGTGAAGCGCGATGCCATCAAGAACGAGCGCTCGCAACGGAGCTGCTTCCTCCGAGGCAAGAACGCGCCCGTCGATCACGATGTCGACTGGCCCGAAAAGCATGAACTGCCCTGCTGTTGCCGGGCGGAAACGCTGCATCAAAACAATCGGCTCGTCCATGCCGTGAGTCCAGGCGGAAACGATAAGCACGTCCGCGTTTATGGTGCCGCCAGGCTCGGACCACAAACCCTCGCGACCGAAGCCCCAGTCGTCGATGTGTTCTTTGAACTCCGCAAGGCTGGCTTTACCGTTTTCGATAGCCTCTGCTTGCGACTCGGCCTCAAAGGGGACCAGTTCCCGATTGTCGTCCTTCGTGACAATCGCGAACGGGCAGACAAGTTCACCTTCGCCCAGATCGGACGCAATCAACGCGGCGTGCGCCAACACCATGCCGCCGAAGCGAACTGATCTATCGATCGGCGAACGTAAGGTGCGTTCAACGTGCATTGGACGGTGGGGCCCCCGATTCCTGAGGCCGAGATGATAGACCGGACCAAATGTCCGCTATGGGTCGAAAGCGGTCATTCGAGGTCAGGGCTTATCCCGTAGTTCTTCCGGAAGCGGTGGACGAACGTGCGGAAGGTCTTCTTCCCGAGAAGCTCCGAACGCCATGTAGTTGGCGCGACCCTGGGTGAGGCTGAGGTCGCCATTGGGGCCACCCCGCATGACGTCGGCGTCGAAATCGTCTTGGCCGTCGTCCTCCCAGTAGCAGACAGCGCAGACTTGGAATGTTCCGCGCTCACGCAGCGTCTTGTAGGCGCAACATGGGCAGCGAAGTGGAAGTTGATTTTCAAGACACATGCATGGTTCCCGGTGGATGAGCGGTGCCCGCATGTCCGCTTTCGGCCATAAGCGGTCATTCGTTACCGGCTGCGGCGAGAGCAAGCAGCTCATTGATTGCGGCCATCGAGAATGCCTTGGTGTACACAAGCTCTCTGCGCCCGCCTTTGATCTGCACGTAGACGCCAATTGGAATTCCTGAAATGGGCGCCACACGCGACGGGAAAATCGCGCCGATGTCGCTATACGGCACGCCCCAGGCCCGGCGCCACGAGCGATACGCGATGCCGGACGACGAGAAGGTCAGCCGATAGCGAGAAAGCCAAAGAAACGCTGTTGCCATGGCCGYGAGGCAAAACACAACGGGCATCACCATGCCTTTGGCCTGAAACTCCACCCAACCGAACTTCGCGAGCACAGCGGCAGCCGGCACGAGCGGAATGCCGAGCAGCGTTAGCCAAAGCGCGTAGCTTCCGAAGTCGGCGCGATAGACGCGGTCAGTTTCCATCCGACGAGATTATCCGACACGACGCCAGCCGCGGTGGTCGAACTGCGGGCCGCGCGCCCCAATGTCCGCTTTGGGTCGAAAGCGGACATTCGGCCACCTGGCCCGCCCGGGGCTACAGCCGGTCACGTAGTGACCACTATTGACCCAAACGGACATTCCGATCCCCGCTGATACGATGCAGGCAATCTGCGATTGGGCGCAGGTTGGCCTATTCGATACCAGTGAAGGAACGCGTATGAACCTGCAGGATTTCCTGAAACGAGCGTTGGTCGAGATCGTCAACGGCGTGGCTGACGCAAGTGAAGCCGCGCACGAGAGCGGGGCGAGCTTGGGGTCGTTCAAGTTTTATGGGCGGACCGACTTAGTGGGGAGAATCACCGACAGCCGAGGGCGCCCTGTCGCCCACGTTGAGTTCGACATCGTCTTGGCCGACGGAACGGCCACTGACACGAAAGGTGGCATCGGCGTCTACTTGGGCGCCGTGGGTCTGGGCTCGCAGGGCGCTTCTCATGGGGAGTCTTCGACGCATTCTCGGGTGAAGTTCTCGGTCCCAATCATCTTTCCTCCCGCGAAGGGGACCGATAGCGACGGAACTTTTTCCTGAGGCAGCGGGGCTAAGTCGTGGCCAAAAAACGCGTTCGAGTGAATGTCGCGGGGCGAAAAATAGCTCTGACTCCCGATCAGGCTGCCAGGATCAATTCGAGAGTTGCCGAGTTTGCGCGACTTGAGCGATCGATCCATGGTCTCTTCAGCGAGCGATGGATTCCAAAGTATCTCAGGCGAAGCGGGCTACCCATTAGCTGGTCCTGGGCGCACGAGCTTAGCGTCCCCGAGCTTGTCTATTTTCTTTCGCAACTAACCGATTCTGCGGAACTGCTGGTAAAGGCTGCGGGCGAGAACAGATACGAAGACCTGCTAAACGGCTTGGATAGCATAGAGGCAGACGAAAGCAACTTGCGATGCAAACGGCGAAAGGTCGTTGTTGTAGTCGCGCTGCTGATTGCGCTCTCTTACTCTTGTCGATCCATCGGCCTCTATTCCCTGTCAATTCCAGAGCTTGTGAGCAAGGGATTGGATGGTGATGCGGTTGCGCTTCGGCACGCAGCCTCAGTTGATCCAAGCGTAATAACAATGCCGTCCGTTGCGTCACACCTGGCCAAACTCCAACTCGGAGGAGATAGGAGAGCATTGGCGTTGGTCTTGCGTGCTGCGGTAAAAGGTCCGAGTAAGCAACTGCAGCCAAGCTGGCAGTTGCGATACATGGAGCGCGTTTTTAGAGAAGGCGGGACGGTCGAATCGTACGGACGGGACGCAGTATTCCGCTTGGTCACTGAGCGCCTAAGACTTTACGACTCGCGTGGCGCCGACCCGTTCAAGGGACTCTTTACTGCATTTGAGCGATGGGAAGAAAGCGCAACCACATAGTTTTGCTATTCCGTGTGGTTTGGCCCAGGAAAACCAAGGCATAGCTTCCATGTTGCTCCAATTCCGGAGCGACTAGGAAGAATGCGATGAACGGGGAATTCGAGTGCCGCCATGCGGCGGACGACGGCCAGAAGGCCGCGGGAGCGGCCTTGGCCGGAGCCGCAGCGGGTGCGCCACCCAGTATCACAGCACCCGCAAACTGCATCAGACCGCTCCGGCATGGGGTGGACAGCTTGTATCTGTCCTTTCCCGGATCAGTCGACCCAGAGCTTGCAGTCTGGTTACAGCAGTGCAAGGACCGCGCTCAATCGGCAAACGAGCATGTCGCTTCACTTGCCGGGATTAGCCTTCAAGATCACCAGTTCTTGGTGATGCCGCGCGGCCGGGGGAGGTTCGCCTTCGTGCTGGAAGACAACTGGTTCTCTATCCAACTGTCCAATGCATCAGCGGGAGTCTTGCCGTTGGCGTTGGTGCAAATCCGAAGTGAGTATTTGACCGCCGTTGGACCCGAAGAAGCAGTGCGCGCAATTACAGCGCTGGTTGAAAAGATGGGGCAGTTGAGCGGTCCGCCGAAGATCAGCCGCATCGATCTCTTCGCGGACTTCTGTGCTGACTATGACCTGGCATCACTTCCCGGGCACCACTGGGTGAAGCGCTGCAAGACGCGGGCGATCCACGAAGAAGGCGATGCGCGAACCGGCGTAACGTTTGGCCCCGGCAATGAAGTCAGTGCACGTCTTTACAATAAAACGCGCGAGATTCAGAAGTCCGGAAAGGACTACATGCGACCGTTGTGGGCAATGGAGGGTTGGAACGGGCAGGAGGATGTCTGGCGCATGGAGTTCCAGATTCGCCGCGAAGGCTTACCGGAGCCGATGCTGGGACCAGCCAGTGAAGCGCTGGCCATGTGCGGCAATTTGTGGGGCTATCTTTGCGCGGAGTGGTTAAGGCTTGCGATTCCTTCGGAATCAGACGACACCCGCAGCCGGTGGCAGACCCATCCGGTGTGGGAAGACTTGACTCGCTTGTGGGATATCGACCCGGAAGCGCCGCCGATGACTCGGGTACCCAAGCGCCGTCTCCCTTCTGATGACCGCCTTTTTCGACACGGAATTTCGGGCCTGTCGGGCTACATGGCGCGCGAAGGCATCACCGACTTCGATCATGGATTCGGGGAGTTCCTGCACGCGATGGAGGCGTACTGGAGCGACCCGCAGCGCCAATTCCCGGAAGGATTGCAGGACTACATCCGCCGCAAAACGAAGGCCAAGGCGCGTCGTTACAACGTGCGCTTGGACGACCGATGAGCGGGGGTGTGCCATGCGCTCATTCGACCTGGAGGAAGCCGCGCGCTTCCTCCGCATGTCGCCCGCCGTCCTGCGCCAGCATGCCCGCCAAGGCCGACTTAAAGCGGCCAAGCCGGGCAAGCGCTGGGTATTCCTCGAAGACGACCTTGCCGCGTATCTCGGCCAGCTTTACGCTGGCCGCAGGCAAGCGCCGCTAAGTGGCTCCAACCGGGAGAAATCCTCATGGGGGCTATACAGACGCGGTGATGTCTGGTGGGTCCGAATCACCGCACCAAACGGCACGCGAGTACGCAGTTCTACTGGGACTGACAACGAAGCCCACGCGCAGGAGTACCACGACCGGCTCAAGGTCCGGTTGTGGGAAGAGCAAAGGCTAGGAGTCAAACCCGAGCGAAGTTGGCAGGACGCGGCCGTGCGATGGGTGAAGGAAACACGCGACAAGCGAACGCATGGAAAGGATGTGGCGAAGTTGCGGTATTTGCATCGCTTCTTGGGTCACTTGCAATTGTCGCAAGTGACTCGGGATGTGGTCGATGCAATCGCGGAGCGAAAGACGCGCGAGTCGAGTCCGAGCAACGCGAACCGCTACCTGGCACTCATCCGGGCGATCCTGAGGCGCGCACGGGACGAATGGAATTGGTTGGACACCATTCCGAAAGTCCGGCTGTACCGGGAACCGAAGGGGCGCATTCGCTTCTTGTCCCCGGAGGAGGCACAGCGGCTCCTTGCGGAGTTGCCGACGCACCTTCGGGACATGGCGCAATTGGCACTCGCCACGGGCCTGCGACAGCGCAACGTGTCCTTCCTGCGGTGGGAGCAGGTGGACATGGCCCGCCGTGTTGCATGGATCCATCCAGACGAAGCCAAGGCCGGACGGGCCATTGGCGTCCCACTCAACGAGTCCGCTGTCGAGGTCTTGCGCCGGCGGCTCGGGCAGGACAGCGCGCACGTCTTCACCTATGAAGGGAAGCCCGTGGCGCGGTGTTCGACGAAAGCGTGGAAAGCGGCGCTGTCACGGGCCGGGATCGAACGAACGTTTCGCTGGCACGATCTGCGCCACACCTGGGCGTCGTGGCACGTACAAAGCGGAACGCCGTTGCAGGAGCTAATGGAGCTAGGCAGTTGGGCTAGCTACGAGATGGTCCTGCGGTACGCGCACCTGGCGGCGGATCATCTGCGGGGCGCCGCGTGCCGGATCGATGACACGTTTTTGGCACAAACGAAAAGCCCGCAGCGAGTGCGGGCCACGTAAAACCTTGAAATCACTGGTGGCCGGGGAGGGAATCGAACCCCCGACACGGGGATTTTCAATCCCCTGCTCTACCAACTGAGCTACCCGGCCAGCGAGCCGCGCATGTTACGGAAAGGGCGGGGGCAGGGCAAGCCGGATGGCCGCTGAATAGCGTGCGGGCGGGCTTGAACCGCGTGCGTTGCTCGGGAGCAAGATGCATCAGGCGGCCCCGCAATGAGGCTGCGATATGGAGGTTCCAATGAAAGGCCAGCTGCTTTCCGCGATCGCGGCGGTCTCCGCGACCCTGGCGCTCGCCGCATGTTCCTCGGGCATGACGCGCGCCGAGCGTCTGTCCCTCTACGAAGCCAACGCCGGCGCGCCGATGGCGAAAATCAACTACTTCGCGCCGCAGGGCTGGGAGGAAGTCGACAGCAACCACATCGTCGTGACCATGCGTCCGAAGGAAACCTATCTCATGCGTCTGAGCGGCCCGTGCCTGGATTACGACAACGGCGCGGCGGCGATGCTCATCTCCACGCAGACAGGCAGCTGGGTGCAGGCGAAGTTCGATCGCGTGGCGTTCGGCGGCTCGCCCATGCATTGCCGCATCGAGGAGATTCGCCCGCTGGATGTCGATGCCGTGCGCGCGCAGCGCAAGGCGATGTCGATGTGAGGCCTCAGGCGTCGGGCGCGACGTAACCCGCGGGTTTGTCGGCGCCGTCGCCGAAGAGGTACTTCTCCATCTCGGCCTCGAGCATCGCGCGATGCTTGGGGTCGAGCGGGGACAGGCGATTTTCGTTGATCAGCATCGTCTGGTGCGCGAGCCACCGTTGCCAAGCCGGCTTGCCGACGTGTTCGAACACGCGCTTGCCCACCGGGCCGGGCCAGGGAATGAAATCGAGGCCGTCGGCCTGGACCTGGTCGACGACGCAGAACACGGTACGTGGCATTTCATTCTTCCAATAGTTTGCGGACCGGCGCGGGGAGCCCGAGCGTGCCCAGCGACGCGCGTGGGATCCAACGCAAGTCGTCATTATCGCTCGCGCGCGGTGCCTGCGTGTTTCGCCACCGCAGCGGCTGGATGTGCAGGCGGTAATGCGTGAACCCATGCGCGACGGGCGCCAGCGTTTCGGCGGTGTCAAACTCGGCGGCGATGTGTTCGGCGAACCAGGCGCGTGCGGCCTGCCGATCGGCGTACTCGGGGAAGGACCACAACGCCCCCCAGATGCCGGTGGCGGGGCGGCGCTGCAACAGCACCTGGCCCTGCACGTCTTCGATCCACAACATCAGCGCGCTGCGTTCGGGCAGCGGTTTGCCGGGCTTCGGCGTCGGCAGCTCGGCCGTGCGGCCTTCTCGCAAGGCCGCGCACGTGGTTTGTATCGGGCACGACACGCACGCCGGATCGGCGCGCGTGCACAGCGTGGCGCCGAGGTCCATCTGCGCCTGCGTGTAGTCGGCCATGCGCGCATCGGGCAATTGCGATTCGGCGATCGCCCACAACTGTTTTTCGACTGCGGGCAGGCCGGGATGGCCTTCGATGCCGTGCACGCGCGCGAGCACGCGCTTGACGTTGCCGTCAAGGATCGGAAAGCGATCGCCCCATGCCTGCGAAAGGATCGCGCCCGCGGTACTGCGGCCGATGCCGGGCAGGGCGATCAATGCGTCGAGATCGCGCGGCAATTGGCCGTCGTGCCGTTCGACGCACGCGTTCGCCGCGGCATGGAGATTGCGCGCACGTGCGTAGTAGCCCAGGCCCGCCCACAAGGCGATCACCTCGTCCAGTGGCGCCGCCGCAAGTGCGCGAACATCCGGCAAGGCGGCGACGAATCGTTCGAAGTACGGAACGACGACGCGCACCTGCGTCTGCTGCAGCATCACTTCCGACAACCAAACGCGATACGGCGTGCGGGGATGCTGCCAGGGCAGATCGTGGCGGCCGGAGACATCGAACCAGGCAAGCAGCCGGCCGGCGAACGAATCGGATTCGATCATGGCGCCGCGGTTTCGAGCGCGGGATCGTGCAGGCGCACGTCGACGCCTTCCAGGATCGCGCCGCCGACATCGAGCGTCGGCGTGGTGAGGCGGCCGCCCAAGGGCGGCAGCGGTGAAGTCGGCGGTGCATCGATCCACGCGAGGACCGCAGGCAACGCGAAGCGCGCATCCAGGCGCGTGTCGTCGCGCGCCAGTTGCAAGCGCGCAACCGCGGAGAAATCGAAGGGGCCCGCGTAATCGAGCACGACCGGCATCGGCGAGTGCGATTGCCCGATCGGCGGCGGCAATGCGGGCCAGGCGTCCGGCCAGGTCGCGAGCGTACCGGCGAGGTGCAGCATGGCTTTGTCCGTGTACGCGAACGCCACGCGCCCATCGAGTGTCGGAACAAGCCCCTTGCCCCGCAACGCGATGCCTGCCGGCGACAGCGAGACGGCGCCGCCTTCGACGCGCAGCGGGCCGTTGAGCGCGAATGCGAAGGGCAGATCGACGTCTTTCTGCGTGTAATGCGCAACGATCGATGCACGCAAGGGCGCGATCCGAACGCCGTGATCGTCGACGTGCAACGGGCCCGAGACGCGCAAGGTCGCGTGCATGCGGCGACCGGGCTGTTCCAGGGTGAGCGTTCCGTGCGCGCCGAGGCCGGCGTCGTTCGCCGGCGTCGTCATCGAGAGCGCGAGCGCGAACGGCACGCGCGTATCGGCGGCGACGTATCGGCCCGAGACATCGGCCGTCAACGGCGTCTGCGGCATCACGCGCGGTACGTCGAGCGCGATCGCATCGACCGACCAACCCGCGCCCACCACCCGTCCATCGCGCACGCGCAGGCCATCGGACAAGGTCGGGGTTGTCTGTTCGCCCTTGGGCCGCGATGCGAGCCACGCCTGCAGCATCGATAGATCGAGCACCGGTGCATCGAGTTCGACGCGCTTGATCGCGAGGTCCTTCCCGCGCGAACGCACGGTCGACCAGGGCACGGAAACATCGACCCGATCGGCGCGCAACAACGGACGCGCCGCACCGGGCGCGCGCGCTGCGACGTCGCGCAAGACCAAACGCGGTCCGCCCGCCAATCTGTATTCCGATGTGCCGCGTGCCGTGATTTCGAGCCCGAGCGTCGAGCCGAGCTGCGACATCACGAACGACGCAACGCGTTGCGGCCGCGACGCCCACCATGCGACGAGCGCCAGCAGCAGCGCCACCGCCGCGCAGGCCAGCAGCCACCGGCGCGCGCGTGTCATCAGGCGCCGAGGGATTCCGGGAGCAAGGCGTCGACGAAGGCCTCGGCGTCGAACACGCGCAGATCCTCCGGACGCTCGCCGATGCCCGCGTAGCGGATCGGAATCCCGAACTCGCGTGCGAGCGCGAACACCACGCCGCCCTTCGCGGTGCCGTCGAGCTTGGTGACGACCAGGCCCGTGACGGTCACCGCCTGGTTGAACTGTCGCAATTGCGAGAGCGCGTTCTGGCCCGTCGTGCCGTCGATCACCATCAGCACTTCATGCGGCGCGGACGCGTCGACCTTCGCGATCACGCGGCGGATCTTGCCGAGTTCGGCCATCAGGCCTTGCTGCGTGTGCAATCGCCCGGCGGTATCGGCGATGAGGATGTCGACGCCGCGCGCCTTGGCGGCATTCAACGCATCGAACGCAACGGATGCTGCATCCGCGTTCTGTCCCTGCGCGACGACCGGTACATCGTTGCGATCGCCCCAGGCCTGCAATTGCGCGACGGCGGCGGCGCGGAACGTGTCGCCCGCGGCGAGCATCAGGCTGCGGCCTTCGTTCTTGAAGCGACGCGCGAGCTTGCCGATCGTCGTGGTCTTGCCGACGCCGTTGACGCCGACGGTCAGCAACACGAAGGGCCTGGCGCCCGGATCGATGAACAAGGGCTGCGCAACGGGCGCGAGCATCGCGATCAATTCCGCGCGCAGCGAACGCAGCAGCGCCCGGGCGTCGGCGAATTCGCGTCGTTTCATGCGCTGGCGCAGGCCTTCGAGCAATTGCGTCGTCGCGGCCACGCCGACATCGGCGGTGAGCAACGCGGTCTCGATCTCGTCGAGCAGGTCGTCGTCGAGCTTCGGATTGCGCGAGAACAGACCGCCGAGGCTCCGCGCGAAGCCGGTGCCACGCAGGCGCTCGCGCCAGCCGGGCTTGCCGGCCTGGGCAGGCGGGGCACGTTCGACGAAGGGCGGTTCGACCACCGGTTCGAAATTGCGGTCGATCTCGACGGGCGCGACATCGGGTTCGGCAGCCGCCGGCTCGACCTCGGGCAGCGCGTCGGGGCGCGGTGCGTCGGTCGGAAGGTCGGTCGAAGGCGGCGCGCCGTCGTCGGATTTCTTGCGTCGGAACCAGCGCATGCGGCCGCGGCATTCGATCGTGGAGAATGGCCGGCATGGTAGCACCCACCCCCCGAACGCCCCGATGACGCGCCGCGACCCTTCCGCGGGGCACGTCCGCATCATCGGCGGCCGCTGGCGCGGCACGAAGTTGCGCGTGCCCGACCGCCCGGGCCTGCGCCCGAGTTCCGATCGCGTGCGCGAAACGCTGTTCAACTGGTTGATGCCCATGCTGCCCGGCGCGCAGGTGCTCGATCTGTTCGCGGGCACGGGCGCGCTCGGGTTCGAAGCGCTTTCGCGCGGCGCGGCGAGCGCGGTGCTGGTCGAACATGATCGCGAAGCCGCGGCGTGCCTGCGCGAGGTCGCCGCGCGATTGCACGGCGGCGACGCCGCGCAGATCGTGCAGGCCGACGCGATGGCCTGGCTGCATGCGCAGCCCGCGGGCAGTTTCGACCTCGCCTTCGTGGACCCGCCGTTCGACGCGAACCTGTGGGGCGGCGTGCTGCCCGTGCTGGCCCCGCGCTTGCGCGAGAGCGGCTGGTTGTACGTCGAGGGCCCCGCGGCCGACGACGCGCCGCCGCCCGAGGGCTGGCGCCTGCACCGCGAAGGCCGGACGCGCGAGGTGCGCTATGCCCTCTACCGGCGGGTTACACTCGCCGGCGACTCCTGAGCCGATGACGCGCACGCAATGCCCGTTGCCTCCCGCATCGCGGTTTATCCCGGCACGTTCGATCCGATCACGAACGGGCACGTGGACCTCGTCGACCGCGCCGCGCCGCTGTTCGAGCGCCTGATCGTCGGCGTGGCGCAGAGCCCGGGCAAGGGGCCGGCGCTACCGCTGGATTTGCGCGTGGGCCTGGCCAGGCAAGCCTTGTCGCGCCACCCGAACGTGGAAGTGCGCGGCTTTTCCGGTCTGCTCGCGCACTTCGTCACCGAACTGGGCGCCGGCGTCCTGCTGCGCGGCCTGCGCGCGGTGTCGGATTTCGAATACGAGTTCCAGTTGGCGAGCATGAACCGGCACCTGATCCCGGGTGTCGAAACGCTTTTCCTCACGCCCGCCGAGCAATACGGTTTCATTTCCTCGTCGCTGGTACGCGAGATCTCCCGCCTCGGCGGCGATGTCTCGGGGTTCGTGCCGGCGGCGGTCGCCGCAGCGCTGCAGGCCGAATGGCAGCGCACTTCCGTCTGATCGACTTTCCAGTTCCAGGGGGTTCCACCATGCAACACAAGCTGCTCACGATGTCCCGCACGGCGCTGCTCGCGCTGCTCGCCGTCGTCGCCCTGTCGGCGTGCAAGAAGGAAGAAGCGCCGAAGGCCGTGGCCGCAGCGGTGGCCGTGCCCACCAACGGCGACCCGAACGCCTGGCAGGCCTACGCCAGCGACGTGGTCAAGAAAAACATGGACGGCGTGACCAGCGCGCCGTTCGTGTACTTCCTGCCGGCCGAATCCGACCCGAATTTCCAGGACCAGTACGACGCGCAGATGGACAAGGTGAAGATGGATCTCACCCGCGGCATCCTGGAAGGCAACATGCTTGCCTTCGTCTCGCCGGCTTCGGCGAAGATGGGCGACCTGGTCGTCGCGGCGTTCACCGATGTCCCCGCCGATTCGATGAAGGGCGTCAAGGTGCTCTTCATCGGCCAGTCGGCCGACAACGCCCGCGTCCAGCCCGTGGTGCTGAAGTCGGGCGCCAAGTACGTGTTCCAGGAAGCGAAGTAAGCAAAACCCGGCGCGTGGCCGCGTGCCGGCCACGCGCACCGGTTGCAGACCCATGTCCCTCAAGATCAACGAGCTCTGCGTCAACTGCGACGTCTGCGAGCCGGTCTGCCCCAACAAGGCGATCACACAGGGCGAAGCGATCTACGTGATCGATCCGGCACGCTGCACCGAATGCGTTGGCCACTTCGACGAGCCGCAATGCGTCGTCGTCTGTCCGGTGGAATGCATCGACCTCGATCCGGCGCACCCCGAATCCAACGAGCAACTGCTCGCCAAACTCCTGCGACTGCAGCAGGAAGACCGCCCCATGGAGCCTCCTGCATGACGCCTGCGTTGCGCCCGGTCATCCGGCATGCCTTTACTTTCTGCGCGACGCTGTTGCTGTTCGCGACCTTCGAAGCCGCGGCCGCCGACGCGCGCGCTGCACGCCCGCAGCATCCGCCGGGCACCGTCATCGCGAGCGCGCAGGCGCTGGCGACGGACGCAGGCTTCGAAGCGATCCACAACGGCGGCAATGCATTCGACGCCGCGGTCGCCGTGTCCTCCGTGCTCGCGGTCGTCGAACCGATTTCCTCCGGCATCGGCGGCGGCGGGTTCTTCCTGCTGCACGATGCGAAAACCAATCGCGATGTATTCGTCGACGCGCGCGAAACCGCGCCGGAATCGGCGACGCCCGAGGCCTACCTGGACAAGCAGGGCGAACTGGACGTCGACCGCGCCGAAAACGGCCCCTGGTCGGCCGGCATCCCGGGTTTGCCCGCGGCGCTGGTGCACATCGCGTCGAAGTACGGCCGCCTGCCGTTGCGCACGACGCTGGCGCCCGCGATCCGGTTGGCGCGCGATGGTTTCACCGTCTATCCGCGTCTCGAACGCGGCTACGGCAGCCGCCGCGAAGTGATGGAGCGTTACCCCGGTACGCGCGCGGTCTTCCTCGCCGATGGCACGCCACCCAGGGCCGGCGAAATCCTCAAACAACCCGATCTCGCGCGCACGCTCGAATTGCTGGCCGAGAAGGGCCACGAGGGTTTCTACAAGGGCGAAGTCGCCGAAAAATTGTTGAAGGGCGTCGCCGACGAAGGCGGCAAGTGGACCGCCGCGGAACTTGCGGGTTACCACGTGCGCGAACGCGATCCACTGCGCTTCAAGTACCGCGGTTGGGACGTCGTCACCGCACCGCCGCCGTCCTCGGGGGGTGTCGCGCTCGCGCAGATGCTGCAGATCCTGGAAGGCTGGGACCTGGCGAAACTCGACGAGCCGCATCGCATCCACATCGCCGTCGAGGCGATGCGCCGCGCGTTCCGCGATCGCACGATCTACCTGGGCGATCCCGATTTCGTCACCGTGCCGATGGCGCGCCTGATGGACCGCCACTATGCGGCGGGCCTGCGCGCATCGATCCATCCGGACAAGGCGACGCCCAGCGCGTTGATCCCGGGGCAGCCGGCGCCGCTGGAAGACGACGAGACCACGCACTTCGCGATCATCGATGCCGATGGCAATCGCGTCAGCACGACGCAGACGGTCAACCTGTTGTACGGCTCGGGCATGATCGCGCCGGGCACGGGCGTGCTGCTCAACGACGAGATGGACGACTTCGCGCTGCGCCCCGGTACGCCCAATGCATTCGGCGTGATGGGCTTCGAAGCCAACGCGCCCAAGTCCGGCAAGCGCATGCTCAGCTCGATGACGCCGACCTTCCTGGACAACGGCGACAAGGCGATCGCGATCGGCGCGCCCGGTGGCAGCCGCATCATCACCGAGGTGCTGCTCGGCATCCTCGGTTACGACGCGGGGCTGACGCCGCAGCAGGTCGCCGCGTTGCCGCGCTTCCACCACCAATGGATGCCCGACGTGATCTCGGCGGAGAAGGGCGCGTTGTCGCCGGAAACGGTGAAGGCGCTCGAAGCGATGGGCCACACCGTCAACGCCGCCGAGCCGACGTGGGGCAACCTGCAGACCGTGCAATGGGATCGCCGCGCAAATGCGTTGTCGGGCGGAAGCGACCCGCGCAATCCGGTCGGCAAGGCCGAAGTCCGGGTAAGCGAGACGAAGGGCAAATGAGCGAACAACCGCCGAAGAAGCCGACGCTGCACCACGTGCCCGCGATCCTGACGGGCGCGGCGGCGCTGATCGCGTCGCTGACCGCGGTGTACGTCAACGTGCGCGGCGATCGCAATCCGCCGCCGCCCGCGGCCGCCATCGCGCCGGCGGCGCCGCATGTCGTTGCGCAGGCACAAGCCGCGCGCGAAACGCCCAGGCCCGTCGATCGCTTCACCGTCGTCGTCGACCGCATCGCCGTCGAACACGATGGCTCGCCTGGCACCACCGATTGGCGCTTCACGGTGGAAGCCGACGACGATGCCTTGTTCGCCTTCCAGCAGGATGACCTGGACGACACCGGCGGCCGCAACGTGGCGGTGCCCAAAGACGCCTCGGGCGTGCTGCGCCTGGAAGGCCGTCCGGGTGCGCGGATCGTGATCAAGGGCTGGCGCGGGCGCCTGTTCGGGCTCGGGCGGGCGCCGGATGCGACGGGCGCGGGCCTTCTGTCGGCCAGCGGCGTGATCGGCGCGATCCGCGTGGCCGCGAGCGAACCCGAAGGCGGCACGTTCGTCTTCCATCTGTCCGCCGATCCGGTGCGCTAGCGATCCGTTAACCATCCCGCGGCTTACAATCGGCCGCATGAAGCTCTGGTCGATCCTCGGCAACTCGCAGAAGCTCGATGGCGGCGCGATGTTCGGCAACGCGCCGCGCGCGTTGTGGTCGCGCTGGTCGGCGCCCGACGAAGCCAATCGCATCGCGCTGGCCTGCCGCGCGTTGCTCGCCAGCCCGCTCAACGGCAAGACGGTCCTGTTCGAAACGGGCATCGGCGCGTTCTTCGATCCGAAGATGCGCGAGCGCTACGGCGTCGTCGAAGAACGCCACGTGCTGCTCGAATCCTTGCATGCCGCCGGCTTCGAACATGAAGACGTGGATGTCGTCGTCCTCTCGCACCTGCACTTCGACCACGCCGGCGGCCTGCTCGCGCCCTGGGCCGAAGGCCGCGCGCCGGAACTGTTGTTCCCCAATGCGACCTATGTCGTGAGCAAGGAATGCTGGGAGCGCGCGAACCATCCGCATGCGCGCGACCGTGCGTCCTTCATTCCCGAGTTGCAGGCGCTGCTGGAAAACAGCGGGCGCCTGGAATTGGTCGAAGGCACGCATACGCCGGCGCTCGGCAGGAGCGTGCGCTTCCACTTCAGCGACGGGCACACGCCCGGTTTGATGCTGTCGGAAATCATCGGTCCGGATGCGAGCAACGGAGAAGCGCACGGCGGCGTGGTCTTCTGCGCCGATCTCATCCCCGGGCGGCCATGGGTGCACGTGCCGATCACGATGGGCTACGACCGCAACGCCGAATTGCTGATCGACGAAAAGCGCGAATTCCTGGAAGACAAGCTCGCGCGCAACGTGCATCTGTTCTTCACGCACGATCCCGGATGCGCGCTGGCGCAAGTGGTGCGCGACGCGGCCGGCCGCTTCGGCACGACACACGAAGTGGCCGAACTGCACGCGCGGGCCCTGGCGGCATGAGCCCCGCGCTGCGCGGCATCCTCGCGCTGCTGATGTTGCTCGCGGCGGGATTCGTGCACGCGCAGGAAGGCGACCCGGTGTCCGATGAAGTGGTGCGCGACCGCGAGTTCGGCGTGAGCGCGCGGCATTTCGGCCTGGAGCGTCGGGTCGAGATGTTCCAGTGGCGCGCGAAGGACGGCGGTTACGAGCGCGTCTGGAGCGAAACGCCCATCGATGCGGGCGGTTACTCGCCGGGCCACGAGAACCCGGAATTCCCGATGCGCGGCCGGCGCTGGACCGGGCAGCGCGTGACGCTCGACGACAAACCCCTCGACCGCAGCGTGATCGAGCAATACGGTCAGTGGCGCTTGTTCCGCCCGAATTTCTCGGCGCTGCCGGGGAATCTGGCGGCGACCTTCCAGCCCGAAGGCGACGGGCTCGGCAGCGCGGAGAATCCGCTGGATCCGCAGATCGGCGACCTGCGCATCGGTTGGCGCGAATTGACCTTGCCGCCGCTGAAGGGGCGCGTGTCGCTCGAACGCGGGACCTGGTTCCCGATCGCCGGCGATCCGCTGGATGCGCGCGACGACCCGCCGTTGCCGCAACTGGCGGCAAGCGCGGCCGCGGTGCCGCTGCCGACGACGACGCTGCTGTTCGCCGCGCTGCACGCGCTGATGTTGATGGCGTTGACCGCGCAGGTGTCGCGTTTGCGCACGAAGGCGGGCGTCGGCATCGGTGCCGGTGAATCCAACGACCTGCGACGCTGGATCCGCGTGCATGGCAACTTCACCGAGTACGTGCCGCTGACGTTGCTGCTTCTGGCACTGCTCGAAATCGCGGGCATCGGCCGCCAGTGGATCTTCACCGGCGGCGCGCTGTTGTTGCTCGGTCGCGTGTTGCACGCGTGGGGCCTGGGCCGGCACGCGGGGACGTCGATCGGGCGATTCGTCGGGATGGTGCTGACGATGGTGGTGCTGGGAAGCGCGGCGATTGCCGCGCTCCGGATCACGATGCGCTGATCAGGCCGCCGCGGCCTGCGCCTGCCGCGGACCTTCCACCAACGCACGCTTCACCATCGAAACCAGCAGATCGATCTCTTCGCTGTCGACCATGAAGTGCGGGGTGAAGCGCAGCGAATTGGCGCCGCCATGGATCACGCCCATGCCGTGTTCGCGCAGCCATTCTTCGGTCGAGCCCACGCCGTAGCCCTTGAACTGCGGCGCAAGTTCGCACGAGAACAGCAGGCCGGTGCCCTGGACCTTGGTGATCAGGCCGCCGAGTTCGGACTTCAGCGCTTCCAGCTTGGCGATGGCTTCCTTGCCGCGCTCGCGGATGTTGGCGCGCATCGCCGGCGTGAACTGTTCGAGCACCGCGACCGCGACATCGAGCGCGCGCGGGTTGGTGGTCATCGTGTTGCCGTAGGTGCCGGCGCGATACAGCTTCTCGGCGCGCTCGCTGACGGCGAGCACCGACAGCGGGTACTGCGCGGCGTTGAGCGCCTTGGAATACGTTTCCATGTCCGGCGCTTCCAGGCCTTCGAAGCCGGGGTAGTCGACGATCGACAGCACGCCGTTCGCACGCAGGCCGGCCTGGATGGAGTCGACGAGGAACAGCGAACCGTGCGTCTTCGTCAGCTCGCGCGCGGCGGCGTAGAAGGCCGGCGGCACGCTGCGGCCCGGGTCGCCTTCGCCCATCACCGGCTCGAGGAACATCGCCTCGATGAACCAGTTGTTGGTGTCTGCATCGGCGAAGACCTGCTTGAGCTGGTCGATGTCGTAGGGCTCGACGGTCAGCACCGTGTCCTCGCCGCGGAAGCTGGCAAGGTGCTGGATGTAGGTCTTGCGCGAGGAATCCGAATACAGCGCCGGGCGCTCGGTGCGGCCGTGGAAGCTGCCCTTCACCACGATGCGCTTGATGGCGCGGCCGGCGTGCTTTGCGCCCGGGTCGGTCATCAGCTTGGTGTTGACATCCGCGATGCGCGCGGCGAGCGACACGCTCTCCGAGCCGGAGTTCAGGCACAGGAACTTGGTGTACGGGCTGCCGCCGCGCGTGTGGCCGATTTCCTTGCGCATCGCGCGGTCGAAGCGCAGCTGCGAAAGATTCGGCGTCATGATGTTGGCCATCGCCTGCGGGCGGGCCATCGCGGCGATCACTGCGTCCGGCGTGTGGCCAAGACCCAGCATGCCGTAGCCGCCCGAGTCGTGGAGCACCGCGCCCTTGAGCGTGACCACCCACGGGCCGCGTGCGGCCAGCGCGACGTACGGGTTCACCGCGTCCATCGAATAGAAGTTGACGTAACCGTCCTGCACGGCGCGGATCTGCGCATCTTCGTCCAGGTCCAGCAGGTCGGCGAACTCGCCGCGCACGCGCGCGTATTCGGCGGCGGCGGCGGCGATGGCGTGCGCGAGTTCGGGGTGGTTCGCGGACAGACGCAGCAGCGTGGCGTCGTCGAGACCTTGCGTCCGACGCTTGCCGCCATGGGCGCGCAGGGGGGCGAGGGGAGCGAGCAAAGCGTTGGCGTTCATGGCACGAACCTCGGGAAAATCTTGACGATGGGAACCCTCGAAAACAAAAACGCGGCGGGGCCGCGCAGTGCGTGTTTCCTTGGGATTTCAAAAGCTTGCGCGAGTCTACCACCCGGCACCCCCCGATATAACCCCCGCCGGCCGCTACACTAGGCGGCCTTGTTCGACCGGCCCGCGGGCCACCTGCCTTGAAGCGCTCCGACTTCCATTACGACCTGCCGCAGGCGCTGATCGCGCAGGCCCCGCTGCCCGAACGCTCCGCGAGCCGCCTGCTGGTCGTCGAACCCGCGCCCGCGCCCCTGCGCGACCGCGGCGTGCGCGATTTGCCGGAGCTGCTGCGCGCCGGCGACCTGCTGGTCTTCAACGACACCCGCGTCATCCCCGCGCGCCTGTTCGGCCGGAAGGCCAGCGGCGGGCGCGTGGAAATCCTCATCGAACGCCTGCTGCCGGGTGAGGAAGCCCGCGCCCAGGTCGGCGCAAGCAAATCGCCGAAGGCCGGCGCGCGCATCGCACTGGACGCGGGCGGCGAAGCCGAAGTGCTGGGGCGCGAAGGCGAGTTCTATCGCCTGCGCTTCCACGTCGATGGCCCGTTCGCCGATTGGCTGCAGCGCGCCGGCCGCCTGCCGTTGCCGCCGTACATCCAGCGCGACGCCGACGCCAGCGACGATGCGCGTTACCAGACGGTCTTCGCCAGGGAAACCGGCGCCGTCGCCGCGCCGACCGCGGGCCTGCATTTCGACGATGCATTGCTCGAGGCGTTGCGCGCGAAGGGCATCGCATTCGGGCACGTCACCTTGCATGTCGGCGCAGGCACGTTCCAGCCGGTGCGCGTGGAGGAACTGGCCGAACACCGCATGCATTCCGAATGGCTCAACGTCGGCGCCGAGCTGGTGGAAAAAATCAACGCCACGCGTGCGAACGGCGGACGCGTGATCGCCGTCGGCACGACGGTCGTGCGTGCCCTCGAATCGGCACGCGTCGATGGCGTGTTGCAAGCGTTCGCCGGCGAAACGTCGATCTTCATCCTCCCGGGCTATCGCATCGGCAGCGTCGATGCGCTGCTCACCAACTTCCATCTGCCGGAGAGCACCTTGCTCATGCTGGTGTCCGCGTTCGCCGGCAAGGCGCGCATCTTCGAGGCCTATGCGCACGCGATCGCGCAGGGCTACCGGTTCTTCTCCTACGGCGACGCGATGCTGCTGTGGCCGTCGAACGAGGCGGGCGCATGAGCCGCATGCGTTTCGAATTCCTCGGCCAGGACGGCGGCGCACGCCGCGGGCGCCTGCATTTCCCGCGCGGAACGGTGGAAACGCCCGCGTTCATGCCGGTGGGCACGTACGGGTCGGTCAAAGGCGTATTTCCCGAAGACATCCGTGCGCTGGGCGCCGAAATCATCCTCGGCAACACCTTCCACCTGTATTTGCGCCCCGGGCTCGAAGTGATCGAAGCGCATGGTGGCTTGCATGGGTTCGCGCGCTGGGACGGGCCGATCCTCACCGACTCCGGCGGTTTCCAGGTCTTCTCGCTCGCGCATCGCCGCAAGATCACCGAGAAGGGCGTGACCTTCGCGGCGCCGACCGATGGTTCGACCGTCTTCCTCGGCCCGGAGGAAAGCATGCGCATCCAGCGCGTGCTCGATTCGGACATCGTGATGATCTTCGACGAATGCACGCCGTATCCGGCGACGCAGGAAGTCGCGCAAGCGTCCATGCAACTCAGCCTGCGCTGGGCCGAGCGTTCCAGGCGTGCGCACGAAGGCAACGACGCGGCGCTGTTCGGCATCGTGCAGGGCGGGGTGCATCACGACCTTCGCAGCGCATCGGCCGCGGGGTTGCGGGAGATCGGCTTCGACGGCTATGCGATCGGCGGCCTTGCGGTCGGGGAACCCGAGCACGAACGCAACGCGATGCTCGACCACACCTGCCCGCAGCTTCCGGACGACCGTCCGCGCTACCTGATGGGCGTGGGGCGGCCCGAGGACCTGGTCGAAGCGGTGGCGCGCGGCGTGGACATGTTCGACTGCGTGATGCCCACGCGGAACGCGCGCAACGGCCACTACTTCACCGGCACCGGCACGGTGCGCATCCGCAATGCCAAGTACGAGAAGGACACCAGGCCCATCGAGGCGGGCTGCGGATGCCCGACGTGTTCGGGCGGCTATACGCGCGCGTACCTGCGCCACCTGGACCGCTGCAACGAAATGCTGGCGCCGATGCTCGGCACCCTCCACAACCTCTGGTACTACGAAAAGCTGATGGCGGACATGCGTTCCGCCATCGAGCGGGGAACCTTCGCGGCGTTCAGGGAGTCTTTCCACGCCGCCCGCGCTGCTTCCCCGGGGGCGCAGCCCACCCACGTGGCATAATCCCCCGCCTTTTCACATTGCCGGACCCAGCTAAATGGACCTGCTCGACCTGTTGATCGCCCCCGCCCACGCCCAGGCCGCCGCTCCGGCCGCCGGCGGCAGCATGTGGCAGACGCTTTTGCTCCCCGTCGTCTTCATCGGCCTGATGTACTTCCTGATGATCCGCCCGCAGATGAAGCGCCAGAAGGAACACCGCGGGATGCTCGACAAGCTCAATCGCGGCGACGAGGTGATCACCAGCGGCGGCATCGCCGGCACGGTCACCGAGCTCGGCGACAACTTCGTCACCGTCGAAGTGGCCAACGGCGTGCAGCTGCGCGTGCAGCGCGGCGCCATCGCCAACGTGCTTCCGAAGGGCACGCTGAAGTCCACTTGATCCACTAGTTTTTTCCGAAGACTTTTCACGAAACGCAGTTGCGGCGGCCGTCCGGGTCGCCGCGGGGTCGCCCGATGCTCGAATACGCGCGCTGGAAATACGTCGTCATCCTGCTGGTCCTGGTGCTGAGCACGCTGTACGCGTTGCCCAACATCTATCCGCAGGATCCCTCGGTGCAGGTCACCGCCAACCGCGGGTCGACCGTGGATGCGACCACCAAGTCGCGCGTCGAGGGCACGCTGAAGAAGATCGGCGTCGCCCCGAAGACGGTGGAGCTCACCAAGGACGGCAACCTGCTCGTTCGCCTGCGCGATCCGAACGTGCAGATCAAGGCGGCCGATGCGATCCGCGAGGCGATGGGCAGCGACTATGTCGTCGCGCTCAACCTCGCCTCGACGGTGCCGGACTGGCTGCAGAAGATCGGCGCGCATCCGATGCTGCTCGGCCTCGACCTCCAGGGCGGCGTCCACTTCCTGATGCAGGTCGACCAGCAGGCCGCGCTGGCCAAGCGTTTCGAAGCCACGGCCGAAGACGTGCGCGTGGCGCTGCGCGAGGGCGGAGTGGCCTACACCTCGGTCGAGCGCCGGCCCGACAACAGCATCATCGCCACGCTCGCTTCCAACGCCGATCCGGCGAAGGCGCGCAGCCTCCTCGCCAAGCAGCTGCCCACCCTGCAGCAGCTCGACAGCGACCTGTCGAACCAGGTCGTCGTGCGCATCCCGCAGGCGGAACTGGACAAGGTGGCGACCGATGCCATCGAGCAGAACGTCAGCACGCTGCGCAACCGCATCAACGAGCTCGGCGTGGCCGAGCCGATCATCCAGCGCCAGGGCACCGACCGCGTGGTCGTGCAGTTGCCGGGCGTGCAGGACACCGCCGAAGCCAAGCGCATCCTCGGCGCCACCGCGACGCTGGAATTCCGCGGCGTGCACGAAGGCAGCATCGAAGATGCGGTCAAGGGCAACGTCCCGCCGGACGCGCGCCTGTTCACCGCGCGCGGCCGCAACGGCGGCCCCAGCTATCCGGTGCTGTTGAAGAAGCGCGTCATCGTTTCGGGCGAACAGCTCGTCGGCGCGCAAGCCACGCGCTCGCCGGACGACGGCTCCCCGGCGGTGTCGATCACGCTCAATGGCCCGGGCGGCCAGCGCATGTTCGACTACTCCAGCGAGAACGTCGGCAAGGGCCTGGCGGTCGTCTACATCGAACGCATCCCGGAAGTGAAAGTCATCGACGGCAAGGAAGTGCGCAGCACCAAGGTGAAGGAAGAGGTGATCTCGGTCGCCAACATCCGCGAACCGCTGGGCAAGAACTTCCAGACCTCGGGCCTGGACAGCCCGAAGGACGCCTCCGACCTCGCGCTGCTGCTGCGCGCAGGTGCGCTCGCGGCGCCTATGGAATTCGTCGACGAACGGACCGTCGGTCCGAGCCTGGGTGCGGAGAACGTCGAGCGCGGCATGACGGCGGTGCTTTACTCCTTCTCCTTCGCGCTGGTCTTCTTCCTCGTCTACTACCGCATGTTCGGCATCGTCACGTCGGTTGCGTTGCTCATCAACCTGCTGATGGTGATCGCGGTGATGTCGATCCTCGGCGCGACCCTGACCTTGCCGGGCCTGGCGGGCATCGCCCTGACAGTCGGCATGTCGGTGGACGCGAACGTGCTGATCAACGAACGCATCCGGGAAGAGTTACGCCTGGGAATGCCGCCATTGGGTGCGATCAAGGAAGGCTACGAACGCGCGGCGGGCACCATCGCCGACGCCAACATCACGGCCATCCTCGCGGGCATCGCGCTGTTCGCCTTCGGCACCGGCGCGGTGAAGGGCTTCGCCGTCTCGCTGATCGTCGGCATCCTGACGTCCATGTACACCGCGGTGTCGGTCTCGCGCGGCATCGCCACGCTGATCTACGGCCACCGCCGCAAGCTCAAGTCCATCGCGGTCTGATCGGGAAGCCACGCAAATGAAACCGTTCAACGTCTTCCCGTACGACAGCAACATCAACTTCATGCGCATGCGCTGGGTGTCGCTGACGATCGCGGCGCTCATCATGTTCGTCGGCATCTTCGCGATGGTCGACAAGGGCTTCAACTTCGCGCTGGACTTCACCGGCGGCGTGGGCGTCGAGCTGCGCTTCCAGAAGCCCGCGGATGTCGACGGCATCCGTTCGCGCCTGGAAAAGGCCGGCTACGCCAACGCGGTGGTGCAGACCTTCGGCACCGGCAGCGACGTGCTCGTGCGATTGCAGGATCGTCCGCATGGTGCGGCGCAGGCCGGCGGCACGTCGTCCAGCATCGCGCAGGAAGTCCGCACGCTCGCCTCTTCGCCCGACAACCAGGCCGAGGTCCGCAGCAGCGCGCAGATCTCGCCGCAGGTGGGCAAGGAACTGGCGCAGAACGGGCTGTACGCGCTGTTGTTCGTGCTGGTCGGGTTCGGCATCTACATCTCGGCCCGCTTCGAATGGAAGTTCGCCGCGGCGGCGATCGTGACCACGCTGCATGACGTCATCGTCGTTGCGGGCTGGTTCGCGGTGAGCGGGCACGAGTTCGACCTGACGGTGCTCGCAGGTGTGTTGTCGGTGATGGGCTACTCGATCAACGACACGATCGTGGTGTTCGACCGCGTGCGCGAAAACTTCCGCGGCATGCGCGCGCCGCCGTACGAGGTGTTGAACAAGTCGGTCAACCAGACGCTCTCGCGGACGGTGATCACCTCGTTCGTTGCCTTCCTGACGGTGTTCGCGCTGTACGTGTACGGCGGCGGTTCGCTGCGCGGCATGGCCGAGTCGCAGATGATCGGCATCGTGATCGGTACGCTGTCCTCGATCTTCGTGGCCTGCCCGCTGCTGATGTGGTTCGGCGCTAGCAAGCAGGACCTGATGCCGAAGGCGCGCGACGAAGCGGCGCTGGCGCGTCGTCCGTAACGGCCGGCGGGACAGGAAAGAAAAAAGCCGCGCAATGCGCGGCTTTTTTCGTTGCAACGTTTCGTCGATCAAAACGCGGCGGCGTATCCGGAACTCACGATCGCCTTCTGCAACTGCTCGCTGAGCTTGAGGTTGCCCGCCACCAGCTGCCGGCCGAGGATGCCGCGCTGGTCCATCGGGCCGGTCGAGGCGCCGCGGAAGTCGGTCACCCGGCCGCCGGCTTCACGCACGAGCAACACGCCCGCGGCGATGTCCCACGGCTTCACGCCCGCCTCGAAGTAACCATCGACGCGACCGCAGGCGACGTACGCCAGGTCGAGCGCCGCCGAACCGGTGCGGCGGATGTCTTCGGCATCGCGCAGCAATTCGCCGACGCAGGCCAGGTGGGGCGCGAGGCGTTCGCGCTCGCGCGGCGGGAAGCCGGTGATGAGCATCGCGCCGGTGAGATCCTTGCGCTCCGTCACGCGCAGCTTGCGGTCGTTGAGCACCGAGCCGCTGCCCTTGCTGGCGGTAAACAACTCGTTGCGCAACGGATCGAAGATCACCGCGTGCTGCGGTTCGCCACCTTCGACCAGCGCGATCGACACGCACCAGTGCGGGATGCCGTGGAGGTAATTGCTGGTGCCGTCGAGCGGATCGATGACGAAGGTGGAGCGGCCGCGGCCGCTGGCGCCGGTTTCCTCGCCGAGGATCGCGCAGTCGGGCATCGCACGCTTGAGCTCCTTGACGATCTCCGCCTCGGCCAGGCCGTCGACTTCGCTCGCATAGTCCATGCGCTCTTTTTCAACGACGTTGAGCGCGTCGAGGCGGTTCATGTGGCGCAAAAGCACGTTGCCCGCGGCGCGGGCGGCCTTGACCATGACGGTGACGGCGGGTTTCTGCATGGACGGGGCCGATCGCGAGGGTCGCGGAGTTTAACATTCGCGCCATGAGCGAACCGATTCCCCCAGCGTCCCCCCTCGAAAGCCTCGCGCGCGATCGCGTCCGCATCGTCCTCGTCGGCACCCAGCACCCCGGCAACATCGGGGCGGCGGCCCGCGCGATGAAGACGATGGGCCTGGCCCGGCTGGTGCTGGTCGCGCCCGAAAAGGCGCCCAATGCCGATACCGTCGCGATGGCCGCAGGCGCCGAGGACCTCGTCGCGCAGGCGCCGGTCTTCGCATCGCTGGCCGATGCCGTCGCCGATTGCGCCCTCGTGCTCGGCTGCACCGCACGCAGCCGCCGCGTTCAACTGGAACAGCTCATGCCGGACGAAGGCGCCGCCCGCGCGCTGTCCCTCGCCACGCAGGGGCAGGCGGCGCTGGTCTTCGGCCGCGAGCGCACGGGCCTGACCAACGACGAGCTCCAGCTCTGCCATGCGGCGATCCACATCCCGTCCGATCCCGCCTTCAGTTCGCTCAATCTCGCCGCGGCCGTGCAGGTGTTGAGCTACGAAGTCCGCCGCGCGGCGCTGGGCGGGGAGGCCGCCGAACGGCCCGCGGACGCCCCTGCGCTCCCGGCATCGGAAGAGGGTCACGCGCCCCATGCCGAGCTCGAAGGCTTCTTCGCCCAGTTGGCTGAAACGCTCGATGCCATCGACTTCCACAAGGGCCGCACCCCGGATTCGGCAATGCGCAAGCTCCGCCGGTTGTACCTGCGCGCCGGCCTGGGCAGCGCCGAAGTCCGCCTGCTGCGCGGCGTGCTGGCCGATACCCAGCGGATGGCGATGCTCGCAGGGCGCACGTATCCGCCGGCAGGGCCTGACGAAACTGCCTGTAACGGCGATCAATCCCTGTCTCCGCGCGGATAAATGGGCTAGGCTTCCCGCAATTGGGGGAGTCAGCAGGGCTTTGCCTTTGGTTGCGTTCCGTCGCATTGCCGCTGGGCTGTTGTGCATCGCCGCGGCGCTCACATCCCCCCTGATCCATCGCGACGCCCGTGCGGCGGACGCGACGGGCGTGGACGACGCGCACGTGCTCGTCCTCGGCCGCATCAGCGACGATCCCAAGGAACATTACGAACAACTCAAGCCGCTGCTCGACTACGTCGTGCCGCGCATGGCCGATGTCGGCATCCGCGAGGGCCGCATCCTGATGGCCCACGACGTGCAGCAGATGAACAGCTACCTGCGCCGTGGCCGCGTCGACTGGGTCACCGAAACCGCCGGCACCGGGATGCTGCTGAAACAAGGGTCGGGCGCGCAACCGTTGCTGCTCACCGAGCGCGACGGCGTCAGCGAATACACGAGCGTGTTCTTCGTGCGCAAGGACAGCGGGATCCGAAACCTGGCCGACATGCGCGGTCGCCGCGTCGCATTCCAGAATCCCTATTCGACCAGCGCTTATTACGTGCCCGCGTCCGAACTGCTCGACCAGGGCCTGAAGCTCGAAATCCTGCTTTCGCCGATGGACCGCGCCGAACCCGGCAGCGTCGGTTACCTGTTCGCGCGCACCGAGTTGAACATCTCCACGTGGGTGCACAAGCGCATGGCCGATGTCGGGGTGATGAGCAACCTGGACTGGCAGAACCCGCAACGCGTTCCCGCGGCGTTCCGCGCCGACCTTGCGATCGTGCACGAAACCTCGCCGTACCCGCGCGCGCTGGAAATGGTGCGCGGCACGATGGACCCGAAGGTCGCCGCACGCCTGCGCGAAGTCCTGATCGAAGCCTCCCGCGATCCCGATGCGCGCGAGGCGCTGCTGCGCTTCTTCAAGACCACGCGCTTCCTGCCCATCGACGATCGCGCGCAGCGGGCGCTGCAGCACATCGGCGGCGGCGTGCAGCGCATCCGCGCGGAGGTCGAATGACCTTGCGCTTCGGGTTGCAGGCGAAGTTCCTTGCCGGCATGGCCCTGGTCCTGCTCGGCGTGCTCGCGCTGATGGTCGTGATGTGGCAGCGCCAGGAAACGATGCAGGCGCAGGTCTTCGACGTCGGCCGCCAGACCATGCGCGAGCTTGTCGGCGAGCGCCTCAAGCGCCGCGGCGAGGCGGGCGTGCAGCAACTGGCCGACTCGCTCACCAACCCGATGTATTACTCCGACCTGGATGCCATCGGCACGCTCGCGCGCGCGGCGATGCGCCAACCCGACGTCGCCTACGTGCTCGTGTTCGACCCGCAGGGCCGCATCGTGCACGACGGCTCCGGCGACATCCCGGCCTTCGGCCAGCCGATGAACGATCCCTTCGCCTTCGAGGTCGTCACCGCGCGCAACACGCACGTGCAGAGTTCCGATCGCATCGTCGATATTTCCGCGCCGATCATGATCGGCGACCAACGCCTGGGCGGCGTGCGCATGGGCTATTCGCTGTCGGCACTCAAGCGCGACGAGGACAGCGCGAACGGCGCGATGCACGCGCGGCTGGAAGCGATCGGCCGCAAGCACGTGGTGTGGATCGCGATGATCGGCGCTGGGCTGCTCGCGCTTGGTGCGATCGTCGTCGCACTCGTGCAGAAGACGCTCGTCCGACCGATCCGGCAACTTGCCGATGTCGCGCAGGAAATCGAGGCCGGCAACTTCGAGACCGACGCACCGGTGACCAGCCGGGGGGACGAGGTCGGCGACCTGGTGCGCGCCTTCGGCCGCATGAGCAGCAGCGTGGCGCGCCACGACCGCGACATTCGCCGCATGGCCTACAGCGATGCGCTGACGGGCCTGGCCAATCGCCTGGCGTTCCGCGAGTCGCTCGACCGCCGCCTGCTGCAGTTGCGCGGCGCCGGACGACAACTGGCGTTGTTGTTCGCCGACATCGACGACTTCAAGCGCGTCAACGACACGCTCGGCCACGATGCCGGCGACGAAGTGCTCGTGCAATTCGCCAACCGCATCCGCGAAACCGTCGAACGCATGGGCGGCGAGGGTGCGATGCTCGCGCGTTTCGGTGGCGACGAATTCGTCATCCTCATCGAAAGCGTGCTCTCGCCGACGGGCAACCACGGCGACGTCCGCACCGCCGCGAGCCGCCTGGCCGAAGCGCTCGTCGGCGAGCTGAGCCGTCCGATCGTGGTGCAGGAACGCCAGGTGTTCCTCGGCACGTCCATCGGCATCACGCTGTTCCCGGAAGACGCATCGGGCTCGACGATGCTGATGAAGAACGGCGACATCGCGATGTACCAGGCGAAGGTCGCCGGCAAGAACTGCCATCGCTTCTATTCGCGCGCGATGGACCAGGCGGTCGAACGCCGCGTGCGCATGGAACAGGACCTGCGCGGCGCGTGGGACCGCGGCGAACTGAGCCTGGCCTACCAGCCCGTCTACAGTCTGGCCGACAACCAGTTGCGCGGCGCCGAAGCACTGCTGCGCTGGCAGCATCCGGAGCACGGTGCGATCGCGCCCTCGGTGTTCATCGATGTCGCCGAACAGAGCGGCCTGATCGAAACCATCGGCCCGCAGGTGCTGCGTGCCGCGTGCGAAGACACGGTGCGTTGGCAACAGGCGCATCCGAAGGCCGACAAGTTGTTCGTCTCCGTCAACGTGTCCCCGCGCCAGCTGCGCAGCGGCGATCTCCCGCGCGTGGTCGCGAGCACGTTGAAAGACACGGGCCTGGAAGCCGAACGCCTGCACCTGGAGCTCACCGAAACCGCGGTCATCGGCGACGAGATCCACGCGAGCGGCCTGCTTTCGCGCCTGCGCGCGTCGGGCGTGAAGATCTGGCTCGACGATTTCGGCACGGGCTTCTCCGGCCTGAGCCACCTGCGCCGCGTGCCGGTCGACGGCGTGAAGATCGATCGCAGCTTCATCGCCGACGTCCTGCGCGATCCCGACGACCTGGCGCTCACCACCGCGATCATCGCGATGGCGCACTCGCTGGGCATCACGGTGGTCGCCGAGGGCGTGGAGAAGGAAGGCCAGTTCGACATCCTGCGCGAACGCGGCTGCGACCTCGCGCAAGGCTATTGGCTCGGTTATCCGATGAACGCCCACGACTTCGGGCAGTTGCTGACCTGACAACGCGTCAGAACAACAGGTCGATCCCGTGCGCGGCCTGCAAGGTCAGGTTCCAGCTCAGCGCCGCCGCGATCAACCCCACGATCCACGCGACCAGCATCAACACGCCATCGCGTTCCAGCAGCGCGAGCGCGAAGGCAAGCAAGGTCCCGCCGAACAGGTAATTCGTCAGCGGAATCGGCAGCGACAACAGGAAGCCGAGCAGCAACAACAGCAAACCCGTCACGACACTGGCGATGCGACTATCGAGCATCCAGGGCATGCGCGGACGCACGAGTTTTTCCAGGCGCGAAAGTATCGGCGCCAGGCGTCTGTCGAATGTCGCGATCGCGTGGCGATGCAGGCCGCGCTTGCCGATGAAGTCCGGCAGCCAGGGCTTGCGCAGGCCGATGCACAGTTGCACGCCGATGAACATCAGCAACGGGCCACTGATCGCGCCGCCGATGGGAATCGGGATGAAGGCGGGCAGCACGGACACGAAGGCAAGCATGCCGAACGCGCGACGGCCGAGGCCGGAGAGCAGGTCGCGCAAGGTCAACAGATCGTCGGGATTGCCTGCCGCGAGCGCGTCGAGGATGGCGCGCGTCCCGTATTCGGCGTGCGGCGCTGCGTCCTCGCCCTCATGCATCGTGGGTTCCCCGATCCAGGCGCTGCAACAGCAGCTTGTCCACGCGCGGGCCATCGAGGTCGACCACTTCGATGCGCCAGCCGTCCCAATCGAAATATTCGCCGACGTTGGGAATGCGCCCGAAGTGCGCGATCGCCATGCCCGCGGCGGTGTGGTAGTCGAACTCTTCGATGTCGGGCAACGCGATGCCGCCCAACAACTCGCGCACGTCTTCGATGGGCAATGCGCCGTCGACGAGCAACGAACCGTCTTCGCGGCGCGCGACCATCGCATCGGTTTCATCGGTCTGCATCGACTGCAGGCGGCCGAGGATCGCGCCCATCACGTCGGTGACGGTGACCATGCCCTGGATCTCGCCGTATTCGTCGACGACCAGCGCGATGGACTGCTGTTCCTCGCGGAAGATCTCCAGCAGCTTGAGCGCATGCGTGGATTCGGACACGAAGACGGCGGGGCGGATGTCGCGGAACAATTCCGGTTCGGTCTTGGCGAGTTCGTCGAGCAGCGTCTTCACTTCGAGCACGCCGATCACGTCGGCGTCGGTGCCGCGATACACCGGATAGCGCGAGTAGGGCGTCTCGCGCATGGTTTCGAGGTTGTCCTCGCGGTCGGCCGCGGCATCGAGCCACGCGATGCGCATGCGCGGCGTCATCAGGCTTTCGGCGGTGCGATCGCCCAGGCGCATGACGCGCGTCATCATGTTGCGTTCGTCGGCGTCGATGACGCCCTGCTCGTGGCTTTCGCTCACGAGCAACTGGATTTCCTCTTCGGTGATCGCGCCGCGCGCGTCGTCCTTGATGCCGAGGATGCGCAGCACCAGGCGGTTGATCGATGCGAGCGTGGCGACGAGCGGGCGCGCGCCGCGCTGCACCCAGTGGATGGGGATGGCCACCGCGCTCGCGATGCGCTCGGGGTTGGTCAGTGCCAGGCGCTTGGGGATCAACTCGCCGAAGATCACCGACGCGGCGGTGATGACGACGACGGCAACGACCGTCGCGATCTTCCCGGCGTAGGCGTCGAGCCACGGCAGGGGCGGCATGTTCGCGGTGATCACCGCGCCGAGCGATTCGCCGCCGTAAAAGCCGGTCAGCACCGTGATGGCCGTGATGCCGACCTGCACGGTCGATAGCAGGCTGTCCGGATGCTCGGCCAGCGCAAGCGCCGTGCGCGCGCCGCGGCTGTCCTCGCCCATCTGCTTGAGCTTGAACTTGCGCGAAGTCATCAGCGCCATCTCGGACATCGCGAAGAAGGCGTTGATGACGATCAGGCAGGCGACGATCAGCAGCTCGAGCACGCGGGCGGGTCCATCCAGGGGAAGGCCGTGGGGTGTTCGGCGGGGGCGGTCGGGGCGTCGTCCATGGGTGTGCGCGGGGGCGCGGCGGCATCATAGCAGCCGGCCCGAAGGCCCACTGTCATACGCCTGTAATATGACTGCCTGTCATAATTGCGCCTTCTTCCCGTCAATACCGTGAAACGGAGCCGCCCCGCATGTTCTCCCTGCAGACGATCTTCGGACAGGGCAAGCAGTTCTACAGCCTGCTCAACGACGCCGCGGTCGCCGCCCACGACAGTACGGTGGCCCTCCACGAAATGCTGAAGTCGCCGGCGCGCACCCCGGCGCTGGAAGCCTTCAAGCTCGCCCGCCAGCGCGAGCGCGTTGCCTCCGACAAGATCAGCCAGGCGCTCGTGGACAGCTTCATCACGCCGATCGAACGCGAAGACATCGAGTCGCTCGCCTCGGCGCTGTACAAGATTCCCAAGCAGGTCGAGCGTTTCGCCGACCGTTTCGCGCTCGCCCGCCATCGCCTCGAAGGCATCGACTTCGCGCCGCGCGCGGCGATGCTCGAGCAGGCCGCGCAGGTCGTGGTGAAGATGGTCGCCGAGCTGCACGAGCTGCGGCTGGAACCGATGAAGCAGCTCAACGATCGCCTGCGCGTGATCGAGGCCGAGGCCGACCGCCTGATCCTCGAGTTGCACCGCGACATTTATTCCGGTCGCCTGGACGCCGCGGAGATGTTCCTGCTCAAGGAATTCTTCGAGATCCTGGAGAAGGCGATCGACCGCTGCCGCGAGGCAGGCGTCGTCGCCTATTCGATCGCGCTCAAGAACAGCTGACGCAAGGGCGCCTGCATGCTCACCCTCGTGCTGCTCGTGGTGGCCTTCGCGCTGATCTTCGAGTTCATCAACGGTTTCCACGACACCGCCAATTCGATTGCGACGGTCGTCGCGACGAAGGTGTTGTCGCCCGGCCAGGCGGTGATCCTCGCCGCGGGCATGAACCTCATCGGTGCCTTCTACGGCACCGCGGTGGCGAAGACGATCGCCTCGGGCATCGTCGATACCGACGTGGTCGCCGTGACCTCGCAGGTGTTGATCGCAGCGCTGCTCGGCGCCATCGCCTGGAACCTGATCACGTGGTGGCGCGGGCTGCCCTCGTCTTCGTCGCACGCGCTGATCGGCGGCTTGTGCGGCGCGGCCTTGTCGGCGGCGCACAACAACTGGCATTCGCTGATCTGGTCCAAGCTCGGGGACGCGGGGTGGGCGACCAACAAGGGCCTGCTCTGGAAAGTGTTCCTGCCGATGATCAGTTCGCCGTTCTTCGGCTTCCTGCTCGGCGTGCTGATCCTCGGCTTGTTGTACGCGATCATCGCCGCGCTGTATCGCGCGGGCGGGCCGCTGCGCCGCCTCTCGCGCCCGCGGTGGGTCAACGCGTTCTTCGGCAAGGCGCAATTGGGGTCGGCGGCCTACATGGGCTTCGCGCACGGCAGCAACGATGCGCAGAAGACGATGGGCATCATCGCGCTGGCGATCTTCGCCGCGCAGACCGAAGGCGCGTTGAACGGCTTGCCGGAGTGGCTGTCGTTCCTGCACCCGGATGGCGGCAAGGATTCGATCGACAGCTGGATCGTCGCCACCTGCGCACTCGTCATGGCGGCCGGCACCGCGGCCGGCGGCTGGCGCATCATCAAGACGCTCGGCCACAAGATGGTGAAGCTGCATCCGATCGATGGTTTCGCCGCGGAAACCGCGAGCGCCACGATCCTCGTCACCGCCGCACACTTCGGCATGCCGGTGTCGACGACGCATTCGATTTCCACCGCGATCATGGGCGTGGGGTTCGCGAAGAACCCGCGCGCGCTGAAGATCACCGTCATCGAGCGCATCGTATGGGCGTGGATCCTGACGATCCCCGCCGCCGGCGGCATCTCCTACGGGTTGTTCCGGCTGTTCGAGATGGTCGGCTGGACGTAACGCGCGCGGTTACAAGCGCGGGTCAGAGCAGGTCGCCGCCAGCGGAAAGCGCGCGCTCCATGCGATCGCCCATGCCGCCGATCTCCAGGATCAGGCGGTCGACTTCGGAAGGCGAGACGCAATCGTATGGGCGGTTCTCGCACAACGTCAGGTAAGGCACGCCATCGAGTTCGCCGATGGCCAGATACCCCACGCGGCTTTCCCAATTGAATGCGAGCGCGCGGCGCGCATCCAGGCCCGTCGTCGGCGCGACCGCGGTACTCACGCGCAGGTAATTGCGGCCATCGTCGTCGACCATTTCCGACAGGAAGATGGCCTGGTGCCGCGTGCCCTGTTCGAGCGAGAGTTCGATGCACATGACATACGGCTCCTGCATCGTGATGCGGAAACTGCCTTGGCCAAGGTGCGTACGGATCTGCTCGAAGTTCTGCATGCCGGGGTCCGGGGGGCGCGGAATCGCTATGCTAGACCCTCATGGCCGACCTGTCTCCCGCCGAGCGGATCATTGCCGCCATCCGTGCCATTCCCCCGGGCCAGGTCGCCGGATACGGGCACGTGGCGCGCCGCGCGGGGCTGCCGGGGCGCGCTCGCATGGTCGCGCGCGTGCTGCGTGAACACAGCGCGCCGGACTTGCCCTGGCATCGTGTGTTGCGCAGCGACGGGAAGATCGCCTTCCCGCCGAATTCGAAAGGCTATCGCGAACAGACGCAGCGCTTGCGCGCCGAAGGCGTCGACGTGCGCGCCGGTCGCGTGCGCATCGCCGACTCGGTGGCCGACCTCGACGGCAACCTCGACGCCGCGCTCTGGCGTCCGCGCTGAGGTCAGCGGGGGCGGCGGCGCATCCAGGCCGCGATGCTGCGGCGTTCTCTCGTGGCGGGCAGCACTTCGTGTTCGAGTTCGCTCAGGAAACAGACGCTGCCCGTGCGCGGCGCGATGTCGATGTCGCCACCCTCGAGCGACAGACGCAACGCCCCGCCGTCGTCGTCGCGCCAATCCGGATTGAGATAGGCGACGAAGGAAATCACGCGCGCATCATCGTCGCGGAAGCGATCGCGATGCCGCGCATAGCGCGCACCGGGCGGGTACGCGGCGTAATGCGCCTCGACTTGATCGGCGCCGAGGAACAGGCGGCGGTTGAGTTCGATGCGCAAGCCGTCGAGCGAAGCCAGGAATGCGGCGGCCGCGGGACCGGTGCGCGCATCGTCGAGCCAAAGCGTCGCATCGCCGCGAATGTCCGCGCGCTGCCCGAGCGAGGCGCCACGGCCGATTGCCGCGGAGGCGAGGGCGCCGGCGGCCTGCAGGCGGTCGAGGTCTTCACGCAGCGCCTGTGTGGTGGCGGCGTCGGGGAAATCGGGGAGGCGGCACGCGCCGCCGGTGCGCAGGGCGTCGGCGATGGCTGCGACGTCGTGCACGGCGGCAAGCGCGATCATGCCGTTATGATAGCCGCGCTCCCCCGAATCCCCCGTCGCAGAGAGCCACTCCCGCATGTTCCCCCGCCTGCCGCCCGTCACCAAGGCGCTGCTGATCGCCAACGGTGTTGCGTTCGTATTGCAGATGTTCGCGGGCCACGCGCTCGACATCTTCCAGCTCTGGCCCATCGGCCTGGACCAGCGTTACACGGACGCGGCGCCCTTCATGCCGTGGCAGCTGGTCACGTACGCATTCCTGCACGATCCGCAGAACCTGTTCCATCTGTTGTTCAACATGCTCGCGCTGGCGATGTTCGGCGCGCCGCTGGAATACACGTGGGGCAACAAGCGGTTCGCGACGTATTACTTCGTGTGCGTCGTCGGCGCGGCGGTGTGCCAGCTCGTCGTCGGGTGGTGGGCGATGCAGTCGGGCCACGACGCGGGGCCCACGCTCGGTGCATCGGGCGGCATCTTCGGTTTATTGCTCGCCTACGGGATGTTGTTCCCGAACCAGCGCGTGATGTTGTTGTTCCCGCCGATCCCGATGAAGGCGCGCACGCTCGTCATTGGTTATGGCGTCATTGAACTGCTGCTCGGCATTTCCGGCGCGCAGCCGGGCGTCGCGCACTTCGCGCACCTGGGCGGGATGTTGTTCGGCTGGTTGCTCATTCGCTATTGGCGCGGGCAGCCGCCGTTTGGTCGGAAGCCACCGCAGAGGCCGCGGATCGTTCGCTGACAGGCTTGGTTCGGCGACACCAGAAGGGCGCGACGTGCCGCCGCATTGGATGGCCTCATTGCTACGCAAGAGCTCACGCTCCGCAATGAGGCCCTCCAACGCGACGACCGCCACGCACCACGCGTCGGGTTGCTCGACACCCACGTTGGAGTGGGTTTGCCGACGTCGGACCGATGCGCGCCTACAGCCAGCACACCAGACGGGCGGCACCTTGCCCGTCGAGGACATCGCGGCATACGTGTATGCACGCGACTAGCGCGATGTCCTCTCTCGGGCATCGGCGCCTTCGCGGCGATCTGATCAGGGCTCTCGCGTTCTTGCGTGCTTAAGAGCGGGCTCTGCAGTCAGATCGCTACGAGGAACGTCGCCTGCCACACGGTGACGCAGCACGCCGGTGCGCGCGCCGAGGTGGGTGACGTTCCGTCCGTCTGGTGTGCTGGCAGTAGGCGTGCATCAGTCAAATGGCATCGCAACCATTCCCCACGGCGCTGTCGCGAAACCATAAGCGTGGTGCGTAGCGGTTGCCGTGTTGGAGGCCACATTGCGGAGCGTGAGCTCTTGCGTAGCAATGTGGCCTCCAATGCGGCGGCCGATGCGCCGCACTGGTGGAGCCGAACCCGGCCGAAAACGCGTTGTCTCCGCGCAACTGCTGTTACGGCCAGACGCGAACCGGATCCGCCGACACCATCGCGCTACCCGCCTTGCACGCATAAGCCTCACCGAACGCAGGCAGATTCATCAGCGGACCATTGACGCGCCACTTGCCCGGCGCATGCACGCTCGTCGCCGCGCGTGCGGTGGCTTCCTGCGCACTGCTCTGGTTGGCCCACAGGTTCGCCCAACCCTGGAAGAACGCCTTCTGCGCCGTCGAATCCGCGGCGGCGTTGCCGTTGCGCCAGGCATCCCATGCCAACTCGACGCCGGACTGGTCGGCGACATTCGCATTGAGCGACTGCGATCCGTTGAGCTTGACGCCTGTCAACGCCGGATCCTCGAACTGCCCGTACTGCGTGGTCACCTTCTGCCCGAGCGCATTCCACGCATCGTTCTCCGCCGGCGTCCACCAATCGCGCACCGTGGCCTTCGCATCGACGAAGCGCCCCTTGTTGTCGACCGCATGTCCGAGTTCGATACCCACCAGCCCACCGAACGCACCGTATTGCGACGCCGGATCCGCACTCATGTCGAGCACCGGGGCCTGCAGCATCGCGGCGGTGACGATCAGGCGGTTCTGCGCGATGTCGTAGGCCAGCGCCGGCTGCTGCGGCAGCACGTCCCAACGGCGATCGGCGTTGCCGCGGCCGATGCGCTTCATCTCTTCGCGGTGACGCCAGGTGGAGGCGATCAGCATGTTGCCGCCGAAACTGCCGCGACCCATCGGCTGCACGCTGTAGTCGAGGTCGCGATGCGGCGTGCCGATTTCGATCTTGAGCGCGTCGACCTTCGCCTTTGCCTCGGCTTTTGCGGTCGCACCCATCCACGGACTGCGAACCACGGCGCGGCCAAGGGCGGCCCGCACGTCCGTCGCGATCTGCTCGGCCCGCGATTTCGTCCCCGCCGGCACGTAACGCGCGGCGTATTCGTGGCCGAGCATCGGGCCGGCCGCGGTGTTGATCGCGTCGAGCACCTGGCGCCAGCGTTCCGGCGGCGTGGTTTCGCTGCGCAGCACGCGGCCGCGGAACTCGAACTCGGCGTCGCGCCAGGCCTTCGCCAGGTACGGCGCCATCGCATTGCCGACATGGAAGCGCAAATACGCCTGCCACTGCGACGGCGGCAGGCCCGCGGCCATCGCCTCCAGTTGCGCGAACAACTGCGGATTGGAGATCGACACCGTGTCGTCGGTGACGCCCTGCGCCTTGAGGAATTCGGCCAGTTGCAGGCGCTTGTAGGTCTTGCCGATGTCCTTCACCGCAACCGGTGCGTAATTGCCCTGCACATCGCGCAGCGACACGATCGGCTTGCTCGCCTGCGCGATGCGCGTTTCCAGATCGATCACGGCCTTCGCGTCGGCGGCAAGGCGGTCGGCGGGGGTGCCCGAGAGCGTCAGGATCTTCTTGACGTAATCCTCGTAGCGCGACATCACCGCGCGCGTGTCGGCATCCCCGCGCGTATAGAACGCCGGGTCCGGCATGCCGAGGCCGCCCTGGCTGAAGTAACCGATGTGGCGCGACAGATCGCGCAAGTCGATGTCGGCCCCGAAATTGAAGGCCACCGGAATGCCGACCTGGTGCAGCGCGGCGATCGCCGGAGCGATGTCCTTGGCCTTGCGGATGCCGTCGATGCGCGAGAGCAGCGGCGCGACGGGATTGGCGCCGCCGCGCTCGACCGCGGCCTCGTCCAGGCCGCTCGCCCAGAAATCGCCGAGGAGTTTCTGCACGTTGCCTTGCGGGCCCTGCATCGCGGCGTCGAGGAGGTCGCGCTGTTGTTGCAGCGAACGCTCCGTGAGTTCACCCATCGCCGAGACGCTGCCCGTCGCCGGTACCGGATGCGCTTTCGCCCAGTCGGCGGTGGCGACGCTGTAGAAGTCCGTGCACGCCGTCGGCGCAGGCGGTTCCTTGGGCTTGGAAGATTTTTTTTTCTTCGCCGCCATCGCATCGGGCGTGGCCAGGCCCGCGACGAGGACCAGGCCGAGGGCAAGGGCGAGGGGAGCAAGTCTTTGCGTCATCGCGTGCAACTCAAGGAAAAAGACCGCCCGAGTGTAGCAAGCGCTCCGGCTGCGGCAGGATGAACGGAAGCGGCAGCGCATCACAAAAGGAAGGCCCGGTTTCCCGGGCCTTCCTTGCGTGCTTGAAACCAGGCGCCGTTACCAGATCACGATGCGCTTGCCGTCGCCACGCACCATCGGGTCGGTCGGCTTGCACGAGAACGCGGTGGCGAACTCGGGCATGTTCGACGGCGCGCCGATCGCGCGGAAGCTGGCGAGCGCGTGCTCGTCGGTGGCGATGCGGCGGTCGATTTCCTTCTCCGTCATGCTGCGGCGCCAGACGGTACCGAAGTTGAGGAAGAAGCGCTGGTCGTTGGTGAAGCCGTCGGTCTTCGGGTCCGGCGCGCCGGCGGTGGCCTTCTTCATCGCCTGGTAGGCGACGTTGAGGCCGCCGAGGTCGGCGATGTTCTCGCCCAGCGTCAGGTTGCCATTGAGCTTCTTGCCGGGCGCGGCTTCGTAACCGTCGAACTGCGCGACCAGCATGTCGGTCAGGCCCTTGAAGCCCTTCGCGTCGGCGTCGGCCCACCAGTTCTCGAAGTTGCCGGTCGGCCCGAAACGCCGGCCCTGGTCGTCGTAGCCATGGATCATTTCATGGCCGATGACCGCACCGATGCCGCCGTAGTTGGTCGCATCGTCGGCCTTCGGGTCGAAGAACGGCGGCTGCAGGATCGCGGCGGGGAAGGTGATCTCGTTGGCCAGCGGGTTGTAGGACGCATTGACCGTCTGCGGCGTCATGCCCCATTGGGTCTTGTCCACCGGCTTGCCGATCTTCGACATCTCGTACTTGTAGTTGAAGGCGTTGGCGGCCATCACGTTGCCGATGTAGCTGTCGCGCGAGGTTTCAAGGCCATCCCACGGGCGCCACTTGTCCGGGTAGCCGATCTTCGGCGTGAAGGCCGACCACTTTTCCATGGCCTTCTTCTTGGTCTCCGGGCTCATCCACTTGAGGTTTTCCAGCCGCACCTTGAGCGCGTCGCGCAGGTTCTGCACAAGCATTTCCATGCGCGCCTTCGACTCGGCGGGGAAGGCGACCTGCACGTACATCTGGCCCAGCGCTTCGCCGGCCTGGCTGTTGGTGGTGGACAGCACGCGCTTCCAGCGCGGCTTGATTTCCTTCTGGCCGCGCATCGCCGCGCCGTAGAAGTTGAAGTTTTCCTGCACGAAGGCGTCGCTCAGGTACGGCGAGGCCTCGTCGATCACGTGGAAGCGGAAGTAGTGCTTCCACTGTTCGATCGGCGTGTCGCTGCGCATCTTGTTCCATTCGGCGTGGAAGGCCGGCATCGCGAGCGAGAACGCCTTCGGCGCGGCAACGCCCTGCGATTTGAAGAAGTCTTCCCACGAGAAGCCGGGCGTCAGCTTGTCGGCGTCGGCGGGCGAAACGGCGTTGTAGTACAGCGAGATGTCGCGCTGCAGTTCTTCGCTCGACTTGGAGGCCTTCGCAAGACGCGTTTCGAACGCGAGGATTTCCTTCGCCTGCGTCGCGGCATCGGCGGCGGGCGTGCCGCCCAGCTCGAGCACCTTGGCGATGTGCTTGACGTAATCGTCGCGGTTCTGCTGCTTGTCGGCGTCGAAGTAGTAGTTGCGATCGGGCAGGCCCAGGCCGCTCTGCGTGGCATAGGCGGTGTTGATCGACGAATCATGGAAGTCGGCTTCGGGGCCGAAGTCGAAGATCGACGCTTCGCCCTTCGACGCGGTGTCGCGCAGGTAGGCGGAGATCGAATCGGCGTCGGTCAGCTTGTCGACCGCGGCCAGGCGCGATTCGAGCGGCTTGATGCCCTGCGCTTCGATCTTCGCCTCGTCCATGCCGGTGGCCCACAGGTCGCCGACGATCTTTTCGACGCCCTTCGCGTTCTTGTCGGCGGCGGCCTGCTCGGCGAGCTGGCGCTGCACGGCGGTGGAGCGCTCGTCGATCATTTCGAACGCGCCCCACGAGGTGCGGTCGCCCGGGATCGGGTTGGCGGCGAGCCACTTGCTGTTCACGTAACCGTTGAAGTCGGTGCACGCGTTCTTCGAGGTGTCGAGATCTGCGGTGCGGAAGGCGTTGAGGCCCGGCAGCTTGCTCTCGTCGAGCGTGAGCTTCGGCGCCGCGGCCTCACCCGGGGCGGCGACGTTGCCGGCGGGCTTCTCGCCGGGCTTGCATGCGGCGAGGGCCGCAAGGATGGACAGGGACAGCAGCAACACCTGTGGTTTACGGCGCACGGGACACTCCGGGATTTGTGGGCAAGATCAGGCGCCCACGCTCGGGCGACTGCGGACTCTAACGTCTGCCGCGGGCGCGGGCGGGGTGTCGAAGGTCACGGCAGGGAATGCTTGAACGGAAGTTTTACAAAATACCGTTCAACAACAACAGGGCGGTTCAGCGATTCAGGACAGGGCCGCGGCGTCCCGCAGTTCGTGCGCGCGCGCCTGCCCCAGATAGGAGGTGATCCCCCGCTTGAGGGCGTAGATCAACGGGATCAGCGCGATCGCCGAGAGCATCTTGTAGGCGTAGTTCACCGTGCTGACCGCGAGGAACAGCGACATCGACCAGTGCTGCGGCCCGATCACGAACGCGATGTAAAGCACGACGAAGCTGTCGACGAGTTGCGAGACCGCGGTCGAACCGGTCGCGCGCAACCACACGTGCTTCTCGCCCGTGCGCCGGCGGATGCGATGGAACACCGAGACGTCGATCAGCTGGCCGATCATGAAGGCGATCACCGAACCCCCGATCGTCCACAGGCCTTGCCCGAACACCGCGGCGAACGCTTTCTGGTAATCGGGCACGCCCTGCGATTGCGCCGCGCCGACCCACCAGCTCGCCGGCGCAAGCGAGATCGCGGCGAAGGCGAACGCGAATCCGTAGATGATCAGCACCACGGCGATCCAGGAAATCATGCGCACGCCGCGCCTGCCGAAGAACTCGTTGATGACGTCGGTGAAGATGAAGACCATCGGCCACAACAACGTGCCCGCGGTGAAGCTCAGCGAGCCGGTCTGCCCGAACAGGTTCCACTGGAACGGCGTGATGCCGAGCGTGTCTTCGAGCGCGAAGATCTTGACGCCGATGAATTCGGCGAGCACCGCGTTGACACAGAAGAACGCCGCCAGCGCGATGAACAGCCGCGTGGCGCGGTCGTCGAGGGGATGCGGGTGCATCAGGCGTCGGCAGGCGCGCGCGGCGGCGGCGCGAAGGGAATCGAATCCGGCGAAACCGCGCCACCGGAAATGATGAAGCTCATCGCCTGGTCGACGGTCCAATCGGTCGGCGTCATTTTTTCGACCGGCACGATCTCCAGATAGCCGCCCGTGGGGTTGGGCGTGGTCGGTACGTAGACCGCTGCCAGTTCGCGCCCGGTGCCTTGCTCGCGCATCACGCGCGTGACGAAGCCGATGCTCTTCATCTCGTTGTGCGGGAAGTCGATCAGCACCACGCGTTGCGTGCCATCGGGCTTGGTCTGCAGGATGTCGAGCAACTGCCGCGCGCTGCCGTAGATCGTGTTCGCGAGCGGAATGCGTTGCACCAGGCGTTCGAACCACCGCAACATCGTCTGCCCGACGACGACGCGCGCCATCACCCCGGACAACAGGATCACCGCGAGCGTCGCGACCAGCGCGAGTGCCGTCTGCACCCAGGGTTCGCCCAGCCAGCCGAGCGCCTGCGGATTGCGCGCCGCGATGGTGGCGAGCAGCGGACCGATCAGGGGCCGGCTGATGTCCGACAACATGACGAAGACGAACTTCACCACGACCCACGTCAGCCAGATCGGCAGCAGGGTGAGGACACCGGTGATGAAGAGCCGGCGGAGACTGGGACGGGTCGAAGGTTTGCGCATGGCGCCCATTATGGGGCGCCGAACCGTCAGTCGTGTACCAACTTCACGCTGACGTCGTCGTAGCCACGCTCGCGTTCGACCGCGCGCGGTTTCGGCCCGCGCCAACCCGTGCCCGCGACCGAACCGCCGCGCAGCCAGGTGGCGTAGTTGCGTGCGCCGGTTTGCGACGGCGTGGCGCCGACTTCGTTGCTGGTCGGCAAGCGCACCCGGGTCCCGTTGCGGCTCGCCCAATGCGCGTAGGCCTCGGCGTCTTCGTAGGAGATGCAGACGACGGGTTGCGTGTCGGATTGTTCGAAGCCCGGTTCGCGCCAATCGCGAGGCTTGACGATGCGCAGGAACGACATGCGTTCGCGGCACAGCGCCGATGCGCGACCGGTGGCAGCGACGAAGCGCGCGTATTCGCCACGCGTCAACGTGCGCAGCGTCGGCTGCACGGTCGCACTGTCCGTGCCGGCGGCGACCTCGGTTTCGGTCGCGCCCACGCTGGCGACGTTGATCTTCTCGGCGCGCGCACGCAGCGAATCGCCGAGCGCCTGGTCGCCGGCGAATTCGTTGGCGAGCGCGGCGGCGGCGAGCGCGTCCTTGCGGTTGCGGTCCTTCTCGTCGGCAGCCACGCGCTTTTTCAGTGCTTCGGCGGCCTTCTCGTGGATGCCGTGCAGGGCTTCGGCGCCAAGCGGCGCGGTGCGGTCGGCGAATTGCGTCGCGCGCTGCAGGTAGTCGCGTGCGCGATCGGCTTCGCCGCGACGCAGGCGCATCGCCATTTCGTCGCCGAGCGAACCGAGCACGCCGACGATGAGCGGCGGCAGGCCCGCGTGCGCGGAATCGGCGTCCCATGCGGCGAGGACGCTGTCGTAGGCGTTGTCGCCCTGCGGCGCGGTGAGCTTGCGCGATGCCAGTTGTTGTTCGGCGGCGGTGACCCATTGCTGCGCCGGGGATTCCGGTGGCGGCTGCAGCATGCGTTCGACGACTTCGGGCACGATCGGCTTGCGGATTTCGGGCAAGGTTTCGACGCGGAAGAAGTCGTCGGTGCCGCTGTCGTGCTGCGAGGCCACGCCGATCATCGCCGCGCACAGCAACCCGCCGCCGATCAACAGCGGCTTGGGCATCAGGCGCGTGCGACGCCAAAGTTGCGCGATGTTCGCGAACACCGCTTCGATCGAGAAACCGCCGCGCTCGATGCGGTCGAGCGCTTCCAGCATCTGCTGCGCGCTGCGGAAGCGATGGGCGGGCGACTTGGCGAGCGACTTGTCGATGAAGCGCTGCCAGTGCATCAATTCGGCGGGCAGGCGCGGGATCGGATCCTTGGCGTGCATCACCGCCATCGACAGCGCATCGGCGGCGTTGAACGGCAGCATGCCCGTCAGCATTTCCCATGCGAGCACGCCGATGCTGTAAAGGTCGGCGCGGCTGTCGACTTCTTCGCCGCGCGCCTGTTCCGGCGGCATGTACGCGGTGCTGCCGACGGCAAGGCCCGTCATCGTCAGGCGCGGATTGACGCCCTTGCGCAACGCGATGCCGAAGTCGGCGAGCAGCGGTCGCTCGGCGTCGTCGAACAACACGTTCTCGGCCTTGACGTCGCGGTGCACGACGCCGCGCACGTGCGCGTAGTCGAGCGCTTCGAGCAGGGACCGCAGCGTGGCGATGACGCGCGACTGATCCTTCGTGCGGCCGTCCTGGCGCGTGATCCGCTGGCCAAGGTGGCCGCGGGCGAGGTAAGGCATCGCATAGAAGGGGAGATCGTCGGCGGTGCGGCCGACTTCGTAGATGCCGACGATGTTGGGGTGGTCGAGGCGGGCGATGGTGCGTGCTTCGTTCTCGAAGCGGCGCCGGCTGACTTCATCGGTGAGCGCCTCAGGCAGCATCACCTTGAGCGCGACCTTGCGGCCCAGCGACTCTTGCTCGGCGAGGTACACCGTCGACATGCCGCCCTGGCCGATCTCGCGCAACAGGCGAAAGCCTGCGATGCGAGGCAGCGCACCGGCGGCGTCGGAATGCGACGACGTATCCACGCTCATTGTTGACGGTCCCCTGTTCCGTGGCGGAAGAATACGCTGGCGCAACACGACCAGCCAGCAGCGGGGAGACCGTTGGCGGCCATGTTCCTGATGGGTTCATGCACCGGGGCGCGTGAAGGGCACGTTCACGCGACGTGTTGCGTCGCAGCGTGACGCCTGGCGTCGCTACGTGATGCCCGTCACCCGTGCGTGCGTCACACCAACAACAACGAGGCCATGCGACGACGCATGCGGCCGACAAGTTCGGCGTCGTCGACGACCTGGAAAGCATCGATCAGCGCCTTGCGGGGCAGGCCGTCTTCGAAGGTGCGATCCAGGCGCAGCATCTCTAGGAATTGTTCGAGACCGGCTTCCGCATCGCCTGCGACGATGCGATGGACGCCGAGCAGGTGGCGTGCGCGCAGGTCTTTCGGGTCGCTCGCGATCGCCGATTCCAGGACTTGCGGCGCAGGCGCATCTTTCAACAGCGCGGCGAACCCGAGGCGCGCGCGTGCCCGCACGGCGCGATCGTCCTGCGCGAGGTTCGCGGGCAGGGCATCGAGCAGTTGTTCGGCTTCGTGCGTGTTGCCGGTCTGCAGCAACGCAAGTGCGAGGTCGAGGCGGTGTTCGGGTTTGTCGGCTTCGGTTTCGGTGAGCTTGCGCAGGCGCATGACTTCGGCATGCGGGTCGGCCGGCGGCTCGGGGGCGATTTCCTCGGGCGCCTGTTCCTCCTGCGGCGCGCCGGGCGCGATGCCGTGGTGCGTCAGGAACTCGCGCAGCTGGCCTTCGGGCAACGCACCGGGGAAACCGTCGACGAGCTGGCCGTCCTTGACGAGATAGACCGTCGGGATCGACCGCACCTGGAAGGCGGCGGCGAGCTGCTGCTCCTTGTCGACGTCGACCTTCGCCAGGCGGAACGCGCCGTTGTATTCGGCCGCGAGCTTTTCGAGGATCGGGCCGAGCGACTTGCACGGGCCGCACCATTCGGCCCAGAAATCCACGAGCACGGGCGCCTGCATCGAAGCTTGCAGGACGTCGGTCTCGAAGGTTTCGGCGGTGGCGTCGAAAACGTGCGGGGAAGCGGTGGTGGCCATGGCGATCGTCGAAGTGGGATGCGCCACAGATGGGGACGCCCCTGCGGCGCGGCAAGCCCGCACGCTAGCATGGCGACATGCGACCACCGTCCACCCGATCTGCACGCCTGCCTTCCGTCCGCCTGGTCACGGCCCTCGCGCTGCTGGGCTTCGTCGCCGCGCTGCTGGGGTTCGGCGCGGCGCTCAGCGGCTTTTCCCACGCGACCCATCCGGTCGCGCTGCTCGGCGCACGCGGCGTGCCGCGTTGGTGGGCGTTCGACCTGCTCGGCTTCCTGCTGCCCGGCTTGCTCGCCTGGGCGGCGACCGTGCGCCTGTCCATCGCCGATCGCGCGCGCGATGCGGACAGCCGCATGCTGGGCGTGGGCTGGACGTTGTGCGCATTCGCGGCGCTCGCCTTCGCGGCGCAGGGCGTGTTGCCGGTGGATGCGGCAAAAGGCTTCGGCTACGGCGTGGGCAAGATGCATACGGCCGCATGGACCGTGTGGTGGCTCGCGTTCGTCGCAGGCAGCGTGCTCCTTGCGGTGGCATGGCGGGGACGCGTGGCCTTGCGGTTCGCGACAGCGTTGGTTGCCGCGTTGGTGCTGGCGTTCGCCATGTTCGTCGCGGTGCCCGATGCGCCGGCGATGGGGCAGCGCATCGGGATCGTCGCGTGGCTCGCATGGCTTGCATGCGTTGCGTGGGGCGTGTTCGACCGGCGGAGCGCATCAGCCCGGTGACGCCGGACAGGTCGCCACCGGGATGGCGTCGGCCGGTGCCGGCCCGATGCTGCAGGGAAGTGCATGACCTTCCAGGAACCACGCTGCAACGTTCGCCGGAACGCGCGCGAGGCCATCGCGACCCACGCGCGCATGCGTTGTCCCCGACGCATCGACGACACGCGCGCCGAAGGGGGGCGCACCGCCGTCGCCGACCACGATGCGGACGAAGTGCATCGGGCGATGCGTGCCCGCGAGGGGGACATCGATGATGGCGCCCGCGCGCGGAACCACGTTGCGCTCGGTCCAATCGAAGACCACGTCCGGCGACGCGCCGCCCACCTCGATGCCCACGCGATTGCGCCGATAGGGCGACAACTGGGGCACGAGCGCATGCCCGCGCCGGTCGAGCCGCACGTTGGGCGCCTGCAGCACATGGGCACCGGCGCCGTGGTCGGCGCGGACGAGCGCGATGGTGTCACCGAGCGTCTGACCGACCGTGACGCCATGCGGATGCACGAGCACGCCGCCTTCGGCCGTGACCGATGCCTGGCGCACTGCAGGCGACACGCTCAGGCCCGCATCGATGCGCCCTGCTCGCCCTGCGTGGCCGAGCGACGCACTGCTCGTCGTCGTGCCGCCACGCGCATCTTCGGCACGCGCGAAGCCGAGGCTCCAGGCATTGCGATCCCGCAGTACACCGCCGATGCCGGATTGCAGGTCAAACCGTCGCGCACCCGCGCGTGCGTGCGCATGGGCGAACGATGCGCTTCCGGTGTCCCGCAATCGCAGTGGCAGGGTGAGCGACAGCACTGCCTCATTGCTTGCATGACGCGCGATCTGCCGCGTGTGCTCGATGGTCGCGTTCAACACGGCACCGCTGCGCTTGGTGGGGATCGACCAACCCAGGCGGGCGCTGCGTTGCCTGCCCGCGATGGCATGGAAGCGACGATCGAAGATGGAGACGTGCAGGCCGTGCCGCCGGTCCTGGAAGGATTTCTGGAGCGTGGCATCGAATCGCTGGCGCTCGCGAAACGGGCCGGGGGCCTGGGTCGCTTCCTGCAACGAATGGTAGGAAACGGGGGTCCGCGTCGCGCCGAGTTGCAAGGTCGTGCGCGCTGACGGTACGTCCGTCGTGAAGGCCGCGCGCGTGGCCACGCCGCGGGCGAGCCCGGCCTGGCGCGACGTGCGCGCGTGCATGCGATCGATCGACCACGCACCCGCGCCCGACGCGAACGCGACACCACCCAACACTTGCGTGTGGCCCGTGGTGGCCTGTGCGGCCGCACGCACCGTCACGCGATCCTGCACGCCCGATTCCAGTGCGCCTGCGACGACGGGCGCGTCCCGCGTGTCGCGGTCCGGCACCCAACCTGCGACCAGCCCGAACCGCATGCGCCCGGCGCGCAACAACCCGGGCATCGTGGCGTAGGGAAGGACGAACGTACGCACGCGACCATCGGCTTCCACGATGCGCACGTCGAGGTCGCCGCCACGCCCGAGTGGATTGACGTCTTCGAGCGCAAACGGCCCCGGCGGCACCGTGGTATCGAACAACAACCGCCCGGCCTGGTGCACCTGCACGCGCGCATTGGTGTCCGCGACCCCGCGAACCGTGGGGGCGTTGCGCTGTTGCGATGCGGGCAACATGCGGTCATCGGATTTCAGCCGCACGCCGCGCAGCGAGACCGGGTCGAACAGCAGGCCGGTGACGTTGAAGTCGCCGAGGGTCAGGCGTGCGTCGAAGCGCGACACGTCGCGTTCCAGGTGTGCGGAGAGCGTGTCGCTTTCGCGACCCTGCGCCGGGCGCCAGAGGTGCGTACTGCGATGGCGCAACCGCCAGGTTCCTGCGTTCATCCCGGCGTCGAGCCGCAGGCTCGCCTGGTCGAAGGCCTGGAGGCCCTGTGCCCGGGACCGCAACAGGTTCGCGCCGTAGGCGAGGCGGAAGGCGGTGATGCCTGCGTCGGGCGGCGTGGCGTCGGGGGTCGCAGCGCGGGCAACCAGCAACGCCTGTGGGATCGAAACATGCAACGCGAGGTCGCCCGGTTCGTAACGTGCGCCCGCAGCCGAATGGAGGACATCGACCCTCGGGCACGGGTCATCGGCGAATGTTTTGCGAGCGTCCGCGAGACGCGCGATGTCCACGCCGAGCCATTCGACGAAGGCCGCGTCGAAGCAGGCGCGTGCGTCGGCGCCGACGAAGCGCACGCTGCGCCGCCCCATCGGTTCGCCATTCCGCCACACTTCGACGTCCTGCACGCCCGCCCGCACCGGATGGCCGGTCTCGAACGCGGAGACGTCGACGTCGCGGGCGTTGCGCAACATCGCGGCGTCGAACCGCACGCGCGGCGATGCCGATTCGCCCGCGTGCACCGTCGCGCAAGCGAACGCGAATGCGAAGGCCGGCGCGCCGCGCATCACCGCACCGGCGCTTCGGGCAGCGGACTCTCGAACCGATCGCGACCGCCCAGGTCGTTGATCGCCTCGAAGGTGATGCGTCCGCTGCGACGGGCGGTCTTCGGCCGCACGGTGGTGCTTGCGAACGGCGCGACCATTGCACCGAGCACGTCCCAACCCTCGCCGTCGGCGATGCGTGCGATGGTCACGTGGTAGGGCGTGGGGTTGTCGATTTCCAGGCGCGCATCGTCCAGCACACGCCACCGCAATGCAGCCGGCGCCTGCCCCGGCGTGCCGGGCAGGCTGCCCGGCCGATGCAGCAGCTTCACGCGCGTGTGCAACGCGATCTTCATCGCCGATGCATCGTGTTCCGTCGGCGGATCCGGCGGCACATCGAGCACGTTGAGCCAGAACAGCGTCTCGCGATCGGTCGCCAGCGCGCCTGGCAGGCGGTGCAGGCGCAGCGTCTGCCCCTTGCCCGGGTCGATGCGGAACAGCGGCGGGTCCGGCGCGAACGGGACCTGCGCGGCCACCACCGGCGATTCCACCCACGCTTCCACCAGCACCGGATGCGCGTGGCGATTGCTCAGGCGTACCGTGACATCACGCGCGTCGCCGGGAAAGACGACGCGCGTGTTGTCGAGCACGACGCCTGCGTGCGCGGAAGACCCGAACGCGAGCGCCACCAACGCGACCCGGCAGGCCGCGTTGCGAAACAGGGTGCTCACGGATAGTGCAGCGAGTACACGACGCTCGATGTCACCACGCCGGCCATTGCACCGACCGCACCGACGTTCTGGTAGGCGACCTGGTAATCCATCGTGTCGAAGGTCTGGTAGAGCGTGTTGTCGTCGCGCTGCGTTTCGTTGCCGACGGCGATCTGCGACCCGTCGCCGTTGAAGAGCGCGAGGTTGACGTCCGGGAGGCTGGTGGTCAGCGTGCCTGAGGCGGGATCGACGGTGGGCCCGCCTTCGAAGAACACGCGCACGCCGTTGAGGACGACCTGGCAATTGGACAGCGCCATGCGGAAATTCGTGCGGCCTGCCACGTCGCCCGGGCCCAACTGGTTGGTGCTGATGATGGGCAGCCGAACCGCGAACGAGGACGTGCCCGTGGTGCCGCCGCTGACGTCGCAGGTGGAGTCCGTGATCTGCCCGTCGAACGAGATGGTGCCCGTGGTGGCGGCGGCCGTGGGGGAAGCGAGGCAACCGGCGACGAGCAGGGCCGGGATGAAACCGAAGGTGCGGGAATCCTTGTTTTGCATGGAACACTCCTTGTTGGGTGTGTCCACATCCTCCCGATTCGCCGTCCCCATCGCAGTCGGTGAACACCGCACTGCGATGTCAGAAAACCCTGAAACCTACCCCCAGCGCAGCTTCATCCCCAGGATCGCCGCCGACAGCCCCAGCGTCACCGTGTTCGACACGATCATCGGCCAGGAATGCAGCGCGATCCCGTAGGCCAGCCAGAACCCCACGCCTACCGTAAACACCGCGTACATGTGCACGGAGATGCTGCGGGTGTCGCGCGTGCGCAGGATCTTCACCGCCTGCGGCACGAAGCACAGCGTGGTGAGGGTGGCGGCCACATAGCCGGTCCAGGTGAGGTCGATGTCCATGCCGGCAGTATCGCCGAGCCTTCTCCCCGCCGGAGGGCCGCCGCCCGCGGACCGCGCCGGGGCGCGGTCTGATAGGCTCTCCGGCCCCGTATCGTCCGTGCAAATCGACCGATGTCCGCCGCCCCCGACGCGCCTGCCTACGACCCCCGCACCCTCGAAGCCGCCGCCCAGCGCTTCTGGTCCGACCGCCGCGCGTTCGAAGTCAACGAAAACGACCCGCGCCCGAAGTTCTTCTGCCTCTCGATGCTGCCGTACCCCTCGGGCGCGCTGCACATGGGCCACGTGCGCAACTACACCATCGGCGACGTCATCAGCCGCTTCCAGCGCATGAATGGCCGCAACGTGCTGCAGCCGATGGGCTGGGATGCCTTCGGCCTGCCCGCCGAGAACGCGGCAATCAAGAACCGCACCGCGCCGGCGAAGTGGACCTACGCCAACATCGACCACATGCGCGACCAGCTCCGCACGATGGGCTACGCGATCGACTGGTCGCGCGAATTCGCCACGTGCCGCCCCGATTACTACGTGCACGAGCAGCGCATGTTCGTGCGCCTGCTGAAGAAGGGGATGGCGTATCGCAAGAATTCGGTCGTCAACTGGGATCCGGTGGACCAGACGGTGCTTGCGAACGAGCAGGTGATCGATGGTCGCGGCTGGCGCTCCGGTGCGGTCGTGGAAAAGCGCGAGATCCCGCAGTGGTTCCTGCGCATCACCGATTACGCGCAGGAATTGCTCGACGGCCTGGATGCATTGCCCGGTTGGCCCGATGCCGTGCGCACGATGCAGCGCAACTGGATCGGCCGCAGCGAAGGCCTGGAGTTCGCCTTCAAGGTCGATGGCAGCGACGAAGACCTGCACGTCTTCACCACGCGCCCCGACACGTTGATGGGCGTGACCTTCATCAGCATCGCGGCCGAACATCCGCTTGCGAAACAGGCCGCGGCGGGCGATCCGTCGCTGGCGCAGTTCATCGCCGACATCCGCCACGGTGGCGTGTCTGAGGCGGAGCTCGAGACGCAGGCCAAGCGCGGCCGCGACACCGGCCTGCGCGCGCTGCATCCGATCACCGGCGAAGCCTTGCCGATCTATGTCGCCAACTTCGTGCTGATGAATTACGGCACGGGCGCGGTGATGGCGGTGCCGGGCCACGACCAACGCGACTGGGAAATGGCGCGCCATTACGGCCTGCCGATCCGCATGGTGATCGTGCCGCCGGAAGTGCGCGACGCGGTGGCGGAGCTCGCGCAGGAAACCACGACGCACCACGACCCGATGGATGCCGCGCTCCACGGCGGCAGCGCCGACGTGTACGAGTTGCGCGCCGCCGTCGAAGTCGTGCAGGATTTCGAGCGCAAGATCCAGGAAGAGGGCGCGTTCACCGAGCGCGGCCTGCTGGTGAATTCCGGCGAATTCGACGCCATGGATTACGAGGAGGCGTTCGAGGCGATCGCCGCGCGTTTCCAGGCGCAAGGCCACGGCACGCGCCGCGTGAACTTCCGCCTGCGCGACTGGGGCGTGAGCCGCCAGCGTTATTGGGGCTGCCCGATTCCCGTCATCTATTGCGCCAAGTGCGGCGCGGTGCCGGTGCCGGAAGACCAGTTGCCGGTCGTGCTGCCGGAGGACGTCGCCTTCTCGGGCGTCCAATCGCCGATCAAGGCCGACCCGGAATGGCGCAAGACAACGTGCCCGCAGTGCGGCGGCGCGGCCGAACGCGAGACGGACACGTTCGATACCTTCATGGAGTCGAGCTGGTATTACGCGCGCTACACCTCGCCGGGCGCGGCCGACATGGTCGATGCGCGCGCCAATTACTGGACGCCTGTCGACCAGTACATCGGCGGCATCGAACACGCGATCCTGCACCTGCTGTACTTCCGCTTCTATCACAAGCTCCTGCGCGACGCGGGCATGGTGCATAGCGACGAACCGGCGACGAACCTGCTCTGCCAGGGCATGGTGATCGCGGAAACCTACTACCGCGACAACGCCGACGGCTCGAAGGAGTGGATCAACCCCGCCGACGTCGACGCCGAGCGCGACGAACGCGGCCGCATCACCGGTGCGCACCTAAAGGCCGACGGCAAGCCGGTACACATCGGCGGCGTCGAGAAGATGTCGAAGTCAAAGAACAACGGCGTCGACCCGCAGGCGATGGTCGATCGCTTCGGCGCCGACACGGTGCGCCTGTTCTCGATGTTCGCCGCGCCGCCGGAGCAATCGCTGGAATGGAACGAGGCGGGCGTCGAGGGCATGGCGCGGTTCCTGCGCCGTTTCTGGCGCGAAGTGTTGACGCACGTGGCGCAGCCGGATCATCCGGATGTCGCGCCCGCGTCGCTCGACGCCGCGCAAAAAACGCTGCGCCGCCAGGTGCACGAGACCATCCAGAAAGTCGGCGACGATTACGGCCGCCGCCACAGCTTCAACACCGCGATCGCCGCGCTCATGGAACTGCTCAACCATGTTTCGAAATTCAACGACATGAGCGACCAGGGCCGCGCCGTGCGCCACGAAGCCTTGCAGGCGATGGTGCTGCTGCTCAATCCGGTGACGCCGCACGTGTGCCATGGCTTGTGGCAGGCGTTGGGGCATCCGGAGGCCTTGCTCGAAGACGTGCCGTTCCCGAAGGTCGATCCCGATGCGCTCAAGCGCGATGCGCTGACGCTCGCGGTGCAGGTCAACGGCAAGTTGCGCGGGACCATCGAGGTCGCACCCGATGCATCGGAGGCGTTCGTCGAGGCCGCGGCGCTCGCCGAACCCGCGGTCGCGCGCTTCCTCGACGGGCAGACCGTGCGCAAGGTGATCGTGGTGCCGGGGAAGATCGTCAACATCGTGGCGTCGGCGTGATCGCACGCCGGTCGGCGGCCTTGCCCGCCGCCGCCCCCTCGTCCAGACTGGCCGCCATGCGAACGCCCACGACGCTTGTCCGAATCACGATGCTGCTGGTGCTCATCGCGCTGTGCAGCGCCTGCGGCTTCCACCTGCGCAATGCGCTCACGCTGCCGACGGAACTCAACCCCGTGCGCGTGGTGTCGCCCGATCCTTACAGCCCGCTCGCCGAAACGCTCGCCGATGCGATGACGCGCGCCGGCGCCGTGCCCGCGACCGATCCCGCGCAGCCCTCGACCATCCTGCAGATCGTGTCCGAACGCTGGGGCGATACGCCGATCAGCATCGACGAACGCGGCCGCGCGCAGGAATTCAGCCTGCGCTATGCGGTGATCTTCGCGTTGCTGGACCAGGCGGGGAACGTGGTGGTGCCGCAGCAGGCGGTCGAGCTCTCGCGCGATTACGTGGCGCCGCCGAACGATGCGGTGGGCGCGACCTCCGAGCGCGAGCTGCTCGCCAAGGAATTGCGCCGCGAAATGTCGACGGCGATCCTGCGTCGCGTCGGTGCGGCGTTGAACGTCACGCGCCCGGAAATCCGCAACGGCGTGCCGACCACGGCGCCGGCGGCGTCGTCGACGACCACCGCTCCGGCGCCGGCGTCGACTGCATCGGCGCCTGCGTCCGCGGCGCCCACGCCGCAATCCTGATCCGATGGCCGAACTGAGGCCCGATCGGCTCGCGGCGCAACTCGCCTCCGAGCCCATGCGGCCTGCGTACCTGGTCGCGGGGCCCGAAACGCTGGTGGTGCTGGAAGCGGCCGACGCCGTGCGCGCCGCCGCACGCGAGCAGGGCATCGGCGATCGCGAGGTCTACGACATCGAGGGCCGCGACCCGGATTGGGACAGCGTGGCCGCTGCCTTCCAGGCACCGGGCCTGTTCGCCGCGCGGCGCGTGGTCGAAATCCGCATGCCCAGCGGCAAGCCGGGCAAGGACGGCGCGGAGATACTCACGAAGTTCGCAGCTGACCCACCGCCCGACGTCGTGTTGCTCGTCACCGCCGGCGAATGGAGCAAGCAACACGGCGGCAAGTGGAGCGAGGCGCTCGCGCGCATTGGTCATCAGCTCATCGCCTGGCAAGTGAAACCCCACGAACTCAACGGATGGATCGACGCGCGTATGCGTGCGCGCGGTTTGCGCGCCGATCGCGACGCCGTGCAGGTGCTCGCCGATCGGGTCGAAGGCAACCTGCTCGCGGCCGCGCAGGAAATCGACAAGCTCTCGCTGCTCGCCGAAGGCCGCACGCTCGACGCGGCGACGATGGAATCGCTGGTGTCCGACTCCGCGCGCTACGACGTGTTTCGTCTGGTGGATGCCGCGATGAACGGCCAGGCCGCGCAGGTCTCGCGCATGCTGCACGGCCTGCGCGGCGAAGGCGAGGCGGTGCCCGCGCTGCTCGGCATGGTCGCGATGGAATTGCAGCGTGCCGCGGCGCTCGCACGCGTCGCGGCACGCGGCGGCAACCTGCAGGCCGAATTCAAGGCGCAACGCATCTGGGATTCGAAACAGGCCGCGTATACGCGCGCATTGAAACGGCACGACGCCGCGCGCTGGGAACGCTTCGCCGCGCAAGTCGGGCGCGTGGATCGCATCGCGAAGGGTCGGGGACAGTGGGGACGCGACCCGCACGATGCATGGCTCGCGCTCGAACGCGTCCTGCTCGCCGTCGCCGACCCGCGCGCTTTGCATTTGCTGGGCTGACGCGTGACGCCGCTCGTCCTCTGCTACGGCGGCACCTTCGATCCCGTCCACACCGGCCACCTGGCCATCGCGCGCGCAGTGCGCGACGCATTGCACGCCGACGTCCATCTGATTCCCGCCGCCGATCCGCCGCACAAGGGGCCGACGCACGCCGATGCGGCACAACGCGCGCACATGCTCGACCTCGCGGTCCAGGGAGAAGCCGGGTTGATCGTCGACCGTCGCGAGCTGCGCCGCGCGGGCCCGTCCTATACGGTCGACACGCTGCGCGAACTGCGCGCCGAATACGGGCCGCATGCGCCGCTGGTGTGGATGGTGGGCGGCGATTCGGTGTTCGAACTGGACACCTGGCATCGCTGGCGCGACTTGTTCGACCTCGGCCACCTGCTGGCGATCGACCGCCCGGGCGCGCCCATCGACCAGGACGCCCTGGCCACGCGTGCACCCACGGTCCACGCCGAGCTCGCACCGCGCTGGTGCCTGCCGGCGCAACTGCACGCGCTGCCCGCCGGCGGGTTCGCCGAATTCCCCCTCGGCGCCGAGCGGCCGGAGTCTTCGACGCAGTTGCGGCGCTGGATCTCGGACGGCGACGCTCGCTGGGGCGACTGGGTGCCGGCTTCGGTAGCCGCATTCATCCGCCAGTCGGGCCTTTACGGACGCCTGGATTCGTGATGCCGACGGTTTCACGCCTACCGGCCGCGAGCGCCTCGTATAATCCCCGCGTCACCACCGAGCTCAGCTGCCCTTGACCACTGCCGCGCAAGTCATCAAGACCCGCCTTCCCAATCCGCCGCCGCCGGCAGACGTCCTCCTCCAACACGTGCGCAACGCCGTCGAGGAGCTCAAGGCAAAGGATGTCGTCGAGATCGATGTCCGCGGCAAGACCAGCGTCACCGACCACCTGGTCATCGCTTCGGGCACCTCCACCCGCCACGTCAAGTCGATCGCCGACGAAGTCGTGCGCCACGCCAAGAAGCTCGACTGCATGCCGCTCGGCGTCGAAGGCGAGCGCGAGGCCGAATGGGTGCTGGTCGACCTGGGCGACGTCGTGGTCCACGTCATGCTGCCGCGCGTGCGCGAGTTCTACGCACTCGAGCGCCTGTGGACCGTCGGCGACCAGCCGCCGGAAGAAGAAGACGCGCTGGCCGCCGGCCGCAGCGAGTAACTGCGGCGTGCGATTGCGCACGTCAATGCGATGAAAGCAAGACTCATCGCCGTCGGCGAGCGCGCCCCGGCATGGGTCGCCGACGGATTCGCCGAATATCGCAAGCGCCTGTCGCACTGGCTGCCGTTCGACCTGGTCGAAATCGAACCCGGCGTGCGCGGCAAGGGCCGCGACGCCGCGCGTGCGACCTTCGAGGAAGGCCAGCGCGTGCTGGCCGCCATTCCGAAAGGAGCGCTTGTCGTCGCACTCGACGGGCGCGGGCGCACATGGAGTTCGGAGCAACTCGCGCAACGCATGGAAGCCTGGCGTGGTGCAGGGCGCGACCTGTGTTTCCTGATCGGCGGGCCGGAAGGCCATGCGCCCGAGGTGATCGCGCGGGCCGACGACACGTGGTCACTCGGCCCGCTGACCTTGCCGCACATGCTGGTTCGACTGGTGCTGGCCGAGCAGTTGTATCGGGCGAATGCGATGTTGGCGAATCACCCCTACCACCGTGCATAGTGGAAGCAGCGCCTAGCGCAGCACGAACTTCACCGGCACCAGGCCCAGTGCCTGCACGGCGTGCCCATCCTTCGTCGCAGGCTTGAACTTCCATTTCTTCAGGATGTGCTTGCGCGCCGCTTCGTCCAGCGAGCGATTGCCGCTGCTCGTCTCCACGCGCACGTCGAGCGGTACGCCGTCGACCCCCACCAGGACTTCCAGGATCACCGTGCCTTCGATGCGGCGCACCATCGCGTCGCGCGGATAAGCGGGGGGCGGTGCGCTGGCGTATTCGAGGCTGTCGGCGTGCACCGGCCCGACGACGGGCGGCACCGTGTCGATCACGATCGCTGAGTCTGGATTCGGGTCGTAGGGCGGTGCGACACCTGCGCCAACGGGATCGACGACCGGCGGTTGCGGGATCGCCACTTCGCGCGGCGTGGTGGTCGGGCGCGGCGGAATCTTGTCGAGCTTCACCGGTGGCGGATCGACCCGCTTCGTTTCCTTTTTCTGGATCGGCACGTAGGGAATGTCGACTTCCGGCGTCGGCAACGCCTGCGGCGGCGCCATCGGCATCATCAACAAGATCAGCGCCGCGCCATGCAGTGCGATGACGCCCGCGATTGCAGTGATGCGCGCGGGGCTCGGGCGTTCGAGCAGATGCCCGGCTTGCGCGTGGCGGCGGGGCAGGGTCGGCGCGATCGTGTGCGACATGGCGTGGCCTCCGTGGGTGAGCGTTCACTCACTCCAACGCACGGGGCCAGGCCATGGGGTTGCGGTTCGAATCCGATCTTCGCTTACCGGAACGCCGTCAGATCGCGCGGTTTGATGCCGTTGGCCTTGCAATACGCCAGGTAGCGGTCCAACGCCGTCTTCCAGTTCTCGATCGCCACGACGCGGTCGTTCTCGTCCAGGTACACCAGGTCGCCGGAGACGATGTTCAGCGCGATCACCTCGCTGCCGGAGGCCTGGGGCGTGTGCTGCGACGAAGCGGTTTCGTACACGATGCTGCCGGGCGTCGCGACCCAGTCGTGTTCCTGGTATTTCCACTCGCCCTGGAGCGTGTACACGATGACCGTGCCCGAGTGGTAATGGCGCGGCATCACCGTGTGCGCGGGCGCCTTGAGCATGGCGATGACTTCGCCGCGGATCGGATCGAGCTTGAAATACTTGACCATGACCGTGTCGCTGTACGGCGCGAACGGCATCCACGGCACGGAGTCGTCGTTGATGACGGCGGTTTCGATGGTTGCCTGCAGCATCGGGGGAAGTCCTTTGGTGGGGAGTTGGCGCGCGAAATGCTATGTCCGCGCGCGCAACGACCACCATTGGTACTTGGGGCAAATCCCGACGCTATCGACGTTTCCTTGCCGGGTCCGGCTGCGCATCCGTATCGCGGTCGATGCCCGGCTCGTCGGGTTGATTCCCGGGCTTGGGCACCTCCGCCTGCGCATCGCCCTTATCCCGCGGCTGATTCTCCGCATACCCCGGATTGCGGCCCGCCCGCGGATCTGCCGCGGGCGGGGTGTCGCGTTGCTTGTCGGCCATGGCGCTGGTCCCGCGAATGCGCGCGATGCGCGATGGCCCAAGTGTCAGCGCCCGAGTTCGAAGATCACGTCAAGGCTCACCGACAACGTGGTTTCGCCCGGCGACACCGACGTATCCTTGGCCATCTGCGCGGATTCGGCGCGCATCATGTACGGCATGGGCGGACGCGCCGCACCGCCTTCGGCGATGCTCACCACGCGGCGCACGCGCAGGCCCATCGCCTTCGCGTAGGTCTCGGCACGGGCCTTGGCCTTGTCGAGCGCGGCGAGGCGGGCTTCGTCGAAAGCCGGTTCGGGTTTGTCCACTTCGAAGGTCGGGCCGTTGACCTGGTTGGCGCCGCTGGCGACGAGCGCATCGAGCACCTTGCCGAGCTTGCCGATGTCGCGGGCCTTGATGTTCAGCGTGTTGCTGGCCTGGTAGCCGGTGATCGTCGGCGGCGTGTTCTCCGCATACTTGTATTGCGGCTGCAGCGAGATGCCGGCCGTCTGGATGTCGCGTTCGGCGATGCCGGCCGCGCGCACCGCCTTCATCACCGAATCCATCTGCGTGGCGTTGTCGCGCATCGCGGCGTTGGCGTCGGCGGCCTGCGTGACGACGCCGGCGGAGAGGGTCGCAACGTCCGGCGCGCGCCGGGCTTCCGCTTGGGCGGAGACCGACAGCAGCGTGCCGTCGGCGGGGATGGGCGCGGTCTGGGTTTCCTGGGCGTGGGTCGGCATGGCGGTTCCGAAGGCGAGGGCGAGGCCGAGCGCGGTCGCGAGGGTGAGGGGGCGAAAGGTCATTCGAGGCTCCATGGGTGAGGGTGCGCTTTCCGTATCGCGGCACTGTCGTGCGGCGGAGTGAACGAACTGTGAGCCCTCATGGGGTTGGGTCGGAGCGGCGCGAATGTCCCCGTACAGCCGCGGGTTAGACTCCTGCCGATGCTGCATCTGTCCTCGCGTTCCCCTCGACGTTCCGAACTGCTGTCCCGCCTGGGATACACGTTCGGCACCCTCGAGCTCGACATCCCCGAACACCGTGGCCCCGGCGAAGGGGCGGGCGAGTACGTGCGCCGGGTCGCCCGCGAAAAGGCCGGCGCCGGCCTGTTGCAGGTGATGACCTCGCCCGGCGCGGTCGTGCTCGGCGCCGATACCGAGGTCGTGCTCGGCGACGTAGTCTTCGGCAAGCCGCGCGACGCCGACGACGCCGCCGCGATGCTCCGGCGCCTCTCCGGCCGCACGCACCAGGTGATCACCGCCGTCAGCCTGGTCAGCGCCGGGCGCGAAGCACAGGTCGTCTCCGAATCGCAGGTGACTTTCGCCACGTTGTCCGAAGACGACATCGCGGCCTACCTTGCAAGCCACGAATGGGACGGCAAGGCCGGCGCCTACGGCATCCAGGGCCGCGCGCAGGTCCTGATCGCGCACCTGGCCGGCAGCTTCTCCGGCGTGATGGGCCTGCCCATGTACGAAACCGCGCGCCTGTTGCGCGAATTCGGGATCACGCCATCGACATCGACCGGGAGCGCACGCGCATGAGCGAGGAAATCCTGGTCAACGTCACCCCGCGCGAAACCCGCGTGGCTGTCGTCGAGAACGGCATGCTGCAGGAATTGCACATCGAACGCGGCTGGCGGCGCGGCGTGGTGGGCAACATCTACAAGGGCCGCGTGCAGCGCGTGATGCCCGGCATGCAGGCCGCCTTCATCGACATCGGCCTGGACCGCGCGGCCTTCCTGCACGCCAACGACATCGTGCGCGCGGCCACGCTGCCCGCCGTCGCCGGTGAGGAAGCCCCGCTGCCGGCCGCGCAACCGCGCCCGATCCTGGAGCTGTTGCGCGAAGGCCAGGACGTCGTCGTGCAGGTGGTCAAGGACCCGATCGGCAGCAAGGGCGCGCGCCTGACGACGCAACTCTCGATTCCCTCGCGCTACCTCGTGCTGCTGCCGCAGTCGCGCGTGGTCGGCGTGTCCTCGCGCATCGAGGACGAGGCCGAACGCGCGCGGCTGAAAAGCCTCGTCGCCGAATTCGCCGGCGGCGGCGAGCAGGGTTACATCGTGCGCACCAACGCCGAAGGGCAGCCGGCCGAGGCGCTCGCCGAGGACATCGCCTACCTCAGGCGCGTGTGGGCGCTGGTGGAAGACCAGCAGGGCGCGACGAAGGTCGGCGCCTGCATCTACGAAGACCTCAACCTGCCACTGCGCGCGGTGCGCGACCTGATCCGCCGCGACGTGGAAAAGGTGAAGGTCGATTCGCGCGAAACCTGCGATCGCCTGCAGACCTTCGCCGCGCAATACATGCCCGGCCTGGCCGAGAAGATCGAACCCTACGCCGGCGCGCGCCCGATCTTCGACCTGTACGGCGTCGAAGACGAGATCCAGCGCGCGCTCGAAAAAGAGGTGCCCCTGAAGTCGGGCGGCTACCTGGTCATCGACCAGACCGAAGCGATGACCACCGTCGACGTGAACACCGGTTCCTTCCTCGGTCAGCGCAACCTGGAGGAAACCGTTTACCGCACCAATCTCGAAGCGGCGCAGGCGGTCGCACGCCAACTGCGGCTGCGCAACCTGGGCGGCATCATCATCATCGACTTCATCGACATGACCGACGCCGAGCATCGCCGCCAGGTGCTGCGCACGCTCGAGAAGTCGCTCGCCAAGGACCACGCCAAGACCACGGTGTACGACTTCTCGCCGCTCGGCCTGGTCGAGATGACGCGCAAGCGCACCGTGGAATCGCTCGAACGCCAGTTGTGCGAGCCCTGCCACGAATGCGGCGGCCGCGGCATGCTCAAGACCTCCGAAACCGTGACCTACGAGATCTTCCGCGAGATCACGCGCGCGGTGCGGCAGTTCGAAGCCGCGCGTTTGCTGGTGATCGCCTCGCCGAAGGTCGTCGCGCGCATCACCGATGAAGAAAGCGCGGCGGTGGCGGAGCTGGAAGAGTTCCTCGGCAAGTCGATCCGGTTCCAGGCCGACGAGCAGTATCTGCAGGAGCAGTTCGATGTCGTGCTGCTCTGACGACATCGGAACGCGGTAGATGCCGACGCCTTTCAGACGCCGGATGCGGCACGGGCGGCGCTTCGTCGGCTATGGCGCGCTCGTTGCGTTGATCTTCGTCGCCTTGCTGGTCGGCATCGCGAAACAGTTGTTGCCGCTGGCCGACCGACATCCCGACCACATCGCCGCGTGGCTCAGCGAACGCGCCGGGCGGCCGATGCACTTCGCGAAAGTCGAAACGCAATGGACGCGCCGCGGCCCGTTGTTGCGGCTGGACGATCTGCGCATCGGCGATGGCGCGCAGTCGGTGGTGATCGGCGATACCGAAATGCTCGTCTCGCTCTACGGCGGATTGTTGCCGGGCGGCACGTTCTCCGAACTGCGCCTGCGTGGCCTGGACCTCACGGTCGAACGCGCGGCCGATGGCTTCTGGTCCGTGCGCGGTTTGCCGGGGCAGCAGCAGGAAGGCGGCGATCCCTTCGCCGCGCTCGAACGCCTCGGCGAATTGCAGATCATTGGTGGTCGCTTGCACGTCGTGGCGCCGACGCTCGGCATCGACGCCACGATCCCGCGCATCGACCTGCGCCTGCGCGTGGAAGGCGACCGCATTCGCAGCGGCATGCGCGCGTGGATGCGGCCGAACGTGTCGCCGCTCGATGCCGCCCTGGATTTCGACCGCAGGCGCGGCGATGGCCAGGCCTATGCCGGCGCGAAGAAGGCGGACCTCGGGGCGTGGTCGCCGCTGTTGCACGTGCTCGGCGTGGAAGTGCAATCCGGCCATGGGCGCGCGCAGGCGTGGGCGCAGTTGCGCGGCCATCGCGTGGCTTCGATCGTCACGGATGCGACGCTCGACGATGTGGCGCTGCGCGGCGCGCCCTTGCGCGATGCGAGCGGCGTGCGCGTCCCGCAGGCGCGCTTCGGCCACGTGGAACTGCGCGCGCGCCTGCAGCACGAGGGCGGGCAATGGCGTTTCGATGCGCCGAAGTTGCTGATCCACACCGACAAGAGTCAACAAAAACTCGACGGCCTGCTGCTCATCGGCGGCACGCGCTTCGGCATGCGCGCCGAACGCGTGGATGCCGGTCCGCTGCTCGCGGCCGCGGCGCTGAGCGATCGCATGGACGCGGGCCTGCGACGCTGGATCCTGCTCGCGAAACCGCAAGCGTTGCTGCAGCAGGTGGAAGTCGTCGGCATGCATGCGGGCGCGTTGCAGGCGCACGGCACGATTTCGGGCGTCGGGTTCGCGCCGGTCGGGAATTCGCCGGGCCTGCGCAAGCTCGCCGGCGAAGTCATCGGCGATGCCGACGGCCTGGTGTTCACCGCCGATCCGAAGGCCACCGTCGATTTCGACTGGCCGGCGGGTTTCGGCGTCGTGCATCCGGTGGCCCTGGCCGGGCGCATCGCGTTGTGGCGCGAAGGCGCGGGCTGGCGCGTGGGCACCGATGGTTTCCGCGTCCGTGGCCGGGATTTCGGCCTGCATGCGCGCGGCGGGATGTGGTTCCAGAACGATGGCACGCGGCCGTGGATCGACTTTGCCGTCGATCTGGACCCGACCACGCTGCCGACGGGCAAGGGCTTCCTCGTCCGCCACCTCATGCCGGATGCGACGGAACATTGGCTCGACACCGCGCTCGTCGGCGGTGGTCTGAAGAACGGCCGCGCGATCGTCTCCGGCGATCTCGACGACTGGCCCTTCCTGCACCAAAACGGCTTGTTCCGCGCCGACGCCGAACTCGACGACGCAACGGTGAAATTCTCGCCCGACTGGCCGGCGACCGAACACATGTCCGGCCCCATCAGCTTCGTCGGCAACGGGTTCTCCGTCGAAGGCAAGGCGACGCTCGCCGGCGTCGACATCCCGCACATCCGCGCGGGCATCCCGGATTTCAGCAAGTCCGAGTTGTACGTGCAGGCGCAGGGGTCGAGCGATGCATCGAAGCTCGTGGGCCTGCTGCAGCACAGTCCGCTCAACAAGGAAAACGGCGAGACGCTGGCGAACATCGAAGCCAGCGGACCGGCGGATGTCACCTTCGACATGCTGTTGCCGCTGCACGCGCCCAACGCGGTCGGTCGCACGACGGGCACGGTCGAACTCAAGGGCGCGCGCTTGCGCGAAAAGCGCTGGAATCTCGCCTTCGAAGACGTGCGCGGCAAAGCCGATTACGGCGACGGCGGTTTCGCGGCGAATGCCCTGTCGGTGCGCCATGAAGGCCAACCCGGCACGCTCGGCCTGCGCGCCGGCACGGCATTCGTGCGCGACAAGGCGCAGGCTTTCGAAGCCGACATGCAGGTGACGATGGACGCAAAGGCGCTCATCGATCGCGCGGGCAACCTCGGGTGGTTGCGGTCGTACCTGGATGGCCGCTCGCCGTGGACGGTGGCGCTCGCATTGCCGAAGGCGACCGGCAGGGCTGCGATGCCGACCAAGCTCACGCTGCGCTCGACGCTCGTCGGCACCACGCTCGATTTGCCGGCGCCGCTGCACAAAGCCACGACTGCGGCCTTGCCCGCGACCATCGAAGCCGATCTGCCGATGGGCGAGGGCGAAGTGCGCGTGTCCTTCGCGAACATCCTGGCCCTGCGTGCGCGCTCGCGCGGCGATCAAACCGGATTGCGCGTCGTGGTCGGAAGCGATCGCGTCGATGAAGCGCCACCCGCGTCCGGCCTGGTTGCGACGGGGCACGCGCCGGCGCTCGACCTCATCGACTGGATCGGCCTGGCGCAAGGCGCGAAGGGCGGCGGCGACGGGAAGGGCGGTGGATTGCCCCTCCGTCGCATCGACGTGCGCACGGACAAGCTGTTGTTGCTCGGCGGGGTCTTCCCCGACGCGCGCGTGCAGGTCTCGCCCGCAAACAACAACGCCAGCAGTGTCCTCGTCAGCGGACCCGCGCTCGCCGGCACGGCGACGATGCCGGATGCGGTGGGTGCGGCCATTACCGGCCGCATGGAACGCGCGTACTGGCATTCACCGGCCAGGCCCGCGAATGCGCCGACCACGCCCGCCGCACCACCGGAACCCGACGCGCATCCGATCGATCCGGCGTCCATTCCGGCGCTCGCATTCGACGTCGCCGACCTGCGCATCAACGCCTTGTCGCTGGGCAAGGCCGTCGTCCGCACGCGTCCGACCGCGACGGGCATGCGCTTCGACACGCTGCAGGCGCAATCCGACCAGCACAAAGTCTCGGTGACCGGCGAATGGAACGGCATGGGCGCGGCGGCACGCACGCGCGTCGGCCTGCAGATCCAGAGCGAGGATTTCGGCAAGTTGATGGATGGCTTCGGCCTCGCGGGCCAGTTGGCGAGCGGCAAGGGCACGGCGAAATTCGATGCGACCTGGCCCGGCGCGCCACGCGAGTTCGGTGCGCGCGGCGTCGACGGCACGCTCGCCCTAGACGTGACGGAAGGCACGCTGCTGGAGATCGAACCCGGCGCGGGGCGCGTGCTCGGGCTGCTGAGCATCGCGCAGTTGCCGCGGCGCCTGCTGCTGGACTTCCGCGACTTCTATTCGAAAGGCCTGGCGTTCAACCGCATCGACGGCCACGTGCGCCTGTCGCAGGGCAAGGCGCGCACGGACGACCTCACGATCGACAGCCCGGCGGCGCAGATCGAGATCCGCGGCGCCGCGGACCTGCAGGCACAGACCTTCGACCAGACCGTCGAGGTGGTGCCGCGCACGGGCAACCTGCTGACCGTCGCCGGCGCGGTCGTTGGTGGCCCCGTCGGCGCGGCGATCGGCGCTGCTGCGAACGCGGTGCTGAAGAAACCCATCGGCCAGTTGACGGCCAAGACCTACCGCGTGACCGGCCCCTGGAAGGATCCGAAGGTCGAAGTCACCAAGAAATCCGAACCGCAAGGGCGCTCCAGCGCATCGACCGACGATGCCCCGAACGGATGAGGCCGTCACTGGCGGTTGCGTCACGCCCGTTGCATCACCATCTTTGTCTGCGTCCCCATGCGCATCGCCCCCGGATCGACACATGACCCTGCCGCTGAAGATTGCCGAAACCCGCCTGCTCCTTCCCGCCGGCCTCGCCACCGGGATGCTCGATACGGCCTTCGGCACATTGCTGGGCCCGGGCATCGACTTCGGCGACCTGTATTTCCAGCACGCGCGCCGCGAGAGCTGGACGATGGAAGACGGCATCGTGAAAGACGGCGCGCATGCGATCGAACAGGGCGTCGGCGTGCGCGCGATCTCCGGTGAGAAGACGGGTTTCGCCTACTCCGATGAAATCGATACACCGGCGCTGATCGAAGCGGCGAAGTCCGCGCGTGCGATCGCGCGCGATGGCTCGTCCGCGTCGCCGCGCGCGCTGGTGCCCGGTAGCGGTCGTTCGTTGTACGCCGCCGAAGATCCGATCGACGGGCTGCCCAACGAAGCCAAGGTCGAAGCCCTGCGCGAGATCGATCGCTTGTTGCGCGCCGCCGATCCGCGCGTGAAACAGGTGATGGTGTCGCTGGCCGGTGGCGTCGACACGGTGCTCGTCGCGCGCAGCGACGGCGTGCTCGCCGCCGACGTGCGCCCGCTCGTGCGCCTCAACGTCCAGGTGATCGTCGAACAGAACGGCCGGCGCGAAAGCGGTTACGCGGGCGGTGGCGGCCGGTATTCGTATGCCGAGCTGCTGGCCGACGACAAACCGGAACATTTCGCCCGCGAGGCCCTGCGCCAGGCGCTGGTCAATCTCGAAGCGATCGATGCGCCCGCGGGCGTCATGCCCGTCGTGCTCGGCAACGGTTGGCCCGGCGTGCTGTTGCACGAAGCGGTCGGCCACGGGCTGGAAGGCGACTTCAACCGCAAGGGCACCTCGACGTATGCCGGCCGCATGGGCCAGCGCGTGGCGTCGCCGGGCGTGACCATCGTGGATGACGGCACCCTGCCGAACCGCCGCGGTTCGCTCAACGTCGACGACGAAGGCACGCCGACGTCCTGCACGACGCTGATCGAAGACGGCGTGCTCGTCGGCTACATGCAGGACACGCACAACGCGCGCCTGATGGGGATGCAGCCCACCGGCAACGGCCGCCGCGAATCCTTCGCGCACCTGCCGATGCCGCGCATGACCAACACCTACATGCTCGCCGGCGACCACGACCCCGAAGAAATGATCCGCTCGGTGAAGAAGGGTTTGTACGCGGTGAATTTCGGCGGCGGCCAGGTCGACATCACCAGCGGCAAGTACGTGTTCTCCGCCACCGAGGCCTACCTGATCGAAGATGGCAGGATCACCGCGCCGGTAAAGGGCGCCACGCTGATCGGCAACGGCCCGGAGACGATGCAGCGGGTCAAGATGATCGGCAACGACCTCGCACTCGATGAGGGCGTGGGCGTGTGCGGCAAGGATGGGCAGAGCGTACCGGTCGGCGTCGGGCAGCCGAGCTTGTTGATCGATCAGTTGACGGTGGGTGGGACCCAGGCGTGAACGCGCCGACGTCAGTCTTCGTCGTTGTCTTCCGATTCGACCTGCATCGCGTCGCGCACCACCTGGAAGATTTCGCGGAACGCGCGCGGCGGCTTGTTGCGGTTGCGTTCCTCGATCGCGTTGCGCACCAGCGTGCGCAGGCGTTGGCGGTCGGATTGCGGGAACGCGTCGAGGAACTCGGCCAGGGCTTCGTCGCCGCCGTCGATCAGGCGGTCGCGCCAGGCTTCGACGCGATGCATCTGCGCCACTTCGCGGCGCGAGGCCTCGCCTTTTTCGTCGAGCGCGTCGCGGATCGCGTCCAGCGTGTCCTCGTCCTCCCGGCGCATCTGCTTGGCCAGGTACTGCAATTGCCGTTTGTGCGCGATGTGCGCGGTGATGCGGCGGGTCTCGAGGATGTGCGGCATCAGGCTTTCGGGGATCGGCAGCTTCGCCAGTTGGGCGTCGCTGAGCACCGCGAGCCGGCCGCCCAGTTCCAGCACGTCGAGCGCCGCGCGGCGCTGCTCGCTGCGACTGGGGCTGAGGAACTCGCCCGTCTCTTCGTCCTTCCCGCGCATCGTATGACCTCTGCCATTGTTCGCTTTCAAGGATAGACCATTGGACAACGCCCCCCTGTCGACGGCCGGTCCGGCCTCCACCCGCGATGAAAGCGTCGCCCGCATGGGCGTGCTGTCGGACATCGCCCGCGAGCTGCTCGACCGCTGCCGCGCCGCCGGTGCCTCACAGGCCGAGGTCTCCTGTTCGCAGGAGCACGGCCTCAACGTGAACGTACGCATGGGGGCGGTGGAAACCGTCGAATCCACGCGCGATCGGGGGATCGCCGTCACCGTGTACTTCGGCAAGCGCAAGGGCAGCGCCAGCACCGCCGACCTGCGCGAGGAGAGCCTGGCCTCCACGGTGGAGCAGGCCTGCGCGATCGCACGGCACACCGAGGACGACGCGGCGTCGGGCTTGGCCGATCGCGAATTGATGGCGACGGACTTGCGCGAGTTCGACGGCTGGCATCCGTGGGACATCGATGCCGATCGCGCGCTCGACATCGCGCTGGCGTGCGAGCAGGCCGGGCGCGATCAGGATGCGCGCATCGAGAACAGCGACGGTGCGTCGGTGGGCAGCAGCGAATCGCTCGGCGTGTATGCGAATTCGCACGGGTTCCTGGGTGCCGAACGCAGTACGCAGCACACGATCGGTTGTGCGTTGATCGCCGGTCGCGGTGACCAGATGCAGCGGGACGGTTGGTATACGACCGCGATCTCCGCGGACGATCTGGAGTCGGCGGTGGCCGTCGGGCGCCATGCGGCGGAGCGTGCGGCGTCGCGCCTGGCGCCGCGTTCGTTGCCGACGGGCGAGGTGCCGGTGTTGTTCTCTGCGGAAATCGCGCGTTCCCTGGTCGGGCATCTGTTGGGTGCGGTGTCGGGTGGGGCCTTGTATCGCCAGGCCAGTTTCCTCGTCGATTCGGTGGGGACGCAGTTGTTCCCGGATTGGTTTTCCATCGAGGAAGATCCGTTCCTGGTGCGCGGGTTCCGGTCGGCGTCGTTCGATTCGGAAGGTGTCGCGACGCGTGCTTCATCGTTGGTCGACGGTGGCGTGCTGCAGCGGTACGTGCTGGGTAGTTATTCGGCGCGCAAGCTCGGTCTGCAGACGACAGCGAATGCCGGCGGCGTGCATAACCTTCGGATTCGCGCGAACGCCGGCGATTTCGATTCGATGGTGCGCGGGATGCCGCGCGGCTTGCTGGTCACGGAGTTGATGGGGCAGGGCGTCAACACGGTGACGGGCGATTACTCGCGCGGTGCGGCGGGATTCTGGATCGAAGACGGCGAAGTGAAGTTCGCGGTCGACGGGATCACGATTGCGGGGAATCTGAAGAAGATGTTTTCGGCGATCGAGGCGGTGGGGACGGACGTGGATCCGCGCTCGCATATTCGGTGCGGATCGATTCTGGTCGGCCGCATGACGGTGGCTGGCGAGTAAGGCAAGCCTTGCAGATCGCCGCCGCTATCGGCCAGAAGCGGACATTCGCTGGGATTTGACACCAGCCGAGCCGCGAACGCGTCGTGTCAGGCATTCCCCCCGCCAAACTTCCACCACGGCTTCTTCGGCGGGGGAGTCGAAACAGATGTCTCCACGTATTTGAATGACGATTGGTGCTCAATTTTTTCGCCGTCCAGGCGAAAGTCGAGATTCGCCTCGACCCACGTATCGCCGTGGCTATCCATCCTGACGTATAACTCATCAATCAGATCACGAAGCAATTCACTGATTGAAGCAGTTCCAGGCTCGCCTTCATTTTTCAACTTGTAGTTGATGCGAACGCCGTCTGCCACGATCGTGAGTCGCCCGCGACTCCACTCCCCAGGCGTACAGGCGACGGTCTCCGCCACCAGACGGCTCAACACGTCTGTATATTCATCCAGTTTGTTCATGCCACCCCCTGACGACGTGGATGAGATTAAGTGGGAATCCGAATGTCCGCCAGAGGTCGAAAGCGGTCACCCCTGACGAATCAGATCGCCACGCCGCGATCGGTTCCGGGCGGCAGGATAAGGCGCCCGTCTTCCAGTCGCGCCCTACACCTGGCCACTAACGGCAGCGCCGCCATGGGATCGAGCAGAAAGCATTCAAGCGTTGCCTCGTCGATCTCGTAGAACTCTTCGTAATCAACCAAGCGGTTGCTCACGGGGATCGAGATGAAAGGTGTTCCAGACTTCAAATCTCGGCCCAACGAAAAGCGATGCTCCTTGGAGTACCACAGGTCCTGAAATCGCATTCGATTTGCCTTCCGCCGCCGCCTTTGGCGGCGTGACTGCGGAAAATTTAGCCCGCGCCTCCAATGGCCGCAATGGTCGAAAGCGGACACCCTGTGGCCCAACCCAAGGGCGTTGACCCTTGACAGCCCTGATGGTCGCCCGCTCTCTGAATCGATGGCAACGGCCATCGGACTGCCGATCTCCCGGGCCGCGGCAATTGGCAGAATTGCCCGGACCCTGCCGCGTTCACGCAGCAGTCACCCCTCGGGAATCGAACGGAGACGATCGTCGTGAAGATCAATCGTGCGTGCTGGATTGCGTTGGCGCTGGGCTGCGTATCGTTGGGGGCCCAGGCGCAGCAGCGCCCGACCTCCGACATCCTGTGGCGCCACACCACCACCGGCGGCAGCATCATCTGGAAAGGCGGCATCAACACGCAGACCAAGGCCGTCGCGGCCGTGACCAGCTTCGATTGGCAGATCGTCGGTGTCGGCGTGTCGCGCCTCAACGCCGTCAACAGCCTGATCTGGCGCAACGTCAAGGATGGCCGCAACGTCGGTTGGGCGTCGGCGCAGAACGACGCGTCCTACAACCTGCCGACGCTCCAGAAGACCACCTGGGTGCTTGCGGGTTCCGGTCGTTTCGATACCAACACCGGTTTGTTCGATGTGTTGTGGCGCGATTCGGCCACCGGTCAGAACGTGATCTGGCGGCATGGCGTCAATCGCTATTCGCTGCTCACCACGTCGAATCCCGAATGGAAGGTCGCGGGTGTCGGCGATTTCGACGGCGACGGCTACGACGATGTGCTGTGGCGCAACTCCCGGACCGGCGGCAACACGATCTGGAAGCGTGCGAATTCCGCAACGCCGCTGGTGGTGAGTGCCATGCCCTTGCTCACCTGGCAGGTCGCGGGCGTGGGCGATTTCGATGCCAACGGGAGCGACGACATTCTCTGGCGCAACGCGTCGACGGGTCTCAACGTGATCTGGCCCGCCGGCCGTTCGCAGGCCGCGATCGCGTTGCCGGCGATGGCGGTGAGCTGGAAGGTCGCCGGCATCGGCGATTTCGAAGGCGACGGGAAGTCGGATGTGCTGTGGCGCGACAGCGCCACGGGCCGCAACGTGGAATGGCCGTCGGGGAATGGCGCTACGCCGAAGAATCTTGCGACGGTTGCGGACCAGCGATGGGTGGTTGCCGCGATCGGTGACTTCGAGCTCAATCCGTTCTGACCGACGGTGTTTGAAAGCCGGTCGCAGTCATTCCAGCGACTGGTCCCGCCATCCCGTTACAGGTGATGCCCCAGCGTGGTGAGTTTCAGATTTTTTCCCCAAAAAATTTGGAACACACCACGTTCGGGCGACGCGGCAATGATGGTGTAGCGCTTTTAGCCTACTTCGCGACAGGCGCAGGATCGTCGGACGGGTGGTCGACGATGTATTGCCAGCGCCCATCGATTTTCTTCTGCACGTCTACGTACCGTCCGTGTTCCACCGATTCGGCCGCGGTTTTCTTGTCGACGAGCGTGATCGCGTAGGTACCCCACGTCACGCGTGTGTCGCCCAGCGCTTCCTCGCCCATCTGCGACAGCACGGCGTCCTTGACCGTCATGCTCGCCATGTAACCCGCGAACCCATCGCGGATCGCCGTGCGCCCCTTGGCCATCGGTCCGCCCGGGAACCAGATGATCGCGTCGTCGGCGTAACACGCGGCGACCGCATCGGCATCATTGGCCTTCATTCCGGCCAGGAAGCAGTCGCCGGCAGGCATCGGCTCGGCGGCCACCGCCGCCCCCGATGCCAAGGCGAGCGCGCAGGAAAGCATCGCCCCGCCAACTCGATTTCGTGTACGCATCGCGGCTCTCCTGTTGAGGGGGCATCCCGTAGGCGGTTACGCAAGGTGAACCGGCCAGCGGCCATCAGGCGAAAACGATCAGCTACCTGCAAAGCTCGGCTTGCAGGCCCAATGACTGCCCCAGCGAAAGCCCCCTGATCGAAGCGACCCGCAAGGTAATGCCCCAGCGGCGCGCCAATGATGGTGCGCGCGCTTTACTCACGGACACAAAAAAGGGCGACGCTTCCGCGCCGCCCCTTTCGATGTCGCCCAAGCAAACGTCAGTTGATCAGACGCAGCGTGAACGGATAACGGTAAGCGTTGCCTTCGTTCGCCTTGATCGCGGCGATGATCGTCAGCACGAGTGCCGCCAGACCAATGAGGAACATCAGCACGAAGCCGATGACCACCAGGATCAGGATCGCCGACACGATCATCGCGATGGTCACGGTGATCTGGAAGTTGAGCGCCTCCTTGGCCTGGTTGTCGACGAAGGGCATGGTCTCCTTCTTGATCAACCAGATCACGAGCGGCCCGATGATGTTGCCGAACGGAATGACCAGGCCTACGAGCGCGGACAGATGCGCGAACATGGCCCACTGGCGCTCCTCCTGCGAAATACCCGTCGAAGCGGTGTTGCTCGGATCGATATCGTTCATTGCGTGTCCCCGTTGAAGTGGATCGCGCCCGCACTGCGGCCCGGTAACCGAACTGTCGGCCGCCCGTCCGCCCGCGTCAAGCGCGTGGTGGATGTCGAATGAGAGAAGCCCGTCACCGTCCCGCGACCTGATCGCGGTCCAGGCGGTCCAGCCGCTCGTCCAGCGGCGGATGGGTCTTGTACAACTGCGCCAGGCTGCCCGAAGTGGTGCCGGCCGCCATCATCTTCTGCAACACCGCGTACAGCGCCAGCGGATCGTAGCCCGCGCGCGCCAAGTAGACCTGCGCCGCATGGTCGGCGTTGTACTCCGCGCCACGGTCCAGGCTGGTGGCCAGGATCGTCGCGCCGTGCCTGGCCACGTACTCCTTCGCCATGCTGCCCGCAATCCCGCCGCCGACGGCGACGTTGGACGACGCTGCGTCCGTCAACGCGCCCTGCGTTTCCTGTTTCTTGATGACGTTGTAATGGTCGCGCTGCACGATGTGCGCGAGTTCGTGACCGATGACCGCGGCGACTTCTTCATCGTCGCCGAGCAACTCGTACATTCCGCGCGTGATCAGGATGTACCCGCCGGGCGCTGCGAACGCGTTGATTTCCGGCGTGTCGATCACGCCGAAGCTCCATGGCAGGTCGGGGCGCGAAGTCTGCGACGCCATCCACCGACCGACGCGATTCACGCGCGCCTGCGCTTGCGGATCGTCGACGAGCTTAGCGGCGCCGAGGACGCGGCCCGCGATCTCCGGGCCGAGCGCGGCTTCTTCGGCGGCCTGTTCGGTTTCCGACTTGCCCTGCGCCGCTTCGGCGACATTCGCCGCCGAATCCACCGGCGCCGGTGCGCCGATGCCGACTGCCGACAACAACCCGCGCGCGAGCGACAAACCGCCGCGCTTTTCTTGCTGCGTCGCTTTGGGTCCGGTGTCGGCGACGGGCTTGAACTCGTTCGGCAACGCCACCTGCCGGGCCTGCAATCCCTTCGCGTTCGCATCCGATGCGGCGGCCTGCGGCGTCACCCGATTGCTTTCGAGCTGCGCCATTTGCGTGGCGTCGTAGCCCGCGGACTTCAGGTCGCTTTCGTCGATGCCGCGCACGCCGGCGGTTTCCGAAACGCGGCCCTTGCCGGCCTTGCCGGTGAACAACGCGTTGCCGCTGGTGCCGGCCTTCGCATATTGCATGCGCACATCGTTCACGCGCAGGAAGCCGCTACCGCCGGCGGGCAGGGTGACCTGGAACCACAGGCCCTGCTGGCCCGCGACGCTGACCTGGTCGTTCTGCTTGAGCGTCGCGACCGTGGGCGACTTCAGGTCGGGCGCACCGTGCACGTCCACGGTGGGCTTGTGCACCGTCGCGGTTTGCCCCGCGGCGAAAGCGGCCGCGCCGCACAGCGCGAGCGCACAGCCAAGGATCAGTCGTTGGATGAAGCGTCGTTGGGTGAATCGGGATTGCATGCAGCAGCTCCGGCGCGAACCTCGTCTGCTTGCATGAACGGAATTTGCCGGGAAAGCGGCCACTCTTCCTGCCGATCCAACGCGTTGCCCAGCGCCTCGCGCAAGCGCAATCGCTCGCCGCGATGGCTGTCGTCGGCGTTGTCATCGAGTTCGGAGGTGACGACGCAAACCTTCACGGTGCCGTCGTCGTCCAGGCGATCGTTGTGCGTATTCAGATGATCGTGCAGCGCGCCCAGGTCGTGGCGTGCGCGCTGCACCGCTTCAGCGCGCGTGTTGCCCTTCCAGACGAGCACCATCAGGTCGTCGAGCGTCTCGTGCAGCCAACTCTTGCGTTCGACCACGCCCTCGAGCATGACCGCGTCGCTGCCCGCATACAGGAAACGGCGCAGGCGGCGGCGATACTCGCGCCGGCGGCGCGCGGCGGCGTGTTCGTCGAGCGAGGGGTAGACCGCGAAGCGCACGCGCGCGAACACCATCCAGCGGTCCTGGTCGGGATCGAATTCCGGCAGGAAATCCGCGTTGCCCACCGCGCGCCCGCGCTGCACGCCGGCATATGTGCGGCACAGGCCGAAGCAGAGGCTGACGAAGCCGACGCTGGCGAAGATGTCGAGGAACACGCCGAAGAACGTCAATCCGGCATACGCCAGCACGAGCAGCAACAGGTTGGTGGCGACGAAGATCGAATCGATGTCGGTGGCTGGTTCCCCGCGCCAGAACGCGAAGGCGGTGAGGACGACCAGGATGGCGGCGAGCACGTATTTCAACGAGGCCGGCGGCATCCAGATGGCGCTGTCGTCCACGAGCGCGGCCACCGCTTCGGCATGGATCTCCACGCCCGGCATCGCCATGTTGACGGGCGTGGGCTTGGTGTCGTTGAGCCCGGACGCGGTGTAGCCGATGAGCGCAATCGAATTCTTCAGCGTCGGCAAGGCCTCCGTCTTGTCGCGACAGATCGGCTTTCCTTCGATCAGGTCTGCGGCGCTTACGTACGGCAGGCGCGAATCGGCGCGCCAGTTGGGGCGCACGGAGGCGGGAAACGACGTCATCGCACGCCCGGTGTCCTGCGCCGCCAATCGCAGCGGCAGCGACGGAAGGCCCCAGTCGCCCTCGTGCTCGTAAAGCGGCATGTCGCGCAGGATGCCATCGACCGAACGCGCGACGTCGACCAGGCCGGAATACCGTCGCATCCCGTCGCCGTAGGGAAACGACAGGGCGACGCGTGGACCGGGCTTGCGTGCATCGGTCGCCAGCGCAAATGCGCCGGGTACCTGCGATGCGAAGGTCGCATTCTGCGCGGACGCATCGAAGTCGGCGTGCAGGTGCGATGCGGCGAAGTAGAAGCGCCCGGCGCCGCCCGTGGCCATCAGGTCGAGCGAGCCGTCGCCGTCGGGATCTTTTTTCGAAAGGTCCGGGAACATCACGTCGTAACCCACCGACTTGATTCCCGCCTGGTCGAGCGCTTCCAGCAGGTCGGCATGCCGTTGCCTGCTCCACGGCCAGCCGCCCTCACCGCGCCGGTCGAAGTAACCGATCGAACAATCATCGATCTCGACGACGATGACGCGTCTGGAGGGTTGCGGTTCGAACGGCCGGCTCTTGATGACCTTGTCGAAGACTGCATCTTCCGCGGCGTCGAGCGAGCGGTCGCCATTCCAGTCGTACACGAGCCAGCCGACCGCGATGAGTGCGAGCAACGGATAGAACGCGAAGCGCACGCGCAACGCCAGGTGCGCGAGCGGACGCTTGTACGCGCGTTCGAGCCGGCCCCAGCCATCGATGAAGGCTTGCGCCGAGGTGGCCATCGCAGCGTCGATGACGCCGAGGAAGGTGCGCGAGCGACGCTTGCGCCGGGCCATGGCTCAGTGTTTCCGTTCTACCGCCGCGCGGCCGAGGGCCGCGAGGGCTTCGGTCTGCGCGCCAAACGGTGCCAGCGCATCGCGCATCGCATCGGACAGCGTTGACAGGCGCGCGCGCGTGGCATCGAGGCCGAGCAAGGCCGGGAACGTCGCTTTCTGTTGCGCCGCATCTTTTCCGGCCGTCTTGCCGAGCGAGGCGCTGTCGCCTTCGACGTCGAGCAGGTCGTCGCGCACCTGGAAGGCGAGGCCCAGCGCATCGGCGAATGTGTCGAGTCGCACGCGCGTCGGGATGTCGGCGCCCGCGGCAATCGCACCGAGCCGCACCGAGGCACGCAGTAGCGCCCCGGTTTTCATCGCATGCAGGCGTTCGAGTTCGAGCAGGGCGATCGCCGCGCCGCCGGTCGCATCGATGTCGAGCGCCTGGCCGCCGCACATGCCGGCCACGCCGGACGCACGCGCGAGTTCGGCGAGCATTCCGACGCGGCGCAGTGCATCGAGCGGCGCGTGCGCGAGCACGTCGAACGCGAGCGATTGCAGCGCATCGCCGGCGAGGATCGCGGTGGCCTCGTCGAAGGCGACATGCACGGTGGGTTTGCCGCGACGCAGCGCGTCGTCGTCCATCGCGGGGAGGTCGTCGTGCACGAGCGAGTAGGCGTGGATGAGTTCGACCGCGACGGCGGGCGCATCGAGTGCGTCGAGGTCGGCGCCGAATGCGGTACCCGCGGCGTACACCAGCAACGGGCGCATGCGCTTGCCGCCATCGGTGGCGGCGTAACGCATCGCTTCGTGGAGCCGTTGCGGCGTCGTATTCGCTTCGGGAAGTGCGGCCGCGAGCGCGGCGTCGACGCGCGCGCGCCACGCCGCGAAATCGATGTCAGGCATCCGCGGATGGCGCGCCGAAGGGTTCGGCGTTGTCGGGCTGTTCGGGATCGGTGAGCAGGCGCACGCGCAGTTCGGCCTGTTCCAGCGCGGTCTGGCATTTGCGATAGAGGCCGACGCCGCGTTCGTACGCGGCGAGCGATTCCTCGAGGCTCATTTCGCCGTGCTCCATCTTCTCCACCAGCTGTTCGAGCTGGTCGAGGGAGGCCTCGAAATCGGCGACCGGGGAGGGCGGGGTGTCGGGCGAGGGTGCCATGCGCGCAAGTGTGAGGCGCGCGCCGAAGCCGGTCAATCGATGCCGGGCTGGGTCCACTGCAGGCTTGCGTCGTGCGCCCGCAGCCAGGCATCGAACGAAGCGGACACCAGGCGATCGCCGGCGGCGAGCACGGTGTCGGCGGCGTCGACCAGCAGCGGCAGGCATTCGCGCGACCACGGCGGCAGGCCCGCGTCCTGCAATGCATGTTTGAGGCTGTGCGAGTGCGCACGGCCCGGCAGCGCGATGCGTTCGCCCCCGCGGCGCAGGCGCACTCGCAGCGTGACGTCGAAGGCGGGCGCACCGAGCAGGGCGAGCGTGCCGCCGTCGGGGAGGATCAGCGGCAGGCGGCCGTCCCAGACATCCGACCAATCGGCGGGCTGCTTCGCCGGAATTCGGGCGGCGCGCCAGCGATCCCGCCAACGGCGGAGTTCGGCGCCGGCCCATTCGAAACGGAAATCGGTGTCCGGCGCGTTGACCGCCAGGTCGCGCTCGATTTGCGCGATGCCTTCGGCGGGCAAGGGCGGCAGGCCGCGCTCGGCGATCCAGCGGCGCAATGCGCGCGCGCGGCGTGCGGCGGGCAACCTGCGCAACGGGTCGATCGCGAGCACGCGCGGATCGTCGGTACGCGCTTGCGCCAGGGCTTGCGCGTCATCGTCGGCGAGCAGCGCCGCCGCTTCGGCGCTCAACGCTGCGGAACGCGCGAGGGCGGCGTCGGCGTGCGGCCAGCGTTCGCGCAGCAGCGGCAGGATCTGGTGGCGCAGGTAGTTGCGGTCGTGCGCGAGGGTGTCGTTCGCCGGATCCTCGATGAAGTCCAGGGCGTGCGCCGTTGCATAGGCGCGCAGGGTTTCGCGCGACACATCGAGCAGCGGCCGCCACAACCATCCATTCGCGAACGGCCGCAGCGCACGCATCGCCGCCAATCCATCGGGGCCCGATGCACGCAGCGCGCGCAGCAGGAAGGTTTCGGCCTGATCGTCGCGATGATGCGCGAGCGCGAGCAACGCGCCGTCGTCCATTTCCGCGGCGAGTGCAGATTGACGCGCCTCGCGCGCCGCGGCTTCCAGCCCGAGTTTCGACCGCCGATCGACCACCACGTGCGCCACATGCAGGGGCACGCCGAGCGATGCGCACACGCGCTCGCAATGGGTGGTCCAGGCGTCGGCCTGGTCGCTCAGGCCATGGTGGACGTGGATCGCGCGCAGGCCGAGGTCGCGGACATCGCGCATCGCCGCGAGTGCATGCAACAGCGCGGTGGAATCCAGGCCGCCGCTGAACGCGACGAAGACCGGCGCTTCACGCCCTGCGTCGGGCAGCACGATGGGCAGCGTGGGGGCAGCCGACATCGCGCGCGGCCGCCGTCAGGCGGATTCCCGTTGCTGGAGTGCGCGCTTCGCGATGTCAACCCACGCGCGCTGATCGCGCTGGTAATACTTCGGCGCCAGCGACGCGCGCTTGACGACCTGTTCGAACACCGCCGCCGCGCGGCCTGCATGTCCACGGCGTTGCAGCAACTGCGCGTAACGCACGCGGGCTTCTTCGCCGGAGAAGTCCTGCACCACCGCTTCGTATTCTTCGAGCGCCTTGTCGATGTCGCCGCTGGCTTCGACCGCGCGTGCGTAGAGCAGGTGGCCGGCGTTGGAACGGAACGTCGGGTTCGCGGCGATGAGCGCTTCGAGCGTGGCCCGCGCTTCCTGCGGCAGATCGAGCGCGAACTGCGCCTGCGCAAGACCAAGCATCAACGTCGGATCGGTCCTGTACATGCCCGACAGCGAATTGCGATACAGCTCCAGCGCCTGTTGGTGATCGCCGCTGGCCATGCTTTGTTCGGCGAGGCGGCGGCGGTTTTCCAGGGTGTCGGCGATGTCGAGCGCACGCGCGGCGCGGCGCTTGCCATGTTCCGGATCGACTTTCCGCCGCACGTCCTGCGCAACGCGGCGCGCGACGGGGTCGCGATGGAGGTTGGGCAGCACTTCGGCGAAGAAATACACCGCCACGCCCAGGAACGAGCCGATGATGACGATGTAGATCCAGTAATGCGGGCGTCCGCTGCGGACGACGTGCACGGCGCACACGATCTGCAACAAGACCGACAAGGCGATCAATGGCATGGCGGCGGGCTCCCCTCCCGGCGACGTGTCAGGCGACTTCGTAAGCCCCGTAGGACCGCAGGCGCTGGTAACGGCGTTCGACGAGTTCGTCCACCGGCACGCCGACGAGTGCATCGAGCTCGTTCATCAGCACGGCTTTCAGGCGCGTGGCCATCTGGCGCGGATTGCGATGCGCGCCGCCGATCGGCTCGCGCACGATCTTGTCGATCAGGCCCAGTTCCTTCAGGCGCTTGGCGGTCATGCCGAGTTGTTCGGCGGCGTCCTTCGCCTTCTCCGCGGTCTTCCAGAGGATCGAAGCGCAGCCTTCGGGCGTGATCACCGAGTACGTGCCGTATTCGAGCATCAGCGTGCGGTCGCCCACGCCGATCGCGAGCGCCCCACCCGAGCCGCCTTCGCCGATCACGGTGCAGATGATCGGCACCCTGAGTTCGGACATCTCCAGCAGGTTGCGCGCGATGGCCTCGGACTGGCCGCGCTCCTCGGCATCGATGCCCGGCCAGGCGCCGGCGGTATCGATGAAGGTGAGGATCGGCAGGCCGAAGCGTTCGGCAAGCTTCATCAGGCGCAAGGCCTTGCGATAGCCCTCGGGCTTGGGCATGCCGAAGTTGCGGCGGATCTTGGCCTTGGTGTCGCGGCCCTTTTCATGGCCGATGACGACCACCGGGCGTCCGTCGATGCGCGCAAGCCCACCGACGATGGCGTTGTCGTTGGCGAAGGCGCGGTCGCCGGCGAGTTCTTCGAACTCGTCGCACATCACGCGCAGGTAGTCGAGCGTGTACGGCCGCGCGGGATGGCGCGCGAGCTGCGAGATCTGCCACGAGGAGAGATCGCGGAAGATCTGCGCGGTGCGCACGCGCAGCTTGTCCTGGAGCGCGTGGACTTCAGCGTCGATATCCACCGCCGGCCCGTGGCTGGCGTGGCGGAGTTCCTGGATCTTCGCTTCCAGGTCGGCGATGGGCTGCTCGAAATCGAGGTAGTTCGGGTTCATTGGCGACGCGGGGCGGCCACGTGAAGGCAAGGTGGGGGAGTGTAGCCCACGGCCCCGGACCGTACGCAGGGGTTCGGATGGGTATGCTTCACGGATTCCGAGAAGGGGCACGCATGGCACGGGATTGGCGCGGCTGGGTGGCCTTGGGGTTGTTGGCGCTTGCGGGCTCGGCGCAGGCCTGCAATCACTCGCCGCGCGTCGAGACGGTGGCCCCGGGCATCATGCGTATTCCGCCGGCGTCGCTGCAAGCGCAAGCCTCGTGGGCGGTGGAGATCGCGCGGGCGGGGTTGCCCGCGTCCGACCTGCGCATGGGCGGTGTCGACTTCGATTGCACGACGACCTTCGTATCGGGCCAGGGGATCGACCAGCGATCGCTGACCGCGAAGTCCGGACTCGGTCGCCTGCGTCTTTCGCTGCAATCCGGCGACCACGTTTACGGCCTGGGCGACAAGGCCGGCCCGATGGATCGGCGTGGGCGCGTGTTCACCTTATGGAACACCGACGCCTATGCATGGGATGCGGCGCGCGATCCCTTGTACAAATCGATCCCGTTCGTGCTGATCGAACACGCGGGACGTGCCTTCGGCGTGTTCGTCGACAACACGCAGCGCATGACGGTCGACGTCGGCAAGACCGAGCCGGATGTCCTGTCGTTCGCAATCGCCGAAGGGGCGATCGATGCCTATCTCATCGATGGCCCGACGCCACGCGACGTCCTGCAGCGCTACACCGCACTCACCGGACGCACGCCCTTGCCGCCGAAATGGGCGCTCGGTTTCCAGCAATCGCGTTACACCTACTTGCCCGAGGCGCGCGTGCGCGAAGTGGCGAAGACGCTGCGGGACAAGCACATCCCCGCCGATGCGATCTGGCTGGACATCGGGTTCCAGGAGGCGAACAAACCGTTCACGATCGATCGCAAGGCCTTCCCCGATTTCGAACGCATGCTCGGTGACTTGCGGCGCGATGGCTTCCACACGGTGCTGATCACCGACCTGCATGTCGCCAGGCAAGCGGGCTACGCGCCCTACGACAGCGGCAAGGCCATCGATGCGTTCGTCAAACGCGACGGCGCCGACTACGTCGGCAAGGTCTGGCCCGGCGACAGCGTGTTCCCGGATTTCACGCGCCAGCAGGTGCGCGAATGGTGGGGTGGGCTGTACACGGATTTCGTGCGCATGGGCGCATCGGGGTTCTGGAACGACATGAACGAGCCGTCGGTGTTCGATGGCCCGGGCGGCACGATGCCCGACGAGGTGGTGCATCGCCTCGACGACGGCACCACGCGCACGCATGCGCAACTCCACAACGTGTACGGGATGCTCAATGCGCGCGCGACGTACGAAGGGGTGTCGAAGCTTGCGCCCGACACGCGCCCGTTCGTACTGACGCGCGCTGCTTACGCCGGCACGCAGCGTTATGCCGCGACCTGGACAGGCGACAACACCGCCGACTGGCACCACCTCGCGCAGGGCGTGCCGAACATCCTGGGCCTGGGGTTGTCGGGCATGGCGCTGGCGGGCGACGACGTCGGCGGGTTCATCGGTTCACCGCCGACGGAGTTGCTGACGCGCTGGTATCGACTCGGCGCGTGGCAACCGATCTTCCGCAGCCACGCGGCGACGGATACGCGCGACCACGAAGCGTGGGTCGACGGGCCGGAGCAGGAAACCTTGCGCCGCGAAGCGATCGAACAACGCTATCGCCTGATGCCCTATCTCTACACGGCGGCCGAAGAGAACGCGCGCACCGGAGCGCCGATCACGCGGCCGGTGTGGTTCGAATCTCCGACCGCGGTCGGGAACGATCGCGATTTCCTGTTCGGCCGCGATCTTTTCGTCGCGCCCGTGGTGACGGAACGGCTGGATCCGCACGTCGTGCAACTGCCGCCGGGCACGTGGTACGGGTTGCGCGACGGGAAGCGATACACCGGCAAGGTCACGTTCGACCCCGCGCCGCGCGAGGTGCCGGTGTTCGTGCGCGCCGGCGCGATCGTGCCGATGCAGCCGGTCGTGCAGCACACGGGGCAGGTGCCGCAGGGGCCACTCCAAATCCATGTGTGGTGGCCGGAAGCGGGAGGACCCTGCGATGGCGCGTTGTACGACGACGATGGCACATCGCTCGCGTATCGACGCGGCACGTTCCTGCGGCTCGCCTTCGACTGCCGCGTCGAAGGCGACACGCTGGTCGTGGAAGCGCGGCCGGAACACGCGAAGTTCCGACCATGGTGGACGGCGACCGACGTGATCGCGCATCGCCCGGACGGGACGACGCGCACGCAACGCATCGGGAGCGCGCGAACCGCGTGGCGGGCGACGCTGCACTAGAGGCCAGGCGACAGCAGCGGATACGACAGGGGCGCACCCGGCCCGATCGGCCATCCGAACGCGATCCACACCGCGAACAACACCGACCACGCAATCGACAACGCGATGGCGTAGGGCAGCATCGTCGACACCAGCGTGCCGAGGCCCGCCTTCGGTTCGTAGCGCTGGAAGAAGGCGACGATCAGCGCGAAGTAACTCATCATCGGCGAAATGATGTTGGTGACCGAGTCGCCGATGCGATAGCCCGCCTGCACCAGTTCCGGCGCATGGCCTAGCAGCATGAATGTCGGTACGAGGATCGGTGCCATCAACGCCCACTTCGCCGAGGCCGAGCCAATGAACAGGTTTGCGAGCGCGGTGATGCCGACCAGCCCGAGGAACAGCGGGATCGCCGGCAACTGCAGTGCCTGCAGCACGCCCGCGAGTTTCATCGCGAGAATGAGCCCGAGGTTCGTCCACTGGAAGCACGCGACGAATTGCGCGAGGAAGAACACCAGGACGATGTAGGGGCCCAGCGTCGCCATGCTCTGGCCCATGCCGCGGACGACATCGGCATCGCTGCGCAGCGTGCGTGCACCGATGCCGTACGCGACGCCGGTGATCACGCCGTAGGCGAAGATGATCGCGACGATGCCCCGGAGGAAGGGCGAGTCGAGGACGCCGCCCGTGGCGGCGTTGCGCAGCAGGCCATCGGCGGGAAGCAGGCCCCACGCGATGACCGCGCTCAAGCCGAGCGTTGCGTAAAGCGCCCAGCGCAAGCCGCGACGTTCGTTTTCATCCGGCGCGCCGATGCGTTCGCCGTCGTCCTCCGCCGCGGGCTTTGCATCGAACCGCGGTGCGACATGGCGTTGCGTCACCCACGTCCCGACCGCGACGACGAGCGGTGTCGAAGCCATCATGAAATACCAATTGGCCGCGGCGCTGACGGTATAGGCGGGATCGACCAGGCGCGCGGCTTCCTGCGAAATACCGGAGAGAAGCGGATCGATCGAACCGAGCAACAGGTTCGCTGAGAAGCCCCCCGACACACCCGCGAACCCCGCCGCCATGCCCACGATCGGATGCCGGCCCGCGCCCTTGAACATCAGGCCAGCGAGCGGGATCAGCAAGACGTAGCCGATTTCGCTGGCCATGTTCGACATCACGCCCGCGAACACGACGACCGGTGTCAATGCCCATCGCGGCGCTGCGAAGACGAGGCGGCGCAACGCCGCACCGATCAAGCCGGAGTGTTCGGCGACACCGATGCCGATCAGCGACACGAGCACCGCACCGAGGGGCGCGAAGCCGGTGAAGTTCGGCACGAGGCCGGTCAGCAGGCGATGCAGCCCTTCGCGCGAAAGCAGATCGACGGGGCGGATGGTTTCGCCCGTCGTGGGGTGCGCTGCGGAGACATCGAACCACGTCGCGAGCGACGAGGCGACGATCACGCACAGCGTGAGCAACGCGAACAAGGTCGCCGGGTGCAGCAGTGCGTTACCGCCGACTTCGACGACATGCAGGAAGCGGTCGGTCAGTGAGCGTCGCGGTGCTGCGCTTTGCGCGGAAGAGGCCATGGCGGGATCGACTCGGGGGGAACCGGCAGTCGACCGTCGCGGCGTGGCGTTTGCAATTGTCCCTTTGGGCAAGTTCGCTACGACGCCCAGGGCTTCGCCAACGCGAGCCGCACCGTGCGCACGCCTGGAATGCTGCGCAGCACGCCGGGGAGTGCAGCATCGGCGCGCACGCCCTTGCCGCCGTTGATGCTCAGGCGCCCGACGGCGGTCGAGGTGATCGCTTCGAGCAGCATCGGCGTGGCGCCCGGCAGATACGGATGCAAGGCGCGCTCGAAATGTGCGAGTGCATCCTTCTGTCGCAGGTCGAGCTTCACCGACAGGCGTTGTGCGAATTGGGTGCACACTTGCGAGAAATCCCAGCAACGTTTCGCGCGCAGCGAGAAGCCGCCGCTGAATTCGTCTTCGCGCAGGCCGCCTTCGACCACGAGGATGCGATCGCGCGTGAGCAATTGCGCGAAGTTGTAATAGGCCTCGGCGAAGAATGCGCACTCGATGCGGCCGCGGCCGTCCTCGAGTTGCACGAAGGCCTGGCTGTCGCCGCGCTTGCGCATGCCGATGACCTGGCCGGCGATGACGACCGCCATTTCCGGGCGCCAGCCGCGGCGTTCTTCGTCCGGGCGTTCGCTCCACAGGCGATCGAGGTCGCTGAGGTCGTGGCCGACGAGGCCGCGCAGTTCTTCGCGATACGGATCCAGCGGATGGCCGCTGAGGTAATGGCCGAGGGTTTCGCGCTCGCCCTGCAGTTTCTGCTGGAGCGGCCATTCTTCAGCGTCGGGCAGGGTCAGGTGCAGCGCCGGGGCTTCGGGCATCGCACCGAACAGCGATACCTGGCCGGCCTCGCGTTCGCGTGCGAGCTGGTCGGTCGCTTTCAACACTTCGGGCAACTGCAACATCAATGAGGCGCGGTTGCGGCCGAGCGCATCGAGCGCGCCGGCGTTGACCAGCGCTTCGAGCGCGCGGCGATTGAGCTTCGAACCTTCGACGCGCTTGCAGAAATCCAGCAGGTCGATGAACACGCCATTGCGTTCGCGTTCCTCGGCGATCGCTTCGCACACGCCGCGGCCGACACCCTTCACCGCGCCCAGGCCGTAGCGGATGGTTTTCGGATCGATCGCTTCGAACATGTAGGCCGATGCGTTGACGTCCGGCGAGAGCACGTCCAGCGAGAGGCTGCGCGCTTCGTCCAGGAAACCCACCACCTTGTCCGTGTTGTCCATGTCCGAGGACAACACCGCCGCCATGAACTCGGCCGGGTAGTGCACCTTCAACCACGCGGTCTGGTATGCGACCAGCGCATACGCGGCCGAGTGCGACTTGTTGAAGCCGTACTCGGCGAACTTCTCCATCAGGTCGAAGATCGACGAGGCCACGCGCGCATCGACATTGTTTTCGGCCGCGCCGGTTTCGAACTTGACGCGCTCCTTCGCCATCTCCTCGGGCTTCTTCTTGCCCATGGCGCGGCGAAGCAGGTCGGCGCCGCCGAGCGAATAGCCCGCCAGCACCTGTGCGATCTGCATCACCTGTTCCTGGTACACGATCACGCCGTAGGTGGGCGCGAGCACGGATTCCAGCAGCGGGTGCGGATAACTGACTGCGGCGTTGCCGTGCTTGCGGTCCACCCAGTCGCGATCCATCCCCGAACCGAGCGGGCCGGGCCGGAACAACGCGGCGAGCGCGATGATGTCTTCGAACGTGTCGGGCTTGGCGCGCTTGAGCAACTCGCGCATGCCGCGCGATTCGAACTGGAAGACCGCGACCGTATCGCCGCGTGCGAACAGCTCGTAGGTCGGTTTGTCTTCGAGCGCGAGCGCGGTGATGTCGAGCGGCGCTTCACCGGCCTGCGCGCGGCGCGTGTTGATCGCCTTCACCGCCCAGTCGATGATCGTCAGCGTGCGCAGGCCCAGGAAGTCGAACTTCACCAGGCCGATGGTTTCGACGTCGTCCTTGTCGAACTGCGTGACGGGATTGCGCCCGCGGCCGCCTTCGTCGTGTTCGGCGAACAGCGGGCAGAAATCGGACAGCGGGCTCGGCGCGATCACCACGCCGCCGGCGTGCTTGCCGGCGTTGCGTGCGAGGTCTTCCAGCTCGCGTGCCAGCGACAACAGATCGCGTACGTCGTCCTCGGCCGCATTGCGCTGCATCAGCTCGGCCGACGCGAGTTCGGGGTTCTTGCGCGCAGCCTCGGATTCGCCGAGCGCATCGTCCAGGCTCACGCCCAGCGTGAGCGGGATCAGCTTGGCGATGCCGTCGACGAAACCGTAGGGATGCCCGAGCACGCGGCCGGTGTCGCGCACCACGCCCTTCGCGGCCATCGTGCCGTAGGTGATGATCTGGCTGACGCGGTCGCGGCCGTATTTGGCGGCGACGTAGTCGATCACTTCGTCGCGGCGATCCATGCAGAAGTCGATGTCGAAGTCGGGCATCGACACGCGTTCGGGATTGAGGAAGCGCTCGAACAGCAGGTCGTAGGGAAGCGGATCCAGATCGGTGATGCCCAGCGCCCACGCGACCAGCGAACCCGCACCCGAGCCGCGGCCCGGGCCGACGGGGATGCCGTGGTCCTTCGCCCAGTTGATGAAGTCGGCCACGATCAGGAAGTAGCCGGGAAAGCCCATCTTGATGATGACGTCGAGTTCGATGTCCAGGCGTTCGAAATACGACTCGCGCGTGTGGCCGGCGGCGATCGGTGCCTTCTCCAGGCGCTTGGTCAGGCCGTCGCGCGCCTGCACGCGCATCCAGCTGTCCAGCGTCTCGTCGTCGGGCACCGGGAAGGCGGGCAAGTAATACGTGCCCAGGCGCAGTTCGAGGTTGCAGCGCGTGGCGAGCGCGATCGCGTTGTCGAGCGCATCCGGGACGTCGGCGAACAGTTCCGACATTTGCTCCGAGGACTTCACGTACTGCTCGGGGCTGTAGTCCTTCGGGCGCTTGGGATCGTCGAGCACGCGGCCGGTGGCGATGCACACGCGCGCTTCGTGCGCGTCGAAACCGCTCTCGTCGAGGAAGCGCGCATCGTTGGTCGCGATGATCGGCACGCCGCGGCGCGAGGACGCATGCAGTGCGAAGGCGTTGAACGCGTCTTCGTGTTCGCGCGCGGTGCGCGTGAGTTCGAGGTGCAGGCGTTCGCCCGTGGCGTGTTGCCACTGCGCGAGCCACTGCTCGGCGAGTTCGTGCTTGCCTGCGAGCGCCAGGCGGCCCGCTTCGCTATGGCGTCCCGCCAGCAGGAACAACCCGGTGTTCGCTTCCTGCAACCAGTGCGGACGCACGACGACACCGTCGTTGCGATGACCTTCCATCCACGCGCGCGTGAGCAGGCGCGACAGACTGAGGTAACCATCGCGATCGCGGCACAGCACCGTCATGCGGGTCGGGGCTTCGTCGCCGTCGGCCAGCAACAGGTCGGCGCCCGCGATCGGCTTGATGCCCGCGCTTTCGGCGGCCTTGTAGAACTTCACCAGCGCGAACAGGTTGTTCTGGTCGGTGATCGCCACCGCCGGCTGCCCCTGCGCCACGCAACGGCCGACCAGGTCCGGAATGCGGATGGTCGAGTCGACCAGCGAATACTCGCTGTGGAGGTGGAGGTGGGCGAATGCGGGCATGCCGGGACGTTTCGAAAGCGTCCCGGCAGGTTAGGGCGCTACCTCGCGTGGCACAAGAATTGACACGCGAGTTCGCCGGGCGATCAGCTGCCGACCCGGAACGGGGCCTCCGCATGCCCGCGGTGGCTGTAGTGGCTCGCGTTCACGCGCATGTTGTGCTGCCACAACTGGATCTCGGCCAGGCGGTCGCGGATCCACGCTGCGCGCTGTTGGTCGCCGGTGCCGGCGACGCTGTTCTCCGTGCGATACGCGCAGAAGTCGCGGTAGTCCTCGGCCTCCGAGGCGAAGGCCGGCCACGCCAGTTCGAGCAGCAACACGTCGTCCAGCTTGCCGAGCAGCGGTTCGCGGTCGGGGATGAGGTCTTCATCATCGTCCAGGTACCCGATCAGCTTGGCCAGCCGCGCGCGCAGGGCATCGGGCGGGTCCCAGCAGTCGTCGTCGAGCATCGCCCGCAGCTCCTCGATGCGCCGCAGGCGGCGATCGAGCACGTCCTGCGCGGCCTGCGCGGGCATCGAAGCCAGCCAGACACACAGGTTGCGCACGCGGTCGGCGTCGACGCGCACGGCATCGGGATAGAGCTCGTGGAGCAAGGCATCGAACTGGACGACCGCCTCGGGCCGGATCGCGGGCCCGTTGCCGGAATCGGCGCCGAAGGACATCGGCAAGGGTTCGTCGGTGATGGTGGGGGCGGATAGACGCATGGCGCACCTCCCGGACCGGCTGTCAGAAGGTTGCGTGCGCCGGCCGGCGCGGCGCGCGACCGAAAGGTGGGACGGGCGGCCGAAGCGCTGGGTTCCGCGGCCCGTTCCGAATTGGATGCATCCTGAGTCTCCTCCGTTGCATGCCGGATGTCTCGGCCGGGAAGTCGGGGTGCCGAACGTCCCGACCGGCGGTAGCCGGGATGTGCGGGTTTGCCCGTTGGGCCAGACGATGCAGGACTCCATTCGCGACCCCGGGCAGGTCTACAAATTCGACGACGTCGAGGTGCGCGCGCGCCCCATCGGCGTGCGACGCGGCGACCGGATGATCGGCGTGGAACCCAAGGCGCACGCCGTCCTGCTGCAATTGCTGTCGCACGCGGGCGAGGCGATCGAGCGCGAACGCCTGCTCGATACGGTCTGGGGCCATCGCCACGTCACGCCGAGCGTGCTGAACCGCATCGTGGCGCAGTTGCGGCGCGCGTTGGGCGACGACGCATCGAACCCGCGTTACATCCAGACGCTGCACGGCCGCGGTTATCGGTTCATGGTGCAGCCGGAGAAGGTGGCGGAGGGGCACGACGAACAAACAGAGACGACGACGTCGCACTGAGTCGGCCGCGTCAGTCCTCGACGACGTCCCCGAGTTCGAGCGGCAACAGGTTCCCCTGCAACGCATCGCGCACGCGCGTGAAACTCCGCCGATGTTGCGGGCACGGCCCGTGCGTGCGCAGGGCGGCGAGGTGTTGCGGCGTGGAGTAGCCCTTGTGCTCGTTGAAGCCGTAAACCGGCCACTGGCGATGCAGTTCGACCATGTGGCGGTCGCGCGTCACCTTGGCGAGGATCGAGGCGGCCATGATCGCGCGGTCGCTCGCATCGCCGCCGACGAGCGCTTCGGCGCGGCACGACAGGCCCTTGGGAATCGCGTTGCCGTCGATGCGCGCGTATTCGCATGCGTGCAGCACGCCTTCCACCGCCAGGCGCATGCCCAGCATCGTCGCGTGGAAGATGTTGAGGCGGTCGATATCCTCGACTTCGACGTGGACCACCTTGTAGGCGATCGCACGCTCGACGATGCGGACGAAGAGTTCTTCGCGGCGCTCCGCGTTCAACTGCTTCGAATCGTTCAGGCCGTTGATCGGCGTGCGGCCCGGCGGAAACACCACCGCGGCGACGACCACCGGTCCGGCCAGCGGCCCGCGGCCGGCCTCGTCCACGCCGGCGAAGCGCGCGATCGGGGCGAGAGGGTCGGCGGTGGCGGGTTCGAAGGACATGGCGCGCGGACTGTGCAGCGCGGTGACGCATTCACGCAAGCGGTGCGTCCACCAGTTCGGCGATCGCTTCGGCCGCGCGGGCGGAGGCATCGCGGCGGAGTGCGAGATGCATCTCGCGGAAGCGGGCCTGCAGGACGAGGCCGGGCTCCGGCGTCGACAGCAGCGGGAGCAGGGCGCCGGTCAGCTTGTCGGGCGTGCAATCGTCCTGCAGCAATTCGGGCACGAGCGGTTCGCCCGCGAGGACGTTCGGCAGCGAAACGTAAGGGACCTTCAGCAGGCCGAAGGTGCGCACGATCGCGTGCGTCAGCGGCGCGAGGCGATAGGCGACGACCATCGGCCGCTTGCACAGCATCGCTTCGAGCGCGGCGGTGCCCGAGGCGAGCAGGACGGCATCGCCGGCGATCATCGCGCGCTGGGCCTGGCCGTCGAGCACGGTCACGTGCGGGAGTCCGGGCGGCAGGGCTGCTTCGATCGCGCGCCGGCACGCCGCGTTGGCCGCGGGGACGACGACGTGCAATCCGGGCAGTGCGACTGACAGGTTCGACGCGGCCGCGAAGAACGTCGCCGCGAGGCGATGGATTTCGCCGAGCCGCGAACCCGGCAACACCGCGAGCACGCGTGCGTCCTGCGGCAGCCCGAGCGCTGCACGCGCGGCGTTGCGGTCGGGTTCCAGCGGGAGCGCATCGGCGAGCGGATGCCCGATGTAGCGCGCGTCGACGCCATGCTGCGCGTAGATCGGCGGTTCCATCGGGAACAGGCACAGCACGCGATCCGCGCTTTGCCCGAGCTTCGCCGCGCGCGACTGCCGCCAGGCCCACAGCGACGGGCTGACGTCGTGCACGGTGCGGATGCCGCGTGTTTTCAGCCACTTCTCCACGCCCAGGTTGAAGTCCGGCGCATCGATGCCGACGAACACGTCGGGCTTCCACGCCAGCATCCGTTCGCGCAACGCCCGGCGCACGCGCAGCAAGCGGGGCAGGTGCGCGACGACTTCCGCCAGGCCGAACACCGCGAGCTCGGAGGCCTCATGCCACGCGTCGAACCCGACCGCGCGCATGTCGTCGCCGCCGATGCCCGCGAATTGCGCATCGGGGAAACGCACGCGCAAGGCTTCGATCAGCCCTGCGCCGAGTTGGTCGCCCGAGGTTTCCCCCGCGACCAAGCCGATCCGGAGGGTGCGCGCGGCCATGCGTCAGCGCAACAGGTGGCGTTCGCCGCGGCCGATGAACTCGACCATCGCGCGCACGTCGTCGCTGTCGTTCGCCATTTCGCGCAATTGTTCCAGCGCTTCGTCGAGCTTCGCGCCGGAGACGTACAACGCGCGGTAGGCGCGCTTGATCGCGGAAACGCGCGTGGCGTCGAACCCGCGGCGCTTGAGGCCTTCGGTGTTGATGCCGCGCGGGCGGCCGTAGCTTTCCTGCGCGACCATCAGGAAGGGCGGGACGTCGCCGTTGACGAACGCGCCCATGCCGATGAACGCATGGTCGCCGATGCGGCAGAACTGGTGCACGCCGACGAAGCCGCTGAGGATCACCTGGTTGCCGACTTCCACGTGGCCGGCGAGCGTGGCATTGTTCGAGAACACGCAGCCATCGCCGATGCGGCAATCGTGCGCGACGTGCACGTAGGCGAGCAGCCAGTTGCCGTTGCCGATGCGCGTGACATCGCCGCCGGTGCCCGTACCGCGGCTGATGGTGACGAACTCCCGAACGACGTTGTCGTCGCCGATCACCAGTTCCGTGCGCTCACCGGCGAACTTCTTGTCCTGCGGGTCGCCGCCGATGGCCGCGTGCCCGTGGAAATGGTTGCCGCGGCCGATGCGCGCAGGCCCGGTGATCGTGCAGTGCGGGCCGACGATGGTGCGCTCGCCGATATCGACATCCGCGCCGATGACGCAGAACGGGCCGATGCGCACGTCGGCGCCCAGGCGCGCGCCCGGATCGACGACCGCGGTGGGATGCACCTGCGCGGTCATGGGCTCAGCCCTTGACCTCGGCGCACAGGATCTCGGCGCACGCGACCTGCTCGCCATCCACGCGCGCGATGCCCTGGTACAGCGCCATGTTGCGGATGGTGCGCTTGAGCTCGACATGCAGTTCCAGGCGATCGCCCGGCACGACCATGCGGCTGAATTTCGCGTTGTCGATCTTGACCAGGTAGAACAACTTGTCGGTCGCGGCGGCCTGGTGCGAGAGCTGCGTGAGAATGCCGCCAGTCTGCGCGAGGGCTTCGATCACCAGCACGCCCGGCATCACCGGGTGGCCGGGGAAATGGCCCTGGAAGAAGGGTTCGTTGATCGTGACGTTCTTGATGCCGAGGATGCGCTTGTGCGCCTCGAACTCGGTGACGCGATCGACCAGCAGGAACGGGTAGCGGTGCGGCAGCAGCTTCTGGAGCGCGACCACGTCGAGGGGGAGTTGCACGTCCATCGTCTTCAATCCTTGTCCGGGGCCGCCGCCACGCGGCGGGCCAGTGCATCGAGTTGCTTGAACCGCGCGGCGCTCTTGCGCCAGCTGCGATTGTCCATGATCGGCGTGCCCGAGGAGTACTCGCCCGGCTCGCGGATGGAATGGGTGACCAGGCTCATCGCGGTGACGATCACGCGGTCGCACAGTTCCAGGTGCCCGAGGATGCCGGCGCCGCCACCGATCAGGCAGTAGCGGCCGACCTTCGCGCTGCCGGCGATGGCGGCGCATCCGGCCATGGCCGTGTGCGCGCCGATGAAGACGTTGTGGCCGACCTGGATCTGGTTGTCCAGGCGCACGTCGTCTTCGAGGATCGTGTCTTCGAGCGCGCCGCGATCGATGGTCGTGTTGGCGCCGATCTCGCAATCGTCGCCGACGAGAACGCCACCGAGTTGGGGCACCTTGAGCCAGCGGCCGGCGTCCATCGCCAGGCCGAAGCCGTCGGCGCCGAGCACCGCGCCGGGATGCACGCGCACGCGCTTGCCCAGGCGAACGCGCGTCACCAGCGTGACGCGCGCAATGAGTTCGCAGCCTTCGCCGACGACGCAGTCCTCGCCGACGATGCAGCCGGGGCCGAGCATCGCGCCGGCAGCGACCGTGCTGCGCGCGCCGATGACGACATGCGGGCCGAGGTGTGCCGTCGGATCGACGTTCGCACTCGCATCGACGACGGCGGAGGGATGGATGCCGGGCACCACCTGCGGCGCCGGTTCGAACAACGCGGAGATGCGCGCGAATGCGGCGTAGGGATCGCGTGCGATCAGCGCGGTGCCTGCGAAGCCTTCCGCATCTTCGGCACGCATGACGACGACACCCGCTTGCGAGGCCGCAAGCTGCGCGCGATAGCGGGGATTGGCGAGGAAGCCCAGCGAATCGGGGCGCCCGTTGGCGAGCGTCGACACGCCGCGAACGACGCGTTGCGCGTCGCCCGCGACATCGAGGCCAAAACGCGCCCCGAGCTCTGCTGCGGTGTAAGCCGGGGCGCCCATGGTGTCGTGTTCCGGCGGCGCCGCGGTCAGAACGACCCGCCGAAGGTGAACTGCAGGCGCTCGATGTCGTCGCCCGGGAAGAACGTCGACGGGTCGGCGTCCTTCGAGCGCAACGGCAGGGCGTAGCTGATCGACAGCGGGCCCATCGGCGAGCGCCACAGCAGCGCGACACCGGCCGAAGCGCGCAGTTCGCTTGCTTCGAAGGAGTTGATGTCCGCGAAGACGTTACCCCAGTCCAGGAACGCGGAGATGCGCGCGGCCGGCGAGTCGAACAACTTCGGGAACACCAGTTCGACGGTGCCGACGGTCTTCAGCGCGCCGCCGATCGGCTGCGACTGGAAACCGCTGATCTCGCGCGGGCCCAGCGAGTTGTCGACGAAGCCGCGCACGCGGCCCGACGAGCTGATGCCGCCGGCGTAGAAGCGTTCGAAGAAGGGCAGGCCGTCGGAATTCACCGTGCGCAGGAAGTCGTCGGACGCGGTGGTGCAGGGCACCGTCATGTTCACGCACAGGTCGCGATAGGTGACGTTGCCGTAGTTGTCGCCGTAGCCGACGTTGACCGCGGTGAGCAGGATCAGCGAGGGCATGAGCGGGAAGTAGCGGGAGTACTGGTACTCGGCCTTCCAGTATTCGGCGGTGGAGCCCGGCATCGCGATTTCGATGCTGGCGCGGTGGTAGCTGCCGGCCGAAGGCATGAAGTAGTCGTTGCGCGTGTCGCGCGAATAACCGAACTGCGTGCGCCATGCGTGGAACGTGCGCGAGCCCACGGCGATCACGTAGTCGCGGATGGACCGCGGCGTGCTGGCCGAAAGCAGGATCTCGTTGGTGTCGATGCCCGCCAGCGCCGAGACGGTGTCGTACTCGGTGATCGGCAGGCCCAGGAAGGTCTGGAATGCGCCGCTGTTGGTCGAGTAGTTCGCCGTGCCGTAGTCGCTGTAGTCGAACTCGCGCCACCACAGGTTGTAGCCCAGCGACATGCCTTCGTCGGTGAAGTACGGGTTGGTGAACGAGAAGTCGTAGCGCTTCTGGTAGCTGCTCTGCTGCGCGGCGATCGACACGCGGTTGCCGCTGCCCAGGAAGTTGTTTTCGGACAACTGCACCGAGAGGTTGACGCCGGACAACTGCGAGTAGCCCACGCCGAACATGAAGCTGCCCGAGGTGGTTTCCTTGACGGTGTAGGTCACGTCGACCTGGTCGTCGGTGCCGGCGACCGGCACGTTTTCGACTTCGACGGTTTCGAAGTAACCCAGGCGCTGCAGGCGGACCTTCGAGCGGTCGACCGCGGCCTGCGAATACCACGCGCCTTCGAACTGGCGCATTTCGCGGCGCAACACTTCGTCGGCGGTGCGCGTGTTGCCCTTGAAGACGACGCGGCGCACGTTGACGCGCGGGCCCGGGACCACCTGGAAGTTGATGCCGACGGTTTTCTTTTCGTTGTCGACTTCCGGGATCGGGTTCACCTGCGCGAAGGCGTAGCCGATGTTGGCGAGCATCGCGGTGATGCCGTCGGAGGTGAATTCCAGCAGGCGCCGGGAGAAGATCTGGCCCGCCTTCACGGGGACCATCTTCTCGACCTCGGCCTGCGGGAGGATCGTGTCGCCGGTGACCTTGACGCTGGAGATCTTGTACTGGTCGCCTTCGGTCAGGCCCGCGGTGATGAACATGTCCTGGCGGTCGGGGCTGATCGCGACCTGCGTGGAGTCCAGGCTGAAGTCGACGTAGCCGCGGTCGAGGTACCAGCTGGTGAGCTTCTCCATGTCGCCGGAGAGCTTCTCGCGCGAGTACTGGTCGTCGCGGCGGTACCAGGAGAGCCAGTTGTGCTCGCGCGATTCCCAGGCATCGGTGATCTGCTCGTCGGCGAATTTCTCGTTGCCGACCAGGTTGATGTGCTGGATCTTCGCGGCCTTGCCTTCCTTGATGGTGATCACCACGTCGACGCGGTTGCGATCCAGGCGCGAAACCGTCGGCGTGATCTCGACGTTGTACTTGCCGCGGTTGTTGTACTGGCGGTTGAGTTCCTGCGTCACGCGGTCGAGCGAGAGACGGTCGAAGGTTTCGCCTTCGGCCAGGCCGATGTCCTTCAGGCCCTTGGTCAGGTCTTCGGTCTTGATGTCCTTGTTGCCGGTCAGCGTCAGCTTGTTGATCGCCGGACGCTCGACGACGGTGATGACCAGGATTGCACTGTCACCTGTCGCGCCCTGGCGATCCAGCCGCACGTCTTCGAAGAAGCCGGTGCCATACAGCGCGCGAATCGCGTCGCCGGCGGTGGCGGCATCGAGGCGGTCGCCGCGCTCGACGGGCAGGTAGGTGAACACCGTGCCCGCGGAAATGCGCTGCAGGCCGTCGATGCGGATGTCGCTGACGGTGAAGGCGGCCGGATCGGCCGTCGGGCCGGGCACCGGTGTGGTGTCCTGCGGCTGCTGGAGCGCGAACGGGTTGGCCGTTTGCGCCGCCACCGGGGCGGCGATCGCCGATGCGAGGGCGAGGGCGAGCAGGCGGCGGGAAAGGTGTCGCGTCATCGTCACGTCCGGTTGGGGGTTCGTGCCACCGCGGTGTGGCGGTGGCGGGTCATGCGGGTGGTCGGTGGCGGGGGGGCTAATGGAAGAAAACGTCGTTGAACAACGCCAATCCCATCAGGCCGACCAGCAGCGCCAGGCCCACGTACTGCCCGGCAGCCATCGTACGCTCGCTCAGCGGGCTGCCTTTGACCAATTCAATAAGGTAATACAGCAGGTGTCCCCCATCCAATAGCGGGATGGGGAGCAGGTTGAGGATCGCCAGTGAGATCGAGAGGACGGCGAGGAAGTTCAAAAACCACGCCAGCCCCAGTTTTGCCGTCGCATTCGCGGCGCGGGCGGTGGTGACGGGGCCCGAAACGTACTTCAACGACGCATTGCCGGTCAGCATGCGCCCCATGAAACCGACGGTGTCGCGTGCCTTGTGCCAGGTCTCGGCAAAGGCCATCGGGATGGCGTCGATCGGGCCGTAGCGGCGCACCGCGTCGAATTCCGGCATCGTCCCGGACGGCTTGTGGATCACGCCGATGCGCGCGACGGGCTTGCCGTCCTCGCCCCTGTCCACGCGCGGCGTGAGCGGGAAGGCCTTGCGTTCGGCCTCCGCGTTGCCTTCCTTGCGCAGGACTTCGACCATGCCGGGGCCGCCGCGCGCGGCGAGCGCCTGGACGGCCGGGGCGATGTCGGCGTAATCGTCGATGTGTTGGCCGTCGATGGCGAGGATGCGGTCCTTTTCGGCGAGCACGCCGTAGGCCGGCGAACCGGGCACGAGGTCGTCGACGATCGGCGGTTCGAGCTGGTAGCGCGCGGTCAGGCCGACGAGCGTCGGCGCCTGCAGTTCGTCGAAATCGGCCGGCAACTTCGACAAGTCGAGCGTGCGCGTGCGCGTCTCACCGTCGGTGTTGCGGACTTCGACGGACACGCGTTCGCGATCCAACCCGGCGAGCGCGAGCGCGAAACGCACGTCGGTCCATGTCTGGATGGTGCGATCGCCGATGCGCAGCACTGCGTCGCCCGCGTGCAAACCCGCCGCGGCGGCCATGCCGTTCGCACGACCGACCACCGGCGCGTATTCCTTCAACCCGACGACGAACGCGCCCCACAGGAACAGCACGCACAACAGGACATTGGCGACGGGCCCGGCCGCGGCGATGGCGATGCGCCGCCACGGCGACTGGCGATTGAACGCGCGATGCAGTTCCCCGGGCGCGACGTCGGATTCGCGTTCGTCGAGCATCTTGACGTAGCCGCCCAACGGGATCGCGGCGATCGCGAATTCGGTGCCGTCCTTGTTGCGGCGCATCCACAGCGGCTTGCCGAAGCCGACGGAGAAACGCAGCACCTTGACGCCGCAACGTTTCGCGACCCAGTAATGCCCGAACTCGTGGAAAGTCACGAGCACGCCGATGGCGACCACGTACCACCAGATACCGCCTAAAAGGCCTTCCATCACTCGGCTTCCGAACGTGCGTTGACCACCGCCTGCGCGTACGCCCGCGCGGCGCGGTCGGCCTCGCGGAGCGTATCGAGCGTGTCGGCCGGCGTGGGGGGCAGGGCGGCGAGGGTTTCGTCGACCAGCGCAGGAATGCCTAGGAAAGCGATCCGGCCCTGAAGAAAGGCTGAAACCGCGACTTCGTTGGCCGCGTTGAGCGTGGCAGGCGCGGTGCCGCCGGCGCGCAGGGCGGCGTAGGCGAGCCCCAGGCAGGGGAACGCGTCGCGATCGGGCGGTTCGAAATCCAGCCGGCCGTGTTGCAGCAGGTCGAGCCCGCCCACCCCCGAAGACACGCGCTCGGGCCACGCCAGGCCCACCGCTAGCGCGGTGCGCATGTCGGGCAAGCCCAACTGTGCGAGCGTGCTGCCGTCGACGAATTCGACCAGCGAGTGCACCAGGCTCTGCGGGTGCACCAGCACTTCGATGTCCTCGGCCGCCACCCCGAACAGGTGATGCGCCTCGATCACTTCCAGCCCCTTGTTCATCAGCGTGGCCGAGTCGACCGAAATCTTCGGGCCCATCGACCATTTCGGATGCGCGACGGCCTGCGCCGGCGAGACATCCTCCAGTGCTTCGAGCGTCCATCCGCGGAAGGGACCCCCCGAGGCGGTGAGGCAGATGCGCTTGAGACCGTGGCGTGCATGCGCGTCGGGCAGGCACTGGAAGATCGCGTTGTGTTCGCTGTCGATCGGCACGATGGTGGCGCCTGCCGCATTCGCGGCGTGCATCAGCAACTCGCCGGCCAGCACCAGCGATTCCTTGTTGGCGAGCAACAGGCGCTTGCCCGCGTGTGCGGCGGCGAGCGTCGAACGTAGCCCCGCGGCACCAACGATGGCGGCGACGACGGTGGTGCACGCATCGCTGTCGACGAGCGCGTCGAGCGCGTCTTCGCCGGCATGCGCCTGCGTCTTGAGGCCGGCATCGTGCAGGCCATCGCGCAACCGTGCGAAACCGGCCGGATCCGCGATGACCGCGTGGTCCGGCTTGTGCGCGCGGCACAAGGCGAGCAACGCGTCGACCTGCGTGCCCGCGGCCAGCACGCTGGCGCGCATGCGCGCGGGGTGGCGGGCGATGACGTCGAGCGCGCTCGTCCCGATCGAACCGGTGGCGCCGAGGACTGCGACTTGCTGCATGTCAGAAGCCGAGCAGGCCCTTGCCGAGGGCGAACACGGGCAGCGCGGCGAGCACGCTGTCGATGCGGTCGAGGATGCCGCCGTGGCCCGGGATCAGGTCGCCCGAGTCCTTCGCGCCCACGTGGCGCTTGAGCAGGCTTTCGAACAGATCGCCGACCACCGAGAACAACACGGTCACCACGACGACGAGCGCGACCCAGGGCAGTTGCGCGACGCTGGCACCCGCGAAGGGCGCGGCAATCAACGCGATGACCACCGAGGCGATCATCCCCCCGACCAGGCCTTCGATCGTCTTGTTCGGGCTGATGCGCGGGCTGAGCTTGTGCTTGCCGAACTTGCGGCCGGCGAAATACGCGCCGCTGTCCGCGGCCCAGATCACCAGCAGCGCGATCAGCAACCAGCGATGGCCGTTGGGTTGCCCGCCGTGGATGAGCGCCAGCGCGCACCACGCCGGTACCACCGCGAGCGTGCCCGCGGCGAGCTTGAACATGCGCGCGTGCGTGGCGTGGTCGGAGGCGAAGTTGAAGTTTTTCAACCACAGCATCGACAACAGCCACCAGATCACGCCGACGACGGTGGCGAGTTGGAACAACACGAAGCTGTACCCGGTGCCCAAGCGCGAGGCCCAGACGATCGCGACCATCAGCGCCAGGTTGGCGACGAGCAGGACGGTGCGATGCAGCGTGTCGTCGATCTCGGCCAGGCGGAACCATTCCCACAACCCGGCGAGGAACAGGACCGCCCCGCAGGCGACGAGCCACGGCGTGTCGAGGAACAACACGGCCGCGATCACGAGCGGAGCCATGATCATCGCGGCCAGCAGTCGCGTGCGGGTCATTCGGGGATCCCGTGGTCGGGTGGCAGTGGAAAGGACGCGGAAACCTGCGCCCCGGTGAGACCGAAGCGCCGCTCTCGCATCGCGTAGTCGGCCAGGGCCTGGCGGAGTGTGGCGGCATCCACGTCCGGCCACAACGTTTCGGTGAACCACAGCTCGGTGTAGGCGAGCTGCCAGAGCAGGAAGTTGCTCACCCGCACGTCACCGCCGGTTCGGATGAACAGATCCGGCGGGGGAAGGTCGGCCAGTGCGATGCGCGATGCGAAGGCCTTCTCGTCGATGTCCTCGGCCTTCACGCGCCCCGCGGCCACATCCACGGCCAACGCGCGGGCGGCGTTCACGATGTCCCAGCGGCCGCCGTAACTCGCGGCGATGGTCAGGTGCAGGACGTCGTTGCCCCGCGTGGTCGACTCGGCGGCATCCATGCGCGCGCGGATCGGGGGGGCGAACAATTCGCGCTGCCCGATGAAGCGGATGCGCACGCCGCGGCGGTGGAGTTCCTCGACCTCGCGCTCGAGCGCGTTGAGGAACAACTTCATCAGCGCACCCACTTCCTCCGCCGGCCGCGCCCAGTTCTCGCTGGAGAACGCGAACAGGGTGAGCGCGTGGATGCGGTGCTCGATGCAGAAGTCCACGCAGTTCTGGACGGCGCGCGCGCCGGCGCGATGGCCGATGGCGCGCGGCCGGCGACGGCGTTCGGCCCAACGGCCGTTGCCGTCCATGATCACGGCGAGGTGGCGCGGAATGCGCGCCGGCGATGCGTCGGAAGACATGCGAAGCGACGTCAGACCGCCATCAGTTCCTGTTCCTTGGCCTTGACCACCTCGTCGACATCCTTGATCGCCTTGTCGGTGAGCTTCTGGATCTCGGTCTCGCTGCTGCGCTCTTCGTCTTCGGTGATCTGCTTGTCCTTCAGCAGTTCCTTGATCTGGTGGTTGGCATCGCGGCGGATGTTGCGGATCGCGATCTTCGCGTCCTCGCCGCCGGCATGGACGTGCTTGGACAGTTCCTTGCGGCGCTCTTCGGTGAGCGGCGGCAGGTTGATGCGGATGACGGTGCCCGCCGTGTTGGGGGTCAGGCCCAGGTCGGAGGCGAAGATCGCCTTTTCGACGACCGCGACCATGGGCTTTTCCCACGGCGTGATGGTCAGCGTGCGCGCGTCGGCGACGGCGACGGTGGCGACCTGGCTCAGCGGCATCTCCGAGCCGTAGTAATTGACCTTCAGGTGGTCGACGAGCGCGGAAGTGGCGCGACCGGTGCGCAGCTTGGTGAGTTCCTGGCGGAACGCATCCACGCTCTTCTGCATGCGGGCGGTGGCGTCTTTCTTGATGTCGCTGAGCATCGCGGGCTCCGGGTCCTTTCGATCAGCCCGGGATTATAAGGGGCGGAAGCGGCCGAAGGCCCCTGGCGACGGGGATGGGGCCCCGACCGAGTCAGTAATGCGGCGCTTTATCGTGTTCGTCGTGGCAGCCGGTGCCGAATTCGATCTGCAGCGTCGGATGGTTGATCCCGAAGCGTTCATCCAGGTCGTGGGAGAGGGCGTCGATGAAGACGTCGTGGTCGTCGGCGTTGGCACGGACCAGGTGCGCGGTCATGGCCACTTCGCCCGCGCCCAGCGACCAGATGTGCATGTGGTGTACCGCGGTCACGCCGGGGCAGGAGGCGAGGAAGGCGCGGACCTGCGCCTGGTCGATCTGGCGCGGCACGGCGTCCATCGCTGCGTTGAAGCTGTCGCGCAACAGGCCGAATGCGCTGAAGGCGACCACCGCGCCGACCAGCAACGCCGTCAGCGGATCGAGCCAGCGCCAGCCGAAGGCCAGCATGCCCGCGCCCGCAAGCACGGCCGCGAGCGACACCGCGGCATCGGCGATCAGATGCAGGAAGGCACCTCGCCGGTTGAGGTCGTCGTGCCCGCCGTGCATGAACCACGCAGCGCCGAGGTTGACGGCGATGCCGATGGCCGCGACCACCATCACCGTCGTGCCCGGCACTGCGGGCGGCGCGACGAAACGACGCACCGCCTCCCACGCCAGCGCACCGGCGAACCCGGCGAGCACGACGGCGTTGGCGAGCGGCGAGAGCAGCGTCGCGCGACGCCATCCGTAGGTATGGCGTTCGGTAGGCTTGCGCTTGGCGAGCACCGCCGCGCCCCAGGCCAGGCCGAGGCCCAGCACGTCGCCGAAGTTGTGCAAGGCATCGGAGAGCAGCGCGAGCGAATTGGTCGCGAATCCGTAAGCGGCTTCGAGCACCGTGTAGGCGAGGTTGAGCAACGTCACCCACGCGAAGGCGCGGATGCCGGCATCCCCGTGATGGTGGTCGTGCGCGTCGTGCGAGTGCCCGGCGCCCATGCCGGCCTCAGCCGCGGCCGCGGACGAGCGTGCCGATGTTCTCGCCGCGCAGGATCTTCAACAGCACGCCCGGTTGCGACATGTCGAAAATGCGCAGCGGCAGGTCGCTGTCGCGCGCCAGCGCGAAGGCGGCGGTGTCCATCACCTGCAGGTCGCGCGAAATGACTTCGTCGTACGTCAGCGAGTCGAAACGCACGGCGTCGCGGTGCTTCTTCGGATCCTTGTCGTACACGCCGTCGACCTTCGTGGCCTTGAGCAGGAGATCCGCGCCGATTTCGATCGCACGCAGCGCGGCGCCCGAGTCGGTGGTGAAGAACGGCGCGCCCACGCCCGCGGCGAAGATGGTGATGCGGCCCTTCTCCAGGTGCCGGATGGCGCGGCGTCGGATGTAGTCCTCGCACACGTCGTTGATCTTGATCGCGCTCATCACGCGCGCGCGGCCACCGCGCTTTTCGAGCGCGTCCTGCATCGCCAGCGCATTGATCACGGTGGCGAGCATGCCCATCTGGTCGCCCGTCACGCGGTCCATCCCACCGGCGGCCAGGCCCGCGCCGCGGAAGATGTTGCCGCCGCCGAGCACCAGTGCGATCTCGGCGCCGGCTTCGCGGGCTTCCATCACTTCATCGGCCAGGCGGCCGATGACCTTGGGATCGATGCCGTAGTCCTCGTCGCCCATCAACGCTTCGCCGGACAGCTTCAGCAGGACACGGCGACAGGCGAGCTGGGACATCGGCGACTCCTCGGGGGGCAAGGGAAAATGCCCGGCGATTCTAGCCGATGCCGGTCTGGCCGATGCCGGCCCAGGCGATGCCCGACCGGCCCTCAGTCGATCCGCACCACCACCTTGCCCAGGTGCCTGCCGGAGGCCAGGTGCGCGAATGCGGCCGGGACGTCGTCGAAGGCGAACACGCGATCCACCAGCGGCCGCAGGCCGCGTTGCGCGACGAATGCGACGAGGCGTTGCGCCATCGCGCGGCTGCCCACCAGCACGCCGGCCAGCCGCTTCATGCCGCCGATGAGGGCGAAGGGTTCGATCCACCCGCCGAAGCCGCCACTCGCGCCGCCGACCATCGCCACCGTGCCGCCGGGACGCACCGACGCGATCGATTGCCCGAGTGTCTTCTCGCCGCCGATTTCGACGACGAGGTCGGCGCCGCGACCGTCCGTAAGTCGCAACACTTCCCCGGACCAGTCCGGATGCGTGCGGTAATTGATGGTGGCATCTGCGAGCGTGCGCACCACTGCACGCTTGCCTTCATCGGACGTGGTCACGATGGTGCGCAGGCCGGCTGCCTTCGCAAGCGCGAGCGCCCACGTCGAAACGCCGCCGGTGCCGAGCAGCAACACCGTGTCGCCGGGGCGCAGCGTCGTCGTTTCGAACAGGGCGTGCCACGCAGTCAGTGCCGCGCAGGGGAGGGTCGCGGCTTCGACGAAATCCAGGTGCGCCGGAATCGCGAACACCGCATCTTCGTGCGCCACGATCGCTTCGACGAGCACGCCGTCGACCATGCCGCCGAGACTCCCGGCGGTGGCATCGGCGGTGGGCGGTCCGTCGATCCATCGCGGATAGAACGACGCCGCGACGCGATCACCGACGCGCCACTGCGTGACGTCGCGACCGATCGCTTCGATCACGCCCGCGCCATCGGACGCGGGAACGACGCGTCCTTCGCCCGAAGATGCGACGTCGAGATCGCGTGCATTGAGCGACGCGGCGTGGATGCGAAGGCGCACGTCGCGCGGCCCGAGCGCGGGTAGCGTGCGCGTGGTGTGGCGCAGGCGTTCGATGCCTCCGCCGCGTTCGACTTCCCAGGCGGACACCGTGTCCGCGCGACGTGGCGCGTTCATGGACGCCCTTCCAGGGTGAAGGCAGGGCTGCGGCGCAACGCGTAGTCGCCATCGCCGGAGAGCCACAGCGCGATCGATACCACGATCAGGAACAGCGGGTATTCCCAACCGCCGCCGGTCGCGGTGAACACCCAGCCGTTCGGCACGTGCGTCCAGAGCGCGACGGCCAGGATCGGCACGAGCAGCAACGCGACCTGCCTTGCATAGAGGCCCGAGAGGATCGCGAGGCCGCCGGCGATCTCGGCGGCGACGACCGGGTAGGCCAACACGCCCGGGATGCCCTTGGATTCGAAGAAAGCGGCCGTGCCGGGCAGGGTGAAGACGAAGATCTTGAGCAGTGCGTGGGAGAGCCACATCGCGGCCAGCGCGAGGCGGAGCAGCAGGGGGGCGTAAGGGCGGGTGTTCACGGGAATCTCCGGTTGCGGGGAACGCAGGCCGGACTTTAGGATTGCGGCAGCGCAAACGGAATATGTGGAATCACAAATGGCCGTTGCATCCGTGCAATACGAACTCGGGCCCGCGGACCTGCGCGTCGTCCTTGCGCTCGCGCGTCGTGGCACGCTCGCGGCGGCCGGCGAATTGCTCGGCGTCGACGCCTCCACGGTGTTCCGCGCGCTGCAACGCGTGGAGAAGGGACTGCAGCAGCGCCTGTTCGAACGCACGCGCGCCGGCTATCGTCCGAGCGAGCTGGGCGCGCAACTCGCGCGCCATGCCGAGCGCATCGAAACCGAACTCGATACGGCGCGCGGCGTCGCGCAGGCGCCAGGGCAGGCGGTGTCGGGCACCGTGCGCATCAGCACGACGGATACCTTGTTGCACGGGCTCGTGTTGCCCGCGTTGCGCGACCTGTCCCAAACGCACCCGTTGCTGTCGTTCGAAATCACCGCAAGCCACGAACTGGCGAGCCTGACCAAGCGCGACGCCGACATCGCCCTGCGCGCGACCTCGCGCCCGCCCGACCACGTGGTCGGCAAACACCTGGGCACGATCCGCGTCGCGATCTACGGCGCACGCACGCGCGGGAAAAAGCCGGATCCGGCAACCAGCCCGTGGATCGCGCCCGACGAAGCGCTGCCGCAACACCAGGGTGTGTTGTGGCGCAAACGACACTTCCCGGGCGTCGTCCCGCGCGTGCAGGTCAACAGCATCCTGTCGGTCGCCGAAGGGATTGCAGCGGGGCTTGGCGTCGGTGTGCTTCCGTTGTTCCTCGCGCGCGATCGAACGGATCTGGTTGCACTCACCGATCCCCTCACCGATGCGGAAACACAATTGTGGTTGCTCACGCATCCGGAATCGCGACACCTGCGTCGCATCGCGACAGTGGCGCAACATCTTGCAGGCACTATCTCGTTGCCGGATTGATTCCCCGACACGGTGCCCCCACCGCGACAGGCAACAAAAAACCCGCGGTTGTCCGCGGGTTTTTCGTTGCTCGCATGTCGCGATGGATCAGACCTGCATGGCCTTGGCCACTTCGGCTGCGTAGTCTTCCTTCACCTTCTCGATGCCTTCGCCGACGGCGAGGCGCTGGAAGCCGACGACATCGGCGCCGGCGGCCTTCGCCGCGGCTTCGACCGTCTTGTCCTGGTCCAGCGCGTAGGGCTGGCCGTACAGCGTCACTTCGTTGACGATCTTCGCGATCTTGCCGCTGATGATCTTCTCGAGGATTTCGGCCGGCTTCTGCTTGTCCTTGTCGGACATCTTGGCCAGTTCGATTTCCTTTTCCTTCGCCACGAAATCGGCCGGCACGTCGGCGGCCTTGTTGTACGGCGGGTTCAGCGCGGCGATGTGCATCGCGATGCCGCGCGCGAGGTCGGCGTCGCCGCCCTTGAGCTCGACCAGCACGCCGATCTTGTTGCCGGTGTGCACGTAAGCCGCGACGTTGTTGGCGGTGTCGATGCGCACGAGGCGACGGACCTGCACGTTCTCGCCGACCTTCGAGATGATGGCGGCGCGCGTTTCCTCGACCGTGTCGCCCGAAGGCATCTTCGCGGTCTTGAGCGCTTCGACATCGGCGGCGCCGGAGGTCAGCGCGGTCTGCGCGACGGCGTCGGCGAAGTTGATGAAGTTGCCGTCCTTCGCCACGAAGTCGGTTTCGGAGTTGATCTCGACCAGCACGGCCTTGCTGCCCGACTGGGCGACCGAGATGCGGCCTTCGGCGGCCACGCGGCCGGCCTTCTTGTCGGCCTTGGCCAGGCCGGACTTGCGCAGCCACTCGGCCGAGGCATCGATGTCGCCGTTGTTTTCGGTGAGTGCCTTCTTGCACTCCATCATGCCGGCGCCGGTGCGCTCGCGCAGTTCCTTGACCAGGGAAGCGGTGATTTCAGCCATGGGGGTTCCTCTAGACGAAATGAATCGCAGCCGCGCATGGTCGCGCGGCTGCGTGACAGCCGACGCTTACTCGGCCTTGGCGGCCGGCTTGCGGGGGGCGGGCTTCTTGGCCGGGGCGCGGCGCGGGCCCTTCTTGTCGTCGCCTTCGGCACCGGCGGCTTCGGCGAAGTCTTCTTCGCGGACGTTGGCGGCCGACGGCGCGGCAGCCTTGCCTTCGAGCACGGCGTCGGCGGCGGCGCGGGCGTACAGCTGCACGGCGCGGATGGCGTCGTCGTTGCCCGGGATCGCGTAGTCGACCAGGGCCGGGTCGTAGTTGGTATCGACCACCGCGATGACCGGGATGCCGAGCTTCTTGGCTTCCTTCACGGCGATGTCTTCGTGGCCGATGTCGATCACGAACAGCGCGTCGGGCAGGCGGTTCATGTCCTTGATGCCGCCGAGCGAGGCTTCGAGCTTGTCGCGCTCACGGCGCAGGCCGAGCACTTCGTGCTTGACCAGCTTCTGGAACGAGCCGTCGGTTTCGCCGGCTTCCAGTTCCTTCAGGCGCTGGACCGACTGCTTGACCGTGCGGAAGTTGGTGAGCGTGCCGCCCAGCCAGCGCTGCGTCATGTACGGCATGCTGCAACGCGAGGCTTCTTCCTTGATCGCTTCGCGCGCCGAGCGCTTGGTGCCGACGAACAGGATGGTGCCGCGCTTCTGCGCGATCGCCGAGATGAAGTTCATCGCGTCGGAGAAGAGCGGCATCGTCTTCTCGAGGTTGATGATGTGGATCTTGCCGCGGGCGCCGAAGATGTACGGGCCCATCTTGGGATTCCAGTAGCGCGTCTGGTGGCCGAAGTGGACGCCGGCTTCCAGCATCTGGCGCATGGTGACCTGGGACATTGCTGTAACTCCTGACAGTGGAACCTGCCGCCCATGGGTTGGGGCGGACGTTGGGTTCCGGGGTTGGGCCTCCCTGTCGCTTCCGCCTCCGAACCTCTTGCGAGGCACCCCGGGGCGGGCTGTTGCGGCAGGTGTGGATTCGAGGGTGACGCCCCTCGTGGGCGGCTTCCGTGGGCAGGTGCCCGGGGAAGGAGCGGAATTCTAGCGGTTCCAGCCACTTGCGGGCAAGCCGTGGAACGCTCCGGGACGGGGGCGTGATGGTCGTGAGGGCCGCCGGGAGGCGATAATCCCCCCATGTCGATCACCATCAAGTCCCCCGAGGACATCGAGAAGATGCGCGTCGCCGGCCGCCTGGCCGCCGAAGTGCTCCAAGTCGTCGCCCCGCACGTGAAGCCGGGCGTGACCACCGCCGAACTCGACCGCATCTGCCACGACCACATCGTGAACGTGCAGCAGGCCATCCCGGCCAACGTCGGTTACCGCGGCTTCCCCGCGACCGTCTGCACGTCGGTCAACAACGTCATCTGCCACGGCATCCCCAGCGAAGCCAAGGTCCTGAAGGACGGCGACATCCTCAACATCGACGTCACCGTCATCAAGGACGGCTGGCACGGCGACACCTCGCGCATGTATTACGTGGGCGCGCCCTCGGTGATGGCCAAGCGGCTGGTCGACACCACGCGCGAGGCCATGTTCCGTGGCATCCGCACCGTGAAACCGGGCGCCACGCTCGGCGACATCGGCAACGCGATCCAGCAGTACGCCGAGGGCGAACGCTTCAGCGTGGTGCGCGAGTACTGCGGGCACGGCATCGGCAGGATCTATCACGAAGATCCGCAGGTGCTGCATTACGGCCGCCCCGGCGAGGGCATGGTCCTCAAGCCGGGCATGACCTTCACGATCGAACCGATGATCAACGAAGGCGCGCGCCACACCAAGCTGCTCCCCGACGGTTGGACCGTGGTCACCAAGGACCGCAAACTTTCCGCGCAGTGGGAACACACGGTGGTGGTGACCGACGACGGCGTCGAGATCCTCACCCGCGTCCCCGGGGACGACAACGACCTGTGACCGATCACGCCGCCGCCTCCAGGCCGGCGGCGCCGCCGCCGGGCGAACCCGCCGCATGGGCCACGCAAGCGCGTGCGCGCCTGGTGGATGCCGATGCGGCGCTGGCCGCGCGCTTCGACCGTAACGAAGACATCGACACGCTGCTGCGCGACCGCGCGATGGCGGTCGATGCGATCGTGCGCGACGCATGGGCGCAGTGCATCACCGATGACGCAAAGCTCGCATTGTTCGCCGTCGGCGGTTACGGCCGCGGCGAGTTGTACCCGCAATCGGACATCGACCTGCTCGTGTTGGCCGAACCCGACGCACAGGCCGCGCAACACGACGCGCTCGCGCGCTTCTTCGCGCTGCTCTGGGATGCCGGCCTGCCGACCGGGCACGCCGTGCGGTCGCACAACGAATGCACCAGCGCCGCGCGCGAAGACATCACCGTGCTGACCGCGTTGTCCGAAGCACGCCCGCTGGTCGCCGACGAACACGATCTGCGCGCGCTGCTGCACGCGATCGACACGCGCCATGTCTGGCCGGCGCGCGACTACTTCCGCGCCAAGCGCGAAGAACAACGCGTGCGCCAGGCGCGCTTCGGCGACACCTCGGACAACCTGGAACCCAACCTCAAGGAAGGCCCGGGCGGCCTGCGCGATATCCAGACGCTCCGCTGGATGGCGCTGCGCGTGCTCGGCCAGCGCGACGCGCAGGGCATGATCGCGCTCGGCCAGCTCGGCGCCGACGAATACGCCACGCTCGAACGCGAACGCCGCGCACTCGCACGCCTGCGCTACGGCCTGCACCTGGTCGCCAATCGCCGCGAGGAACGCCTGCGCTTCGATCATCAGAAATCGCTTGCCGCGCGCCTCGGGCACGTGGATGCCGACGGCACGCTTGCGGTCGAACAGATGATGCAGGGCTTCTATCGCAGCGCATCCATCGTGTTGCGCATCAACGATCGGTTGCTGCAACGTTTCGAAGAACAGCTCGAAGGCGAAGTCGCGCCCGAGCCGATCGATGCGGCGTTCGAAATGCGCCGCGGTTATCTCGCGGCGCGCGACCCGCAGTGGCCCGATGGCGACACCGCTGCGATCTTCGCGTTGTTCGCGATCTGGGCGGCGCAACCGCACATCCGCGGCCTGCACTCGCAAACCGCACGCGCACTCGCCGAAGCGCTGCCCACGATTCCCGCATACACCGACGCGACGCCGGCCTTGCGCGCGCAATTCCTTGCGCTACTGCGTGGCCCGCAGGCGGTCGACACCGTCGCGCGGCTCGCACGCCTCGGCGTCCTCGCGCGTTGGCTGCCCGCGTTCGCGCAGGTGTCCGGGCGCATGCAGTTCGACCTGTTCCATGTCTTCACCGTCGACCAGCACACGCTCGCGGTGCTGCGCAACATCGCCGGTTTCGCCGCGGGCACGCAGGACGAGCGCTTTTCGATCGCGCACGAAATCCACCCGCGGTTGCGCAAGCCGGAGTTGTTGTTGCTCGCCGGGCTCTTCCACGACATCGCGAAGGGGCGGGGCGGCGACCACTCCGAACTCGGCGCGGTCGATGCGCGCGCATTCGGCGTCGCGCACGGCCTGAGCGAGGCCGACACCGAACTGATCGCCTGGCTCGTGCGCAAGCACCTGCTGATGTCCGTGACCGCACAGAAGCAGGACATCTCCGATCCGGAGGTCATCCATCGCTTCGCGCACGAGGTCGCCGATCGCGAACGCCTGGATCTGCTGTACCTGCTGACTTGCGCCGACATCGCCGGCACCTCGCCGAAGTTGTGGAACGCATGGAAGGACCGCCTGCTCGCCGACCTGTACACGGCGACGCGCCTGGCATTGCGACGCGGCCTCGAACACCCGGTCGCCGCGGCCGATCGCATCGCCGAAGCGCGCGCCTCCGCGCAGGCGCTGCTTGCCGCATTCGGCATCGAAGCCGACGAAGCGCAACGCCTGTTCGCGCAGATGCCCGACGAAACCTTCCTGCGCGCGCGGCCCGACCAGATCGCGTGGCAGGCCACCGTCGTGCGCGGTGCGAAGGCCGATGGCGTGCGCGTCAGTGCGCGGACGTTGAACGCGCAGGGCGCCGCGCGCATCGGTGCGCTGGAAGTGTTCGTGCTCGCGCCCGACCGCGATGGGCTGTTCGCCGCGATCGTCGCAACGCTCGACCGCGCCGGCCTCGCGATCATGCAGGCGCGCCTGTTCGACGGCCCGGACGCGCGCGTGTTCGATACGTTCGAAGTGTTGCCGGCCGAAGGCCAGCGCACGGTGGCTGCCGAAGACGTCGAACGCCGCATGTCCGCCGCGCTCGCCGTCGCCGATCTCGACACGATCAAGCCGGTGCGTCGCAACCAGCCGCGTCACCTGCGACATTTCCGCATCGCACCGCAGATCGGGTTCGTCGATGCGGCCGACGGGCGCCTGACCCTGCTCAGCCTGGTCTGCACCGATCGGCCGGGTCTTCTCGCGGATGTCACGCAAGTCTTCCGTGCGCAGCGCCTGCGCGTGCACGATGCCCGCATCGCGACCTTCGGCGCACGCGCAGAAGACGTCTTCCAACTCACCGACGAGCGCGACCACGCGCTCGACGACGCACGCCGCGATGCCCTGCGCGCGGCGCTGTCGGCCCTATTCGATGGAGATCCACGATGACCGTCCGCAAGACTGCAAGGAAGAAGGCCGCCGCGCCGCAGCCCGCACCGGGTTTGAGCGTGGAGGAGCTGAAGTTCCACATCGACAGCGCGTGGGAACGCCGCACGATGCTCACGCCAGAAGAAATCGAGTGGGCGACGCGCCCGTCGGTCGAACGCGTGATCGAAGGCATGGAAAGCGGCGAGTTTCGCGTGGCCGAACCCGACGGCAAGGGCGGCTGGCAGGTCAACGAGTGGCTGAAGAAGGCGGTGCTGCTGTATTTCCGCACCCGCGACATGACGCTGATGGAGGGCGAGCCGTCGCCGTACTGGGACAAGGTCCCGCTGCGCTTCCAGGGCTTCGGCGAATCGCAGTTCCGCAAGCTTGGCGTGCGCGTGGTGCCCGGCACCGTGGTGCGGCGCGGTTCGTACCTGGGCAAGGACGTCGTGCTGATGCCGAGTTTCGTCAACATCGGTGCGCACGTCGGCGCCGGCACGATGGTCGATACCTGGGCGACCGTGGGTTCGTGCGCGCAGGTCGGCAAGCATTGCCACATCTCCGGCGGCGCCGGCATCGGCGGCGTGCTGGAACCGCTGCAGGCTTCGCCGACGATCGTCGAGGACCATTGCTTCATCGGTGCGCGCTCGGAAGTCGTCGAAGGCGTTGTCGTCGGCCACCACAGCGTGATCGGCATGGGCGTCTTCCTCGGACAGAGCACGCGTATCTACAACCGCGCGACGAAGGAAATCAGCTACGGCTACGTGCCGCCGGGTTCGGTGGTGGTGTCCGGTTCGCTGCCCGCGGCCGACGGCACGCACTCCCTCTACTGCGCGGTCATCGTCAAGCAGGTGGATGCGAAGACGCGCGCCAAGACCTCGATCAACGAACTCCTGCGCGGGTAAGCGATGACCACTCTCTACGGCCTGTCCAACTGCGATACCTGCAAGAAGGCGCGCAACTGGTTGGAGCGATTCGGGATCGCCCACACGTTCGTCGATTACCGCGACAACCGCCAGTCCGCCGCCACGCTCGCCGGTTGGGCGCAGCAGGCGGGCAGTTGGGAGGCGCTGATCAACAAGTCGTCGACCACGTGGCGCGAGTTGCCGCCCAATCGCAAGACGCCGGCCAGCGACCCGGAATGGCAGTTGCTGCTGAAGGAATATCCGCAGTTGATGCGTCGGCCCGTCGTCGTCACCGACGATGGCACGGTGATGCAGGGCTTCACCGACAACGGGTTCAAGTTGCGTTTCGGAGTGCGCAAGTGAGCGATGTGCTCGCGTTGACGAAGGCGTTGATCGAGCGTCCATCGGTCACGCCGGATGATGCGGGATGCCAGGCCATGCTGGCCGAGCGCCTTTCGCACGCAGGCTTCGCCTGCGAATCGCTGCGCTTCGGCGATGTCGACAATCTCTGGGCGACGCACGGCAGCGCGGATCCGGTGCTGGTGTTCCTCGGCCACACCGACGTCGTGCCGCCGGGCCCGCGCGAAGCGTGGGCGAGCGATCCGTTCGTGCCCACGCAACGCGACGGTCTGTTGTACGGCCGCGGCGCGGCGGACATGAAGGGCAGCGTCGCGGCGTTCGTCGTCGCGCTGGAGCGTTTCGTCTCGGCGCATCCGGACCACCGCGGCACCGTCGCGATGCTGGTGACCTCGGATGAGGAGGGCGATGCCGTCGATGGCGTGCGCCGCATCGCCGATGTGTTTCGCGAACGTGGGCAGCGCATCGATTGGTGCGTGACGGGCGAGCCTTCGTCGAAATCGCAACTCGGCGACCTGCTGCGCGTCGGCCGCCGAGGCACCTTGTCCGCGACGCTGACGGTGCGCGGGATCCAGGGCCACGTGGCGTATCCCGACAAGGCGCGCAACCCGATCCACGAGGCGCTCCCCGCGCTCGCCGAGCTCGTCGCCCGCAAATGGGACGGCGGCTTCGAAACCTTTCCCCCGACCAGCCTGCAGATCAGCAACATGCACGCCGGCACCGGCGCGAACAACGTCATTCCCGGCGAGCTGCAGGTGTTGTTCAACCTGCGCTTCAATCCGAACTGGAGCGCCGGGCAGTTGGAAAGCGAGTGCGAGGCGGTCCTCCGCAAGCATGCGCTCGACTACGCGATCCATTGGCATCGCGGCGGCGAACCCTTCCACACGCCCGAAGGCCCGCTGCGTGCGGCGGCCCGCGAAACACTCGCCGAAATCGCCGGCTTCGCGCCGGAGGAAAGCACCGGGGGCGGTACGTCGGATGCGCGCTTCATCGCGCCGCTGGGTGCGCAATGCGTGGAGATCGGGCCGGTGAACGCGAGCATCCACAAGGTCGACGAGCATGTGTCGCTCGCCGACTTGCAAGCGCTACCCGATGTATATCTGGCGCTGATGCGCCGGCTCCTCGCGTAGCGAGCCGGCGCGGGGACCTCAGAAGCGGTAGCCGATGGAGACGCCGTAGTACACCTTGTCGGCGCTGACCGACTGCCTGGCCATGCCGAGCGATGAGACGTCGGTCGAGGCGTCCATCCAGCGCACGTCGCCGCGTGCGAACCAACCCTGCGAAATCGCGACGTCGATGCCGGCGACGGCGGCGAAACCGTTGTCGTTCGACACCTTGAGCCCCGTGACTTCGTCGTACGCGACGTTGGTGCTGATGCCGCTGACGTTGGTCCAGTGCCAGCCCGCACCGACGAACGGGGAGATGCGGCCGAAGCCACCGAAGTGGTACTGCGCCATCAGCGTGACGGGTGCGGTGGAGTATTTTGCGACCGCGATGTCGGGGCCGAACTCGGAGTCGATCTGCACCGACTGCTCGGCGCCCTGCGCGGTCCACAGCTCGATGGCGAAGTGTTGGTTGATGAACCACGAGGCCGACAGGCTCCACACGTCGTCGCTGTTGTCGTGGTCGATGGTGGCGAACGGGCCCGGCATTTCCAGCGCAACGCCCGAAAGCGGATTGCCGCCGCCGTCCAGGCTGCCGTAGCCGGCGGTAAACGCGAAGCCCGGGCCATCGGCCGCAAACGCGGTGGCCGGCGCGATGGCGAGGGCCAGCGCGATCAGTTTCAATTTGGTCATGCTCGATTCCATTTTGGGGAGGGAACTCCGCGGCATCGTATTGGCGCGCGCCCTCCATCCTTCTTGGATTCCGCCGGTTGGTGCGGACGAACTTTCGCTATTTCAGCGTCAGCGTGTGCTCTGTCGGACCCGGCAGGAAAGGCGTCGGACGTCCTTGCACCCAGTCTTCATGCCCCGCGCCCCAATACGGCGACAAGGGATGGCCGCTCTGTCCCCCCGGCATATGGAAAATACCGTCGGCTTCGTGGCCGGGCGACACCACCATGCGCTCGGATGCCCCATTGTCCGGCGATTGCGCGCGTGGCGTGGTCGCGTCGCCATCCAGCGGCTCGGCCGGCATGCACAACAGCTTTCGCGCGAAGGACAGGGCGCGCGCGAGCGGGTGACAGATGCGCGCGGTGTTGGCTTCGCCCCACGTGCGTTCAGCGAGCGGGCCTTCCTGCTCCAGATCCGTTCGCACATCCGTCGCTGCATCTTCGAACAACGCCGTCCACGTCGTGTAGCGTCGCGGCAACAGGTGCATCGGCCGTTGCGAAACCAGCGGCCACGCAACCCCTTCGAACTGCGGCATCTGCGGCATCACGAAGTCCTGGCCGAGCGCGGCCTGCGCCGGCGCGGTGAGCCCATCGGCGAGGCGATCGTGCACCGCGCGCCGCCAGGCCTTCGCGATGCGGAAGCTCACCGACGAAGGCTCCGCGCGACCCTCCCAGGTGCGCGATGCGTCGGCGAGCGCATGCAGCGCAGGCGTGTCGTCAGCCTTCGCCTGCGACTGCAACAGTTCCCACCAGCGATACAGGAACACCGCGCGATCGTCGAGCTGGATGTCGAGCAAGGCGCGTTCGTCGAATTGCGCGCGTTCGAACAGATCGGTCTTGATGCGGAAGGCGCGTACGCCGAGCCAAAAATTCCCGTCGTACAAGCGCGCCGCGCCCGCGCGATCCTCGATGACACGGGCATTCGCGCTCCACAAGCGCGCCGAGATCGGCCGCGCAACGACGGGCGACGCGTCGAGCCGCAAGCCCCACGGCGCGCACGCGCCTGCATCCGGCATCGGCGCATCGCAGCCGGCCGCGCGTTGCGGCAGCGGCCCGATCACGCGCCACGCGACGTCGCGCTTGTCCGCGAGCAACAGGTTCTGCGCGGGAATCGAAGCGCGATCGGCACGACGCAAGGCATCGTCGACATCGCGCGCATACGCCATGTCCATGAACGCCAGGCGCAACGAGCCCGGGAGATGCGCCGACCACCGCAGCGCAAGCGCGTCGCCGTTCTCGTCTTCGGCCAGCACCGGCCCCCACGCGGAGTCCTTGACATCGATCTCGACCGGCGCGCCGCCCGCAACGTCGATCCGTTCGCGATGCACCTCCAGCGGCAAGCACCCGCCCCCGATGCGATAGCGCGCCGCGCCGCATTTCGACAAACGGCCCCAATCCGCCGCATCGATGTACCCGTTGGTGAAGCCCCACGCGACATGCCCGTTGCTGCCGACCACCATCGCCGGCAGGCCGGGCAGGGTGGCGCCGTTGAGGTCGACGCGGCCGCCTTCGGCGCGCGCATCCAGATAGCGCAATCGCGCGCGGAACCAGATGTTCGGCACGCGCAGCGCCAAGTGCATGTCGTTGGCGAGGATCGCGCGGCCGTCGCGCGTGGCATCACCGCTGACGGCGAAGTTGTTGCTGCCGATCGCGGGCGGATCGGGCACGGGCGTGATCGCCGCCAGGGCGGGCACCGGCAGGTCGCGCAGATTCAACGCATCGGGCCCGGGCAAGGGTGCGTCACCCGTCGGTGGGCCGGTCAGCGGCGCATCCCAACTCGAACCCGCGTGCGTGAGCAGCGCGAACAAGGCCGGCGGTACGTGCGGCCGCAACTTCCACAACGCGAGCTCGCGCTTGTTGCCTGCATCCTGCAGGTCGAAGTACATCGCATAGCCGACCAATGGCGTGTCTTCGGGGCGCCACGGTTGCGGCTGCTGGCGCAGCACCAGATAGGCCCAGGGGCGCGCGGACAACGCCGCCAGGCCCGCGTTCACGCCTTGCGTGTAGGCATCGAGTTGCGCGCGTCGATCCCCGGCGATCTCGTTCATGCGCTCATGCACGCGGGCCCGCATGCGGTGCACGCGCGCCGCCTTGTCGACGCCGAGCGCGATGCCACCGAACAAGCCCGACAACTCGCCTGCCGCGGACCGGCGCATCAGGTCCATTTCGAAGAACCGTTCCTGCGCGTGCACGTAGCCGAGGGCGCGCAGCGCATCGGTTTCGTTGCTCGCATCGATCGTGACGACACCGAGCGCATCGCGCTGGATCGTCACCGGCGCGGAAAGGCCTGGGAACGACTGCGTTCCGTCGAGCGACGGCAAGCTCGCGCGCATCGCGAGCCACGCGGCGAACACCGCGATCAGCAACAGCCCGAGCAACCCCGATGCGATCCGGATGATCCAGCGCCGCATGCCGCCCCCTGTCGTGCGGCGCGCTCAGCGCCGCTGCATTCGATACGCCACCGCGTGCAACGCCGTCACGCCTTCCTTCCGGAACGATTCCTGGTAGGCCAGGATGTCGCGCCGCACCAGCAATTCGACCTCCCAATCGGGCTCGAACAATTCACGCACTTCCGCTTCCTGCACGGAGAAGGGCGGGCCGGGCTTTTGATGCTGCGGGAACTCGAGCGTGACCATCAACCCGACGCACCCGCGCGGCAACTGCGCATACACCTCGCGCGCATAGCGTTGTCGCAACCCCGTCGGCAACGCGATGATCGCGGCGCGATCGAAAAACGTCGTGCACCCAGACAGATCCTGCGCATCGAGCGCGAACACATCGCCATTCAACACCGCGATCGGCCCGGAACGCCACAGCGCGCCCTTTGGCGTTTGCTCGACGTCCGCGTCCAACCGCTGCTCGGAGAAGAACTGCTCGACCGCCAGCGTCGCGAGTTCGACACCGAACACACCATGCCCATGTTCGACCAACCACGGCATGTCGACGGATTTCCCCGCCAGCGGCACGAACACCGTCGAACCCTCCGGCGCACCGATCCGCTCCCAACATTCGACGAGCAAGGGCGAAGGCGACGCCTGGTGGAACCCGATCCGGCCCTCGCGCCAGCGCGACAACCAGTTTTCCCGATCTTGCAGCAGCTCCTCGCTCATTCGACCGCCAGCCCGTCGACCTTCTGCCAACCACGCGGCAACAGGCCGCCGCGCGAGGCACGCGCACCGACGTACTCGTCGAGTTCCTTGAACGACAGCGTCATCGAACGCGACCCCGACTTCACCGATAGCTTGCCGCCCGGTGGCACCACGGCCACCGCGACGACGCGCTCGGTCCCGAGCTTCGCCTTCGGAATCTCGATCAGCTTGTTGCCCTTGCCCTTGTCGAGCTCCGGCAGGTCGCGCACCGGGAACGCGAGCAGATGGCCCGCGCTCGTCACCGCGACGACGCGATCGCTTTCGACCGCACCGACCTGCGCCGGCTGCACGACCTTCGCGCCGGGCGTGAGCGACAGCATCGCCTTGCCGGCCTTCTGTCGACCGGTGAGGTTGACGAACTTCGTGACGAACCCGTAGCCGTGCGAGGAGGCGATCACGAAGCGCGTTTCATCATCGCCGCTTGCGATCGCCTGGAACGACGCCCCCGATGCGAGCGTGAAGCGACCGCTCAAGGGCTCGCCGTTGCCACGGGCACTCGGCAGCGAATGCGCGATGGTGGAATAACTGCGCCCCGTCGAATCGAGGAAGGCGACTTGCTGCGTGCTACGCCCACGTACCGCGGCGAGCAACCCATCGCCTTCGCGGTACGACAAGCCCGCCGCGTCGACATCGTGGCCCTTCGCCGCGCGGATCCAGCCCTTCTCGCTGAGCACGACCGTCATCGGTTCGCTCGGCACGAGTTCGGTTTCGTCCAGCGCCTGCGCGGCGCCACGCGACACCAGCGGCGAACGCCGCGCATCGCCGAATTTCTTCGCGTCCGCCAGCAGCTCGTCCTTCACCAGCTTCTTGAGCCTGGCCTTGCTCTCGAGCGTCGAGACGATCTTCTCCAGTTCCTTCGCCAGCTCGTCCTGTTCGCCGCGGATTTTCATCTCCTCCAGGCGCGCCAGTTGCTTCAGGCGCGTGTCGAGGATGTAGTCGGCCTGGTCTTCGCTGAGCGCGAAGCGCGCGATCAATGCGTCGCGCGGCTCGTCTTCGGTGCGGATGATGCGGATGACTTCATCCAGGTTGAGGAACGCGACCAGCAAACCTTCCAACAGGTGCAGGCGGCGCTCGACCCTGTCCCTGCGATGCTGCAGGCGGCGCACGACGGTGTTGGTGCGGAACACCAGCCACTCGGACAGCAACATCTTCAGGTTCTTGACCTGCGGGCGGCCGTCTTCGCCGATGACGTTCAAATTGACGCGGAAGGAGCGCTCGATGTCCGTCGTTGCGAACAAATGCCCCATCAACTGCTCGGCATCCACGCGATTGCTGCGCGGCACGAGCACCACTCGCACGGGATTCTCGTGGTCGGATTCGTCGCGGATGTCTTCCAGCCACGGCAATTTCTTCGCGCGCATCTGCGCCGCGATCTGCTCGATCACCTTCGACGAAGAGACCTGGTAGGGCAGGGCGGTGATGACGATGTTCGCCGCTTCCTTCACGAACGTGCCGCGGGCACGGACGCTGCCCAGGCCGGTTTCGTACATCGAGAGCAAATCGCTCGCCGGCGTGATGATCTCGGCCGTCGTCGGGTAATCGGGGCCGCGGATGTGTTCGCACAAATCGCGCACGGTCGCGTCGGGATCCTCGAGCAGGCGAATGCACGCGGCGACGACTTCGTTGAGATTGTGCGGCGGGACGTCGGTGGCCATGCCGACGGCGATGCCCGTCGTGCCGTTGAGCAGCAGGTGCGGCAGGCGCGCCGGCATCCACGAGGGTTCGTCGAGCGTGCCGTCGAAGTTCGGCACCCAGTCGACCGTGCCCTGGCCCAGTTCGCCCAGCAGCACTTCGGCGATGGGCGTGAGCTTGGATTCGGTGTAACGCATGGCGGCGAAGGATTTCGGATCGTCGCTCGAACCGAAGTTGCCCTGGCCTTCGATCAACGGATAGCGGTACGAGAACGGCTGCGCCATCAGCACCAGCGCCTCGTAACACGCCGAGTCGCCGTGCGGGTGGTACTTGCCGATCACGTCGCCCACGGTGCGCGCGGATTTCTTCGGCTTGGCCCCGGCGTTGAGCCCGAGCTCGCTCATCGCGTAGATGATGCGGCGCTGCACCGGCTTGAGCCCGTCGCCCAGGAAGGGCAGGGCGCGGTCCAGCACGACGTACATGGAATAGTCGAGATACGCGCGTTCGGCGTATTCGCGGAGGGGGATTTGCTCGAAGCCGTGGAAGACGGGGCGGACGGTGTCGTTCATCGATTGCTGCGTGGGGCGAGTCCTCGGAAGTGTACCCGCCGCCGCCGGATGAAAAATGTTTCATCTCCGGCCCATCGGCCCGCAAGCCCGCGTGGCGCAGCCTTCGTCCTGCGACATCCATCGCCCATATCCACAGGAGTTCCGCCATGCTCACCCGCAACGCCCTGCTGCTCCTTGCCCTGAGCGCCGTCGCCGGCTCCGCCTTCGCGGCCACGCCGCAGGCCGCTTCCACCGCCGCGCAGCCCGCGAAGTCCACCGCCGTCAAGTCCGAACACCACGAAAAGCGCACCTGCGAGAAGCAGGGCAAGACCGGCCATTGCGAGAAGTGGTCGAAGTCGGAAACCAAGGCCGCCGCCAAGAAGTGATCCCGAGGCGACCCCGGGCGGCGCGGAGATCCCCTGACCCCGCACCGCCGCGCCGCCCGGGACTCGCTTGGCACAGCCGGCTTTGCAACAGCCGGCTTTGCAACAGCCGGCGCGCTGAACCAATCGCCGCCCGGCCCGGCGTTATCCTCCGGGCAGGAAGGAGGCGGCGATGCGCATCTTGTTGATCGAAGACGATCCCGACACCGCGGCCTGGCTCCGACAGGGCCTGAAGGAAGCGGGGCACGCCGTCGATCACGCCGGCGACGGGAAGGAAGGCCTCTTCCTCGCCACCACCGAACCCTACGACGCGCTGATCCTCGACCGAATGCTGCCCGCGCTCGACGGCCTCACCGTGCTGCGCACGTTGCGCGGCGCAGGCAATCGCGTTCCCACGATCGTGCTGACGGCGCTGGGCGATGTCGACCACCGCGTCGAAGGCCTGCGCGCCGGCGCCGACGATTACCTCTGCAAACCCTTCGCCTTCGCCGAACTCAGCGCGCGCCTGGACAACATCCTGCGGCGCAACGACGGTGGCGCGGCGGCCGCGGAAACCAAACTCAAGGTCGCCGACCTCGAACTCGACCTGCTGCGCCGCCAGGCGCAACGCGGCACGCGCCGCATCGACCTGCAACCGCGCGAATTCCGCCTGCTCGAAGCGCTCATGCGCCAGGCCGGGCGCGTGGTGACGCGCACGATGCTGCTCGAACAAGTGTGGGACTACCACTTCGATCCGCAGACCAACGTCATCGACGTGCACATCAGCCGCCTGCGCCAGAAGATCGACCACGGCGAGGCGACGCAGCTACTGCATACCGTGCGTGGCGCGGGCTATCGATTCGGCGACGCGTGAACCTCGGCCGCGCCCTGCGCTCGACCAGCGGGCACCTGGCCTTCGCGGTGTGCGTGTCGTTCCTGCTCGGGTTCGCGTTGCTCGGCGGCGCGGTCTACGCGGCGGTGTCGACCTTGTTGGTGCGCGACGCACGCGAAGCGATCGTCGCCGAGGGCGAAGGCCTGCGCGATGCCTTCCGCGATGGCGGACGCACGGGATTGTCCGAAGCCGTGCGCGATCGCATCGCCACCCCCGACGAACCCGATGCCCTGTATGCCGCGTGGTTCGACGGCCGCGCGATCGCGACGAACACGCCGCCGTCCAGCGTCCCCGCGGGCGATGGCTGGCGCGAGGCGCGCGACGAAGACAACACGCGCGTGCTGGTCCAGCGCACCACGCTCGCGCCGGGCGTGGTCGTGGCCACCGGCCTGCGGTTGCGATCGGAAAGCGGCTTTCTCGCGTTGATGGCACGCACGACCCTGGCTGCGCTGGCGATCGCCGTCGTGCTCGGCCTGCTGATCGGTGCGATGACCGCGCGTTGGGTCGCGCGTCGCCTGCAGGCGCTCGATGCCACGGCAATGCGCGTCGGCGCAGGCGAGATCGATTTGCGCGCCCCGGTCGACGGGACCGGCGATGCCTTCGATCGACTTTCCCTGCGCTTCAACACGATGCTCGACCGCATCGAAGCGCTGCTGGCCGGCGTGCGCGAAGCCACCGACCACATTGCGCACGACCTGCGCACGCCGCTCACGCGCATGCGCACGCGGCTGGACCAATTGCGCACGCAGGGACCGGTGGATCCCGAGGCCCTCGAACCGGCCATCGCCGACGCCGACCAACTCCTCCAGGCCTCCGGCGCGCTGCTGCGGCTGGCGCGCATCGAAGCGCAGGCGCGCATCGAGGACGAGACAACGGTCGACCTTGCCAAACTGGCAAGCGACGCGACGGACCTCTACGAGCCGATCGCCGCGGAGCGGGGCATCTCGCTTTCGCTCCAGACCGCACCGCTGCACGTGCGCGGCGACGCCGACCAATTGTTCCAGCTGGTCGTGAACCTGCTCGACAACGCCATCAAGTACGCCCCGGCCGATACCGGCGTCGATGTCGCGGTCACGCGCACCGGCAACCACGCCTGCATCGCCGTGGGCGATCGCGGTCCCGGCATCCCGGTGAATGAACGCGACCGCGTCTTCGACCGCTTCCACCGCGGCGAACGCCACCGCGGCACCTCCGGCAGCGGCCTGGGCCTGAGCCTGGTCCGCGCGATCGCCGTGCGCCACCACGCGCGCATCGTCCTCGACGACAACCACCCCGGCCTGCGCGCCACGGTTTCCCTGCCGCTGGCCTATGAAGGCGACGTTCCCCCGCCCGAGGGCGCCCAAAATCATGCGCCCGCGCGTTGACATCGGCTGCCCCGCACCGCACCATACGCGCCCACCTGCCCGGGTGGCGGAATTGGTAGACGCACTAGTTTCAGGTACTAGCGAGTAAAATCGTGGAGGTTCGAGTCCTCTCCCGGGCACCAGATTTCAAGACGAAACCCCCGAGCGATCGGGGGTTTCGTCGTTTCGGGGCGCGAAGGGGCGAAAGCATCATCCGCTCGCCAGTGGAACGACGCGGAAGAACACCCGCCCGCGCCACGGGCCGCCCAATGCCACCGCGCGCTTGTCTCGCGCATGCAGGTAGGCCTGCACCTGGCGCCACGTCGCCTCCTGCACGACCCAGACGGTGCGTAACGGATCGGGATCGTCGATCAATTCACGTGCCGCGTCTTCGTCGTAGGCTGGGTTGATCGCCGCCTCGCCCGGCGGCGGCATCGGCGACAGGCAGACGTCTTCGATTTCCGCATCGAGGTGGACGCGCAAGCCGTAACGCGCCACGTCATCCACGAAAATCACCTGGTCGACGCGGCCCGGGGATCGCTCGCGGATCGCTTCGGCCCAGGCGCGCGCGTCCTGCGGTGAGTCGATGGCCGCGCCCACGATGCGGATCGCAATCAGGATGGGCACCCAGACGATCAACGCATTCCATGCGATCGGCGCCATGCCGGGTCGCGGCAAGACGGTGGCGATCGCCAAGGGAACGAACAGCGGAAGCAGGTAGAGCGGCAGTCGCGACCGCGCGATGCAGAACACGATCAACGGCACCAGGATCCAGGCCGCCACGAACCGATCGATGGACGTCGGCAATCGATTCCTGATCCATCCGATCAGCGCCCCTGTCCACGGGAGCGTGCCGACCAGCAGGGTCGGTAGGTAGACCACCGCCCACCCGTACCACTCCCCGTGCCGGCGGAATTCGTTGGTGGTGAGGCGATCGATGACTTCCATCCCGAGGAAATAACGCAACAGGTGCGGGTTGCGTGCGGTGACCGCAACGAACCACGACGTCGCCACGAGGGCGAACACGACGAACGCCAGCGGCCGGAACACACGACGCTCGATTGGTGTCTTCCATTCGGCGCCGAGCACCACCAGCATCGGCAACAACCCCGGCGGCCCCTTGGTCAGGAACGCCAGCGCGAAGGCGATCCACGTCCACCATCGCCACTGCGCGCGACCATCGCCCCAGCGCAACTCGACGTACGACCACATCGCGAGGGTTTCGAAAGCGGTGAGCAGAAAGTCGGTCGTCACCAGTTGCGATGCGATCGCCGGCAACAGCATCGTGGCGAAGGTGATCGCCGCGCGCGTTTCCTGGCCGGGCGCAAGGCGTCGCGCGATCCGCGCGACCATCCAGATGCACGAAAGGTAGGCGAGCGCGACGGGAACCCGGGCGGCCCAGGGATTGAGCCCGAACACCCCCATGCTCGCGGCCACCGCCCAGTACGTCAGGGGCGGCTTGGTCCAATGGCCGACTTCCTGTTGTCGATGCGGCACCAGCCAATCGCCGCTCGACAGCATGTTCGCCGCGACATTCGTGTAGCGCCCTTCGTCGGGATCCCACAGCCCGCGGCTGCCCAGGAAGGCGAAGGCCAACGAAAGAAAGACGGCGAACAGCAGTGCGCGTTGGCTTGCCTGCGAGAGACGCAACGCGACCATGGCGCCCATCGTGGGCGCGCAAAAGGAAGCCCGTCCTGAATGTTGGCTCAGCCGACCGTTAAGGCCCCCCGATCTCCAGTGCGATGCATCCAGCCTGCCACCCCGGAATCGGGCGATTTAACGATCGCCTCAGGGCGTCTTGAGCGCGCGTTACGATGTGGCCGGTAGCCTGTGGCGTGCCATGAAGCCTCGCGCACTCTGCTGCTTGCTTCCGATCCTTGCCTTCCCGGCGAGCGCCGCCTTCGCGACAGGCCCGTTCCAACCGGAATTCCGTCTGTCCAATTTCCACGCCCCGCTCGTGATCGACAATCCGTATTCGCCGATGCAAGCCGGCACGCGCACGGTGTCCTACGAGTTGGAAGACGGCGCGTGCAAGGTCAACGATGTTGTCGTGACGCACGCGACCAAGCACGACTTCCACGGCGCTTACGCGGGCCTGTCGGCGCGCACGGTCACCGACAGGGTCTGGTCCGATCCGCAATGCAACGGCAAACGCGTGCTCCTGCTGGAAGACACGCAGGATTGGTACGGCCAGGACAACGGTGGCAACGTCTGGTACTTCGGCGAAGCGACGACGGAATACACCTACGACGCCACTGGCAAACGCATCGATGCATCGAACGAGGGCTCGTGGGAGGCCGGAACGCGCGGTGCGAAGGCGGGCATCCTGATGTTCGATCGGCCCGTGGTCGGCACCTACTACCTCCAGGAATTCGAAGCGGGTGTCGCCGAGGATGCGGCGCTGATCCAGAAGGTGGGGATCCGCGTCGAGACCGGCCTGGGGCGTTTCCACGACTGCCTGAAGACGCGCGAGACGACGTCGCTTACACCCGGCGATGTCGAATACAAATACTACTGTCGCAATCTCGGCGTCGTGCGCGTTGAGGCGCCGGTGGTGCATGGGGGTGCGGAGTTGGTGCAGTTCGGGCTGCGTTGAGCGGATCACCCTGGATCAGGCCGCTTGACAATCTACTAATCATTTCGTACTAATGGCGCCGTACACACCGAGGCGGCGCCGATGCCCACCCCCAATCCCACCGAAGGCGAGCTCGCCATCCTCCACGTGCTGTGGTCGCGCAAGGCCGCGATGACCGTGCGCGAAGTGCACGCCGAGCTGTCGAAGGCGAAGGACACCGCGTACACGACGGTGTTGAAGATGCTCACGATCATGGCCGACAAGGGCCTCGTGCGCCGCGATGCGTCCGAGCGCAGCCATACCTACCTCGCAGTGCAGACCGAGCCGGTGGTGCAGGGCACGTTGCTGAAAGACCTGATGCGCAAAGCCTTCTCGGGTTCGGCGCTGACGCTGGTGCAACGCGCGATCGACGACGACGTGGCGAGCGCCGATGAACTCGACCAGATCGCGAAGCTCATCGCGCGCGCCAAGGCGAAGCGGAAAGGCTGATGGATGCGCTCGCCGCCCTGCAGTTCGGTCTTGCGCCCGCATTGGCGCGCGCGCTGCTGCATGCGTTGTGGCAGGACGCGATCCTGGGCATCGCCGCGTGGGCGACGCTGGCGATGATGACGCGTTCCACCGCGGCGCTCCGCCATTCGGTGGCGATGGGATTCCTGTTGGCGATGGTGCTGGTGCCCGCATCGACGTTCGCGCATTTCTGGCAGGTGCCGGGGGCTTCCATCAACGTCGGGCCACTGTCTGCGATGACGGCGCCGCGCCTGGACGGCACCGCGATGTTCGAGCAGCAAACGAGCCCGATGGCGATCCTGCTTGCGTTGCTGTGGCTCACGGGTGTTGCCGCGATGCTGCTGCGGCACCTCGGCGGTTGGTGGATCGTGAGCGCGCTGGACAAACACGCATTCGAACGCTTGCCGGCCGACTGGCAGCGACGCGTCGACGCGCTGTGCGCGGCGATGCGCATCGGCCGCGACGTCACCGTGCGCTTGTCGACCTCCGTGATCGGGCCATTCACCGCGCGCCTGTTTCGCCCGGTCATCTGGCTGCCGCTGTCGTTGATCACGCAACTCCCGCGCGAACAAGTGGAAGCGCTGCTCGCGCACGAACTGGCGCACATCGCGCGCATGGACTGGTTGTGGAACGGGCTGCAGTGCCTGGTCGAATCGCTGCTGTTCTTCCATCCCGCGGCGTGGTGGCTTGGCCGGCGCATCCGGACCGAGCGCGAACACGCCTGCGACGATCGCGCGGTGGCGGCGTGCGGGGACGCCATCGCGTTGGCCGAGGCGCTCGCGGGACTGGAGTGCCAACGCCAATCCGCTCCCCGCCTGGTACTCGCAGCCCATGGAGGCGCACTCATGCAACGCATCACCCGTCTGGTCTCGGGCCCGCCTTCGCGCGGCCGCTGGGGCGCAGGTGCGGCCATCGCCCTGGTGCTCGTCGCCGGCACCTTGCTCGCCGTGCAGGCAGGCATCGCGGGCAGGCCCGGCCTGCACGTTCGGTCCACTACCGACGGGGTGCTCGGCCCCGGCGACACGCGCGAGATCACCGCGCGCGGCATCGAAGGCGATCGCTACTACCGCGCCGATGTCGACGCGAATGGCCACTTGACCGAGGTCTACAAGTTGGACGACCAACCGCGTCCGATCGACGCCGGCGTGCGTCGTTGGCTTGCCGAAATCGAGCGCCTTAGCGTCCCGCCCGCACCCCCGCCGCTGCCGCCGTTGCCGCCGCCGCCGCTGCCGCCGCCGCCGCCGCCCCCGCCGCCGAAGTTCACCGACACCGCCGCGTTCCATGCGCTGTTCCGTCGCGTCGCCGCCGCTCCGGTCGTCGTCGCCCGCGTGGGCACGCCCGTCGCGATGGCGTCGGACGAGGTGCAGGGCCACATCGAGATCCAGGGCAGCGACGTCAAATCGCAGGACGGCGTGGCCGACATCCGCTTCGATGTCAGCGGGCCCAAGGGTCGCGCGACCGTGCTCGTCGATGCGCAACTCGACGCAGGCGCCTGGTCGATCGAGACGGTCAAGCTCGCCAACCCGCGTTGATTTTTTTTGCCTCGCAGTACTAACCGCTTAGTAGACATTCAAAAGGGAAATGCCATGACACCACGCCACACACTCGCACTCGCCTTGCTGCTCGCCATCGCCCCGACCGCAGCGCTCGCCCAGCGCGGGCCGGCACCGAAGATCCCGATCGATGCGGCGGCGCGCAAGACCGTGATCGCCGGACTTTCCACGCAATTGCATGCGCACTACGTTTTTCCCGATGTCGCCAGGCAAGTGTCCGCCTCGCTCACGGCGAAAGAGGCGAGCGGTGGATACGCCGCCGCCACCGACAGCAAGACATTCGCCGATGCACTTTCGAACGACCTGCGCACGTTCGGCCAGGACCGCCATTTCTTCGTCGGCTACGACCCGGACTTCCAGCCCTCGCCGGCGAACGGCACGCCGCCCGACGCAAAAACCGCGGCGGCGATGCGCGAGCAACTCTCGAGCACCGGCTTCGGCATCGACAGCGTGCGGCGCCTGCCGGGGAACGTCGGCTATCTCGAGGTGCGCGGCTTCGGCCCGACCGACATCGTGGCGCCCGCGCTGTCGGCGGCGATGACGATGCTGTCGGGCACCGATGCGTTGATCCTGGATCTGCGCCGCAACGGCGGCGGCGACCCCGCGACCGTCGCGTATCTGATGAGCCACTTCTTTGCCACCGGCGACGAGCGCCATCTCAACGACCTGTACTTTCGCGACGGCGACACCACGCATCAATACTGGACGAACGCCACGGTGACGACGCATTACACGCGCCCCGTCTACGTGCTGACGTCCGCGCGCACGTTCTCCGGTGGCGAAGAGTGCGCTTACGACTTCCAGACGCAGAAGCGCGCGACGCTAGTCGGCGAAGTCACCGGCGGCGGTGCGAACCCAGGCGACGGCTTCGCGATCGGCGGCGGCTTCGCAGCCTTCATTCCGAATGGCCGCGCGATCAATCCGATCACGAAGACCAACTGGGAACACACGGGCGTGAAGCCGGACATCGCAACGACCGCGGCGGACGCGCAGAAGGTGGCGTACGCAGCCATCCTGCGCACGCAGCTGGCGGCGGCAAAAGATCCGGAGGAGCAGAGCGCCTTCAAGGAGCTGATTGCGAACGTGGAAGCCGGCAAGCCCGAGGTGCCGAATTACGCGCCGCCGCATCGCTGAAGGTTAATGGACGGAGCGGCGCGGAATGGGCCGCTGCCGCTCCGGGCTTCGAACTCGATCCCGCATGTGCATCAGCGATGGCAGCCTTTGGCATACCGCTGAACTTCACGATTGATGTTGTGCCGGAATGACGCCAAGGCCGATTTTGACCGCGGCGAAGCATTACAGCGCCGCATTCGCCGCTGCTGGTCCGGTCCCACCAACGCCCGCCGTTGGCTAAGTAAGCCGGCCTCATTCGGCCCACGCCGGAGAGGCGATGTCCCTGTTCGCTGAACTCAAGCGCCGCAAGGTCTTCAAGGTTGCCGCGGGCTACCTGGTCGTCGCATGGCTCGTGATCCAGGTCGGCGCGACCGTCGCGCCACAGTTGGGCTTGCCCGATTGGGCACCGCGCATGATCACCCTGATCGCGTTGCTGGGGCTGCCGGTCGCGGTGGTCATCGCATGGCTCACCGAGCTCACGCCCGATGGTCTGAAGCTGGAGCGTGCGCCGAAGGGCAACAAACGCGTGTTCACCGTTGCGGCGTTGTTGTTCGCCGCGGCCGTCGGGTGGTTCGTGCATGGGTTGAGTGGCGATGTCGGGTTGACCGGGTCCGATGCGCGTCTGGGCGCGGCGTCGACGGCGGTGTTGCCGTTCCTCAACCTCTCTTCGCGCCCGGAGGACGAATACTTCTCCGACGGCTTGAGCGAAACATTGCTGCACCAGCTTGCCCAGGTGCCGAAGCTCAAAGTCGCCGCACGCACGTCGTCATTCACCTTCCGCGGCAAGCAGGAGGACGTGCGCCGCATCGGTGAGTTGCTCGGCGTCGCGACGCTCGTGGAAGGCAGCGTGCAACGTTCCGGCGACATGGTGCGCATCACCGCGCAATTGGTCCGCACCGACGATGGGTCGGAGTTGTGGTCGCGCAGCTACGATCGCCGCATGGCCGATCTGTTCGCGATCCAGGACGAGATTGCTTCGGAAGTCGCCAAGGCGCTGGTCGGCGAAGTGTTGCCGGGCGAGCGTGCGCAGATCGTGCAGGGCAGCACGCACGACGTGGCCGCTTACGATGCGTATGCGCACGGGTTGCAGCAGATCGCGATCGACAGTTTCGCTTCGCTCGACGCCGCCGAAAAGGCGATGCAGCAGGCGCTCGCCCGCGACCCGAATTACCGCGACGCGATGTTCGGCCTGGTGCGCGTGTGGATCCTGATGGCGCAGACGGGCAAGATCTCGCGCCGCACTGCGGGGCTGCGTGCGCGGCCGTGGCTCGATCGCATCGCGCGCATCGATCCAGGCGATGGCCAGTTGCTCGGCTTCCGTGCGGAGCTGGCCGAAGACGCCGGCGAGTTCGAGGACGCGCGGCGACTGCTGTCGCAGGCGATCGCGCGTGCGCCCAACGATACGTGGCTGCGCGCGACCCAGGCGCGCCACCATCTGTACGACATGGAGTTCGAATCGGCGGTGGCGGACATCGATGCGGTGCTGCCGCTGGATCCGCTCAACGGTTCGCTGTATTTCCTCAAGACCAGTGCGCTGTTGTGGCTGGGTCGGACCGACGCCGCGCAGGTCAGCGCGCAGCGTGGGTGGACGCTGCAACCCCGCAATCCGAATGCCGCGTCGGCGATGGCGAGCGTCGCGGCATTCCGCAATGATCTCGCCGGCTACGTTCGCTGGCAGTTGGTCGCCCATCGCATCGACCCGGAGGACCACGAGATCATCGCGGAGGCCACGCCGTTCCTCGAAGGCTTGGGCGAGCCGGCGGCGGCCGATGCGTGGCTTCGCGTGTCGCAGGGTCTCGCCCCCGGCAATCTGTTCGCCGAAAGCAACCGCGTCGTGCTCGAACATGCCCGCGGCAACCCAAAAGCCGCCTACGACGGCGCGATCGCACTGATCCCCCGCGCAGCCGAAGAGCGCCGCTGGAACTGGACCGCCGCGATGGGCGCAGGGTGTCTCGCAGCGGTGCAACTCGGGCGCACGGCGCAGATGCGCCAGGCACTCGTGCGCGCCGGCGTGCTGCCCGGGCGTTACGACGTCGCAGGCTTCCGCGCGCTCGTCCCCAGCGGCGTGCAAATCAACGCACAGGTCCGGCGGCTCGCGCCGCTGGCGCCGTGCCTGGCCGAACCGGGCGACTGGAACGCGCAACGCGCGCAGTTGCTGGCCACGGTGACGGCGTTGAAAGGGCCGGCATGGATGCGCAAACCCTGGAATGCACGGTATGTCGCCTTCCTGCAGCCCGACAACGAAGCACTGATTCGCGAAGAGCTGGGTTCGCGCTACACCGAACAAGTGGGCCGGGAAGCACGACAACGCTGGCTGGGAATTGCCGGTGATCCGCGTATCGTCGCGCGCAACGCGGAACTGCATCGGATGTATCGCGCGCAGCACGCCGGTCTTGCGGCGACGCTGGCGCGCGATCATGTGTCGCTGCTGCCTGCGGTGGATGCGACGGTGCGTGGACGGTGATCTCAGGTGCGTGATGCGGTGATCATCTAATCGGCAATGCCGCCATCGCCCGCGCGCGGCAGCCCCCAACCGCGTCGAATCGCCATCCACCGCAGCACGAAGCACAGCAATGCGCCGACCGCGGCCACCGGCGCCGATGGCAGTTGCAATGCGTTTCCCACCACGACCGCGAGCGCGCCGGCGAGCGCCGCCACCGCATACAGCTCGCGACGCAACACGTTCGGAATTTCGGTGACCAGAACGTCGCGGGCAATGCCACCGCCGATGCCACTGAGGATCCCCAACATGATCGCGCCGACAGGCCCGAGCCCCGCCGCGAGCGCCTTGGTCGCACCCAGCACCGCGAACAACGACAACCCCACCGCATCGAACATCTGCACCGGGTTGCGCATCCGCTCGACGTCGTCGTAGCGGTAGAAGGTGAGCAAGCCCGCCAACGACGAGACGGCGAGATAGCGCCAATCCACGATCGAGGTCGGCGGCAACGCGCCGATCAGCACATCACGGACGATGCCGCCCGCGGTGGCCGCGGCGAAGGACAGCACCAACACGCCGAACAGATCTAGCCGATGCCGGACGGCCACCACCCCGCCGCTGATGGCGAACGCGAACGTGCCGATGAAATCGATCAGCTGGACGAAGACGGACGTCATGGCGCCAACATAGCGTCTTTCGCCGGGCGGCTGTCGGCCGCGACGGAAGTCCTGTAGAACTGCGTCCATCCGGGTTCCAAGGCTGCGACCGCATGCACCTGGCCACCTCCGCACTCGCCTTGCTGCTGCTCTGCGGCGCTGCATCCACCGCTCGTGCCCAGGACATCGAACCGCGCGCTTACTCCAACGCGCCGGTCGGCGTGAACTTCATCATCGCCGGTGCCGTCGCGACGCGTGGCGGGTTGTCGACCGATCCGTCGATCCCGGTCACCGACCCGCAATTGAACACGTCGAGCGTCCTCCTCGCATACGCGCGCGTGCTCGACCTCGGTGGGAAGTCCGGCAAGTTCGATGTGATCGCGCCTTACACGCAACTCGATGGCACCGCGCAGTACCAGGGCGCGCCCGTCGAACGCGCGGTCGATGGCTTCGCCAGGCCCGCGTTCCGCCTGTCGATGAACTTCATCGGTGCGCCTGCGCTGTCGATGCAGGAATTCCGCGGCTGGAAGCAGGACCTCATCGTCGGCGCGAGCCTGCAGGTCTCGCCGCCCTGGGGCCAGTACGACGCCGACAAGCTCGTCAACATCGGCACCCATCGCTGGTCCTTCAAACCGGAGATCGGAATCTCCAAGGCGCTCGGGCCGTGGACGCTGGAAGGGCAGGCGGCGGTCACTTTCTTCACCGACAACACCGACTTCTACGGTGGTCGCACCCGGTCGCAGGATCCGCTGTATTCCGTGCAGGGGCACGTGATCTACGGCTTCGGCTCGGGCAAGTGGTTGTCGGTGGACGGGACGTGGTTCGGCGGTGGGCGCTCGAAAGTCGACGATCGCCTGAGCAACGACCTGCAGCAGAACTGGCGCATCGGCGCGACATTCGCGATTCCCGTGAATCGATCGAACTCGCTCAAGTTCTCCGCCAGCAGTGGCGTGTCCGCGCGCACCGGCAACAACTTCGACGCGATCGGCGTGGCATGGCAATACCGTTGGGGAGCAGGGCTGTGAACAAACTCGATGCTGCGTTGCCCACCTCGGCCCAGGCCCTGGCCAGCCTCAAGCGCGGCAATGCCCGTTTCCTCGCCGGGCACGCGCGCTTCCCGACCGTGCAGAAGGACATCCTCGCCGACCTCGCCAAGGGGCAGCATCCGTTCGCGACGATCCTGGGGTGCAGCGACAGCCGGGTGCCGCCGGAGCTGGTGTTCGATGCTTCGTTCGGCGAGCTGTTCGTGATCCGCGTCGCGGGCAATGTCATCGATCCGGCCATCGCAGGCTCATTGCAATACGCCGGCCTGCATTTGCGCACGCCGTTGCTGGTCGTGCTGGGGCACGAGGGCTGCGGCGCCGTCGAAGCCGCGATCGACGAGAAATTCCACGGCGCGACGCACGGCAGCCGGATTGCCTTGTTGCTCACGAACATCACGGCGGCGCTGGAGGGGATCGACCCGAGCCTTCCGCACGAGGACATGCTGCATGCCGGCGTCGAAGCCAACGTGCGGTGGACGCTTCGGCAAGTCATCGAATCGCCGGAATGGCAGGCGCGCCTGGGCAAGGTCGACCGGCAGGCGGTAGGTGCGATCTACGAGATGGCGACGGGTCGCGTGCGATTCCTGTCCTAGCGGTCCGCCGCGCCCGATGTGCGTTTTTCATCGTGAAGGGCAACGACGGCACCTATTGGGACCTGAGGTTCCTGGCGCGACCAGGGGAAGTGCTGCGCCCCGGTGAATATTTCTACGCCAAACGGGCGATCGCGAACCTCTACGGCCGTTCGGCCGGCATGGAATTCACCGGCGAAGGCCGCGGCTGCAACGAGATCAACGGGTACTTCGTCATCCGGCAGATCCAGTTCGACGCGCAGGGCAAGTTGGTCCGCCTGGAAGCCTCGATGGTGCAGTACTGCGATTACAACTACGTGCCGTTGGCGGTCTCCGTCATCCACAACGCCCCGCAGTTGCACTTCAACATCACCGCGCCCGAATTCGGCCTGGCCAATCGGACCTACTACGGCGACACCACGCTCTTCACCCTCGCCACGCCGACGCCCAACACATTCCAGTACGTGTCCTCCGGCGAAAAGGCCATCTGGACGATGAACCTCACCGCGCCGATCGGCCAGGCCCAATTCGCCAAGGGCATGTACCTGACCGAACCCACGGCGCGCACCGGCGTGGCCGGCATGGACATCGCCGTGTGGGACACGCGCAGGGCCGAATACGGGAAGTTCGAAATCCTGACGATCACCTATCGCAACGGCCAGATCGTGCAACTGAGTGCGCGCTGGTGGTTCTATTCCGACGCTGCGCGGACCCAAGTGCTGCGCAGTGGCCGCATCAACTTCTGGAAGTAGCGCGCGTCACGGCGCGAATCGCCGGGTTCGAGCACGACCGGCGGTTTGCCGTCGATGCGATATTCGATGCGCCCGCGAGCACGTAGGCCACCGCTTCGCCCGGGCTGTGGCGCGCGGCGGATGCATGCGGCGCGAAGCCCACGCGCACCTGGACCACCTGCTTGCCCGGCGTGCTGGGGTCTTCCCATGAGCACCGCAACCGCTGAGTTGAATGCGCGATTGCCTTTCAGTCGAAAGCACTCCCGAGTCATCGATTCCTCTCGCGGCGCGCGCATGACCGATCGCTAACGCAGGCAATGCGAGCATCCTCCGGACAGGCGTTTCCGGAGGTGAATCATGGCGACTTACAAGGTCGGTTACCTGGTCGGAAGCCTGGCGAAAGGCTCGATCAATCGCCTGCTCGCACAGGCCTTGGCCAAGATGGCGCCGGAAGCCGGCCTGTCGCTCCAGGAAATCCCGATCCGCGAGCTGCCGCTGTACAGCTACGACTACGATGCCGACTATCCACCGGTGGCGCGCGCGCTCAAGCAGTCGATCGCGCAGGTCGACGCGATCCTGTTCGTCACGCCGGAATACAACCGGTCCATCCCCGGTGCCTTGAAGAACGCCATCGACTGGGCCAGCCGCCCGTGGGGCGAGAATGCCTTCGCGCGCAAGGCGACCGGGATCATCGGCACGTCCCCCGGTTCGATCGGCACGGCGATCGCCCAACAACATCTGCGCGGGGTGCTGTGTTTCTGCAACTCGCCGCTGATGAACACGGTCGAGGCCTACATCCAGTTCAAGCCCGGGCTCATCACGGAGGCCGGGGAGGTGACAGATGCCTCCACCGAGGAATTCCTGCGCAATTACCTCCGGGAGTTCCACCTGTTCGTGGCCCGGGTGCTGACGGTGCTGCCGCGCGACGCGTGAGGGGCGGGGCCGGAGGACTTGCCGAGGCTGGGCCCCGGTTGCCGTAGGATGGCCGGTATCTCCTTCGTATCGGGCGCGCGACATGACCAACGGGTTGGCGGACTTCATCGAGCTGCACGCCGAACAGATCGTGCGGCACGCCGTGACTTTCGCAAGGACGGTCGATGTCGGCACGCCGCTGGACGAGGAGGCGCTGACCGACCACCTGCCGGACATCGTCGCCGCGATCATCGCCGACCTGCGCACGCCGCAAACGCGCGACGAGGAGATCGCGAAGTCCGAAGGTCGCGCACTGGCCACGAAGGACGGGCGTCGCACGGCGGCGGGCACGCATGCCTTGTTCCGCGCGCACAGCGGCTACAACGCTGCGCAGCTGGTGTCCGAGTACCGCGCCTTGCGCGCTTCGGTGTTGCGGCTCTGGGCGGACTCGCCCCAGGGGGGCGCAGGTACGCGGGAGGAAATCTCGCGTTTCAACGAGGCGATCGACGAAGCCATCGCCGAGTCGGTCGCCCACTTCTCGGAGGAAGTGGGGCGCTGGCGCAATATCTTCCTCGGCGTATTGGGCCACGACCTGCGCAGCCCGCTCAGCGCCATCGTCATGACCTCCGAATTGATCGCGCGCATGGCGGTCGATGCACCGATCGCGGACGCCGCGCAACGCCTGGTGCGCAGTGGTCAACGCATGAGCAAGTTGCTGGACAACCTGCTGGTCTACAACCGCGCGGAGATGGGCGTCGGGTTCGAGTTGGAAAAAGAGGACGTCGATCTTGCGCAGTCATGCCACGAAGAAATCGAGCTGTTGCAGGCCGCATTGCCGGACACGCGGATCCGCTTCACGTCCGATGGTGCGGCGCGTGGCGCATTCGACGCCGGCCTGGTCCGCGAAGCGCTGGCCAACCTCGTGGTGAATGCACAGAAGTACGGCACGCCGGGCGCGGAGATCCATGTCGAACTGCGCGATGCGGGCGATGGCCCCGATCTCATCGTGCGCAACGCCGGAGCCCCCATCGCCCGGGAAACGCTCGACCTGATGTTCGACCCGCTCCGGCGCGGTGGCGTGTCCGCCGGCGCATCCGAGCGCGCCAGCCTCGGCCTTGGCTTGTTCATCGTCAGCCAGATCGCGCGGGCGCATGGCGGCACCATCCGCGGTGAATCGGCGGACGGCATGACGACGTTCCGGTTGCACTTGCCGCGGGGCTGAGGCGCCCACGATGCATTGACGCGCTGCGTGGCAACGTCGCGGCTCCGCCCCGCGAAGACCCCTCGTGCCCAAACTCCGTCACACCGACTGGCCCGATCGCCTGTGGATCGTGCGCCACGGGCAAAGCGCCGGCAACGTCGCGCGCGACCTCGCCGAGCGCGATGGCCTTTCGCTGATCGCACTGTCCACGCGCGACGCCGATGTCCCGCTGTCGCCGCTGGGCGAACAACAGGCGGACGCGCTCGCGCATTGGTTCGCAGGCAAGCCCGCGAGCGAGCGCCCCAACATCTTCCTGACCTCGCCGTTCGTGCGCGCGCAGCAGACGTGCATGGCGGTCGCGAACGGCGTGGCATTCGACGCCGACGACGTGCAGGTCGACGAACGCCTGCGGGAAAAGGAATTCGGCATCCTCGACCGCTATACGCGGCACGGCATCCTGGAGAAATTCCCGGAGCTCGCCGAACAACGCAAGCTCGTCGGCAAGTTCTATTTCCGACCGCCCGGTGGCGAAAGCTGGTGCGACGTCGTGCTGCGGCTGCGCAGCTTGCTCGAAGTCTTGCGTCGCGACCACGTCGGCGACCGCGTGCTGATCGTCGGGCACCAGGTGATCGTCAATTGCTTCCGCTATCTCTTGGAGTGCATGGGCGAAAGCGAAGTGCTCGCGATCGATGCGAAGGCCGACGTCCCCAACTGCGGCATCACCGAATACGCGATCGATCGCACGGCGCTCGACGCACGATTCCACCTGGTGCAGGCGAACCTCGCCCTGCCGATGCGCGAAGCCGGTGCGCCGGTGACGACGGCGCCCGACAAACCGGCCGGCCCCAAGTGAAGACGGTACGCGTGACCGATGCGTTGCTGCGCAAGTGGCCGCTGCCGGATGCCGAAGCGACGCACGGCAAGGAAGAACGCGGCCGCGTGCTGATCATCGGCGGCAGCACGCGCATTCCCGGTGCGGCGATGCTCGCGGCGACGGCGAGTTTGCGCGCGGGCGCGGGCAAGTTGCACGTGGCGACGAGTCGACAGGCTGCGCTGGCGCTTGCGGTCGCGATGCCCGAAGCGATGGTGTCGGGGTTGGCGGCCGATGCGCGCGGCGAGATCGCCAGCCTGGGGCGCGATGTCACGCAAGCGGTGGAGAACGCGGACGCGGTGCTCGTCGGCCCCGGGATGGAGGAGACGGCAGCGACGCGTCGCGTTGCGGCCGCCGTGTGTCGACGCGCGAAGACCGTGGTGCTCGATGCAGGCGCACTGGAAGCAGTGAAGTCGACCGCACGCGCGGGCGCGTGCGTGATGACGCCGCATTTCGGCGAGATGGCCAGCTTGCTCGACATCGACGCATCGGAGGTCGAAGCGCATCCCGTCGACATCGCGCGTGCATTTGCGATGCAGGTCGATGCGATCGTCGTGTTGAAAAGCGCGGAAACGGTGATTGCGGATCCGGATGGCCGCGTCTGGCTGCATACGCGCGGCTGCGCGGGCCTGGGCACCTCCGGTTCCGGCGATGTGCTTGCGGGCCTGATCTGCGGGCTGATGGCGCAGGGGATTCCGCCCGACCAGGCGGCGGTGTGGGGCGTCGTGTTGCACGCGCGTGCAGGCGAAGTGCTGAGCCGCGAGATCGGGACGACGGGATTCCTCGCGCGGGAGATCGCCGGGCGCGTGCCTGCGATCCGGGACGTTTTGTCCGCACGACGCACATGATCCGCATCGGGTGCGCGGGCTGGTCGATCGCGTCGCGGCAGGCGGCGTTGTTCGGCGACGGCGACTCGACGCTCGCGCGCTACGCGACGCGCTTTTCCGTGGTCGAAGTCAATTCCACGTTCCATCGTTCGCATCGCCCCGAGACCTTCATCCGCTGGGCCGAGGCGGTGCCCCGTGCGTTCCGGTTCTCGGTGAAGGTGCCGAAGACCATCACGCATGAAGCGCGCCTGGTCGGCAGCGGCCCGGCGATCCGCCGTTTCGCCGAAGAGATCGCGGGGCTCGGCAGCAAGCTCGGCGGCGTGCTCGTGCAACTCCCGCCGTCGCTGGTCTTCGATGCGCGCGTGGCGGGTACCTTTTTCCGGCAACTTCGCAGCGTGTTCGATGTGCCGATCGCCTGCGAGCCGCGGCATGCAAGCTGGTTCGACTCGCGCGTGGATGCAGTGTGGGCGCGCCACGAGGTCGCGCGCGTCGCGGCCGATCCCGCGGTGCCGGAAGGCGCGGGCGCGCCCGGCGGGGCAGGGCCCTGGCACTACTTCCGTTTGCATGGCGCACCGCGCATGTATTACAGCGCGTACGACGACGACCGCCTGTCCGCGTTGGCCGATCAGTTGCTCGCCTTTGCGCGGCACCGTCGGCCGGCGTGGTGCCTGTTCGACAACACCGCGCATTCGCACGCGGTCGAGAACGCGGCCCGGCTGCAGGACCTCCTGGCGCAGCGAGAACCGATACCAAAGTCCAATCGATCCCGCCAATCGCCTCTGCTGTGATCCGACTTTCAAGGAGGATCCACCATGAAACGCGACAGCCGATTCACGTTTGTCATCGCGGCGGCAGTGAGCGCCGTCCTGTGCGGAACCGGCCTGTACGCGCAGGCCAAGGGCGACAAGTACGCGCTGAAGTCGCCGAGCGGCATCGCCTTTTCCGATTTCCGGGGCTACGAGGACTGGGCCGTGGTCTCCTCGGCGCGTACCGATGAGGTGCTGAAGGTGATCGTCGCCAACCCGACGATGATCAAGGCCTACAAGTCCGGCATTCCGGGCAACGGCAAGCCCTTCCCCGACGGTTCGAAGATCGCCAAGCTGCAGTGGAAGCCGAAGAAGAGCACCACGGCGCCATTCGCCGTGGATGTGCCCGACGTCTTCACCCAAGCCTTCGTGATCGAGAAGGACGCGAAGAAATTCCCGAAGAGCGGCGGCTGGGGCTACGCGCTGTTCAACTACGACACGAAGGCCGACACGTTCTCCGCCGATGCGGCCAGCAAATCCGACTGCGGCCACGCCTGCCACCTGAAGGTGGCCAAGCAGGATTTCATCTTCCACCCGTACCAGAAACGTTGAGCTCCAAGCGCTGGCACCGTCGAGTCGGGAACCTGGCGCGCACTGGCGCATCTGGAGGTATGGCCGCCCACGGAGGATCGCCATGTCCCAGCCAGCCATGCCCCAGCAAGCTCGACAAGACACCCGGACCGGGTCGCTGCGACGCACCACGATGCTCTTCGCAGCGATGACCGCCCTCGGCGTGGTGGCAACGCTCGCCGCCGCGCCCGTACCCGACGCGACGAAGCAGCACGACGCCGCATTCCTCGCGGAAGGCCAGCGCATCTTCCGCTTCGACACCTTCGGCGACGAGCGCCAATGGACCGACCAGTTGCGCATGCACGAGGTCGTCGAGCAGCACGTCGATCCGACGACCGCGCTCGCCGTCGGCCTGAAGGTCGATGCCGATGCGTTGCCGCCCGGCATTCTCGAAAAGGTCGATCTCAAGAGCCCTGCCACGACGGTCGCGTTGCTCAAGATGAATGCCGTCGTCGGATTACAGGCCACCGTCGATGCGAACAACCACATCACGAAACTCGGCGTCACGTGCGCGCTGTGCCATTCGACCGTCGACGATTCGGTCGCACCCGGGATCGGACATCGCAAGGATGGTTGGCCGAATCGCGATTTGAACGTCGGCGCGATCATCGCGTTGTCGCCTGCGTTGCCGGCCGACAAGAAGGCCGTCTACAACGGTTGGGGCAAGGGCAAGTACGACCCGCGCTACAACATCGACGGCAAGAACACGCCGCTGGTGTTGCCGCCGGCCTACGGCCTGGCGCACGTGAAGAACGAAACCTACACGGGCGATGCGCCCATTTCGTACTGGAATGCCTATGTGGCGGTCACGCAGATGGGCGGGCAGGGCAAGTTCTCGGATCCGAAACTCGGCATCGACGTGAACCGTACGCCGGACCTGGTGACACCGAAGTTGCCCGCCTTGCGCGCATATCAGCTCAGTCTGCACGCGCCCGCGCCACCGGCCGGAAGCGTCGACGTGGCGTCGGCCAAACGCGGCCGCGGCGTGTTCGCGAAGAATTGCTCGGCGTGCCACGTCGGGTTCGACGGAACGGACAACAACGGCGGAAAACTGCACAAGCCGGAGGAGACCGGCATAGAAGGCGCATATGCCGCGCGCACTAACAACAAGGCGTACCGCACGACGCCGTTGCGCGGGCTGTGGCAACACCCGCCGTATTTCCACGACGGGAGTGCGGCGACGTTGGCGGACGTGGTGACGCACTACAACCAGGTGCGCAAACTGGGCCTGGATGCGCAGCAGAAGCAGGACCTGGAGGCATTCTTGAAGACGCTTTGATTCGGCTAACATGGCGCGATGATCCGCATCGCCGACTACGACCCCCGCTGGCGCGCCGATTTCGCGCGCCTCAACATCGACTGGCTGGAACGCTTCTTCGTCGTCGAAGACGTGGACCGCGCGGTACTTTCCGATCCGGAAACGCACATCCTCGCAGACGGTGGGCGCGTGTTGTTCGCGATCGCTGCGGACGACAAGGCCATCGGCACCGTGGCGCTCAAGCACGAAGGCGATGGCGTGTACGAGTTGACCAAGATGGCGGTCGATCCGGCGTTCCAGGGCCAGGGCATCGGACGCCTGTTGATGGAAGGCGCGCTCGCGGCGTATCGCGGGATGGCTGGGCGCGAGTTGTTCCTGGAATCGAGCAGCAAGCTCGCCCCCGCGCTCGCCCTGTACGAAAGCGTTGGCTTTCGCCATCGGCCCGCACCGCGCCCGGGTTCGCACTATGCGCGCGCGGACGTCTACATGGTGCTTGAGGAGTAGGTCATGCGTGCGAAGCGTGCCACGTTCCTGGTCGCGATCTTGCTGTGGTCCAGCGCAAGCGCGAGCGAACCCACCTTCGATCGCCGGTCCCTGCAAGCCGACGTCGACGTGCTCGTGAGCACCTACACGCAGTTGCATCCCGGCTTGTATCGGTACAACACGCCCGCGCAGTTCGACGCGCACGTGCGGACTTTGCGAAAGGCCCTGGACGGGTCGCGCGACCTGCGGGATACCTACCTGGCCTTCTCCGAGTTCGCCGCCACGATCCGCTGCGGCCACACCTACCTCAACCCCACCAATCAACCCGAGTCGATCCGGCACGCGCTGCTCGAAGGCCACGATCGCGTGCCCTTCGAATTCCGGTGGCTCGACGGGCGCATGATCGTCACCCGCGATCTGACCACGCAGAAGGTGCTTGCGCGCGGAACGGAGGTCCTCGCCATCGACGGCGTCGAGACACGGCGCATCCTGGATCGGCTGATGCGCATCGCCCGCGCCGACGGCAGCAACGATGCCAAGCGCGTGGCCCTGCTCGAAGTGCAGGGGACCGAAAAGTACGAGACCTTCGACATCTATCTTCCGCTTTACTTCCCGCAAGTGGATGCGAAGCAGACCCTGGTGGTCCGTTCGCCCGGGGGCATCGAACGCACGCTCGAAGTGGATGCGCTCACCTACGCGCAACGCCTGGCCGCGCGGCAGGCGAGCGCCGATGACGCGCAAGCCGGTTGGTCCATGGACGCCGCGGTCCCCGGCATGGCCATCCTGCGGATGCCGACGTGGGCGCTGTACGACGGGAAATGGGATTGGAAGGCGTTCCTCGCGCACGCGTTCGCCGAACTCGATCGGAGCAAGCCGCCGGCGTTGGTGATCGACTTGCGCGGAAACGAAGGCGGGCTCGATGTCGGCGATGCGATCCTGCCGCACCTGCTGGAGACGACCCTGGCGTTCCCCGTGCCGGAACGCCGCGTGCGATATCGCAAAGTGCCCGATGCGCTGGCCCCGATGCTCGATACCTGGGATCCGTCGTTCAAGGACTGGGGGAAGGACGCAGTGCCCGCCGGCAAGCGCTTCTTCACTTTGCTCGAGGACGGACAATCGCCCGGGGTGAAGCGCATCGAGCCGCAAGCGCCGCGCTACACCGGACGTGTCTATGTGCTCGTCGGGCCGACCAACAGTTCCGCGACCTTCCAGTTCGCCGAGCAGGTCCAACATCACCACCTCGCCACGCTGGTCGGCCAACCCACGGGCGGAAACCAGCGCGGCATCAACGGCGGTGCGTTCTTCTTCCTGCGATTGCCCAATACGAAGATCGAGCTCGATCTTCCCCTGATCGCGCGCTTCGTGGACAGCGCACCGGACAGCGGGCTCCGGCCCGATGTCGTGGTCGCCACGACGGTCGAGGACATCGTTCGCAACCGGGACGTCGAACTCGACGCGGTCAAGACAGCAGAGGCGAAGGCCGGCGCGATCGCCAACACACCGCTATAGCTGCGTGATGCCGCCCTTTGCGACGATCGGCCCGGTCGGCGCGGCGTGCGGGATGCCCGTCGGCGGTTCGAGCGACACGGCCAAGGTTGCGCCGACGCTGAGTTCGCGCCGCAAGTTCACGGGCACGTCGATGGTCAGCGCCTGCGCGTTCGAAATCCTGCCGAGCGAAATCGGCGCCCGGCCTTCGGGAATGACCCACAGTTCGCTCACGCGGCCGTTGGCGTCGGGCGGCGAAGGCACCGGGACCATCAGCAACTTGCCGTTGGCCGGGTCGATGCGCGCGATCCATCCCGCGCTGCCGTCGTCGCGTGCGAGCACGGTGACAGGCAGGGCCGGCGCTTCCACTGCAGGCGGACGCACGACGACCGCCGGCGGCGAAGGCGCGGGCGTCGGCGCGCGTTGCAGCAGGACGACGATCGCCGCGACGCCCGCGGCAGCGGCCAGCGTCGTTGCCACGCGCCAGAAGCGCACGCTGTTCCACAACCCGGTGCGCGCCGGTTCGACTGCGTTCCAACCCAACTGCGTGCGGATGCGCGGCCACACCTGCGCGCCGGGCGCGACGGCGTCCACGCGCACGCTCCAGGGCGAGAAGTGCGTTTCCCACGCATCGACCAAGGCTGCGAACGCAGGCTCTCGCGCGATGCGCGCTTGCACGCGGTCGCGTTGTTCGCGATCGAGGACGCCGAGCACGTATTCGCCCGCGAGCACGCCATCGTCCGGCGGCGAGGGATCGTTGGGGTCGATGCGGTCGGCGGTCGTGTTCATCGTTCCAGGCACGCTTTCAATTGCGCCAGGGCGCGCCGGATCCAACTCTTGATCGAACCCAGTGGCGAACCCGAGCGTTCGGCCAATTCGCCGTAGGTCGCGCCGTCATAGAACGCCGTGCGGATCAGTGCCTGGCGGCGCGGATCGAGTTCGTCGATGCACTCGTCCAGGCGTGCGCGATCGGCGGCCGTGCCGGCGCGCGTCGCGGGCGAGGGCCCGGGGTCCGGGATCGACTCGGCCCATTCGATCGAAGCGCGCAATGCGGGTGCGGGAAGGCTGCGCAGGCGGTCGATCGCGCGATTGCGCGCAATGCTGCACAGCCAGCCGATCGCATGGGAACGCGCGGGATCGAATTGCGTGGCCTTGCCCCACACGAGGACGAAGACGTCCTGCAGCACGTCCTCGGCTTCCGCACGATCCGGCAACACACGCAGGCAGATACCCATCAGTGTCGGCGCCGTATCGTGGTACAGCGATTCGAACGCGGCGCGGTCGCCGGCGGCCACGAGGGGCAGCAGGCGGTCGGCGTCAACGAAACCGGATTCGTTCATGCGCGCCCTTATGCCACGACGGCCAGTTGACACCCGATGACGGGCGGCGGGGCCGCGTCGGCGTGGCGATAGAGAGGCGGTGCGCACTTCACGCCGTCAGCCGCTGCACCATCCACACCGTCGCGCAGCCGGCGATGGCCAGCGAGGCCACCGGCATGACGCGGCGTGCGTACCAGGCGCGGTAGCGGATCGCCAGCAACAGCGACAGCGCGACCGTCACCACGATGATCTGCCCGATCTCGACGCCGAGGTTGAAGCCCACCAGCGAGACCAGGCGCACCTGTTTCGACAGGCCAAGCTCGGCCAATGCGCCCGCGAAGCCGAATCCGTGGACCAATCCGAAACCGAAACCGATCAGCCATGCGCGGCGCTCCACCACGGGCCATACGTTGTTGAGGGCCGCCAGCACGACACTGGCTGCGATCGCCGATTCCACGATGCGCGAGGCGGGCACGATCCAGCCCAACGCTGCCAGCGACAATGTCACCGAGTGCGCGAGGGTGAAGGCGGTGGCGATGCCGACCGCGCGTGTGATGCAGGCCCGCGGGCTGGGCGCGGGTGTCCATGCGCTGCCGGTGCGGATCAGCGCGGCGGTGAGCAGCAGCGAGAGCAGGAAGGCGAGGTGGTCGTAACCGACGAGGATGTGGTGCGTGCCTTCGCGCACGAACTGCAGGAAGGTGGCTTCGCCGTCGGCATCGAGCACGACGTCGCGCGCGTCGGTTCGGGCAATGCCGGTTGCCTCACGCTGGCCGGTGTGCAGCGTGACCAGGGCGCGGTGTTGCGGGTCGCGATCGAACAGGAGCGCGTAGTGCACCTGCACGCGGCCGGCGTTCGCGCACCTTGCGTGGAATCGCAGCGCGGCGTGCGTGCCTTCGTCGTAAGCGCGGATGCCGAAGCCGGCGGGCTGCAGGGTGCATGGTTCGCCACCGCGCTCGATGACGACGCCGGCCTCGACCATCGCACGCAGCGACGTTTGGATCGCCTGCAATTCGCCCCACGTCACCTGCTCGTTGCGGTCGCGATCCAGCGGCAACGTCAACGCGATGTCGCGGAGCGAGAGGTCGACTTCCACCTCCAGCGACTTGTCGGGTGCTTCGACCAGATCGACATGCGACACCGACAAGGTGTGCGCCATTGCACCCGAACTTGCGAGCAGCAACAGGAGCAAACAGACGATCCGGTTCATCGCGATGCCACCCGTCGGGTATCGATGCCCGATCGCAGCAGCCATGCCGCGGTGTCCGCCACGACGTCGCTTCGACCTGCGGCGCGCGCGGCGCGCAGCAGGATGTCGACATCCTCGAAATCGCGTTGTTGCCCGAAGTTCTTCTGCGCGAGCGCAAGCGCTGCCAACGGATTGTTTTCGATCACGAGGCGGAAGTCGGCCTCGTCCCGCAACTCCGGCTCCGTCCCCACCGCGTGCGCGAGTGCATAGCGACGTCGCATCGATGCGGCAAGAGGTGCAGCGTCGCGCGCCCCCACGGCATGCGCGGCGAGCGTTTTCTGCAATTGCAGGCCATCGCTGTCCGGCGCGTGCGCGAGGAGTGCCAGGGCCTCGGCATCGCGGCCGCGTGCGCGCAATGCACGCGCATAGGCCGCCAGCGTGCGGACGTCCTGCGGATCGATCGTCAGTGCGCGTGCGAAGTAGGTGTCCGCATGCGCATCGCCGATCCGTGCGGCAAACTCGCCACGGGAAACGAGCACGCTGCGCAGCGCCCGTGGGTCGCGCGCAGGTTGCGCGAGCCATCCATCGAGCGATCCGTTCGCCGCGTCGTACCGGCCTTGCCGCCCGACCAGCGCCGCAACGCACAGCAGGCCCGCTTCGCTGTCGACGCCGAGCACCAGCGTCGTGCAATCCGAGCGCGCTTCGACCAGATGGCCCTGGACCAGCAGGATCTGCGCGCGCGAGAGGCGCGCGCCGCCATCGCGCGGATGTTCGGCCAATACCGACGACAACAGGCGCGTGGCGTCGTCGAATGCGTGGCGGTGTTGCGCTGCGAACGCGCGCGCTTTCCGCACTTCCACGGATTGTCGCGGTATCGCGGCGAGGATCGCTTCCGCGCGCGCGGCCAAGCGCGCATCGCCCGTGCGTGCTGCCGCGGCGAGCAGGGCGTTCGCCTGCGGCAATGCTTGGACGCGCGGGCCCGGAGCGGGTTCGAGCGCGGCATATCCGCGCGGGAGGCGTTCGAGCAGCGTGTCGCGCGAAGTCGGTACGACAAACGGTGGTTGTTGCGCCAGGACGCTCGCGGGCGCGAGTGCGAGCAGCACGAGAAGTGCGAAGCGGTATCCCATCGATTCACTCCATCCCCGGTGGCGCCTCGGCCACCGGGGGTTGATGGCTCGACGCAACTCAGTCGGTCGCGCCCGGGAGCGGCGTGTTGAGGTACGGGAACGAATTGCGGAATTCGGTCGCGCGCACGTCCGCGCCATCGGTGAACGGCAGGCGGCGCGACGGCGCCTGCTGATCGTTCAACAGCACGCCCATCGCCACGCGCAGCTCGATGTCCACCACGTCGTCGCCGGGGCGTCGCCCATTCGGGAAGCCCGCCGTGTCGCCTGCCAGGACGCCGAGCGATTTCTGCTGGCTCGCCACCTTGGGTGCGATGGACGTGTTGAGCCGCATGATTTCCGCGGGACGCACGTTCGCCGGTTGGTTGAGGCCGGGAACGCCGGTGAGGAACGCGGCGACGAGGTCCGTGCGCGGAAACAGGGTGGGCGCGGTCACGCTCGGATAGAGCACCTGGATCAACGCGGGCAAGGTCGGGTTGGTCACGTACTTGGCGAACTGCGCGTCGTCGACGGGCTGYGAGGCGTTGAACTTGTCCTTGTCGGGCAATCCGATGATGACTTCGTTGATCAGCGGCGAGGACAGGCGCGAGACCTGCACCTGCGTGCCGGCCTTGTTCGGCAGTGACGCCGTACTCCATGCGCCGATGATCGGGCTGCCGCCGGTCAGGCACCCGATGGGCATCTCGAGCGCGATCGTGGTGATGTTCTTCCTCGCCAGGGTGTTGGTCTCGCCGTTGGTGGCGCCGACCGGGTTGGTGTGGATGAGGTCGAAGATCTCGCCGAGGTTGACGGCGAAGCCTTCGCGCCGTTGCCCCACGAACACGCGGCCGGTGCCCGCGCAGCCATCGACATTGATGCGCGAGATGTACTGCTCGGCGTACGCGGCGTACTTGGGAATCGACTTCGTGCCGATGTTGTCGAAGGGCTTGATGAACACGTGCTTGCTGGTGGCTGCGTTGACCGCGATCTTCGGCTGGGCGCCTTCGCGCAACGTGGTCACGGTGTAGGCCTCCACCACGTTCAGCGTCGGGTCCTTGCTGGAAGAGAACGGGCCGATGTTGCTCAGGGRAACCGCCACGCTGGTGCCGCCGATGTTCAATGCCGCATTGCGGTAGTGGTTCGCGAACTGGAAGCGGAAGGTCAGGTCGGAACGGGCATCGCCATCGTTGTCGATGTGGATGTCGTAGCGCGCGTCCGGATCCATCAGGTAGTAGTTCGGGCCGGCGTAAGCGTCCTCGCCGGGCTGGAAGTTGGCGAGGATCGTGACGTAACCGCTGCGGCCGCTCTCGTAGCTGCGGAACAGATAAACGTCGGTGTTGTCGACCTTGGGGATCTTCGTGATGTTGGGGGCCTCGCGATGGCTCGATGCGAGGGCCGTGCCGCCGATCAGCAACGCCGCGCAGGCGCCTGCGAGAATCGTGAATTTCATGTTGGTGTTCCTGTGCATGTCGGCGGGCATCGGGGGGAAGTGCCGGCGACCGCTCGTCGTTCGCCACCGGCATCGGCAAGTCGCCAGCGGCCTGCCCACTGGGCTCTACGACGCGGATGCGAGAGCGGATGCAGGCGGGAGAGCAAATCGCGTGACCGTCGAGTTCGCCGCCCTCCGACGTCCATGTCCGAAAACGGCGAGTCGGCGCCTGCAGCGGGTGCTAGCCTGCGGACATGACGCACTTCGCATCGCTCGCCACGACCGCGCTCCCGCCGCACCAGGTGTGCGAACAGGCGCGTATCAGCCGCGACGTGCGCTTCGATGGCCTGTTCTTCACCGCGGTCACGAGCACGCGCATCTATTGCCGCCCGGTGTGTCCGGCACCGGCGCCCAAACCGAAGAACGTCGTGTATTACCCGAATGCCGCAGCCGCCGAAGCCGCGGGCTTCCGGCCGTGCCTGCGTTGCCGCCCGGAGTTGTCGCCTGGCGATGGTGCATGGCGGCAGGGCGATGCTGCGGTGTCGCGCGCGATCAAGCTCATCAACGAAGGGGTGTTGTCCGAGGCGCCGGTGTCGGTGCTGGCGCAGCGCGTGAATCTCGGCGAGCGGCAGTTGCGTCGCCTGTTCGTCGAACGCCTGGGCGCGACGCCGATCGACGTGCACGGCACGCGCCGGTTGTTGTTCGCCAAGCAATTGTTGACCGAAACCGACCTGTCGATCACCGACATCGCGATGGCCTCGGGCTTCGGTAGCCTGCGTCGGTTCAACACGACGTTCAAGGAGGCCTATCGCATGGCGCCGCGCGATCTGCGCAAGCGGCCTGCGCCATCGCGTGGCGAAGGGCTCGTGCTCCGGCTCGGTTATAGGCCGCCGCATGATTTCGCGGCGATGCTGCGATTCCTGCAGGGACGTGCGTTACCTGGCGTTGAAATCGTCGACGACACGGCGTATCGGCGCGCGGTCGCGCCGTCCATGCCCGGCGCGGCGCCCGGCGGGTTGCGCGTGTCCGCGTGGCCCGGCGAGGCGGCACTCAAGCTCGAAGTGCACGGCATCGCGCCGCTGCAATTGCAGTCGGTGGTGCAGCGCGTGCGGCGCATGTTCGACCTGGATGCCGACCCGCAGGCGATCGCGTCGGCCTTGTCGGTCGATCCGCGCCTGCGGCCGTGGGTGCAACGTCGTCCCGGATTGCGCCTGCCGAGCGGGTGGGACGGGTTCGAAATCGCGGTGCGCGCGATCATCGGGCAGCAGGTGAGCGTTGCGGCAGCGCGGACGGTCGCGTCGCGGGTCGCACGTGCGTTCGGCACGCCGTTGGTCGCCGGCGAGTTCGAACATCTGTTTCCGACGCCCGAAGTGTTGGCCGATGCGGATCTTGCCGGCGTCGGCCTGACGCAGGCGCGTGCCGCCACCATTCGCACCGTCGCGCGCGCGTTGATCGACGGCGCCGTGGATTTCGCGCCCGAGCGCACGCTCGATGCCTTCGTCGAGCGCTGGGTTGCGTTGCCGGGCATCGGCCCATGGACGGCGCACTACATCGCGTTGCGCGCGTTGTCGCATCCGGATGCCTTCCCCGCGGAAGATCTCGTCCTGCAGAAGACCTTGCCGGCCGACGGTACGCGCCTGACGGCCCGTGCCTTGCGTGAACGCGCCGAGGCGTGGCGACCATGGCGCGCCTATGCGGTGCTCCATCTGTGGAACGCCGCTGCATGAATGCCGTGATCTTTCATCGCGTGCACGAAAGCCCCGTCGGCCCGCTGGCCATCGCGGCCTCCGATGCGGGCGTGCATGCCATCGAATTCCACGCGCCGCGGCATGCAGTGGCGCGCGACGTGCGATGGCGTGAAGGGACGCACGTCGTGCTCGACGCGATCGCGATGCAACTCGACGAATATTTCGCGGGCAAGCGCAACACCTTCGACCTGCCGCTGGCGCCGGAAGGCACCGACTTCCAACGCACCGTCTGGCACGCGCTCGCCACGATTCCGTACGGCGAAACGATCAGCTACGCACAATTGGCCACGCGCATCGGCAAGCCGAGCGCGGTTCGCGCCGTCGGCGCCGCGAATGGCCGCAATCCCATCCCCATCGTCTTGCCATGCCATCGCGTGATCGGCGCCGATGGAAGCCTCACTGGCTTCGGCGGTGGCCTGCCGACCAAGCGCTTCCTGCTCGCACTGGAAGGCGCCTTGCCGCAAGATCCGATGCCTGCCGATCTGTTCGCCTGATCGCTGACCTTCCCGACAAGGACGCACGCCCCATGCATGCCCGATTCCTCGCCTTGCACCACGCCGACAAGCCTCTGCTGATCGCCAACGCCTGGGACGCCGCCAGCACGGCGTTGTGGCAACACGCCGGCGCGCCCGCCATCGGCACGAGCAGCGCCGCGCTCGCATGGGCCAGCGGATACGCCGACGGTGGCCCGCTCGATCACGATGCATTGCTCGCGAAAGTGCGCGAGATCATGCGGGTGGCGCGCGTGCCGGTGAGCATCGACCTGGAAGACGGCTACAGCGACGATCCACGCCGCGTCGCACAGCTCGTGCGTGAACTCGTCGATCTCGGCGTCGTGGGCATCAATCTGGAAGACGCCGGCAAGGAGGCGAGTGTCCTGGTCGACAAGATCGACGCGATCCGCGCAGACCTCGGCGACACCCCGTTGTTCATCAATGCGCGCACCGACGTGTACCTGCGCGGCATGGCGAGTGGCGAAGCCGCGGTCGTGATGACGAACGACAAACTCGCGCAGTTCGCCAAGGCGGGCGCGAGCGGTGTCTTCGTGCCGGGGCTCAGTGCGTTGCCCGAGATCGCCGCCGTCGCGTCGGCCACGCCGCTGCCGTTGAACGTGATGACCGTGCCGGGCCTTCCGCCGCTCGATCAATTGCAACAGGCCGGCGTGCGTCGCGTGAGCGCGGGCATCGGCTTGTTCCAGCATGCCTTCGCGGCAGGCCTGCTGGCTTGCCGCGCGTTCCTGGGCGGAGACGTCACGCGTTCGTTCGACCGCCCGATGCCTTACGACGATCTCAACGCCTTGTTCGAATCGCTGCGTTGAGCGATCAAGGCATGCGATAGGTCTCGCGCATCAACGCGGCGACGACCAGCGCCGCGGTCGCGCTGATCAGCAGCGGGCGTGAGGCGAACTGCGCGATGTCGAGCGAGCCCGGCGCGAGGCCTGCTTCGATCCCCAGGCCCACGCGCATGCCCGGCCGGCTGATCAGGATGCCGCCGACGACGAACATCAGCCCGTTGACGATCGATGCCGACGTGCCGATGTGGCGGGGCTCGACGACATCGGCCGCCGTGCTGAAGGCGAGCATGTGCGCCGAGTTGCCGAAACCGAACAGGAAGCAGCACGCCAGCGCGAGCGGCGCCGGCAGTGCCTGTACGTAGAGCAGCGACGCGAGCGCGGCCAGTTGCAGGACCAGGCCGACGAGCACCGGCCGCTTGCGGCTGCGCATCCGGTCCGACACCCAGGGCGTCACGAAACACCCAGCGGCCAGGCCCAACCACAACAACGATGTGCCGACATTCGCGGCGTGCACGTCGAACCCGCGCACGGCGAGCAACTTCGGTCCCCATACCACGCCGAGCGCGAGCATCGGCCCGAAGCACAGCGCACCGAAGATCGCCGCCACCCACACGTGCGGAACGCGGGCCACGGCCGCGAGCGCATGGCCCACGTGGGAAAAGAACCGGCCGATGCCGCCTCCTGTGTTCGCGATGGGCGCCGGATCGCGTAGATAGACGAACGCTGCAACCAGCAACACGACGCCGAACGACACCGCCCACAGGAACACGGTCCGCCAGGACATCGCCGACACCGCCCACCCGAGCAGGTTCTGGTTGATCACCGAGAACAGCGACGCGGCGAACTGCACCAGCCCGAACATGAAACTGAACTTCGCCATCCCGAACCACTGGCCGCCGACGTACCCGGCGCCGACGAAGCCAGTGCTCGCGCCGATCGCCACCAGGGCCTGCGACAGCAGCAACATCTGGAAACTTTGCGCGCGCGCGAACAGCGTGATCCCGATGGTGACGAGCACGATCGCCGGCAGCAGCACGCGCCGCGCGCCCAGCCGGTCGAGCGTCGGCCCGCTGAGCAACTGGCACAGCGCGAAGACCCAGGTATACGTCGCCGCCACGATCCCGACCTGCGTCAGCGAGAGCGACAAGTCCTCCTGCACATTCGGATTGACGATCGCGTAGCCGGTCTGCGAACTGAAATAGAACACGACGAAGGCGACCGCCACGAGCCACGCAGCCCATGCGCGGACGCCGCCCGAAGGTCGGACAGCGTCCTGTGTGGCCTGCGCGGCACTCGCACTCACGCGTGGCCGCCGCGCGGGTAGGTCTCGCGCATCACGAAGGCCAGTACCAGGGCGAGCACGCACGCGATGATCAACGGCAGGCTCGCGTATTGCGCGAGGTCGAGCGATTTCGGCGTGATGCCCGCCTCGATGCCCAGGCCGATCCGCACGCCCGGCCGGCTGATCAACACGCCGCCGAGGATGAACATGATGCCGTTGACGATCGCGGCCGACGTGCCGATCTGGTCGGGCCGCACGACATCGGCCGACGTGCTGAAGGCGAGCATGTGCGCGGCATTGGCGAACCCGAACACGAAGCAGCACGCGAAGGCGACGAACATGGAGATCGAAGGCATGTAGACCAGCGCGAGGAACGCGACCAGCTGCACGATCGCGCCGAGGATGAGCGGCTTCTTGCGGCTGTGGATCCTGTCGGACCATGCGGGAATCACCGCGCTGCCCGCCGCCAGGCCCAACCAGAGGAGCGAGGCACCGAGGTTGGAACGGCTCTCGGAAATCCCGTGAACCTGCAGCAGCTTTGGCATCCACACCACGCCGAGCGCCAGCATCGCGCCGAAGGAACACGCCCCCTGGAGCGACGCGATCCACACGTGCCCGATCTTCGCCACCTCCGCCATGCCCTTGAGCACGTTGCTGAAGAACGTGCCGATGCTTTCCTGCATCTTCGGCACCGGCTTCGGATTCTTGAGATACATCAACCCGAGCACGAACAACACGATGCCGAACACCGCGGTCGCGTTGAACAACGAGCGCCACCCCATCGTTCCGAGTGCCATGAAGATGAGGTTGACCGAGAAGGCCGAAGTGAGTGCGGCGAACACCTGCACCAGGCCGAACATGAAGCTGAACTTCGCCATCCCGAACCATTGACCGCCGATGTAACCGGCGCCCACGAAGCCCGTGCACGAGCCCATCGCGATGATCACCTGCGAGAGCAGGAGCATCCCGTAGCTCTGCGCATTGGCGAACACGAAGATGCCCAGCGTCACCAGCGCGATGGAGATCGGCAGGATCGCGCGCGCGCCGAGTCTGTCGAGCAGCGCGCCGCCGAAGAATTGGCAGATCGCGAAGGCCCACGTGTAGACCGCGGCGATGGTGCCGACCTGGCCGATGGTGAGCCCGACGTCCTTCTGCACGCTGGGGTTCACGATCGAATAGCCGGTCTGGAAACTGAAGAGATAGACGACGAAGACGACGGCGAGGATCCAGACCCACCACGCCATCGCACCACCGAGGGTGTACGTGCGGGGGCCGGGAGGGGCGACGCCGTGCTGGGCGGCAGGATTGGCGGACATGGGAAATACTCCTGTCAGTGGAGGGCGGCGCGTTCGTGCTGCAATTTGCCGGCCACGTACGTGGCGCGGACGGCGCGGTCGTCGCCCAGGGTCATCTGGACGAAGAGCGCCTCGTGGATGTCCTCCACGAATTGCATGCGGTAATCGATGATCGGTGTGGACTTCATGTCGAGCACGACGAGGTCGGCTTCCATGCCCGGTGCGATGCTGCCCACCTTGTCGTCGATATACATCGCGCTCGCGGTGCCACGCGTTGCGAGATAGAACCCGTGTGCGCCGGTGAGCTTCTGCCGGTTGAGTTGCGCGGCCTTGTAGGCCTCGTTGAGCGTCAGCAGGATGGAGAACGAGGTGCCTGCGCCGAGATCGGTGCCGAGCCCGACGCGCACGGGACGGGCCTTGTCCATCGCCCGGTAGATATCGAGATACCCGCTGCCGAGGAAGAAGTTCGACGTCGGGCAATGCGAGATCGCCGAGCCCGTGCGATGCATCGTCGACAATTCGTCGTCGGTGAGATGGATGCCGTGCCCGAACACCGCGCGCGGCCGGCACAATTTGTGGTGGTCGTACACGTCGAGGTAACCCGCGCGATCGGGGAACAGGCTCTTCACCCAGGCGACCTCGTCGACGTTTTCCGACACGTGCGTCTGCATGTGGCAGTCGGGGAACTCGTCCCACAGCTCGCCGGCCGATTGCAGTTGGTCGGCCGTGCTGGTGGGCGCGAAACGCGGCGTGATGCAATACATCAGGCGCCCGCGGTTGTGCCACTTGCCGATCAGCGCCTTGCTGTCGTCGTAACCCGATTGTGTCGTGTCCATCAGGTAATCGGGCGCATTGCGGTTCATCAGCACCTTGCCCGCGGCGATCCGCATGCCGAGCCGCTCGGCTTCTTCGAACAGAGCGTCCACCGACTGCGGGAACACCGTGCAGTAGATGCAACTGGTCGTCGTGCCGTTCTTGAGTTGTTCTGCGAGGAAGGTCTTCGCGACCGATGCGGCGAAGGCCTTGTCGGCGTACTTCCGCTCCGTGGGGAAGGTGTACTTGTTGAGCCAGTCGAGCAGTTGTTCCCCGAAGGCGGCGATCATCGGCGTTTGCGGAAAGTGCACGTGGCTGTCGAGGAAGCCGGCGGAAATCAGCGCGTCCTTCCCGTAATTGCGCACGTCCATGCCCGCGGGCAATTGCGCCTTCACCGTATCGGCGGGCCCGAAGTGCGTGATCCGGCCATCGCCCATGGCGACGATGGCATCGGGTTCGTACACCATCGTCGCGTCGATGCCGTCCTTGAACGGGTCGCCCTTGAACGTCAGGGCCGGTCCACGGATCGCCTGGGTCGGCGTTGCCTGGGAGGTCATGGCAGGGTCCTCAGAAGTGGTACTTCAACAACAGGCTCACCGCGGCCTGGTTGGTGTCGAAATCGGACGTGTTGACGATCTGGTACTTGTTCCACCACAGGTCGACTTCCACGCCGAGTTGCAACTTGCCCGGCTTGCCGTGGTTGGCCAGCACGTCCCAGGAGATCTGCGGATTGAGGTGGTAGCTCCAGTCTTCCTTGCTGCCGATGCCGAGCACCCAGTCAAAATAGCCGTCGACGAGGAAATTCTGCTCGCCGATCTTGAAGGGGTAACTCGCCACCATCGTGACCTGCATGTCGTGGAAGCCGTCGTTGGCGTACGGCGTCAGGTCGTTGCGCGCGTAGAAGTTGAGCTGCACGTAGTTGAACTTGCCCAGTCGCCCGAGCAGCCCGGCTTCGCGCACGTCGAGGTCGAAACCGATGCCGATCAGGGCCGCTTCGGCGACATCGGGGTCCTCGCCACGCTCGTATTGCGCGGCGAGCAGCACGTCCTTGAATTCGAACAGGCTGCGCTTGAAGAAGGTGTGCGACAAATCCTTGCCGAGCATCTTGCCCAGGCTCAGGCGCGGGCTGAGCTCGCCGTACCACGTCGAGTCGTCGGCGCCCGGCGGCGTGCCGTGGAACTTGTTGAAGTCGATGAAGCCGAAGAAGTCGCCGATGCGCGAGGCATGCGCGTGTTCGATCGTGATTGTCGATTGCTCGTCGGGGTCGACTTCGAAGCCATCCCGTAAGGCAGCACCGACACGCTGGTGTCGGTGAAGAAGAAGAATTTCGAATCGCCGGAGTCGGGCGCATCCGCAGCCGGTGCATCCTGCGCGTGCGCGCGCGGCGCCAGCGCGGCGGCGAAGACGATCGCCGCCGCTGCGAGCCAAAGCCGAATCCGGTTCGGTGCAGCCGCCATCTCACAGCCCTTTCGGGTGCTACGGCGCGATTGCACTCCTGTCGCGTCGGCGGGTCCATTGGCCCTTCGGCCATGGCCGCCTAACGTTTCCTCACGCTGTCGGCAATCGCTGCACGTACTCGCGTTCCAGGCGCGTGTGCTGGCGCCAGAAGCCTTCGGGTTGCGTGTCGTCGAGGCGTGCGCGCAGGATGTCCAGGTGCGTGTGCCAACCGGCCGCGACGCTGGTCATCTGTTCGGCCGATAGGCGGCGATGCGTCAGGATCAGATGGACCTCGTCGCCTTGCGGCGTGAGTTCGTAGCGCACTTCCGACGAGGAAGTCGCGTCCTCGCCCCAGATGTAGGCGAGCGCGCGCGGCGGGTCGAATTCGGTGACGCGGCCCTGCATGCGCGCTTCCTCTGCGATGTGCGCGTACTTGGGCGGTGCGGGATCATCGTTCGTCGTCAGTGCGTTGTTGTGCCACACATGTTCGACGCGCCCGCCGACGCGCGGTTCGATCTCGCCCGAGGCGAGCTACTGCGCGCGCAGGTCGGAATCCACCAGGTATTGCCAGACGCGATCGATGGGGCCGGGAAGGGTGCGTTCGATGCGGACGGTGTCGGACGACAACGGAACGGCGTAGGGGGAGTTCATTTGGTGTTCCTCTTTTTCGAGTCCTGCTTGAGCAAACGTTCCAGCGCATCGAGGCGCTGGTTCCAGAAGCGTTCGTAATGCCGGAGCCATTCGGCGCCCGCATGCATGGGCGCGGCTTCGAGAGAACACTTGTGCGAGCGGCCCTCGATTTCGCGGCGCACCAGGCCGGCGCGTTCGAGCACCTGGATGTGTTTCGACGCCGCGGCGAGCGACATCTCGAAAGGCGCGGCGAGTTCGCCCACGCTGTGCGGCCCCTGCGCGAGGCGTTCGAGCATCGCGCGGCGCGTGCCGTCGGCGAGGGCGTGGAAAACGGCGTCGAGGGGTTGTTCAACCATGCGGTTGAATATCCGCGTGACCCCTCTGACTGTCAACCATTCGGTTGAACGTTCCGACGGACGGCGAGGCGACCGCGTGCTTGTTTCAGTGGGTCGTTGCCGATGGCGTGAGATACGCGCCGCGGAATTTCTGCACGATGCGCTTGGCGGTCTTCTTCATCGGGCCGAGCGTTGCGCGATGCACGTGCCCAAGCGCGCGCCGGCTCGGCGGAATGCGCCAACCGAAGCCGTCGGTCATTACGCCCTGGCAGGGATTGCACATGCCGCAGGGTTGGCCGGCGAGGGGCTTGTGGCAGAACCAGGTCATGGCGAGCAGCGGGATCCATCCGCGCAGGTCGGCTTCCTTCTTCATCGCGTGCTTGTCGGTTTTCGCGAGCGGGAAGGTCAGGCGGCCGAAAAGCTGGCCGATGTCGGATTCCCGCACCGCGGGCGTGAGGCGGTATGTGACATGGCCTTGCCTGGCCATGTACGGCTCGGTGCGATCGATCAGCAACAGGCTCGCGCCATGGTGCGTGAATTCAGAACCCAACTCCACGTCGTGCAGGTCGTGCTGCTTCAGGAAGCGCGCGATCCACGGATACTGCGACCCGATCGCCGTCTTGCGCAGGATGCGGTGGTAGGCATGTTCGATCTCGGGGTCGGGCGCGAGTTCGGCGATGTCGCAATATTGCGTCGGCAGCAGCAACGTGCGCGTCTGTGGGTAGTCGGTTCCCAATGTTTCGCGAAGGCGGTCCATCGTGCGCAGTTCCACGTCGAGCGAACCGCGCGTGTGGTCGAGCAGGTAGAGCGGCTCGACCGCCACGCCGTGCACGAGCAACAGGCGCAACAACTGGAAGGTCGAATCCCACCCACCGGTCCACAACAGGCGCACTGGCATGCGTTGCATATCGCGCTCCTCCGGATTCCACTGTCCGAAGCAAACGCGGCGCAGGGCTTTGGAAGGTCGCTTTCACGAACGGCCTCACATGCGCGCATTCATGGATGTGACCCGCGCGTCAAAAGGTTTGCGAATCGATGACGAAGCGGTATTTGACGTCGCTGCGAATCATGCGGTCGTACGCGCGGTCGATGTCCTGGATGGGGATCATCTCGATGTCGCAGACGATGCCGTGCTCGGCGCAGAAATCGAGCATTTCCTGGGTTTCCGGCAGGCCGCCGATGAGCGAGCCGGCGATGGATTTTCGGCCGAAAATCAACGCGGCCGCGGTGGGGCTGGGATGCGGGTGTTCAGGCGCGCCCAGCAGGCACAGCGTGCCGTCGCGCTTGAGCAGCGCCGTGTAGGCATCCAGGTCGTGGCTCATGGCCACGGTGTCCAGGATGAAATCGAAACTGCTCGCGTGCGCCTGCATCTGCGCAGCGTCGCGGGAGATCACGACCTGGTCGGCCCCCAGGTCGTGCGCGTCCTGCCGCTTGTTCTCCGATGTGGTGAAGGCCACGACGTGTGCGCCCATCGCGTGCGCGATCTTGATGGCCACGTGGCCGAGTCCACCGATGCCGACGACGCCCACCTTCTGCCCGCGGCCGACCTTCCAGTGCCGCAGCGGCGAATAGGTGGTGATGCCCGCGCACAACAATGGGGCGACGGCGGCCAGTTGTTCCTCGGGGTGGCGGATCTTCAGCACGAAGTCTTCATCGACCACGATGCGCTGCGTGTAACCACCGAACGTATGGCCGGGCGGGTCCGCGGTCGGCCCGTTGTAGGTGCCGATGAAGCCCACTTCGCAATACTGTTCCAGGCCCGCCTTGCAGGAAGCACATGTGCGGCAACTGTCGACCAGGCAACCGACACCGACAGTTTCGCCCACCTTGAACTGCGTGACCTGGCCGCCGACGGCGCTCACATGGCCGACGATTTCGTGCCCCGGCACGCAGGGGTACTTCGTACCGCCCCATTCCGAACGCACGGTGTGCAGGTCGGAGTGACAGACGCCGCAATACTTGATCTCGATCTGTACGTCGCGCGGCCCCGGCGCGCGACGCGTGATGTCCATCGGCTCGAGCGGGATCTCGGCGGCGCGTGCGCCATAGGCTTTGGTGGTCATGCGGGGCTCCGGAGGTGAAGCGACATTCTGCAACGACTTGCGTTAGAGGGCGGTGCAGTAGAAATACTGACGCGCGCCCGGTAGTTATCGCGTAGCTGCGCCGGCGCGCGTTTCAGATCATGGTCGTTCCACGATCGGAGTTGCGCGCATGGCCAAGACCAAGACGGCACCGCCGCCGAAGACGAAGAAAGGCAAGGGCGGCAATGGCGGGCGCAAGCCCAACATCCTGGTGATCTGGGGCGACGACATCGGCATCGCCAACCTGAGCTGTTACACGCACGGGTTGATGGGATACCAGACGCCCAACATCGATCGCATCGCGGCCGAAGGCATGCGCTTCACCGATTCCTATGGCGAGCAGAGCTGCACGGCGGGACGCTCGTCGTTCATCACCGGTCAGAGCGTGCATCGCACCGGTCTGTCGAAGGTCGGCATTCCCGCGGCGCCGCAAGGCATGATGGAGTCGATCGTCACGATCGCCTCGCTGCTCAAGGACCAGGGCTACGCCACGGGTCAGTTCGGCAAGAACCACCTCGGCGACCTCAACAAGCACCTGCCGACACTCCACGGCTTCGACGAGTTCTTCGGCAACCTCTACCACCTGAATGCGCAGGAAGAGCCGGAGATGGACGGGTATCCCAAGGATCCCCGCTATCTCGAGCAGTTCGGTCCGCGCGGCGTGCTCCACAGCTGGGCGACCGACAAGGACGACAAGACGACGCATCCGCGTTGGGGCCGCGTGGGCAAGCAGAAGATCGAAGACACCGGACCGCTGAACACCAAGCGGATGGAAACCTGCGATGACGAGTTCGTCGCCGCGGCATCGGATTTCATCAAGCGCGCGGACAAGAACGACACGCCGTTCTTCGTGTGGCTCAACACCACGCACATGCACTTCATCACCCACACCAAGAAGAAGAGCCTCGGACAGGCCGGCGAAGACCAGTCGGCGTACCACGACACGATGGTCGACCACGACCGGAACGTCGGACAGATGCTCGATCTGCTCGACGACCTCGGGCTCGCCGAAGACACCATCGTGATTTATTCCACCGACAACGGCCCGCACATGAATACCTGGCCGGACGGCGGCATGACGCCGTTCCGCAGCGAGAAGAACACGAACTGGGAAGGCGCTTTCCGCATCCCGGAAATAATCCGCTGGCCCGGCCGTATCGCCCCGGGCGCTGTTTCGAACGAAATCATCCAGCACCACGATTGGCTACCCACCCTGCTCGCCGCGGCAGGCGACACGACGTGCATGGATCGGCTGAAGAAGGGCGCGACCGTCAACGGGCGCAAATACAAGAACCATATCGACGGCTTCAACTTCCTGCCGCACCTCACCGGGGAGACCAGGCAAGGCCCGCGCAATTGGTTCTTCTATTTCAGCGACGATGGCGACGTGCTCGGCATCCGCTGGAAGAACTACAAGATCGTCTTCATCGAGCAGCGTTGCAAGGGAACCATGCAAGTGTGGGCCGAGCCGTTCACCACCCTGCGCGTCCCGAAGATATTCAACCTGCGCACCGACCCTTACGAGCGCGCGGACGTAACGTCCAATACGTACTGGGACTGGATGGTGCACCACGCATTCTTCGTCTACGGCGCGTCGGCGGCCGCCGCACAGTTCATGGGCACGTTCAAGGAATTCCCGCCTGCGCAGATGCCCGGGACGTTCACCATCGACCAGGCGATGCAGAAGATGACCGAGGTACAGGGATCGTCATGACGCTCGCGCGGATCGGCGTTCCGTTCCTCCTCCTGGCCGCGCCGTTCGCGGCGCGCGCCCAGGATGCGGATGCATTGGCGAAGAAGCTCTCCAACCCGGTCTCCGACCTGATCAGCGTGCCGTTCCAGTTCAACCATGACGATGGCTACGCCGATGGCGGCAGCCGCACGTACATCAACGTGCAACCCGTCGTGCCGGTCTCCCTTTCCGAGCACTGGAACATGATCTCGCGCACGATCCTGCCGATCGTCGACCAACACGACGTGCCGCCGGGATCGGGCGACGAGTTCGGCCTCGGCGACATCACGCAGAGTTTGTTCTTCACGCCGAAGACGCCGACGTCGAACGGTTGGGTGATCGGTGTCGGCCCTGCGTTCCTGATTCCGATCGCGACCGATGATCTGCTCGGCACGGAGAAGTGGGGGCTCGGCCCCACGGCGGTCGTGCTGAAACAGGATCGCGGATGGTCCTACGGCGCGCTGGTGAACCACATCTGGTCGGTGGCGGGCGAAGACGATCGGCAGGACATCAGTTCGACGTTCCTGCAACCGTTCCTGTCGAAAGCGTTGGGGCAGGGGCGCACGCTGTCGTTCAATTTCGAGTCGACCTACGACTGGAAGCACGCGCAATGGACCGTGCCGTTCAACGTCGGCTACAGCAAGGTGACGAAGGCCGGATCGCAGATGTTGAGCTGGCAGATCGGGGCGCGTTACTTTTTCGAAACACCCGAGGGCGGCCCGGACTGGGGCGTACGGGCCACGCTGACGCTGCTCTATCCGGCGCATTGAACACTGCATGGCATTCGCGTTGATCCTGGTCGCGATCTTCGACAAGAACACGCGGCGCGGCTAACCTTCCGGCAACAAGCGGATCCGTTCCAGGTTCGCCTGCAGCGTCGCCAGCCGATCCCCGCGCCCTTCGCACAACAGCACGAACAAGCGATCCAGCAAGTGCTGCACGCCGGCCTGGTACAACAGCGGCGCGACGTGCGGGCGATCATCCTGGCCACTCACCAGCAAGGCGATGTCCGCGTGCGCGCGCAGCGCATTGGACGTATGCCGCGTGATCGCGACCACCTTGCCCTGACGTTCGCGCATGCTGCGCGCCAGTTGGCAAAGCGCGGCCTGTTTGCCGTGTTCGCTGATGGCCAGCAGCACGTCGCCCGCGCGACACGCGGCGATGCTGGCGCCCAGGTGCGCGTAATCGAAGTGGTGCACGCTGCCGATGCCGAGCATCGAGAGGCGATAGGCGAAGGCGCGCGCAGTCGTGCTGTCTTCGGCCGCGCCGATCATCAGCACGCGATTGGCGCGGCCGAGGATGGAGGCGACGTACTCCAGCGCCGAGGGCGGGTTGATCGCGCGCGTTTCGGCCTCGGCTTCGCTTTTGCGCCGCCACAGATCGCCCGACATCAACTCCGGCACTTCGGCGGTCGCGGGCACGCTCGCGGCGCCCGGGTCCGGCGTCATCGCTTCGGCGATCGAGTACTTCAGGTCCGGGTAGCCGCGATAACCGAGCTTCTGGCTGAACTTCACGACGCTCGACTGGCTGATGCCCAGCGCCGCGGCCAATTGCTGCGAAGAGTAGTCGCGCAGCAGTTGCGCATTCTCCAGGATGAAATCGGCGATGCGACGCTCGATCGCGGACATCTGTTCGCGTTCGGCGCGGATCTTGGGCAACGGCTTCATGTCAGGCGGCAATGGGTTCGAGGCCCCGGATGTGCTTGATGCCCAAGCCCGGCGCGTCGCCGATCGTGATCTCCGACTCGTTGAAAAGCACGCCGCCGTCGACGGGGTTGAACTGGCTCAGCGACGGGCCGTCGAGGTCGACCTTGGTGATCGCGTCGGACTTGGCGACCGCCACGTGCGCGGCCGCGGCCACGCTGATGGAGGATTCGAGCATGCAGCCGATCATGCACTCGATGCCGTGCAGCGCTGCGATGTCGGCAATGCGGATCGCGTTGGAGATGCCGCCGGTCTTCATCAGCTTGATGTTGACGATGTCGGCCGCGTGCATGCGGATCAGGTCGATCACCTGCGCGGGGCCGAAGACGCTTTCGTCGGCCATGATGGGCGTGCGCACGCGCTCGGTGACGTAACGCATGCCCTCGAGATCGGCGGCCTTCACCGGCTGCTCGACGAGCTCCAGGATGATGCCGGCGTCTTCCATCGCGCTGATGGCGTGCACGGCCTGCTTGGCGGTCCAGCCCTGGTTGGCATCCAGGCGGAGCAGGGCGCGGTTTTCGACGGCGGCGTAGATCGCCTTGGCGCGTTCGATGTCGACCCCGATCTCCTTGCCGACCTTGATCTTCAGCGAATCGAAACCGCGTTCGACGGCCGCGAGCGAGTCGGCCACCATCTTGTCGATCGTGTCGACGCTGATCGTGATGTCGGTGGTGATCACCGGGTCGCCGCCGCCAAGCACGCGGTAGAGCGGCGCATCGAAGGATTGCGCGAACAGGTCGTACAACGCGATCTCCACCGCGGCCTTCGCGCTGGTGTTGCGTTCCATCGAGGTCTGCACCAGGCGCGTGAGCCGGTTGAGGTCGCCGACCTCCTGTCCGATCACGCGCGGCGCGATGTAATGCTTGATCGCATCGATGATCGAGCCATGCGTATCGCCCGTGATGACGGCCGTGGCCGGCGCCTCGCCGTAGCCGACGTGGCCGGTGTCGGTGTGCATCATCACGATGACGTCCTCCACCTTGTCCACCGTGCGCAGCGCCGTCTTGAACGGCGTCTTCAGCGGCACGCGCAGCATGCCGAATTCGATGCGGGTGATCTTCATGGCAGTCGTGTCCCTGGAGACATCAGTGCGAAGTGGCGACGCGGACGACGCTGGTCATGCGGTCCACGTAGCGGTGCGATTCGTCGTACATCAGCGGGAGCAGCGGCGTCACCGAGACGCCGTTGAGGTGCAGCGAGCGCAGCTTCCCGTCGGCGGCGCGCATGGTGCCGCCGTTGGTGTCGTGGATGACGTAGGGCTGGTCGCCGATCCAGCCGATCACCATCATCACGTGGCCGGGGATGTAGACCAGGTCCCCGGTCTGCAGGTCCTTGATCGTGGCCTCGCGCTGCGCGCGCGTGCTCTTGTCGTCGAACAGTGTCTTGTGCAGCGACGGGCTCTTCGACTGGTCGCGCGTATTGCGCGGCATCAGGATGCCCATCGTTGCGTAGACGTCGGAGACGAAGCCGCTGCAATCGCGCGCGTCGTAGTCGTGTCCCCAGCCATAGCGTTCGCCGAGGAACTTGAAGGACTGGCGCAGGATGTTGGCGTGGGTGAGCGGCAGGTAGTCGCCCTGCGTGTCGGCGTTCTTCTGCACCAGCGCGGGCGCGATGCGCAGCGTGCCGTTCGCCTCGCGCACGGGCAACTCGACGGTCCAGGACGAATAGGGGTGCTGGCCGTTGACGATCTTGTCGGGCGCGAGGTTCGCGATCGGCAGCCGCGTGGACATGTCCAGCGAGAGTTCGGAGCCTTGCGGCAATTCGGGCGAATACACGGTGCGGACCTTCGCGCCGGTCATGACGCGGAAGGGCGTGCGCTGCGGAAAGCCGAGGACCACCTCGCGCGCACCTTCGGCCAGGGATTTCCTTTCGACCCAGGCGCGATAACGCGGGCTGACGATGAACGCCCATTGCCCGTCGCGGCTTTCGTGCACGATCGCCACCGGGGTGCCGGGAAACAGCGCGCTTTCCTGGAAGCGGTCGATATCGGTGTCGTCGTTACTGGAAAAAACCCGCAGCATCGTCGGGAACGTCCGCAGCGCCGCGCGTTCGACGACCAGCGCGTAACGCGTCGGCGCCGACGGCGCGAGCTTGTCGAGTGCGAGCGCATCGACCAGGCCATCGAGCGTCGCCGCCGGAATGACCTGGTGCTTCTCGTCGTACAGCGTGCGCGTCGGGCGCTCGGACATGTCTTCGATCCACGCGCGCGCCTGCTGCGCCGTGATCGACGCGGGCAGCGCGGACAGGTCATGGATCGTCGGATCCTGCGCACGCATCGCGGCGTTGGCCGCGTCGATCGCGCCCTTGTCGAGCAATACACGGTCGGCATCGGCGCCGAGCTTGCCGATCCAGAAGTTCGGATCCAACTGTGCGTCTTCCACGCCGACGACGCCGCTGGCGGGGCGCACGAGCTGCGTGGGCTCGCGTGCGAAGGCCGGCGCGAGCGCGAGCAGCAACGCGGCAGCCATCAGGGAATGAGCGGGACGAATGCGCATCTTCGATCTCCTAGGGCTGCAATTGCGCCAGCACTTGCGCCATGACCAGGCCGAACCCCGTACCGAGGATGTAGCCGAGCAACGCAAGCAGGATGCCCACGGGAACCAGGGCAGGGGAATACGACGCTGCGAGGACGGGCGTGGCCGCCACGCCCCCCACGTGGGCGAGCGAGGAAATGCCGCACAGGTACAGGTCGAAACGGAAGAGCTTGGCCAGCAAAGCCAACAATACGGCGTGGATGAGCAGGATCGACAGGCCGCAGGCGAGATACCACGGGGCCGAGGCGATGCCCTCGAAATTGCTTTGCGAGGCGAGGATCGCAACGATGAAGATGAGCATCGCGCTGGCGATCTTCGACGAACCCGGGAAGCGTGCGAGCGGTGTATGCGCGACGATCAACCCGAGTACGGTGGCGATCATGATGGTGTACGAAGTCGCGCTGACGTAGGCCGATTCCGGCAACACCCCGGTGAGGGCGCGCGAGATCACGCCCGCGCCGAGGGCCAGGCCCAGCCACAGCAGCACGGCGTCCGGCGTGATCGGGCCCGAGGCATCCGGCACCGCTGCAACGATGTCGGTGCTCGGCTTGGCGCGCGTCCAGCGGTCGAAGGCCGGCGCCAGGCGGCCGACCGAAAACAGCACCGCGACCCACACCGAATAGCACAGCGCATCGGTGAGCAGCGCCAGTCCCTTGGATTGCTCCGACAGCCCTGCGCCTTGCGCGACGGCGACAAGATTCGCCGAGCCACCGACCCAGCTCCCGCTGAGTGCCGCGAGCGGTTGCCACGCGGTATTGGACGGCAGCGCGTAACGAAACAGGAAATACGTCGAGACGAAGGCGACGAACAGGCACAACGTCGTGCTGAAGAACACGGCGAGCACGCGCGGTCCCAGCCGGAAGATGTTGCGAAGGTCGCAGTGAATCATGAGCAGGAACAGCATCGCCGGCAGGATCTGCGCGATCAGCGTCTTCTGCGCGGCCTGGATGTCACCTGCGATCTTCCACGCACCGGCCACCGACAGCCCGGTGACGAGCAGGTACACCATGACGATGGGCGGCATCACCGAGAACACGCGCCATTGCGTGCGGCGTTCGAGCATCGGGAACAGCCCCGCGATCAGGAGCATGAGCGCGAGGTAGGGCCACACCGTCTGGATCATCGGGTCCCCCGTCGCCCGCGGGTGGGGCGCCGGCTGGAATATATATTCATCGATTGTCGGAAAGGAAGAATAATTTATTGACCGACTGTCATATTGGTGCTACACAACGCTCCGCAGCTCCCACATGCAGGGGTTCAGTGCGCTTGGACACGAACGGTCGCCACCGGATGTCCGCTTCCCGTTCCGCGCGATGGCGCAGGGGAACGCCGCTGCTGTCCCTCGCATTGTCCGCCGCGCTCGTGGCCGGCGCCGCCTTCGCCTTCGATCCCCCGCCTGCGCCACCCGACATCGTCGCGATGATCGACCGCGGCGACTTCAAGGCCGCCAACGCCGCCATCGACGCCGCGCTCGCGCAGAAGAACGTTTCCGCCGACACCGCCCGCGCACTCTCCTTCGAACGCGAGCGCATGCGCCGCATGCGCCTGGACTTCCCGCACGACGAAGCCAAGGTGCGCGCGGACATCAGGAAGCAGGTCCCCGATCTGCGCGACGACGAGTTCGCGCGATGGGAAGCCGACAACACCCTCGAACACATGACGATCGACGGGCAGAAGCGCTACTTCCAGCGCTCGGTCGGCAATCTCTGGCGCCTGAATCCCGAAGCGCTCGCGCGCCGGACCGAACCGCCGAAATACACGTCGAGCCCGCTGGAAAGCCTCAATCCGCATCACCAGCAAGCGCGTCTTGCGGCGATCGCCAGCGGCAAGGCAAGCGTGTTGCCGCAGCGCTTCCGCATCACGCAGACGCTCACCGTCAACGCCGATGCGGTCCCGGCGGGCGAAACGATCGATGCGTGGATTCCGTTCCCGCGCCACATCGTCGGCCAGCAGGACGACATCAAGTTGGTCGGCAGCATGCCTTCGAAGGGCGATCTTGCGCCCGAATCGGCGCTGATGCGCACGATGCACCTGCAGGGCAAGGCGGAAAAGGGCAAGCCGACCAAGTTCGACGTCACGTATGAAGTGACGATCTCCGCGCAATCGCACCAGATCGACGCGTCGAAGATCGTGCCGCTGAGCGAGAAGGAAAAGCGCGAGCTTGCGCCGTACCTCGGGCAGGAATTGCCGCACGTGCAATTCACCGACGCGATGCGCGCGCTTTCGAAGCAGACCGTCGGGGACGAAAAGAACCCCTACGAAATCACGCGCAAGCTCTTCGCCCTGGTCGACGACAAGTACCCCTGGGCCGGCGCGCGCGAGTATTCGACGATCCCGAACATCAGCGACTACGCCTTGCACGCGCACCACGGCGACTGCGGCCAGCAGACGCTGCTGATGATCACGCTGCTGCGCTTGAACGGCATTCCCGCGCGCTGGCAGTCCGGAATGATGTTCTCGCCGACCGATTACTGGAACCTGCACGACTGGGGCCAGGTGTATCTCGCACCGTATGGATGGGTGCCGATGGACGTGACCTTCGGGCGCCTGGGAGGCGACCCGGCCACGCAATGGTTCTATCTCGGCGGGCTCGACGGCTATCGCATCGCATTCAACGATGCATGGGGCGTCGACTTCGTGCCGCGCAAGACGCACTTCCGTTCCGACAATGTCGATTCCCAGCGCGGGGAAGCGGAATGGAAGGGCGGCAACCTGTATTTCGACCAGTTCGATTACGACTTCGAATGGAACCTGGTTCCAACCACACCGCCGGAGGGGGCATGAGTGGCATGAAGAACAAGAAGAACAACTCGCTGCATCGCACGTCGCTCTGGCTCGCCCTGGGGATGGCGCTGTCCGCGCCGATCGCCATGCCGGCCTTCGCGGCGAATACCGATGGCTCGCTGGTCGGCCATTCGGCCGCCGGCGCGACGATCACGGTGAAGAACCCGGCGACGGGCTTCGAACGCACGGTGACCGCGGATTCGGAAGGCAACTATCGCTTCCCCTACCTGCCGGTCGGCGCGTACACCGTCGAAGTCACGCAGAACGGCCAGGCCATCGGCAGCCCCGTCACCGTCACCATCAGCCTCGGCAATGCGACGACGCAGAACCTTGCGGGCGCCTCGACGGAACTGGAAACCGTGCAGGTGCAGGGCAGCTCGATCTCGCCGATCGACGTGACCTCGACCGAGACCGCGACGAACGTCACCGCCGAGCAATTGCAGCGCCTGCCGATCGAGCGCGATGCGCTGTCGGTCGCCCAGTTGGCGCCGGGCGTGGTCCGGGGTGAATTCGGCGGGATCTCGTTCGGCGGTTCGTCCGTCGCCGAGAACGCGGTCTACATCAACGGCCTGAACGTCACCGACTTCTACAACCGCGTCGGCAACTCCAGCGTGCCCTACCTGTTCTACCAGGAATTCCAGGTCAAGACGGGCGGTTACTCGGTCGAATTCGGCCGCACCACCGGCGGCGTGATCAATGCGGTCACCAAGTCGGGTACCAACGAGTTCAAGTACGGCGCCGAGCTGGTGTGGGAACCCGACTGGTTGCAGTACACCCAGAAGAACCATGAAGGTCGCGTCTCGCAGTACGACGAATACGACCGCGCAAGCCTGAATCTCTACGCGTCCGGCCCCTTGATCAAGGACCGCCTGTTCTTCTTCGGCATGTACGAAGGTCGCGACTACGAGCCGCGCAACTCCGACGACTCGTACGACACGTATTTCGACGGGAAATCCAACAGCGGCTTCTGGGGCGCGAAGCTCGATTGGCAGATCACCGACAACCATACGTTGTCGTTCCTGGCCTTCTCGGACAACGACTCGCTCACCACCGACGAGTTCGACATCGAGCCGGACAATGACCTGGCGGGAGCGCGGGTTTACCAGAACACCACGTTCAACGAGAGCGGCGGCGACAACTGGGCGCTGACTTATACCGGCTATCTCACCGACACGTTCTCCGTGCGTGCGATGTACGGCGAGAACCAACGCTCGACCGACATCCACAGCCTTGCCGACGACACGCGCCAGCTCGTGCAGGATCGCCGCAACAGCAGCGCCTTCATCGGCGGCACGAGCAACACCTCCGTCATCGCGCGCGAGGACGATCGCGAGCAATCGCGCATCGACTTCGAATGGCAGCTCGGCGACCATCTGCTGCGCTTCGGCTACGATCACGAGAGCAATACGAGCGATTACAACAGTCGCTATCCGGGCGACGGCCGCCGTTTCGAAATCTTCGAAACCGAAGACCCGACCGTCAACGATGCGCCGGTTCCCCCGGGCACGACCTCGTATGTCCGCACGCGCGAAGTCCGTAACCAGGGGACGTTCGAAACGACGAACACGGCCTGGTACATCGAGGACAACTGGAGCATCACCGACCGGTTCCTGCTCAACGTCGGCGTCCGCATGGAAGAGTTCGACAACAAGAACGGGCAGGGCGAAAGCTACATCAAGATGTCGGACATGTTCGCTCCGCGCCTGGGCTTCTCCTGGGACCTCAAGGGCGACTCGAGCATGAAGTTGTACGGCAACGTCGGCCGTTACTTCCTGCCGGTGGCGAACGTCATCAACATCAAGCAGGCCGGTCCCTTCCTCGATCGCCGCACGTTCTACCTCTGGGACGGGCAGTTCGACGCGAACAGCGTGCCGATCCTCGGCCAGCAGTTGGGCGAGGTCGATGTCTCGCAGGGCGACGGCACCGTGCCCGACGTGCGCGGCGAAGTGGATGCCAACATGGATCCGGTGTACCAGGACGAGTTCATCCTGGGCTTCCAGCAGCAGCTGGACCCCTCGTGGTCGTGGGGCGTGCGCGGCATCTACCGCAAGCTGCACAACGCCATCGACGACATGGGCGTGACCTTCAATGGTTACTGCGACACCGACTTCTTCATGATGGCCAACCCGGGCGAAGTGGCGACCGTGTTCGGCGACACCGATTGCGATGGCGTCAATGATGCCTGGATCAACATCGACACCGCGGTGACCGGCTGGGCGCTCGACAACCCCGGTCCGCTGCAGACGCGGGGCTGGAACAAGCCGCGTCGCGATTACAAGGCCCTGGAGTTCGTCCTCGACCGCTCGTGGGACAACAAGTGGTCGTTGAACGCCTCGTACACGCTGGCCTTCAGCGAAGGCAACGCCGAGGGCCCGGTCAACTCCGACACGGACTTCTCCGATACCGGCCGCACCGAGGCGTTCGACGATCCGTGGGTGAACCTCGACGCCGAAGGCTACCTGCCCAACGACCGCCGCCACCAGATCAAGTTGAACGGCGCCTATGCGATCAACGATGCGTGGGAAGTCGGCGCATCGCTCGACGCACGTTCGGGTCGCCCGATCAGCGCGTTCGGCGTGGCCAACCCCTACGACGATACCCAGTTCCACTCGCTGTTCATCTGCGTAGCCAACTGCGACGCCGACGACAGTCGCGATCGCACGTACGTGAACTACGGACGTGGCGGGATCGGCCGACTGCCGTGGACCGCCGACCTCGGTGCGAACATCACCTACAAGCACTCCTTCGGTACCGCCGACCTGCGGGTGAAGTTCGCCATGTACAACATCTTCAACATGCAGCGTGTCACCGAGGTCAACGAAGACCTGCAGTTGGCGAATAATCTGAGTGGCACCAACGACCTCTATGGCCAGGGCACGACGTACCAGTCGCGCGCCTACAGCCAGCTCACCGTTTCGCTTGACTTCTGAAGTCGGCACCCCCGGCGGCCCGCCCTCCGGGCCGCCGTTTTTTTTCGGGGAATGCATGAAGCGATCATTTGCATCGGTCCTGTGCCTGCTCGCCTTCGGCGCGCAGGCACAGTCGTCTTCGTACGACCGCATCGTCGACGATACGGTGGCACGTTACCGGCTGCCCGGCATCGCCGTGGGCGTGGTCGAGGACGGCAAGATCGCCTACGCCACCACGCGCGGCGAAACACTCGCGGGCAGTGGCCACGAGCTCACGTCGAAGTCGCTGTTCAAGATCGCATCGAACTCCAAGGCGATGACCGCGAGCGTGCTCGCGCGCCTGGTCGACCAGGGTAAGCTGCACTGGGACGATCCGGTCACGAAATACCTTCCGCAATTCGCGATGTTCGACCCGTGGGTCACGCGCAACATGCAGGTGCGCGACCTGCTCGTGCACAACAGCGGCCTGCCCGAAGGCGGCGGCGACCTGATGCTGTGGCCCGAGCCGAACCAGTTCACGCGCGGCGACATCATCGGCGGGCTGAAATACATCAGGCCCGCCTACGGCTTCCGGTCCGGTTACGCGTACGACAACCTGCTGTACGTCGTCGCCGGCGAAGTCGCCGCGGCTGCGGGCGGGGCGTCGTACGAAACGCTCGTGCAGCGGGAGGTCTTCGATCCGCTCGGCATGCAGCGTTGCAAGGTCGGCGCATTCGACCGCGATGCCCTCGGCGATGTCGCGCAACCGCACGTGCGCACGGAGGGCATGCATTACAAGCCCGGCGACAACGTCGATGGTGCGCAGGTGCCCGCAATCACGTCGGCCGCCGCCGGCGGCATCCGCTGCAGCCTCGACGACATGCTGCGCTGGATGCAGGCCTGGCTCGCGCCGGATGCGCAAGCCAGGGCCTGGCTGTCCGACGCGCAGCGCAAGGAGATGTGGAAGGCGCGCACGCCGATGCCGATCTCGGCGCGGCGCGTGAAGTGGGACAAGACGCATTCGCTCGCCTATGCCTACGGTTTCCGCTTGGCGGACGTCGATGGACAATGGACGGTCTCGCATACCGGTACGTTGTCCGGCATGTATTCGGCGATGGTGTTGTTGCCCGACATGCGCAGCGGTTTCGTCTTCATGATCAACGCCGATGCCGACGACACGCGGACGGTGCTTTCCGAAGTGTTGACCAAACATTTCACGAAGCCCGCAGCCAACGCGACGATCGCGCCGTACGCCGACGAAATCGAAGCCGAATGGAAGCAGGCCGAGGCCGCCGCGAAACCAAAGACCAAAGCCGACGGCAAGCGCGTGGTGCTCGCCGCGCCGTTCGATCCGCAGCGCACGGGCACGTGGCGCGATCCGTGGTTCGGCACCGTGCGCCTGTGCCCCGTCGATGGCCGCTTGCAGTGGGCCTCGGCGAAGTCGCCGCTGATGACGGGCCACATCGTCACCGTCGATGGGCACTGGCGCATCGATTGGGACGCCGACCGCATGGACCTGGAAGCCTGGGTCGACTTCGACAAGGGCCACATGCGCATGCGCAAGGTGGATCCGGAGGGGGATTTCAGCTCCGATTTCGAGGATCTGGATTTCACGCGCACGGGCGATTGCGCGCCGTAAGGCGTTACATTGGGGTCCCGCGGCCCCGGCAACGGAGTGCCCCATGCGATCGCAGACCCTCCAGCGCTTCCTTGCTTCGGTCTTCCTCGTCCTCGGCACGTGGTGCATGTTGCTGCCGCGGATGGTGGAACAACTGACGATCCGCCCCGAGCACCAGGTGCTCACCGCGACCTCGGCGGTGTTCATCGCGTGCTTCGGCGCACAGGCGGTGTTGTGCGGGGCGATCATCTGGTTCGCGAAGTTCACGCCCAAGACGTTCCTGGCCTTCGGGCTGCTCGGGTCGATCCCGTTCTTCGCATTCAATTGGTACTTCTACTTCGTGCAGCCGATTTTCACGAAGTGGATGCTGCTGGACTTCGCCGGCAACGTGGCGATCCTGGCCTGCGGGCTGATCGGTTATCGCATTTCGCATCGCGAGCATCCGCTCGGCTGAGCGGGTGTACGCATGACGTTGCGACCTCACATCTGACGTAGCGGGAGCGCCTTTTGCCTCTTCGCGAGCGTCGATTTCACGTGAAGCCAACGTTCGAACATGCGCTTGATTCGCGCGTTTCACGTTCGACATCTCGGTTTAAGGTTTTCTTAACATCACGAAAAACGTGCCTTAATCGCCTATTTTTCGTATTCAGCAATGCCAAGCTGAACCATACATGCGGCGCAATCCGCAGTTTTTGCATTTCACGCTAGCCAAAATTCACGCGGTCTCTACATTTGCCCTCGCCGAGCGGGAAACCGCTTTCTTCTCCAAGTCCCGAGGGTTTCCAAATGCTGCAGTCCAACATCGCGCGCCGCGCCTTCCTCAAGAACTCCGCCCTGTGCGCGGTCCCGCTGCTGATCGGTGGCGTCTCGCTCCCCGCCTTCGCGCTGACGACCCCGCCGACGCGTGCCCGCGGCACGGCCCTGTTGAACGTCAAGAACTACGGTGCCCTCGGCAACGGCGTGAAGGACGACACCGCCGCCATCCAGGCCGCCATCAACGCGCTGCCGACCACCGGCGGCACGGTGCAGGTCCCGGCCGGCACGTACATGATCGACACGTCGAAGAAGATCAACCTCCGGAGCAAGATGCACTTCCAGCTCCTGCCGGGTGCGATCCTCAAGGCCAAGACCTCGTCGCTGTCGCGCCACTACATCCTCTACATCAACGACAAGTCCGACGTCGAAATCTCCGGCGGCCAGCTCGTCGGCGACCGCGCTACGCACGTTTACGCCGGCGGCGGCACGCATGAGTGGGGCCACGGCATCCAGTGCCTCGGCGGCGTGCGCGTCACCATCCGCGACGTGCGCGTGGCCGACTGCACCGGCGACGGCGTCTGCATCGGCGGCTCGGCCAACGACGTGGTCATTGCGAACATCATCTCGACGAACAACCGCCGCCAGGGCCTGTCGATCACCAACTGCTCCAACATCAAGGTGTACGACTCGGAGTTCAGCTTCACCAACGGCACCGCGCCGGAGTGCGGCATCGACCTCGAGCCGGACAACAGCTGGACCACGAGCAACGTGCTCATCCAGAACTGCCGCATGAACGACAACAAGAAGTACGGCGTCAACATCTGGAACCGCGTTTCCAACGTCACGTTCGACGGCTGCACCTTCGAGCGCAACGGCAGCCTCGGCATGGGCACGGTCGGCATCACCGGCCTGACGGTCAAGAACAGCACGTTCCGCCTGAACTCGGCGACGGGCGTGGTGTACAACACCGACTCCAAGTCGGTCACGCACACCAACAACCTGTCGTACCAGAACTACACGCGCCTCGGCGCCAAGGTCCGCACGCCGTTCACGCAGACCGGCTGGACGAGCAAGATCGAGCGCGACGTGCTGATCCGCGGCGGCGCCCTGGTCACCGTCGGTACGAACAACTTCCAGTAAGGAAGTCGCGAACGCTGTCGCACTCGTCGGCGACAACGCAGGAAGGCCCCCGAGCCATCGATCGGGGGCCTTTTTTTTGCGCGCTCAATGCACCGGGATCATCAGGTGCTGGTAGGGCGTGCCGGACCACATCACGTAGGGAACGGCGGTGTCGGGATCGGCGCCGTGCGGGTACATCGCATAGAACTCGGGGGCTGCGCCGACCACCATCACGTGCGGGCCCGTCTGCACCCAGTGGTTTTCCTTCGACGGCGCGGTGGCGTAGGGGTCGGTGTTGCTCGCATCCGTGCCGCCTTCGAGCATGTACATCAGCCCGACCTTGCCGACGGTCGGCGTCTTCTTGCCCATCCACGCGTTCGCCCAATCCATCGCGGCCGCGTCCATGCACATCGGATCCGGGCCGGGCGTGGTGGGGTTGTCGGGCATGCAGGTGAAACCGTTGCTGCCTTCGCGCAGCGTGCGCGCGACGCCCTTGGCGTCCACGGCGATGACCTTCGCGCCCTCGGCGACCTTCGCCGGCGCCGCTTTCGTGGCGCTCTGGATGAGTTGGTCGTCGGAGAAGGGCGCGGTCGGTTTGTCCTGTTCGCTCGCGGCGGTCGCGCAGGCGGCCGCGCACATAGCGAGCACCAGGAGGGATCTGGACATGGGGACCTCCACGATTGGAAAGCCGGATGCATCTCCGGCGGTTCCAACAACGGCAAGCGGGCTGGGGGGCGGTCGGGTTAACCCGTCTTGTTCGCGCCCAGTTGCGACGCGCGACGCTTCGGGTATTGCGCGAGCGCGCGCATGTACGCCGCATGCGCGTTCGCGCGCTGGCCCAGTTCGACGTACAGATCGCCGAGCAGTTCCTGCGCGGGCAGGGTGGGCCCCGGGGTCACGGCGTGTTTCGGCGTGGATGCTTCGAGCACCGCGGCCGCCTGGAGTTTTTCGATTGCTTCTTTCGGGTGCCCGTTCGCTTTCGCGATGGCGCTTTCCAGTTCCAGGCGCAGCATGTGGATGTTGCGTTCGAACAGGGGTTCGCCGGCGGTTTGCATCCTGGCCTGCAACACGCCGAGCCGATCCATCGCGGCGAGCGCATCGGCCTTTGCGCCGGTCTTCGCCGACCCCAGGCCATGGGCGAACTGTGCGATCGCCTGGGGCCACGCGTACTTGTCCCATTCGACCCAGGCCGGTGTGCGCGGTTGCAGCTTCGCGGCCGCGGCCCAGTCGCGCGTCTCCAGCACAATGCGCGCCTGCACCGACGCCAGGTGGAAGGCGGTCTTGAACGAAGGCTGCAGGTGTTGCGTGGCGAGCAAGCGATCGCGCTGTTTCCTGGCGTTGGCCACATCGCCCTGCTGCAGGTAGCCGTAGACGAGATATTCGATCGCGTGCGGGAACTCGTCCCACACGAACTCGCCTTTCTCGCCGGCCGGGTAGCGCAGCGCCGCATCGGCCGCGCGCAGGTTGCCGCGGACCACGCCGGCCCAATCGCCCTGGCGTGTGTAGACGTGCGTGGGCATGTGCAGCGCATGCGGATTGTCCGGCGCGATTGCTTCGTAGCGATGCACGACGTCGGGGAATTCGCGTTCGCGGCCGGGCACGTCGTCGGCGTGTACGAGGTAGTGCATGGCGCCGGGGTGATCGGGGTCTTCGCGCAGCACGCTTTCCAGCAGGGCGGCGGCCGCGTCGGCATTCGCGCGCGTCGCGCGATCCTGCGGCGTGGTCGCGAGCAGGCCCAGCGCCGCGAAGGCAGTCGCGTCGTGGTCGTCCGGGAAGGCCGCGTGCAACTTCTGCGCGGCCTCCGACCAGCGGCGGATGCGCGCCCAGTAATCCCCGGCATCGGGGTGTTCGAAAAAGGCCGCACCCGTTTCGATGAACCCGCGCTCGCGCGCATCCTGCGCCCCCAGGGCGCGCGCCCTGCCGATTTCGTCCCAGCCGAGCTTGCGTTCCGCCAGATCCGGCCGCGTCGGCCACAGGGGCTGGAAGAGCGTCATCGCGACGCCCCAGTGGGCCATGGCGCACTTCGGGTCCTTCGTCGCGACCGCGCGGAAGCCCGCGCGCGCCTGCGGATAGGTCATGTGGTGGAGCAGCGTGAGCGCGCGGTCGAAGTCTGCGCGCACGCCCGGCGCGCAATGCACGCCGAAGTCGGCCGAGCCGCCATGGCCGGCATGCGGGTCGCCCGCGCCGGCCTGGCCGATGAAAACGCATGAAAACGCGAGCGCAGCGATGCGCAGGGTCTGTTTCATGATCCGTCTCCTGGGCGGCCTCCGATCGTAGCAAGGTCGGTCGCAGTGCCTTTGCATACGTAATCACCGCCGCCGTCACCGCAGGCAAGGCCGTTGCGGTTTACGCTTCGGCCTTGTCCCTTCCCCATTCAGGTCGCATGCCCGGCAACTGCGCTTGTCTCCTCGTGATCTTCGGCGCCTCCGGCGACCTGGCGCAGCGGATGTTGCTGCCGTCGCTCTACGGCCTCCAGCACGCCGGGTTGCTGATGCCCGAGCTGCGCATCCTCGGTACCGCGCGCAGCGCGATGGACGACGCAACATTCCGCACCGAGGTGGCCGATGCGGTGCGCCGCAACGTGCCCGACACCGACCTGGACGAATCATCCCTCGATGCGCTGCTGGCGCGCATCACGTATCACGCCGCCGACAGCGGCGATCCCGAATCGATGCAGCGCCTGGGGCAACGCATCACCGCGCTGCGCACGGGCGAAATCCTCTATCACCTCAGTACCGCGCCGCGCTTCTACGTGCCCATCTGCGTCGCGCTCGGTGCGCTGGGCCTCGCAGGCCCCGGCACGCGCGTGATGCTCGAGAAGCCGATCGGCACCGACCTCGCCAGTGCGTTGAACATCAACGACGGCGTGGCGCGCGTGTTCGACGAAGACCGCGTGTTCCGCGTCGACCATTACCTCGGCAAGGAAGGCGTGCAGAACCTGATCGCGTTGCGATTCGGCAATGCGATGTTCGAGCCGCTGTGGAACGCCCGCCACATCCAGCACGTGCAGATCACGGTGGCCGAAACCGTCGGCGTGGAAGGCCGCGGCGATTACTACGACACCAGCGGCGCCATGCGCGACATGATGCAGAACCACCTGCTGCAACTGGTGTGCCTGACCGCGATGGAGCCGCCGGCGCGCTTCGAGCCCACCGCGGTGCGCAACGAGAAGATCAAGGTGCTGCGTTCGCTGCGTCGCATCGGGCCCGGCGAGGTGCAGACCGAAACGGTGACGGGGCAGTACACCTCGGGCGCCGTCGGCGGCAGGGTCGTGCCGGGCTATGGCGAGGAACTCGGCCGCCCGAGCCGCACCGAAACCTTCGTCGCGATGCGCGCGCACATCGACAACTGGCGCTGGTCCGGCGTGCCGTTCTACCTGCGCACCGGCAAGCGCATGCCGCGCCGCGCCACCGAGATCCACCTGCAGTTCCGCGCCGTGCCGCATTCGATCTTCGATCCGCGCGCGAAAATCGCGCCGAACTCGCTCACGATCCGCCTGCAACCGGAAGAACGCATCGAATTGCGCCTGATGAGCAAGACGCCGGGGCTGGATCGGGCGGGCCTGCAGTTGTCACAGGTGGCGCTGGACCTGGACATGCACGAGGAATTCGCGGCGGCGTCGCGACGTCCCGCGTACGAGCGCCTGTACCTGGATGCGCTCGAAGGCGTCGGCACGCTCTTCGTGCGCCGCGATGAAACCGAAGCGGCGTGGGAATGGGTCGATGCGGTCATCGACGGCTGGCGCGCGAACGACATCGCGCCGAAACCCTATCCCGCCGGGACCTGGGGCCCGGCCAGCGCCGTGGCGATGACCGAACGCCACGGACACACGTGGCGCGAGTGATGGGCTGGGTCGAACACGACTATCGCGATCCGGAGGCGCTGGCCACGGCGCTCGCGCAAGCGCTGCACGCCGCGTGCCGCGACGCCATCGATGCACGTGGCCGCGCGGTGCTCGCCCTCGCCGGTGGACGCACGCCGCTCCCCGCCTATCGCGCGCTCGCGGCGATGCGCCTGGATTGGTCGCGGGTGGCGCTGATGCCCAGCGATGAACGCTGCGTGCCGCACGATCATCCCGCGTGCAATGTCGCGGAGTTGCGCGCCGCCTTCGCCGATGCGCGCGGCGTGGCGATCGAATCGCTGACCACCGACGACGGTGACCCCACGCGCTCCGAAGCGCACGCGCGCAGCCGCCTGGCGATGTATTCCGAAGCCTTCGACGCGATCGTGCTCGGCATGGGGCAGGACGCGCATACCGCATCGCTGTTCCCCGGCGCGCCGCAGTTGCACGCCGCGCTCGACCTGGACAACGCGCTCGATGCCACGCGCATCGATCCGCACCCCTTGCCGCCCGAAGCGCCATTCCCCCGCATCACCCTGACACTGTCGCGCCTGCTGCGCACCCGCGCATTGCACCTGGCGCTCACCGGCCAGGCCAAGCGCGACGTCCTGCAGGCCGCGCGCGCCTCCGGCAACATGACCCGTCATCCCGTCGCCGCGCTGGCCGAAGGCGAAGCGACCGTGCAAACGCACTGGAGTCCCTGATGCTGCATCCCGTCGTCGCCCGCGTGACCGAACGCATCGTCGAACGCAGCCGCGCAACGCGCGCCGATTACCTGGTGCGCATGGCGCGTGCCGCGGAAGATCATGAAGGCGGGCCCTCCCGCCAACGCCTGAGCTGCGGCAACCTCGCGCACGGCTTCGCCGCCGCCGGCGACGATAAGCCGCGCCTGCGCGGCGGCAGCGCCGGCAACATCGGCATCGTCACTGCCTACAACGATGTGATCTCTTCGCACCAGCCGATGGAGCACTACCCGACGCTCATCCGCATGGCCGCGCGCAACGCGGGTGGCAGCGCGCAGGTCGCCGGCGGCGTCCCCGCGATGTGCGATGGCGTGACGCAAGGGCGCACCGGCATGGAGTTGTCGCTGTTCTCGCGCGACAACATCGCGATGGCCACGGCGGTCTCCCTGTCGCACGACATGTTCGATGCAGTGCTGTGCCTGGGCGTATGCGACAAGATCGTGCCGGGCCTGTTGATCGGTGCGCTCAGTTTCGGGCACCTGCCGGCGATTTTCGTGCCGTCGGGGCCGATGCCGCAGGGGCTGACCAACAAGGAAAAAGCCGCGGTTCGCCAGCGTTATGCCGAAGGCAAGGCCACGCGCGAGGAGTTGCTCGACGCCGAAGCCGCGTCGTACCACGCGCCCGGCACCTGCACGTTCTACGGCACGGCCAATTCCAACCAGACGATGATGGAAGCGATGGGCCTGCACATGCCGGGCACCGCGTTCGTCAACCCCGGCACGCCGTTGCGCGATGCGCTCACCGTTGCGGCGGCTGAGCAGGCGCTACGCATCTCCAGGCTCGGCGAGGACTATCGTCCGCTGTGCAAGACCGTCGATGAGCGCGCGATCGTCAACGCGATGGTCGCGCTCGCGGCCACCGGCGGATCGACCAATCATGCGATCCATCTGGTCGCGATGGCGCGCGCCGCTGGGGTGCTGATCGATTGGGACGACCTCGATGAACTCTCGCGCGTCACGCCGCTGATCGTGCGCGCGTATCCCAACGGCGCGGCCGACATCAATCATTTCCACGCTGCCGGCGGTATCGGCTTCGTGTTGCGCGAGTTGATCGATGCGGGCCTGGTGCATGCGGACGTGCCGTGCGTGCACGGCGGCGACCTGCGACAGCAGGCCATGGAACCGTATCTCGACGGCACGAGGTTGCGCTGGCGCGAAGGGCCGAAGGAATCGCTGGACCTGGGCGTCGTCAGGCCGGTCGCCGATCCCTTCGACAGGGAAGGTGGATTGCGGCGCGTGCAGGGAAACCTCGGGCGCGGCATCGTCAAGATTTCGGCGGTCGCACCCGAATACCGGAAGATCGAAGCGCCGGCGCGCGTGTTCGAATCGCAGGACGACCTGCTCGACGCCTTCAAGGCCGGCACCCTGCAGGGCGACCTGATCGCGGTCATCCGCGGCCAGGGCCCGCGCGCGAACGGCATGCCGGAGTTGCACAAGCTCACGCCGACGCTCGCGGCGATGCAGGATCGCGGGCAGCGCGTCGCGCTGCTGACCGACGGGCGCATGTCGGGCGCGTCGGGCAAGGTGCTCTCGGCCATCCACGTCACGCCCGAAGCCGCCGACGGCGGGCCGATTTCGAAATTGCGCGACGGCGACCGCATGCGCATCGATGCCGACGCCGGCACGATCGATGTCGACGTGCCCGCCGCCGAGTGGGACGCGCGCACGGTGCAACACGGCGACTTGCGTGCCAACCGCACGGGCTTCGGCCGCGAGTTGTTCGCGATGATGCGCGCGCAAGTCGGCACGGCCGAGGCGGGCGGCAGCGCCTTGTTCCTGGATGAAGACGACAGGAGTGCGCGATGAGTCGCGTCGCCCTGGTCGCCGACATCGGCGGCACGAATGCACGCTTCGCACTGACCGACCTCGACGCGCCCACGCCCGTGCTGCGTGCTATGCAGGCGTTGAAGGCCTCGGAGTTCGCGAGCCTGGAGCATGCGATCGAACATTACCTCGCGTCGGTCGGCGAGGCGCCGAAACACGGCGCGCTCGCGGTGGCCAGCCCCGCCGATGCCGACGAAATCCGGCTGACGAACCGCGCGTGGTCGTTCTCCCGCACGGCATTGCAGCGCACGCTGGGTTTCGACGAATTGCGTGTCCTCAACGATTTCGGCGCGATCGCGTGGGCGGTGCCCGCGCTCACGCAGGCCGACCGCGAAACCTTGCATGGCCCGACATCGGGCCCGTTGCGCGGGCCGGTCACCGTGATGGGGCCCGGCACCGGATTGGGCGTCGCGATGCTCGTGGGTAGCCAGTCGCATGGATGGCACGCGGTCGAAACCGAAGGCGGGCATGTGACCTTCGCGCCCATCGGCGACGAAGAGCAGGCGATCGCACGCTGGTTGACGGCGCTGCATGGCCGGTGTTCGAACGAACGCGTGCTGTGCGGCGCGGGCCTGGCGCAAATCGACGCCGTGCTGCGCGGCATGGCGCATGACATCGAAGCCAGGCCTGCGTTGCGCGACCCGGCCGCCATCGTCGCCGCGGCGCTCGCGGGCCACGATGTCGCGGCGCGCCGCGCGCTCGCGCGATTCTGTTCGGTGCTCGGCAGCGTGTCGGGCGACGCGGCGCTGATCCAGGGCGCGCGCACGCTGGTCATCGCCGGTGGCATGGTGCCGCGCTTCGTGCCGTTCCTGCGCAGCAGCAATTTTCGCGAGCGATTCCTGGCCAAAGGCCGCTTCGCCGCCTACCTCGAAGGCATCACCATCCATGTGATCACGCACCCGCAGCCGGGCTTGCTCGGGGCGGCGACGGCCTTGCGGGCTTTCCCCGGAGCGAACGCATGAACTGGACCCACGAAAAACGCATTGCCGCGGTCGACGCCATCCTCGACGGGGCGCCCGTCATGCCCGTGCTCACCATCGAGCGCATCGAGGACGCCGTCGCGCTGGCCCGCGCGCTGGTCGACAACGGCCTGCCGGTGCTCGAAATCACGATGCGCACGCCCATCGCGCGCGAAGCCATCGCACGCATCGCGCGCGAAGTACCCGACGCCATCGTCGGCGCGGGGACGGTCGTGCGTGCCGACGACCTGCGCGCGATGGTCGATGTCGGTGCGCGCTTCGCGATCGCGCCGGGTTCGACCGACGCGCTGTACGCCGCCGCGGCCGAAGCGCCGATTCCCTTCATTCCGGCGATCGCCACGGCGAGCGAGTTGATGCGTGGCCTGGAGTTCGGGCACGCGCGGTTCAAGTTCTTCGCGGCCGAATCCTCGGGCGGGATCGCGGCGTTGAAGTCATTCGCCGGGCCCTTCGCGCACGTGAAGTTTTGCCCGACGGGCGGCATCGACGCGGCGAAGGCGACGGCGTACCTGGCGTTGCCGAATGTCTCGACGGTCGGCGGCTCCTGGATGGTGCCGAAGGCCGCGCTCGACACGCGCGACTGGGCGGCGATCGGGCGCCTGGCGGCCGAGTGCACGCGCTTGCGCGGCGCTTAAGCCTTCCGAAACTCCTACAACACGCCGCGGCATCCACCGATGTCGTGGCGCCGCCTATTGCGCGACGCTGGCTCCACCATCACATGGAGCGTGACATGCGTATCGAAGCCGTCCACATCGGCATGAAGGAACCCGAACTCCGCGCCGCCCTCGGCGCCCCGTACCGCGTGCACCTTGCCGGCGCATCGATGGTCTACCGCTGGCAGGACGCCCACGAAGAGGAACAAGCGTGCGAATGGCTGCGCGTGCGCCTGAAGCGCGTGCGCGGGCAGGGGCTTGCGAACGCCGTCGTCGACCAGGTGGTGGGGCATTGCGGCGGGGTGGCGATCGCGATGCCATAGCGCATCGCATCGCGCACATAAAAAAACCCCTGCCGGATGGACCGGCAGGGGTGGAGGGTCACACGGTGTCGCAGGAGGTGATCGATCAGAACTTGTAGCTGACGCCCAGCAGGTAGGTACGGCCCCACTCGATGTTTTCGAGCGGGCGGTCCTTCGAGGTGGTGTACGTGCGATACGGCGAATTGGTGAGGTTGCTGGCCTGGAGGAGCATGGTGAAGCCCTTCAGCGCCGACTCCTCGCCGAACGCGTAGCTCACCTGCGCGTCGGTCTGGTCTTCGCCCTCGACGAAACGCAGCGTGCGCTCGGCGGCGAAGTTGCTGATCTCGCCGATGAAGTCCGAACGCCAGCGCTGGTTGATGCGCGCTTCGAAGCCGCCGCGCGCGTAGTACGCCGTGAAGTTGTACACCTCGTCCGACAGGCCCGGCAGCGAGATGTCCTGCGAACCCACGCTCGACACGCTGCCCGGATCCGGCGGGATGGAGATGTTGCTGTCGAAGAACGACGCGCTGGCGACGACGCCGAAGCCTTCGGCCGCGTCCCAGAACAGGTCCAGCGGCAGCGAGGCCGTCAGTTCCAGGCCCTGCAGGTAACCACCCTTCGCGTTGTACGGCGCGGTGAAAGCGCCGATCGGCGTGGTGGGCTGCGGGGTGAGGTCGGGCGTGATGAACTGCGTGAAGTCGTACGTGCGGCGCTCGGTGTAGATGTAGGTCCGCAGGTCCTTGTAGAACGCCGCAGCCGACACGTAACCCTTGGTGCCGTCGAAGTACTTCTCGTACGAGATGTCGTAGGCGTTCGCGCGCCACGGATCGAGCAGCGGGTTGCCGCCCGAGCCCTGGACCGTGCCGACGTCCGGGCCGCCGGTGGCGACGCCGAACTCGAAGGAGGAACGCAGCTGGTCCAGGCGCGCGCGTGCGACCTGGCGGGCCGCGGCGAAGCGGAGCGTCTGGTCGTGCGAGAACGAGAACGCCAGGTTCAGGCTCGGCAGCCAGTCGGTGTAGGACTTGCCGTTGCCATACGGGATGCGGTTCTGGCCGGCCGGTTGCGAAGGATCCCAGTAATACGAATCCGACGACTGGTCGGTGTGCTGCATCTGCAGGCCGACGTTACCGCGCACCGGGATCGAACCCCAGGTCGTGTCGATGTTGCCGCGCAACCAACCGGAGGTGATGTCCTCGTTGATGGTCCACGCCTTGCCGACCAGGTACGAGGCCTCTTCGCCCGGGACGAAGGTCATGTAGCGCGCCACCGCGCCCGGCACGTTCCAGGAGGGAACGTAGCCCACGCCGGCGAAGGTCAGGTCGACCAGGCCGTACTGCAGGTCCGGTGCGATCGTGGTGATGCCCTGCGCGCCGAGGTTGATGTTGGCCTCGGGCTGGCGCTTGTCCTTCTCGCGCGTGGCGTAGTTGGCGCCGACGTCCCAATCGGAGAACAGGCTGTCGAGGAAGGGCGAGGCGAAGTTCACGTTGAACTTGGCGCTCTTCAATTCGTCGACCACCTTCGGCGTCTTGCCGTAGCCCGAGCCGTAGATCGTGTTGGCGAGGAACAGGCTGCCTGCGTCGGAGTAGTCGCGGCCCGGATGGATCGTGGCGAAGCCCGATTCGGGAAAGTTGAGCTGCAGCGTGTCGAACGACGGATTCGGCAGCAGCTGCGTGTTGTTTTCCAGGCTCAGTTCGTCACGGTGCGATTTCGACCAGCTGATGTCGGTGGTGAGGTTCACCTGGTCGCTCAGGCGGATCGCATTGCCCCAGCCCACGCCGTCGATGGTGTCTTCGCGCTTGTTGTACATGCCGCGCACGAGCGGATAGGCGTTGGTCAGCGTGCCGCCGACGAGGGTGCCGTTGCCGTTGATGCTCGGCGTCCAGACCTGTCCGATGGGGGCGCCGTTGTAGTTGAAGTTCGCCTCGAACTGGTTCGCGGTGTCTTCCTGCACGGCGGAGGTGTGGAAGATATCCAGCGTGGAGGTCCACTCGCTGACCGGCGCGAACTGCACCGTCGCCATCGCCGCGTTGCGACGGATGTAACCGGTGCGGCGCAGCGCCTTGCCGCCGTCGGTGACGAACGTGTTGTCCGGCACGCCATTGCGGTTGACGTTGTTCGCGGCGTTGGTCCGCGTCCACGGTTCGTACAGGCCGGTCTGCTGTTCCTGGATCGGAATGTCCGAATGCGAGAAGCCGAGCGCCAGGCCGATGTCGCCGCCGGCCATCTGCGTGATCACGCTGGCGTTGAGGCGGTTGCCGTCGCCGTCGGCGTTGGCGGCCGAGCCGAGCGAGTTGCGCTGGTAGCGCGCGCTGAGGGCGTACACCGGCTTGTCGAAGTCGAGCGGGCGCACGGTGCGCATGTCGATGGTGCCCGACAGGCCCTGGCCCACCAGCGCGGCGTCCGGCGTCTTGTAGACGGTGACGCCCGCCATGAGTTCGGAGGGGTACTGGTCGAATTCGACCGAGCGGTTGTCGCCGGTGCTGACCATCTCGCGGCCGTTGAGCAGCGTGGTTGCGAAGTCGGGCGACAGGCCGCGGACGCTGATGACCTGCGCGCGTCCGCCGACGCGCTGCGCGGCGAGGCCCGGCAGGCGCGAGATCGATTCGGCGATGGAGATGTCGGGCAGCTTGCCGATGTCTTCGGCCGAGATGGCTTCGACGATCGACGTCGAGTCCTTCTTCACCGCATTGGCTTGCTCGATGCCGACGCGGATGCCCTGCACGGTGACGGTCTGGAGCTGCTTGGCCTGTTGCTTGGCCTGCTCCTCCGGCGTTCCCTTGTCCTGCGGTTTGGCGGCGGCGTCGCTCGTAGTGGTCGTGGTCGACTGCGCCCAGGCGCCCGTCGCGAGCATCATCGTGGCCGACGCGAGCGCCACGCTGAGCAGGTTGCGTTTCAGATGCTGCATTTGGTCCCCTCCAAAGGATGTATTCCCCGTGACGGATGGTAGGCGCAGGGCCGGGGCCGCCGACGTTTCCTGCATACGTATTCATTACGGCCGCTTGTCGGGGCGTTCGCGCCGCCGTCGCGATGCGTGGAATAGTCCGGACACGCCTTCGAGCCGCAATCTCATGCATTCAGGTCCGCGCTCGCTCCGCTCCGCGCCGTCCCGAGCCCTGCGGGCCTGCACATGGCTCGCGAGCGCGCTCGCGTGCGCAGGCGCATGGGCGGTCACGCCGCAGGAAGGCCCGCAGCACATCCCGTCGCCCGACTGGCGCGACCAGGTCCTGTACTTCCTCATGATCGATCGCTTCGCCAACGGCGATCGCGGCAACGACGATCAGCACGCCGGCGAATTCGATCCGGCCGATGGCGCGAAGTGGAGTGGCGGCGACTTGCGTGGCGTTCGCGCGCATGTTCCCTACATCAAGGCGCTCGGCGCCACCGGCGTGTGGATCACGCCGCCGGTGGCCAACCAATGGTGGAGCCCGCGCGCGCACTACGGCGGTTACCACGGCTACTGGGCGACGGATTTTTCGACGGTCGACGCGCACTTCGGCACGCTCGCCGATTACCAGGCCCTCGCACGCACGTTGCACGGTGAAGGAATGGTGCTGGTGCAGGACATCGTGGTGAACCACACCGCGGACTTCTTTCGCTACGAGGACGTGCCCGATGCGGGCGATCCCGCGCGGGGCCTGGCGTTCGTGCGCGACACGCAGGGGCAGGGCGCGCCGACGCAACCGCCGTTCGACCGCAACGATCCGCGCGACCCGGCGCAACGCGCGCAGGCGATCTATCACTGGACGCCCGACATCCGCGATTTCGCCTCCGACACGCAGCGCCTGACGTGGCAACTCGCGGGCCTGGACGACATCGATACCGAGTCGCCCGAGGCGCGCCGCGCCTTGCGTGCAAGCTACGGGCAATGGATCCGCGAGGTGGGCGTCGACGGTTTTCGCGTCGACACCGCGTTCTACGTGCCGCCCGCGTATTTCCTGGATTTCCTGCGCGCCGGCGACGCGCAGGCGCCGGGCATCGCGCAGGTGGCGAACGAAACCGGCCGCAAGGACTTCTTCGTCTTCGGCGAGGGGTTCGCCATCGACAAGCCCTTCGACGATACGCAGTCGCGGCGCATCGACGCGTACATGCGCATGCCCGACGGGACGCGCGTACTGCCGGGCATGATCGACTTCCCGCTGTACGGCACGGCGCTGGATGTCTTCGCGCGCGGCGCACCGACGGCGCAACTCGGCGATCGCATCCGCCGGCGCATGCAGGTGTTCGCCGATCCCTGGCGCATGCCCACCTTCGTCGACAACCACGACGTCGATCGCTTCCTCTCGCAGGGCGACGAAACGGCATTGAAGCAGGCGCTGCTGATGTTGATGACCTTGCCCGGCATCCCCGTGATCTGGCAGGGCACCGAACAGGGCTTCACCGAAATGCGCGGGGCGATGTTCGCGGGCGGATACGGCTCGGGCGGCCACGACAACTTCGATGCCAACGCGCCGCTGTACCAATACCTGCAGCGCGTGATTGCCCTGCGACGCGGCGACACGCTCTTCTCGCGCGGCACGCCGACGGTGGTGCGCGAGAATCCCGTCGGCCCGGGGCCCATCGCGTGGCGCGTGCAGGGCGCCGATGGCGCGGTCGCCGTCGTGGCCCTCAACACGGCCGACCACAGCGTCCTGCTCGACAACATTGACACCGGCGCGCCGCCCGAGGCGACGCTCTCCACGGTGTTCGCCATCGATGCGGAAATCCCGTCGATCGCCGTCGATCGGATCGGCCGCGCGACCGCGTTGCTCCCGCCGCGTTCGGGCGTGGTGTGGCAGGCGCTCGGCCAGGGGGCGCCGGCGGAAATCCGCATGCGCCCGCCGACGATCGATCCCTTGCCGCAGGACCTGTTCACCGACGACTTCACCGTGCGCGGCACGTCCATCGGTTCGGAACCGGTGCGCCTGGTGGTCGACGACGACGCGATCCACGGGCGCGTCGTCACGCCGAAGGACGGCCGCTGGGAAGCGAAGATCGATACCACGCGCATGGTCGACCCCGCGGTCGAACACGCGGTCGTCGTCTACGAGCCCGCGACGAAGAACGCCAGTGAGCGCCGCACGTTCAAGGTCGCGCGTGCGTGGAAGCTGGGCGTCTTCCTCGACGATCCGCAGGGCGACGACACCGGCCCGAACGGGCGCTACGCATATCCCACCGATCCCGGCTATGCGGTGCATCCGGGCGACATCGAACATGTCGCGCTCTCCACCTCGGGCGGCGCGATGCAGATCGTGCTCCGCATGCGGGCGCTGTCCACGACGTGGAATCCGCCGAACGGTTTCGACCATGTCGCGTTCTCGATCTTCATCGACCTACCGAAACAGCGCGGCGGCGCAACGGCGATGCCGCTGCAGGACGCCGTCTTGCCCGACGGCATGGAGTGGGACGTGCACGTGCGCGCGAACGGGTGGACGAACGCGGCGTTCTCCTCCAGTGGCGCCTCCGCGACGATCGAAGGCATGCCGATCGTGCCCGCCGCGCGCCTGCGCGTGGATGCGAAGGCGCGCACGATCACCTTCACCTTGCCGCCGACCACGTTGTTGCGCGCGACCGACCTGGAAAACGCGCGCGTGTACGTGACGACGTGGGACTACGATGGCGGCTGGCGCGCGCTCGCGCCGCAAGCCGGCCCGCATGCCTTCGGCGGTGGCGATGCGGCGCGCGATGCGCGCGTGCTCGATACCGTCGGTCCGCTCAAGATTCCGTAAGCACATTCCCCGGGGGAACACCGAGATGAATACAGCAGCACCCGCGATCGAACAGCACGCCACCTTGCGCGTGTTGTTGATCTCCGCCTGCGCCGCGCTGGGCGGCTTCCTGTTCGGCTACGACACCGCGGTGATCAACGGGGCCGTCGATGCGATCCGCGGCGAGTTCGGGTTGAGCGCCTCGGCGACGGGGTTTGCGGTGTCGTGCGCGCTGCTCGGCTCCGCGCTCGGCGCGTGGTACGCCGGCCCGCTGGCCGATCGGTTCGGGCGCGTGCATACGATGCGGGTGGCGGCAGCGTTCCTCGCCGTGAGCGCGTTGGGCGCGGGGCTCGCGTTCGGCGTGTGGGACCTGATCCTGTGGCGCATCGTGGGCGGCATCGGCGTGGGCGTCGCGTCCGTGATCGCGCCGACCTACATCGCCGAAGTCTCGCCGGCGCACGTGCGTGGTCGGCTCGGTTCGATGCAGCAACTCGCCATCGTGCTCGGTATCTTCGCCTCGCTGCTCGCCGATGCCTGGCTCGCGAACAGTGCGGGGGGCGCGGCGCAGCCGTCGTGGTTGGGGCTGGATGCTTGGCGGTGGATGTTCCTCGTCGCGATCGTGCCTGCGCTGATCTACGGCGCGCTGGTTTTCGGCGTGCCCGAATCTCCGCGACACCTCGTCGCGAAGGGGCGCCTGGAACAGGCGAAGCAGGTCCTGCGGGACGTGCTCGGCATGAAGAACGAGACGGCGCTGGAGGCCAAGGTCGCCGATATTCGCGACAGCCTGCGTTCGGAATACGTGCCGCGCCTGTCGGATCTGCGCGGTCCGCGCGTGGGGCTGCTGCCGATCGTGTGGGTGGGCATCCTGCTCTCGGTGTTCCAGCAGTTCGTCGGCATCAACGTGATTTTCTATTACTCGGCGACGTTGTGGCATTCGGTCGGGTTCAGCGAGTCCGATGCGTTTTCGATCACGGTGGCGACGTCGGTCGTCAATGTGCTGGTCACCCTGGTCGCGATCGCATTGGTCGACAAGGTGGGGCGCAAGCCTTTGTTGCTGGTCGGTTCGGGGGGCATGGCGGTGACGCTGGGCGCGATGGCCGTGTGTTTCGCCAATGCGGTGACCACCGCCGGGGGTTTGTCGTTGCCGGCGCCGTGGAACATGGTGGCGTTGGTGTCGGCCAATCTCTACGTGGTGTGTTTCGGGCTGAGTTGGGGGCCGATGGTATGGGTGTTGCTGGGCGAGATGTTCCCGAATCGGATTCGCGCGATCGCACTCGCCGTCGCAGCTTCCGCGCAGTGGATCGCGAACTTCGTGATCACCGCGACGTTCCCGGGGCTCGCGGAGATCGGCCTGGCGTTTGCCTATGGGTTGTACGCGGCGTTTGCGTTGCTGTCGTACATCTTCGTGGTGCGCGCGGTGCGGGAGACGAAGGGGATGGAGTTGGAGCAGATGTAGGACGGCGCACGCTCGAAACCTGTCGGCGCGTCGAGCCGCTCATTTTTTGGGGAACGCCCATTGCAGGAACGGGGGGAGCATTTGGGCCCACGAGGATTGGCGGTGGATTCCGCCTGGGAGTTCAACGACTACGACGTGGTTGCCGCCGTGTTCGCGTAGCAGTGTCGCCAGGTCCTTCGCATCGTCGATCACGTCGATGATGCCGTCCTTGTCGCGGTCGCTGTCCTCTTCCTTCGTTCCTGCCGCGAAGTAGACCCGCAGGCCATGCTTGGCCGGTGAAGTGGCGACGAGGTTCTGCGCGATTCCGGCCTTGTTGTCGTTCGTCAGCCAGAACGAGGGTGAAAAGGCGCCGATTCGACCGAAGACTTCCGGGTAGTTCCAGCCGAGCGAGAAGGCGTTGATGCCGCCGAGCGACCAGCCGAGGAGGGTGCGGCCGTTCGCATTCGCCTGCGTGTTCCAGTGTGTGTCGACATAGGGCACGAGTGTGCGGACCACCCATTCCGAATAGGCCTGTGCATTCGCGCCGACGTTGCCGTACTTCGTCGGCGCGACGACGCTGCGCCCCGCGGCGCGATCGGCGAGGCCGTAGCCCGCCATGCGGTCGCGCGGCATGTGGATGGCCACGACGAGGAAGGGTGTGGTTGCGTTGCGCAGGTGTTCGAGGGTGTCGCGCACGTGGACATCGGCCAGGTCCTGGCCGTCGTCGAGGTAGAGCACCGGGTATCGCTTGCGTGCGTCGTAACCGTGCGGCAGTTGCACGTCGACGGTGATGTCTTCGTCTTCGGAGAGGTGCGCCGGCAGGCGGACGGTCAGCAGGTCGGGCAGCAGCTTGCTCTCGGGTTGTACGAACACGACGGCGGTGCGCCGCGGAATCGTGAACGTGCCCGTCGTGCGGTCGAAGCCGGCGTCGCGTGCGCGCAGGTCGGCGGCGGTCGGGGACAGATGGACCGGATGCAGCACCCAGGGTTCGCCACGGGAGGCGGGGAGGGTGACGGTGCGTGCTTGCGTGGAGGCGTTGAGGAAGTACTGCGCGGCAGGAAAACGTGTTCCTTCCAAGCCCTTGCCGTCGAGGCGGCCGACGATCAGCTCGGGCGTCCCCGTTTGGGGGAAGGTGAGGCGCGCGATCACTGCATCGCGCGTGCGCAGGCGGAACAGGGTCGAACTCGCGCGGATCCGCAGCAGGTCGCGGAACGCGTCGCGCATGAAGGCGATGTCCTGCGGTCGCGCGCCGTTGCCGTTGTCGCGGTACGACCAGTCGAGCCGATTGACCGCATCGCCGGAATCGAAGCTGTTGCCATCCAGCGACTTGGAGCGCAGCAGGTCGATGCCCGCGTGGAAGTAGGCGATGCCTTGGCTGAAGGCCGTCGTCGCCGTGCCGAGCAGTTGCACGCGCGCGCGTTCGGCGGGCGGCGTGTCCTTCGGCAGTTTGAACAGGTTGATGTCGAACAGGGTGTGGTTGTCGTGGTTCTCGACGTAGTTGACGACTTCGCCCGGTTGTGAGGCATAGCCTGCCGGCTGGCCGTGATAGTCGATTTTCGAGAGCGGTCGTCCGTCGAGCATGTAATCGCGCAGCGTCCCGGCAAGACCGACGCGCACCATGTCGGCATTCGTATCGTTTGCGCCGCCATTGATCCAGCCCTTCGCATCCGCCAAGGCGGGCATCCGGTCACCGGGTCCACCGCCGCGCACCGCGTCGCGCGCGCGGTCGCTGAACGTGGCGATGCCCGATCCGCCGAGCGAGCGTTGCGAGGCCTGCACGAAGCGTTTGCCATCCGCGACTTCGCCGAAGTTCCAGCCTTCGCCGATCAGGGGGACGTCGTGGCCCGTGGCGGCTTTCAATGCACGCTGGAGGTCTTCCATGGCCGCGCGTGGCTGGTGGCCCATCAGGTCGAAGCGGAACGAATCGATGCCGTATTGCGTGGCCCACAACACGACCGAGTCGCGCATGAGCCTGGCCATCATGCGGTGTTCGGTGGCGGTGTTGGCGCAGCAGGTCGAGGTCGCGAGCGTCCCGTCGTCGTTGTAACGGTGGTAGTAGCCGGGCACGATGCGATCGAGCACCGACCACGGCGCCTGGCCGGCGGCCATCGTGTGGTTGTAGACCACGTCCATGCCCACGCGCAGGTTCGCCGCGTGCAGGGCCTGCACCATGCGGCGGAACTCGACGATGCGCGCGAGGCCGTCCGCGTCGCTCGCGTAACTGCCTTCGGGTGCGTTGAAGTGGACCGGGTCGTAGCCCCAGTTGAAGCAGTCGTGCGCAGCGTCGCCGGCTGGATCGCAGCCGCGCTCGGGCACGGTTGCGAAGTCGAACACCGGGAGCAGGTGGATGTCGGTGACGCCGGCGTCGGCGAGTGCGCGCAGATGGCGCATGCCGGCGGACTGCGTGTCGGTGAAGGCGAGGTACTTGCCGCGATGGGCAGCGGGAACGGTGGTGTCATCGCGCGAGAAATCGCGGACGTGGAGTTCGTAGATCACCAGGTCGGTTTGCGAAGCGATGCGCTTCGGCGTCGCCTTCGGGTCCCAGCCTTCGGGTTTGGTCCCAGGCGAATCGAGGTCGACGTACAGGCTGCGCGTGCCGTTCGCCGCGAGCGCGACGGAATACGGGTCGGTCACGCGCTGTCGGAGAAGTCCGTTGCCGGGGACCACGACATCCACCAGGTACAGGTAGTAGGTGCCTTCGCGTACGGGCACCGCGCCGCGCCAGGCGCCCGTGCGTTCGTCGCGCTGCATCGCATGCACGGCCGTCGCGGCCGAACGCGGGCCGTCATAGACGCAAACGGCGACACCTCGCGCTGTGGGGGCCCACAACACGAAGCCCTTCGAAGAGGCGCCGAAGGCGAGCGATTCCGCCGCGTCGGCGTACTGCGCGTCGAGCGCCGCTGGCGACAAGGTCTCGTAGGCTGCCTGGCGCACGTGCGTGGCGAGCACGGTCGATGGTGCGGGATCGTCGCAATCCGCGCGCGTCGGCACGGCCGCGAACACCGGCCCGGCGAAGCACGCCACGCACAGCGCCGCGAGCGTTCTCAGAGCGCGGCGTACACCACGCCGCGCGGCGGCAGCACCAGGCGGCCGTCGCGGATCGCGCCGGCCTTCGTGCCCGGGGCTTGCATCGGCGTCGCCGCGCCATGCTCGGGAAGTGTCCATTCGACCTCGGCATCCGACAGGTTGAAGGCGACCAGCATGGACTGCGCGGCGTCACGGCGGACGAAACACAGGATCGGCTCGGGTGCATCCAGGAAGCCGATGCTTCCCTCCACCAACGCCGGTTGCTGCTTGCGCCACCTGAGGAACGCGCGCGCGCCGTTGAGCACGGAGCCTGCGTCCGCGTCCTGCGCCTTCACGCTGAGCGCGCGGTGCGCATCGGGCACGGGCAGCCACGGATGGGCGTCGGTGAAGCCGCCGTTGGGCGCGTCCGACCACGGCATCGGCGTGCGGCATCCGTCGCGGCCCTTGAAGTTCGGCCAGAAGGCGATGCCGTAAGGATCCTGCAGGTCTTCGAATGCGACCTCGGCCTCGGTCAGCCCGAGTTCTTCGCCCTGGTAGAGACAAACGGAACCGCGCAGCGAACTCACCAGGGCGATGAGTTGCCCGGCCAGCGCCGCATCGTCCCGGCCATTGCCCCAGCGCGACACCGCGCGCACGACGTCATGGTTGGAAATCGCCCAGCACGGCCAGCCATTGCGCATCTTCGCTTCGAGCGTCTCCACGGTGCCGCGGATGTAGGCGGCGCTGCGGTCGTCGGTGAGCAATTCGAAGCTGTAACCCATGTGCAGGCGCTGCTCGCCGACGTACTCGGCCATCGTCGCCAGCGAGTCTTCCGAGGAGATCTCGCCGAGCGAAGTCGCACCGGGATAGCGATCGAGCAGCGCGCGCAGGTCTTCGAGGAAACGCAGGTTTTCCGGCTGGGTGTTGTTGTGCCAGTGGTACTGGAACGCGTAGGGATTGTCGGCGCTGAAGCCGCGTCCCGTGCGCAGCTCGACGGGCTTGGGCGGGTTGTCGCGCAAGCGCGCGTCGTGGAAGCAGAAGTTGATCGCGTCCAGGCGCAGGCCGTCGACGCCGCGGTCGAGCCAGAACTTCACGTTGTCGAGCGTCGCCGCCTGCACGGCCGGGTTGTGGAAATTCAGGTCGGGCTGCGAGGCGAGGAAGTTGTGCAGGAAATACTGGCCGCGGCGCGGTTCCCAGCGCCACGCCACGCCGCCGAAGATCGACAGCCAGTTGTTGGGCGGCGTGCCGTCGGGCCGTGCATCCGCCCACACGTACCAATCGTGTTTCGGGTTGTCGCGCGAGGCACGGCTTTGCGTGAACCAGTCGTGTTCGATCGAGGTGTGGCTGAGCACCTGGTCGATCATCACGCGCAGTCCGAGCGTATGCGCCTTGGCCAGCACGCGGTCGAAATCGGCGAGCGTGCCGAACAGCGGGTCGACCGCGCGGTAGTCGGCGATGTCGTAACCGAAGTCCGCCATCGGCGACTTGAAGAACGGCGAGATCCAGATGGCGTCGACGCCAAGGCTGGCGACGTAGTCCAGGCGATCGAGGATACCGGGGAGGTCGCCCACGCCGTCGCCATCCGTGTCCAGGAAGCTGCGCGGGTAGATCTGGTAGATCACCGCGCCGCGCCACCAGCGATTGTTGTCCATGCGTTCCCTCGAAGTGCTTGCCGCGCGCACGCGATCCCCCACGCGGCGCGATGCGCCATCTTCCACGGCGCAGCCGTGGCCGCGCATTGAATACGTTTGCAGGCGGGCCGTCCATGCCAAGGCGGCTCGACTACCATGGACCGAGGAAACGGGGGGCGCATGAAGGGACGGCTGGCGCGGGTTTTCAAACATGTGTTCGGCAGCCTCCTGGCACTGTTGCCGGCGCTTGCCGTGGCCGGCGCACCCGCGATGAAGACGCAGACCGCCAGTGCGCAGTTCGACCGCCTGTTCGTGCTCGCGCAAAGCGAGCTGGAAAAGGACAAGGTCGACGCGATCACCGATTGGTCGTTCAACGACCAGAAGCCCTTTCCGTGCGTGTGCTTCGAAACCGGCGAGAAGTGGCATTACGTGTGGACGCGCGATCTGTCGTACGCGGCGGACCTGGCGTTGGCGCGGCTGGATCCGGAGCGCACGAAGACGTCGCTGCGCTTCAAGCTTTCCACGGTGCGCAACCCGGCGCTGCCACAAGGCCTGTACGTCGTGCAGGACACCGGTTCGGGCGGAAGCTGGCCGATCAGCACCGATCGCGTGGTGTGGTTCCTCGCCGCGCGGCACCTGCTCGATGATCCGGTTTTCGCGGAAGAGACCTGGCGCGCGCTGGTCGACACGCTCGCGCAGGATCGCCAATACGTTTTCGATTCGCAGCTCGGGTTGTATCGCGGCGAGACTTCGTTCCTCGATTGGCGCGAGCAGAGTTATCCGGCGTGGACGGCGACGGACACCACGTGGATCGGCGAGTCCTTTGCGTTGTCCACCAACGTGCTGCACTACGAAGCCTTGCGCCTCGCCGAACAGATGGCCCACAAGAAAAAGGATGCGCGCGCGTCGGTTTTCGGAAAGCAAGCCGCGGCATTGAAGTCGGCCATCGACCGGCGTTTCTGGAACCCGTCGCGCGGTCTTTACCGCAGCTACATCGGCCCGGCGTACGCGCCTGTTCCCGTCGATGCCTACGATCTGCTCGGCACGTCGCTTGCGATACTCGCCGACATTCCGACGGCTGAACGCGCCGCGCGCGTGCTCGCTGCGTATCCGGTCGCGCCGAAGGGCAGCCCGGTGATCTGGCCGCAGCGGCGCGGCGTGCCGATCTACCACAACCGCGCGATCTGGCCGTTCGTCAGCGCCTATGCATTGCGCGCCGCGCGCAAGACGAAGGATGCCGCGCGATTCGCCTTCGAAGTCGAATCGATCATGCGCGGCGCGTCGATGGCCGGTTCGAACATGGAGAACTACGAGCTCGCGACGCAATCCGTTCACGTCGACGCCGGCGCCCTCAGCGGCCCGGTCGTGAATTCGCCGCGCCAGTTGTGGTCGGTGGCCGGTTATCTCGACATGGTGCTCGGCAGCCTGTTCGGGTTGCGCGCCGATGGCCGGATCGATCCGATGATTCCGGTCTCGCTCGTGCCGATGCTGTTCGGCGAGGGCGACAGGATCGCGCTGCAAACGCCGCAGCGCCGTTACGTGCTCGTGCGTCCCAGGACACTGGACGACGGCGGTTTCCTCGTTCCGCGCAGCATCGCGCACGAAGGCCGCGACGAAATCGTGCAATTGCGGTCGAGGCCCGGCAATGGGCGGCACTTGAAGCAGGGCGGTGAAGCCTGGGCGCCGACGCCACTGTTCGAGAAGAACGACAAACCCGGCGCGAACGCAACGACACTGCACGATCTGAAAACGGGCTGGACCGCGCCCCGCAGCGGCCGCATCCGCGCTTTCTTCCGCTATCGCAACGCCAACGGACCGGTGAACACCGGCATCTCGGCCGCGGTGAAGACACTCGTGCTGGAGTGCGATGGCAAGCGACAGACGGGCACCGTGGTCATGCCGCATCGTGAAGGCGAGGGCGACTCGACGTCTGCCCTGTTCGACGTGCGCGCGGGCAACAAGTGCATGTTTGCGCTGGAAGAGGGCTTCAACATGAGCGACCTGGACCACTTCGCCCACTACACCGGCGGCAAGGGCGGTGCTTCAGGCCCGCTCAACACTGCCGATATCGGCGCCCTCACCGTCGTTCCGCTACCGTGAGTTTCCACGAGGACACCCCGCGATGACCGCGACGCCCACCGCCAAGCCGACGTTGACGTTCTGGCAGATCTGGAACATGTGCTTCGGTTTCCTCGGCATCCAGTTCGGCTTCGCGCTGCAGAACGCGAATGCGAGCCGCATCTTCCAGACCCTCGGCGCGGCGATGGACGACATCCCGATGCTGTGGATCGCGGCGCCGCTCACGGGGCTGATCGTGCAGCCGATCGTGGGGTATCTGTCCGACCGCACGTGGACGGGGCTCGGGCGGCGGCGGCCGTATTTCCTGGTCGGCGCGATCCTCGCTTCGCTGGCGTTGTTCGCGATGCCGAACTCGCCGGTGTTATGGATGGCGGCGGGATTGCTGTGGATCCTCGATGCGTCGATCAATATCTCGATGGAGCCGTTCCGCGCGTTCGTCGGTGACCAGTTGCCGGTGAAGCAACGCGCCTCGGGCTACGCGATGCAGAGTTTCTTCATCGGCGTGGGCTCGGTGATCGCGAGCCTGCTGCCCTGGCTGCTGGCGAAGTTCGGCGTCGCCAACACGGCAGGCCCGGGCGAGGTGCCCGCGACAGTGCATTACGCGTTCTATTTCGGCGGCGCGGTGTTGCTGGGCGCGATCATCTGGACGATCGCGACCACGCGCGAGTATCCGCCGGACAAGCTGCACGCCTGGGACGAAGCCCCGCCCATTGCGCCGCGCGCGCGCGATGCGGCGCGCATGCGGACGACGGCGCTCGCGTGGCTCGTCGTCGGGCTGGGGTTCGTCGCGGCCGTCTGGATGCAGGGCTGGGCGCGCGAGTTGTATGTGCTCGGCGGCTTGGTCGCCGCTTACGGCCTCGCGCTGCTGGTCCGCACGATGCTGGGCGGATCGGGCGGCTTCGCCAACATCATGGACGACCTGTACGACATGCCGCCGACGATGCGGCAACTTGCGGTCGTGCAATTCTTCTCGTGGTTCGCGTTGTTCGCGATGTGGATCTACACCACGGGCGCGGTGACGCAGGTGCATTTCGGCAGCAGCGACCCCACATCGGCCGCCTACAACGAAGGCGCGAACTGGGTCGGCGTGTTGTTCGCGGCGTACAACGGTTTCGCTGCGTTGGCGGCGATCGTGATTCCGTGGATGGTCCGGCGCTGGGGTTTGCGCACCAGTCATCTGATCAACGCAGTGCTGGGTGGCCTGGGCTTGCTGTCGATCGCCGTGATCCGCGATCCGCAGTGGCTGTTGCTGTCGATGGTGGGCGTAGGCTTCGCGTGGGCCTCGATCCTGTCGCTGCCTTACGCGTTGCTCTCCGATTCCTTGCCGGCCGGGAAAATGGGCGTGTACATGGGCATCTTCAATTTCTTCATCGTCATCCCGCAGCTGGTGGCGGCGAGCTTGCTGGGATTGATGCTGAAGCTGTTCTTCGGCAACCACCCGGTCTATGCGCTGGTGATCGGCGGCGTGAGCCTGATCGTGGCGGGCCTGTGCGTGTTGCGCGTGCGCGAGCCCGCGCCGCAGGTGGCCGCGGCGGTGTCGCCGTGAGGCGCGCGCTGGTCGTGTTGGGCATGACGGCGCTGGCGGGCTGCACGCAACCCGCACCACCCGCGGCGACGGAGAAGAAAGCGGAAGCGCCGAAGCCCGTCGAGTATTACGGGACCAACGAACCGTTCTCCGCCGACGCCGTCTATTTCGTCCTCACCGACCGCTTCGTCAATGGCGATAAATCCAACGACCACCGCAAGCAGGGCAAGGGCCCGGCCTTGCACACCTTCGATCGGCCGGTGCCCGGCGCACCGAAGGGCCGGTCCGACAACGTCGGTTACCTCGGCGGCGATTTCCGCGGCGTGCTCGACAACGCCCGGTACATCAAGGACATGGGCTTCGGCGCGGTGTGGATTTCGCCGATCGTCGACAACCCCGACGAAGCCTTCACCGGCGGCCAACCGGTGAAGTGGGGCGGCATGTGGACCGACAAGGGCAAGACCGGTTACCACGGTTACTGGGGCGACAACTTCTACAAGCTCGACGAACACCTGCCGAGCAAGGACCTGGATTTCCGCGGCCTGGCGAAGGGCCTGAAGGCGCAGGGCCTGAAGACGGTGCTCGACATCGTGCTCAACCACGGCTCGCCGGCTTACACGATGCCGAAGGACCAACCGAAGTTCGGCAAGATCTTCGACAAGGACGGCAAGCTGGTCGCCGACCACATGAACCTGCCGCCGGAGAAACTCGATCCGAAGAACCCGCTGAATGCCTTCTACAACACGAAGGGCGGGCTGGCGCAGTTGTCGGACATCAACGAGAACGACCCGCGTGTACTCGCATACTTCCTCGGCGCGTACGAACAGTGGATCGGGCAGGGCGCCGATGCGTTCCGCGTCGATACCATCGGCTGGATGCCGCATCCGTTCTGGCATGCATTCACCACGCGCATCCGGGAGAAGCATCCGGGCTTCTTCATGTTCGGCGAAGCCTTCGACTACGACGCCAACAAGATCGCCGAACACACCTGGCCGGAGAACGCCGGCGTGAGCGTGCTCGACTTCCCGCTGCAGAAAGCGATGGGCGAGGCCTTCGGCAAGGCGAACGCCGGCTTCGAACGCATCGGGCAGGCGCTGTACCTCACCAATGGCCCGTATGCGAATCCGTACGACCTGATGACCTTCTACGACAACCACGACATGGCGCGCCTGGATGCGACCGACACCGGTTTCATCGATGCGGACAACGCGCTGTTCACCCTGCGTGGCACGCCCGTCGTCTACTACGGATCGGAAACGGGCTTCGAGCGCGGGACCGCGGAGCACGCGGGGAATCGCAACTACTACGGCCAGGCGCGTGTCGACGCCGCTGCCGACAGCCCGATCTACCGCCAGTTGCGCCGCATCGCGAACCTGCGCGCGCAAACGCCGGCGTTGCAACGCGGCATGCAGGTGAACATCGAGATGCAGGGCGACCGGGCGGCGTTCTATCGCGTGCTGCAACAGGGGAAGACGGCGCAAATCGCGTTGGTGCTGCTCAACAAGGGCGGCGCGCCGGCGGACTTCAGCATCCAGGCATCGCTCCAGCCGGGGCAATGGACGTCGGCGTTCGGCGGCAGGGTGGTCGATGTCCCGCCTGGCGGCACGCTCGACACCACGGTGGCGCCGCATGATGTCGCGGTCTTCCTCCTCCAGGCGCCGGTGCGCGACCCCACCTTGAAGACCGAACTCGACCGCGGCATGTCGCGCGCGCGGCGGCACGTGGCGAACTGACTAGGCGTTCGAACCCGCCATGCGCCGGCGCAACACCAACTTCCGCGCGGTCTTGCGCAGCGGCCACAGCGTCGCTTTGTAGACCGCCGACAACATGCGCCGCGAACGCGGGATCCGCCAACCGAATCCTTCGTCGATCGCATTGATGCAGGGATTGCAGAGCCCGCAGGGTCGCCTGTCGCCCTTGGCGCGATGGCAGAACCATGTCAGGCCCATCAGCTTGTCCCAGCCGTGGCGCCGGGCGGTTTCGATCATCTGCGCGCGGGTCGTGTCGATCAGCGCGAACCTGAGCGCGCCGAAGACCAGGTACGCGTCGTGATTCGGCGCATCCGGAAAGATGCGACGCATCGGATAGCCCTCAGGCGACGGGAATGGCTCGGACAGGTTGTCGAACAGGACGACGCCCGCGCCATGCACATGCCGGGCACGCTCGGCGCCGATTTCGATCTCGTGCTTCCCGTGCTGCTTGCAGTACCGCGCGAGCCAAGGGTACTGGTTGCCGACGCCATGCACCGCGCAGAGCCGATCGCCCGCGGCCTGGATGTCCGCATCGGGCGCGATGTCCGCCACTTCCGACATCGCCGTCGGCAACAACAGCGTCCGCGTCTCCGGATACGCTTGCGCAAGCGCGTTCCGGATGCGGTCCATCGTGTCGATCTCGATCTGTGTGGACGCGCGCGTGCGGTCCAGCAGGTAGATCGGCGCCACGGGCAATCCAAGCTCGAGCAGCAGTTGCAGCACGCGGAAGGTGGAGTCCCATCCACCGGTCCAGAAGATCTCGACAGGTCGTTTGTCCACTGCCGCCTCCCGCGTTCGCGTCAGTAACGCTGCTTCACCTTCTTCGCCGGCATGCCGCGCGGCGGCAAGGGCTTCTCGCCACGTTCCTCGACGAGGCGGAAGTCGATCTTGCGATCCTCGACGCTGGCTTTCAACACCACGATGTCCGCGCGATCGCCCAGGCGGAATTCGCGGCCGGTGCGTTCTCCCTTGAGCGTTTTGCGGATCGGATCGAAGTGGTAGTAGTCGTTCGGCAACTGCGTGACGTGCACGAGCCCATTCACCTTGGAATCGTCGAGTTCTATGAACAGGCCGAAGCTCGTCACGCCGCTGATCGTGCCGCTGAACTGCCCGCCGACGTGTTGCTCCATCCATGCGGCGCGATAACGTTCGTCGACTTCGCGCTCGGCCTCGTCGGCACGGCGCTCGCGCTCCGAGCACTGCAGGCACAGCGCCGCCATCTCGTGCTCGCTGTACTTGAAGTCCACGACCGTGCCGCCGGCCAGTGCGTGTTTGATCGCGCGGTGGAGCAACAGGTCGGGATAGCGGCGAATCGGTGAGGTGAAGTGCGCATACGCATCGAGCGCCAGGCCGAAGTGGCCCAGGTTCTCGGCTGCGTACACCGCCAGCGACTGGCTGCGCAGCAACACCGATTCCAACAACGTGGCGTCGGGGCGCTCGCGGATCTTCTTGAGCAAGGCGGTGAAGTCGCGCGGCTCGACCTTCGACCAGGGCGGCATCTTCAGCGCGAATTCCTTGAGGAACTCCAGCAGGTCTGCGTATTTCTGCTCCGGCGGCTTGTCGTGCACGCGGAAGGGCGCCGGGATCTTCTTCTTCAGGATGTAGCGCGCGGCTTCGACGTTCGCCGCGATCATGCATTCCTCGATCAACATGTGCGCGTCGTTGCGCTGGAGCATGCCGGCCTGCGTGACTTCGCCCTGCGGGCCGAGCACGAAGCGCACTTCGGAGGATTCGAACTCGATGGCGCCGCGCTTGCCGCGCGCCTTCTTCAAGACCTGGAACAATTGGTGCAGGCGTTGGACCTGCGGCAGCTGCGCGCCGATGACCTGCAGCGCGTCCTCGCGCAACTCCGGCAGCGCGGTTTCGTCGATCGCGTTCCAGACCTGCGTGTAGGTCAGGCGCGCGTGCGAGTTCATCACCGCTTCGTAGAACTTCGACCTCGTGACCTGCCCCTCGCGATCGATCTGCATGTCGCAGACGAAGCACATGCGGTCGACGTCGGGCTTGAGCGAACAGATGCCGTTGGACAGCGTCTCGGGCAGCATGGGCACGACGAAGCCGGGGAAATACACGGACGTGGCGCGCAGCTTCGCTTCATCGTCGAGCGGCGTGCCGGGACGCACGTAGTGCGAGACGTCGGCGATGGCCACGACCAGGCGGAAGCCGTCGCGCGTCGGTTCGCAGTAGACCGCGTCGTCGAAATCCTTCGCATCCTCGCCGTCGATGGTGACGAGCGGGAGCTTGCGCAGGTCGACGCGGCCCTGCGTCATCGCGTCTTCGACGACGAGCGGAACCTCCGTCGCTTCGGCGAGCACCTGCGGCGGGAATTCGTGCGGGATCTCGTGCGCGTGGATCGCCGCTTCGACCGCGAGCGAGGCCGTCAGCTTGTCGCCCAGGACCGCGAGGATCTTGCCGATCGGCGGGCGTTGCGAATCGGGCGCCTGCACCAGTTCGGCCACGACCAGCTGCCCGGGCTTGGCGTCGTTGGATTCGCCGGGCGGCACGAGGACGTTGCGCTGGATGCGGCGGTCGTCGGGGATGACGTAACCAATGCCGGCTTCGACGGTGTATCGGCCGATCAAACGATTGAGGCGGCGCTCGAGCACTTCGACGATCGCACCTTCGCGACGGCCACGGCGGTCCATGCCGGTGACCGAAGCGAGCACGCGATCGCCGTGCATGACCTTGCGCATTTCGAAGGGCGGCAGGAACAGGTCGTCGGCGCGCGCGCCCGCATCGGGGCGCAGGAAGCCGAAGCCGTCGGGGTTGGCGATCACCACGCCCGGGATCAGGTCCATGCGTTGCGCCGGTGCATACGAGCCGGTGCGGTTCTGCAGCAACTGGCCGTCGCGGACCATCGCGCCCAGGCGCTTGCTCAGCGCGTCGAAGCGATCGGGTTCGGTGAGCGAGAGCTTCTGCGCGAGCGCATCGGCATCCATCGGCCCATCGTTGGCTTCCAGGATGCGCAGCAGCATTTCGCGGCTGGCGATGGGTTGGTCGTAGCGTGCCGATTCGCGGGCGTGGTGCGGATCGCGGTTCGGCGCGGGGCGCGGCGGGCCGGACCTCGGCGCGGATGCACCACGCGGCGACGGCGAAGGTGGGGCGGGCATCCAGCCGGGGCGTTGCGCGGCCTTGTGCTTGGGGCTCCCTTGCTTGGGGCCCTTGGGGGCGCCGGGGGAATTCGGGGATTTGCCGCGGCTGCTGCCGCGCTTGCTGGGGGGGTTGGCCATGCGCCCATGGTCGCACGCCCGTTCATGTGGAGACCGTCAACGGCCGGCCCTTCACACGGCCGGGCCGGCCCTGTCATCCTCGGCCGCAATGGGCAGGAAACCGAAAGCGACCTCGGTCGACATCGCATACCGCGCCGGCGTTTCGCAGGCGACGGTCTCGCGCGTGCTGCGCGGCAGCCCGCTGGTCAACATCGAAACGCGCAAGCGCGTGGAAGCCGTCGCGCGCGAACTCAACTACAAGGTCGACCGCCACGCCTCCAGCCTGCGCACGCAACGCGCCGGTTGCATCGCCTTGTTGCTGTTCGAAGATCCGACGCCCGACGAGTCGCACATCAACCCATTCTTCCTGTCGATGCTGGGTTCGATCACGCGCGCGTGCGCCAAGCACGGCCAGGACCTGCTGGTGTCCTTCCAGCAGTTGTCGAACGACTGGCACGCCGATTACGAAAACAGCATGAAGGCCGACGGCCTGATCCTGCTCGGTTACGGCGATTACCTGCTGTACCAGAGCACGCTGGAAAGCCTGGTGGAGCAGGGCACGCATTTCGTGCGTTGGGGTGCGGTGCTGCCGGGGCAGCCGGGCGTGTCGATCGGTTGCGACAATTTCCACGGCGGGCAACTGGTCGGCGAGCATCTGTATTCGATGGGGCGGCGCAAGGTGGCGTTCCTCGGCGATGCGAGCACGCGCTACCCGGAGTTCTTCGCGCGGTATCGCGGGTGCGACGTGGCCTTGCATGACCTGGGCGTGGGAATGGATCCGGCGCTCCAGGTGGATGCCGAGAGTTCGGAAGACGCGGGGTATGCGGCGGCGCGGACCTTGCTCGAACGGGGCGAGCCGTTCGACGCGGTCTTCGCGGCGAGCGACCTGATCGCGATCGGGGCGATGCGTGCGTTGGCCGAACAGCGCTTGCGCATTCCCGAGGACGTGTCGGTCGTGGGCTTCGACGACATCCCGATGGCGCGCTTCGCCAACCCGCCGCTGACGACCGTGTACCAGAACACCCAGCGCGCCGGGGAAATGCTGGTGGATGCCTTGCTGCGGCAAATCCGCGACGAGCCGGTCGAAAGCCAGATGATCCCGGCGAGCCTGATCGTTCGGAAGTCGAGCGGTTGTGTCGCGCCCGTGGACGACATCACGGAATAAGGTCTTCGCGACACGCACGTTTCGTGCGCGCCACATGGGCAAAAGCCGCCGGATGCGTCCTTCGCGACCATCCGACGCAAGACGTTGCCCGTTCGGGCAACGTGATCGGAAACGGCTCGAATGCCCCAAGTGTCAATGTCGATTCGTCCCGCGAACCCTTAGCGTCCTCGGCAATTCCCCGGGGAACTTGCGATGAACCATGTCTTCCGCGTCATCTGGTCGCGCGTGCTCGGCGCGTGGGTCGTCGTCTCGGAGTTGGCGCGCACGCGCACGGCGTCGCGTCGTCCGCTGCACCGCGCGGTGGTGCCTGCGCTGCTAGAGCTGGCGTGCGCGCAGGCGCATGCGACCGACTTCTATTGGGATGGCGGCACCGTCAACGGGGGCAACCCCGCCGTCAACGCCAACGGCGGCACGGGCACCTGGAACACCACGCTGACGAACTTTGACTCCGCACTCACCGGCGGCGTGGACGTCGCATGGATCAATGGCGACCACCGTGCCATCTTCCCGTCGAACGGCACCTACACGATCACGCTCGGCGCGGCGATCACCGCGGGCGACCTCTCCACGCTCGGTGGCGCGGTGACGCTCACGGGCAACACGCTCGCGCTGACGGGCACGCCGGTGCTCGATGGCGGCGGTGCGCTTGTCATTGCCTCGACGCTGGCCGGCACGGTCGGTTTCACGAAGTCGGGGTTGGGGTCCGTCGATCTCAGTGGTTCGAAGACGTTGACCGGGGCGATCGACGTCGCCGCCGGCACGCTGCAGGTCAGCGGTACTGCGTGGACGGGCGCAGGTCCGGGCACCGTCACCGTACGCAATGGCGCAATCCTGAACCTTTCCGGCCCGGGCGTGCTCGGCACCGATACGTCCGCGGCGCGACTCGTGCTCGAGGGAGGTGGCCGCATCAACGCCATCGGCGGCGCACTGCAGGCTTACGACACGACACTCACCGGCGGTGCGCCGTCGATCTCCAACAACGGATCGTGGAACGGCAATTACGTCCTGACCGCGCCGACCACGCTGACGCTGCACGGCGGCATCTACGGGGGCAACTTCGCTGACACCGGCGCAAACATCCTTTCGCTCACGACCGGCTCCGGCGGCGCGATCCTCACCGGCAACAACACTTACAGCGGCACGACACGTGTCGCGACCTTGCTGCGCCTCGGGAGCAACAACGCACTGTCGCCAAATTCGAACGTCGTGCTCGCCGGCACGGTGGCTGCGGAAGGGGTGATCGAACTGGCCAGCAACAACCTCGCGATCGCGCTCGGCACCGGCGCGGGGCAACTGCAATTCACCAACACGGGCGGGTTCCGTTCCATCGGCGGCAACCGCACCGTGACGCTCAACGGCGGCGCCGGCCTGACGTGGGGCAGCGGCAACTTCGTGCCCACAGGCAACGCGTTTTACCTCGCGACCGACGGCGCCTCGTCGCTCACCTTCGTCAATCCGATCGACCTGGGCGCCACAACGCGCACGATCTCGCTCGGCACTGGCACCGGGGCGTTGCACGCGACGATGTCGGGCGTACTGTCGGGCACGGGCGGCCTCACGCTCGTGCGCCAGTCGGGCAACGGCGTGCTCGAACTCTCGGCCGCCAACACCTATACCGGTACGACGCGTGTCGGACCGCCGGTCAACCTGATCCTCAACAACGCCAACGCGCTCCCCGGCGGGCAGGGCGCCACCGGCGGCATCAGCAACCTGACGCTCGATGGCGGTGTCGTGCTGCTGAGGCCGGCTGCGGGGGACTTCTTCCGCGGCACGGGCACCGGCGCGAACCAGGTGCAATGGATCAGCGGCGGCGGCTTCGCAGCCCTCGGTGGCGACCGCACGATCAACCTGGGCGGCGCAGGCAGCACCCTCACCTGGAATACCGCGAGCTTCGTACCGACGGGTAGCGCGCTGACGCTGGGCTCGGCGCTTGCCGACTCGATGATCACCTTCCTCAATCCGATGGCGCTGGGCGGCGCGACGCGCAGCATCTTCATCGACAACGGCACCGCGGCGCTCGACGTGACGCTGCCCGGCGCGATCTCCGGCACGGGCGACCTGCTGCTGGACGGCCAGGGTGACGTGCGCCTGTCCGGCACGAATTCGTTCACCGGCACGGCGTTCCTTGGCCCCAACGCAGGTGCGAATTCGGGCGACAGCCAGGATGTGTTCGTCTCGACGATCGGCAACAGCGGCGTCGCCGGCAATCTCGGCGCGGGTTCGACCATCGCGCTGCGCTCGCATAACGGCAGCCTGTCCTACACCGGCGCCGGTGAGTCGACGGACCGCGCCTGGACGATCGGCGGCCGCAACGGCTCGACCATGTCGATTCTCAACAACGGCACCGGCGCCCTCGCCCTCGAAGGCGCGTTGGCCAAGGACGCGGCGGGCGCCATCAATACGCTGCGCTTCGGCGGAACGTACGCCGGCGGCACGAACTTCGTCGACAGCCTGATCTCCGAATCCAGCGGCACGCTCAACCTGACGTTCAACGGCATCGGCAACCGCTGGCGCCTCACCGCCGACAACGCGTACAGCGGCACGACGTTGATCCAGAACAGCACGGTGCTGGAAGTCGACGATCTGGCGAACGGCGGCGTCAGCTCCAGCATCGGCGACAGCAGCAACGCGGCAACCAACCTGGTGTTCCAGAACGGCACCGCGATCGCCCCGGCGACCCTGCGTTACATCGGTGCCGGTGCGACGACGGATCGCAACTTCCGCACTCCCGCGGGCGCGGGCGGCACCTTCGCCATCGACGCCAGCGGCACCGGCGCACTGGTCTGGAACGGCAGCCTCGACGGCAGCGGCAGCGGCGTGAACCACCTGATCCTTCGGGGCACGAGCACACACGCCAACACCTTCGCCGGCACGTTCACCGATGCCAACGCGGCCAATTTGTGGGTCGCCCAGGTGGCCAAGCTCGACGCGGGCACGTGGATCCTGTCGGGCGACAGCAACGCACAGGCGCTCGGTTACGCGGGCAATACGATCATCAACGATGGCCTGCTGCGCCTCGACTCGGCCGGGGCCGTGACCGGCGGCTTGGGCACGACCGGCAGCCACGGCGCGACCGGCTCCACGCAGCGGAGCAGTCTGGTCGCTTTCGGGGACACGGGCGCCGGTGCATCGGTGAACGGCGGCGTGCTTGGACTGACGGCAGGCAGCGGCGACTTCCTGCGCAATCTCACGATGGCGAACACGGCGTTCGCCAGTAATTCCGGCACGGCGGGCAACGCGGACGACGACACCTACGTCCAGGGCGTGCGCTGGTTCGGCAGCGGTGGCTTCGCCGCATTCGGTGGCACGCGCACCGTGAACCTCGGGGGTGCCGGCGCCGGCGTGACCTGGAACACGGGCGGCTTCGTCACGACCGGGCAACGCCTGATCTTCGGCGACGCGAGCGCGGACGGAACGCTGGTGTTCGCCAACGGGATCGCGCTGGCGTCGGGCGTGCGCGACTTCGAAGTCCGCGATGGCAGTGCCGACATCGACGCCGTGCTGGCCGGCGCACTCACCGGCACCACGGTGAGCGGCGTGCACAAGGTCGGCGCGGGCACGCTCGCGCTCGGCGCGAACAACAGCTACAACGGTGTCACCACCGTCGGCGCCGGCCGCCTGATGGTCGGCACGGGTGGCGCGACCGGCACCCTGGGCGCCGGCAGCGTCTCGCTCGGCACCGATGCAACGCTGGCGTTCAATCGCAACAACGCGTTGTCGGTGGCGAACACCATCACCGGCGCGAACGGCACGCTGTCGCAACTCGGCACCGGCACGACGACGCTCGGCGCCGCCACCAACACCGTCGGCACCACGCAGGTGGCGGGCGGAACGCTTGCCGTCACGAACACGCTGGTGTCCGGCGCGCTGCAACTCGGCGCGGGCACGCTGACGGTCAACGGCACGATGCAGGCGGCGGGCGGAACGGCGCTGGCGGCCACCGCACTCGAGTTCACGGGCGGTCGCATCAACGTCAATGGCACCTTGCGCGCGACGGGAGACCTCGGCGATGGCAGCGACATCCTCGACGTCACGGGCACGATGGACACCGGCACCGGTACGCTGTCGCTCGGCGATGGCACCGACACGCTGATCGTGCACGACAACGCCCTCGTCGGAAACATCGACGGCGGCCTCGGCGTCGACACACTGACGACCAACATCGCGACCACGGCACGCGTCAACGCGATGACCGGTTTCGAAACCCTCGTGAAAACCGGCGTCGGCGTGCTGCAGGTTGCGGGCGCGTCCAACTTCGACACGGTGTCGGTCGACAACGGCCGCCTGCACGTGCTGGCCGGCGGCAGCATCGTCGGTGGTGGGTCGGGTGCGCTGCAGGCGACGGTGGCGGGCGGGGCACGCCTCACCGTCGATGGCGCCTTCGGTTGCAGCGCAGGCGACGACAACATCGTGGTCTCCGGTCAGATCGACGGCACGGGCGCGATCGACCAGTGCGGCGGCGACGACACGCTCACCCTGCGCGACGGCGCATCGGTCACGCTGTCCGGTCCGATCTCCGGCGGCGCGGACACGCTGGGCGATCGCGTCATCCTCGACAACGCACTCGCGGCCACGCTGGGGTCGGGCACGATCTCGGGCTACGAATTCCTGACCAAGCAGAACACCGGTATCGCGACGCTCACCGGCGCGCATACCTACACCAATGGCACGAGCATCCTTGGCGGCACGCTGGATGTCGACGGATCGCTGACCACCGCGGCCCTCGCCATGAACAACGCCTCGGCGCTGCACGTGGACGGCACGGTCGGTGCGAATGCCGGCGCCGCGCTCGCACTCACCGGCGACGCCGGGGCGCAGACGATCACGGTCGGCAACGGCGGTGCGCTGCATGCCAACGGCACGCTCGGCGATGGTGCGGACACACTGGATGTCGCGGGCACGCTCGACACCGGCGCGGGCACGCTCGCGCTGGGCAACGGCAACGATGCGCTGATCGTGCACGACGGCACCGTCATCACCGGTGGCGTCGATGCGGGCGCGGGCACGGATACATTGACCGCGGACATCGCATCGACGGCGACGCTCGGCATCGCGGCCGGTTTCGAATCGCTGGCGAAGACGAACGCCGGCACGCTGCTCCTGGCGGGCCCGGGCGTGTCATCGTTCGATACCGTGTCGATCGCCTCGGGCACGCTGCGCATCGCGTCGGGCGCGAGCGTCGTCGGCGGCGCCGCCGGCACGATCGCAACGACGCTGAGCGCCGGCGCGACCCTCCAGGTCGACGGCAGCTACGGCTGCGGCACCAGTGCGGACATGCTCGACATCGCAGGCGCGGTCACCGGCGGCGGCACGATCGATCAATGCGGCGGCGACGACACGCTCGTGCTGCGCGACGGTGCGACGCTCGGCCTGTCCTCGGCGGTGCAGGGCGGGGCGGAGGCGACGGGCGACCGCGTCGTCCTCGACAACGCGAGCGCGATGAGGCTCGACGGCGCGCGTATCGCAGGCTACGAATTCCTGCGCAAGCAGGGTGCGGGCGTCGCGACGCTCACCGGCACGCATGCCTACGCCGCCGGCACGACGCTCGCCCGCGGCACGCTCACTGTCGACGGCACGATGACGACCGCAGCGATCGACATGGCCGGCGCGACGACGCTCGACATCGACGGCACGGTCCAGGCCAGCACGTCCGGTTTCGCCCCGCTCGCGCTCACCGGCGACAGCGCCGCGCAGACGATCCACGTCGCCGCGGCCGGGACGCTGCGCGCGAACGGTTCGCTCGGCGACGGCGACGATCGGCTCGACATCGTCGGCACGCTGGACACCGGATCGGGCACGCTCGCGCTGGGCAACGGGAACGACACCTTCGTCGTGCACGACAACACCAGGCTGCTCGGTGGCGTCGATGCGGGCGCCGGCAGCGATACGCTGGAAACCGACATCGCCGGCGTCGCACAGCTCGGCGCGCTGAACGGCTTCGAAGCGCTCGACAAACAGGGCGTCGGCACGCTGATCATCGCGGGGCCGGGCGCGTCCGCGTTCGACAACGTCACCGTTTCGCGCGGCACGCTGCGCGTGGGCAGCAGCGCGAGCGTCGGCTCGGCGACGATGTCCGCGCAGGTCGATGCGGGCGCAACGCTGGCGGTGGATGGCGCATTCGGCTGCGGCACGGGCACCAACACGCTGGAAATCGCAGGCACTGTGACCGGCCTGGGCACGGTTGACCAATGCGGTGGCGACGATTTGCTGGTGTTGGTCGATGGCGCAGTGCTGTCGGGTGCGAATCCGATCAGCGGTGGCGGGCAAGCGGCGGCCGACACGGTGCGCCTCGACATCGCGGGCGCGTACAGCCTGGACGCGTCCGACCTCTTCGATTACGAGCGCCTGGAAAAAGCAGGCGTCGGCACCGCGACACTGACCGGCACGCAGGTGTACGGGTTGGTGGACGTCGGCGACGGTGTGCTGCGCGTCGAAGGCACCCTCGGCGCAGGCGCCATCCACCTGTCTTCGAACACGGAACTGGCGGTTGTGGCGGGCCGCGTCGAAGGCGCGAGCCTTTCGACCACCGCGATCTCCGGCAGCAGTGGCGCCGAAACGATCTCCATCGCCGCCGGCGCGACGCTGGCCGCCACCGGCGATCTCGGCGACGGCGATGATGTCCTCGATGTCGCCGGCACGCTCGACACCGGCGGCGGCGCGCTCCTGCTCGGCGCGGGCGACGACCGCGTGCGCATCTACGACACGACCGTGCTGGGCGCGGCGACGGTCGACGCGGGTGCCGGCAACGACATGCTCGACGTCAACGTGGCCGGCACGGTGACGCTCGGCGCGACGTCGGGCTTCGAATCGCTCGGCAAGTCGGGCCTCGGGACGCTCGACGTGCTCGGTGCCAACACCTTCGCGACGGTCGCCGTCGCCGCCGGCCTGCTGGACATCGAAGCCACCGGCAGCGTGCAGGCAAGCAACCTCATGGTCGCTGCGGGCGGCGCACTGCGCGTGGACGGCGCGTTCAACGGCACTGCGGGCAACGACACCGCGACGATCGCGGGCACGATTTCCGGCGCTGGCGTCGTCGATTTCGGCAACGGCAACGACGTCGTCACGCTGAGCGACAACACCAGCATGCTGGCGAACGGTTTCGCGGGTGGCGCGGGCAACGATGCGCTGCGGGTGGATGCCGGCGCGTCGACGACGACGACCATCGAACGGACAACCGGCTTCGAAACCTTGCAGAAGACCGGCGCGGGCACGCTCGTCATCGGCGACCAGGCCGAATTCGGCACGGTGTCCATCGGTGCCGGCACGGTGCGCGTCGACGGCAACGTCACCGGCATCGCGGGCAGCGCCTTCGACACGACGCTCGCCGCGGGCGCGACGCTCGACATCGGCGGTTCGTACGGCTGCGGGGCGACCAACGACAGCATCACCGTTGCGGGCATGGTCACCGGCAGCGGGGCCATCGACCAGTGCGGCGGGGACGACACGCTGCGCATCCAGGACGGCGCGGACTTCGCCGCCTTCACCGGCACCATCGATGGCGGTGCGGACACCCTCGGCGACACCGTGCAACTGGACAACGCGAGCGACCTGACCTTCGGTGCAGGCGCGGTGATCAACTACGAAAACCTCGTCAAGACCAACACCGGCACGACGACGCTCACCGGCACGCAGACCTACAGCGGCTCGACGTCGCTGCAGGGCGGCACGCTGGTCGTCGAAGGCACGCTGCAAACGCCGACGCTGGCGATGGGCGACGACACGGTGCTCACCGTCGAAGGCCTCGTCGAAGGGCTGGGTGGCATCGCCGCCGCACTCACGGGAAGCACGGGCGCGAACACGATCACCGTCGCCGCCGGCGGCACGCTGGTCGCGACCGGCACGCTAGGCGATGGCGCGGATCTGCTGGACGTCCTCGGCACGCTCGAGACGCAAGGGAGTGCGCTCACCCTCGGCGACGGCGACGACACCCTCGTGATCCACGACGGCAGCGTCGTCGGACACGTCGATGGCGGCGCGGGCCACGACACCTTCGGCACCGACATCGCGACCAGTGCGACGCTCGGCGCGGTGAACGGCTTCGAAGGCCTGGCGAAGTCGGGTGCCGGCGTGCTGCACATCGACGGCCCCGGCGTTTCGGATTTCGCGGCCGTGGATGTGCTCGCCGGCACACTGGACGTCGGTGCGGCGGGTGCGTTGCAGGCGACAGCGGGCGGCACGCTCGATGTCTCCGTCGCCAGCGGCGCGGTGCTGCACGTCGATGGCCAGATCACCGGCGGCGACGGCAATGACACGCTTGCGCTCGGCGGCACGCTCTCGGGTTCGGGCAGCGTGGCGCTGGGCGCGGGCGACGATCGCCTCGTCCTGTCCGACGGGGCATCGCTCGAGCGCGTCGTCGACGGCGGCACGCAGGCGAACGGCGACACGGTCGTGTTCGACAACGCGGTCGATGCCACGTGGAATCTGTCGAACGTCGTCGACTTCGAACGCCTCGACAAACAGGGCGCGGGGACAACCTCGCTGACGGGCGTTAGCGCATTCGATGCAACGCGGGTCCTCGGCGGTACGCTGCGCATCGAGGGTTCGCTCGAAACCGCGAGCGTTGCACTTGCCGACGACGCCACGCTGTCGGTCGGCGGGGGCCGTCGCGGGCCCCGGCGGCGCGGCGATCGCGCTCACCGGTTCGGCGGGCGCGAACACCGTCGTCGTCGATGCAGGCGCATCGTTGGCCGCGTCCGGCACCCTCGGCGCAGGCAACGACATGCTCGACATCGCGGGCACGCTCGACACCGGCGCGGGTCTCGCGCTCGGCGACGGCGACGACCGCTTCGTCGTCTATGACAACACCGCGATCGTCGGCGGCGGCATCGACGCGGGCGCGGGCAACGACATGCTCGACGTCAACGTCGGCCCGAGCTTCGTTGTTCCGCTGCCGGGCATGGCCGGTTTCGAATCGCTCGGGAAATTCGGGTGCCGGCACGCTGCAGATCAATGGCCCGTCGGACTTCCTGACCGTCCACGTGTTCGAGGGCGTCCTCGACATCGCGTCCGGCGGTTCCGTGCAAGCCACCACGACGGTGATCGACCAGGGCGCGAAGTTGCAGATCGACGGCGCGTTCACCGGCACGGCGGGCGACGACAGCCTCGTCATCGGCGGCACGGTCGCAGGCGCCGGCACGCTGACGCTCGGCGATGGCGCGGATCGCCTCACCGTGCAGGACGGCGCGGACCTTTCGGGCCTGCTCACCGCCATCGACGGCGGCGCGGGCACCGACCTGCTGGAAACCGACATCGCGACGAATGCCTCCCTCGGCGGCATGCAAGGCTTCGAAGCGCTGCTCAAGACGGGCGTCGGTACATTGCACGTCGACGGGCCCGCGACGTCGGCATTCGAGAGCGTGAACGTGCAGGCAGGCACGCTCGACATCGGCGCCGGCGGCGCGATCGACGGCGTCGCCAGCACCACGGTGGCGCAGGGCGCGACGCTCATCGTCGATGGCACGTTCACCGGCACCGGGAACAACGACACGATGGTCGTCGCGGGCATCGTGCGTGGCGGCGGCACGATCAGCCTTGCAGCAGGCGACGACACGCTGACGCTGCTCGGCGATGCGGATCTGTCGCAGCTTCCGTCACCGCTCGACGGTGGCGCCGGCCTCGACACCATCGACGCGCAAGTGCAGGCGGGCAAGACCGTCGCGCTCGCGCCGACGGTGCACTTCGAAGGCCTGTCGAAGACGGGCGACGGGACCTTGGCGCTTGCGGGCGCGCAGGCGTTCGACACCGTGCAACTCGTCGGCGGCACGCTCGACGTCGCCGAAGGCGGCACGCTGGCCAGCGCCGACACCTTCGTCGGCACCGGCACGACGCTCGAAGTGCGCGGCACGTTCACCGGCACCGCGGGCGACGACCGCTTCCTGGCCGCAGGCACGGTGCGCGGCGCGCTGGATTTCGACGCCGGCAACGACACGGTCGAGTTCGCGCAGGCGACCATCGACGGCACGACCCTCGCCGGCGGCGCAGGCAACGATCGCCTGGTCTTCCGCGGCATGACGCTCGATGCGCCGATCGCCGCCACCGGGTTCGAACGCACCGAGCTGCTGGACGGCAGCGCGATGACGCTTTCCACGGCGCTGGCCACCACCGTTGCGATCGATGCGACCTCGCGCCTCGACGCGCATGCGGGCGCGCGCATCGATGGCGCCCTGGAGAACGCGGGCCACGTCGGCGTCGGTGCAAATCGGCTCGCGATTTCGGGCAATTACACCGCGTCGAACGGCAGCCTGCTCGACGTCTTCGTCTCGCCGGGCAACGGCAACGCCGGCGGCCTGGACATCGCCGGCGACGTCATCGGAACGACGGCCGTGCGCTTTACCAGCGACGGCAGCGACCCGACACTGCGCAAACTGCTGATCATCGACAGCCCCAACGATCAGCCAGGCGACGGTGGCTTCGTTGCGGCGGACGCCGATGCGGATGGCCAGGTGCGTCTGGATGGCACCCCGTGGCTGTGGGCGTTCGGGCAGGATCAAGCCGACCACGGCTGGTACCTGACCACCACGCAGGAAGAAGTCGTGCCGGAAATCCCCGCGGTCGCCGTGCTGCACACCATCGGCGGCCTCCCCGTGCGCGACGCCACGCAACGCGTGTTCGGCCGCCTCGACGATGCGCGCGCCCACGACGATTGCCGATCGGACACCGATCGCGATCAACGCGCCAGGGTCGAAGCAGCCACCGACTGCAGCGGCTTCTGGATGGCGGTTTCCGGCGATGAAGTCAACGTGTCGAAGGGCCGCGGCTACGCCTTCGACGGCGACACCAACGGCGTTTACATTGGCGCGGACACGCAAATGCGCGACACCGGCGAGCGGAAGATGCGCGCCGGCTGGGTGCTCGGCTACACCGATGGCAATCACTGGACTGATGGGACGGTGGCCGGCATCGGGCCGGTGGGCAGCGGCGACGCCAACATCCGTACGCACACGCCCATGGCCGGGTTCTACCTCGGCAACGCGTGGAAGAACGACACGTGGCTCGACGTCATGCTCTCGGCGTATCTCCACGATGCCGACGTCTGGACCCATGGCAGCCACGACGAATTGCGCGGCAACACGCTGTCGGCCTCCGCCAACTTCGGCCGCAGCGTCGCCCTCGGCGAGACATGGACGATCGCGCCGGAAGTCGAAGTCGGCGCCGACGCCGTGCACTGGCAGGACCGCTACGACTTCAACGGCATGGACCTCAACATGGCCGACGGTCTCCTCGGGCACGCGCGCACCGCAGTGCGCCTGGAACGCGACATCGAGATGAAGTCGGGCACGTGGCGTCCGTGGATGTTGGTCGGTGTCGCGTACACGATCGGCGAGCCGACGGTCGCCGCATCCGTGCTGCGCATGGGGACGTCGCAAACGCTGCAGAGTTACGCCAACCACGATCTCGGCTTGCAGGCGACGGTGGACGTGGGCCTGTCGGCGAAGCTGCGCACCGGCGCGACCGCGTTCGTGTCGCTGTCGTATGCGCAGGGGTTGGAAGGCACGCACATCGATCGGCGTGGCGCGGACCTGGGGGTGCGATGGACGTGGTGAGGGGCCTCAGGCCACGTCATCCTGCATCGCGTGCGGCGAGAACCGCGCGCGATAGTCCGTGGGCCCGACACTGAGCTGGCGCTGGAACGCGCGACGCAAGGCTTGTTCGTCGACGTAACCGGCCTGCGCCGCGACGGCCTTCAGCGGCAGGTCCGTCTCTTCCAATGCGCGGCACGCCGCTTCCACGCGCATCGCATCCACGGTTTTCGCCGGCGTGCGCCCGACATTCGCCGCATAGGTGCGCGCGAATGTGCGCGGGCTCATGCCCACGCGCTCGGCCAGGAGCTCCACGTGCAAATCGCCGCGCAGGTTGGCCGCCATCCACGCGTGCAGGTCGGCGAAGCGTGCATCCTTGCTCGCCTGTGCCTTCAGCGGCACGCTGAACTGCGACTGCCCGCCGGCACGCTTCACGAACACGACGAGTTCGCGCGCTGTTTCGATGGCGACGCGGTGACCGTGGTCCTCTTCGATCAACGCGAGCGTGAGGTCGATGCCGGCGCTCACGCCCGCCGACGTCCAGATCGCGCCGTCCTTCACGAAGATGCGGTCGGCATCGACGTTGATCGCGGGAAAGCGTTCGCCGAGTTGTTCGGCCCAATGCCAATGCGTGGCGGCGCGGCGGCCGGCCAGCAAGCCGGCCTCGGCGAGGACGAACGCACCGGTGCAGACCGAGGCCACGCGGCGCACGGACGATGCGGTGTCTCCGACCCATTTCGCCAACGCCGCGGGGGCTTCGAAGCGCGAGCCCGCGCAGCCGCCGGGCACGATCAATGTGTCGACGCGAATCGCGTCGAGTGATGCCAGCGGCGCGGACATCACCTGCAAGCCGCAACCCGTCGTGATCGGGCCACCGTGCACCGACACGACGTGTACGTCGTAACGCTGATCCGCCTTGACGAGCCGATTGGCCGTCGCGAGCGCCTGGAGCGGGCCGCTCAGGTCGAGCAGGTTCATGTGGTCGTAGGTGGTCACGGCCACCACGCGCGGGACTGTCGACATCGTCATCTCCCCGGCAACGCTCATCGGGCCGCCGGTGCCCAAGGGTACTCAAAGTCGATCGCAACGCCCTGTGCAGTCGAGTGGCCGTAGCGCCCTTCGATGGCGGCCAGGACCGCGTCGAACAACGGCACGCCCGCGCCGGCTTGCACGGCGGCGATCTCGTGCTGCATATCGCCCGGGCGCGCGTTGTCGGGCAGCCAGACGAGCCCCGAACGGCCCCGCACCTTCTGCGCGACGGCGAGCCCGTAAGCTTGGCTCCGCCCCGTGCGCGACCAGGCATCGGCGGTCAGTGCCACCGCGATGTCGTCCATTCCTTCCTGCAGCGGCAGCCCGAGCTTTTCGTTGGAATGGAACCACTTGTTGGTCGCGTTGGTCTTCGCGAGGGCGACCAGGTTGCCCATGCGCGGTTTGAATGTGTCGCTGTCGTGTTCGGTGGTCCAGGACGTGACGCCGAACTGCGCGCCGACCGCCAGCGCCTTCTCGTGGCCGGCGATCGATTCGAGCAACGCTAGCGACGCGGGAATCGCGGCGCTGATGCCAGCGCTCGACGCGAAGCGCCCATCGGCTACGTAGCGCGTGTTCGACACCCACGTGATCTGCGGATACGTCTTCCGGCGATAGGACTCGGTGGCCCAATGCGCGGTCGCGCGGTGGCCATTCAGCAGGCCGGTGGCGGCGACGACGAGGGCGCCGTCGCAGATGCTGACGATCGTTGCGCCCTTTGCATTTTGCGTGTTGATCCAGGCGAGCAAGGTCGCGTCGTCGCGATGCACGATCGCGGGGACGATGACGTAGTCGGCGCCTTCGGGGAATTTGGCGTCGAAGGTCTTGGCGTCGAGATCGGGTTGGAGTCGCAGGGCAGGGCGCATCTTCATTGCGCCGGGTTGGGTCGCGACGGCGAAGGTGTCGACTGCGCCGGAGCGTTGCAGGACGGCGTAGGGGATGACGAAGTCGGTGAGTTCGGTGCCGGCGTTGTGGCCGATGACGGCGACGACGGGCTTGGCGTGGCCGTGTTGGGCGACGTAGGGCGCGAATTGCTCGTCGGCGTGGGCGGGGGCCGCGGCGATGGCGAGCGCGAGGGTCGAGGCCGTGAGGAGATTGAGGCGGGACATGGCAGGCGGGCACCTTCGGGTGGGGGCCTTCAATGTGCCGCTGGGGCCTGCGGGACGTGCGCCAACGAAGTGTCAATTACTGCCAATCTGGTGGGGCGAGAAACCTATTGGCGCGCCGCCCGAACGTGGGTAGTTCCAAATTTTTTTGGGAAAAAAATTTGAAACTCCCCACGCTGGGGAATCACCTTGCGGGTCGCTTCGATCAAGGGGGCTTTCGCCCGAGCCGTCATCGGGGGCTGCAAAGCAGGCTTTGCAGGGAGCCGATCGTTGTCGTGAGGCGCAGCGCCTCGCTTGAGCCCCTCTCCCCCCGGGAGGTTGGGGAGAGGGTCCGTCGAAGCAGCGTTGGGCACTGCCCTTAGTCTCCGCTGCACTCAGATTGGTTGGAAGCAGACATGTGCGAGCGACAGCTAGTTGCTAGACCCACTTATAAGCCTTGCCTTTGCGGCTTGGAACTCCGCTTCAGTTAGCGCACCAGCGTCCCTCAGGTCCACCAGTTTCTTCAGCTCGTCGGCCAACGAACTACCGCTGGGGTTGCTGGGAGCTGCTGTGGCATTTGTGAACTCAGGCGGCGGCGGTGGCAACAGCCTCACCGACTTCTCGCAGCTCGCAGACAGGACGTCGAAGTCTTGCGTTCCGCCGAGCTCGGAATACTTCACGAATCCCGTTGAATCGACCACCACCACAAATGCGGTGGAGCCGGTGTAGCCCCCCATGCGATTGCGCGCGTTGATCAGACCGCACGACCAGTAACCTTCAATCGCTTTCGACAAAAAGGGCTTCCAAGTGCCCAGCAAGAATCCGTGGGGCCAATCGATGCGGGCCGACTCAGGGTCGATCAGACGCTCCCGGAGCGCATTCTCGGCGTTGCGTCGGAAAAGCGCCCAGTCCGGTGTCGAAGACACGTACAAGTCCTCTCCACCTGGCCATCGCTTGGTCGCTTCAACAAGCTGGTTGTAACGCGCAGCGCCCTGGCCTTGGGTAATGGGCGCTTCCATGTTGCGCAACTGATTGACGATCGCTGGACGCGCGTCGGGCATGTAGCGCGCGTCGTCGATCGCCATCTCCGCAACCTGGGCGAACATTTCCGACGCTTCTGCCCTACCGACGTTGCGCGAGAGCGATGCACAATCGGCCCTCACCGCAGCGGCACTCGTGTCGATGTGGGGCATTCGTGCTACCGCGCTCACACACTCGTCGAACTTGCCCCGAGCGGCGAGATCGAGCGCGGCCAGCAGAGGCTCGAAGCTGGCCCTCGAGTTACGGCAAGCAACGGACACTTCAGTCGCTTGGCCGTCACGTTCCACCGAAAGCAAGACCGTACTTGTCGGCGCTGTCTTGCGGAGGATCGCGATGACTTCCTCCGGCGGCCTGCCGGCCACTGACGTCCCATCCAGTGACAAAAGCTTGTCGCCTGGCTTCAGGCCCGTCGGCTCATGCACGCGCAGGACCACGGGACCTGCGCCAAGACTCGCCGCCAGGGAACACCGGTCGAGTGGTTCGCCGAGTGCCCGGAGCGTTGCCGCGTTTTGTTTCGCGGTGCTGCGGACCACATCCTTATTTTGAGCGGCCGATAGCGAAGGAATGACCGCGAGCACGGCCATAAAGACGAAAGCGATTCGAGACACGCGGTACTCCCCATTTCCCCGAGGCAAGCCTAACCAGCGGCCCGACTAAGGTCCACCAGCGTTGTCCCTCCGAAAGGCTGAACGCCAAATCCTCCCGTGACCTCACTGCGAATCGAATATCCGCTTTGGGTAGGCGGGTAGCGCTGGTTATGCTCGATCCATCACGACGCCCCGGGCGGGAGGTCCTTAATGGCGAAGCTCATCTTCGGTTTGAATCAGTCGCTCGACGGGTACGTCGATCACGAGGCATTTGCGCCCAGTCCCGTGCTCTTTCGTCACTTCATCGGGTTGGTGCGCGGTCTGGCGGGCAGTGTGTACGGTCGGCGCACGTACGAGGTCATGCGTTATTGGGACGAGGACCAGGCGGATTGGGGTGTGGAGGAGCGCGAGTTCGCGTTGGCTTGGCGAAGTCATCCGAAGTGGGTCATGTCGCGTTCGCTGAAGTCGGTCGGGCCCAACGCGTTTCTTGTCGCCGATGACTTCGAGGCGGTGGTTCGCGGGCTGAAGGCGGATCTCGTCGGGGAGGTCGATGTCGGCGGGCCAGAGTTGGCGGGTTGGCTGACCGAGTTGGGGCTCATCGATGAGTATCGGCTCTACCTGCACCCCGTTGTGCTCGGGCACGGTAAGGCGTTCTTCGCGGGGGCTCGGCCGCCGCTGCGCTTCTTGGGGAGTGAGTTGATCGATGACCAGGTGGTTCGGTTGACGTACGCGCTTGTTTGATTCTGTGATTGCCAACGTCCGTCGGATTTGCGTTGGGTAAAGCGCGCTCGAAACCTATTGGCGCGCCGCCCGAACGCGGTGAGTGCCAAATCCATTTTGGGAAAATGAATTTGAAACTCCCCACGCTGGGGCATCACCTTGCGGGTCGCTTCGATCAAGGGGCTTTCGCCCGAGCCGTCATTGGGGGCTGCAAAGCAAGCTTTGCAGACAGCCGATCGTTTTCCCTTGAGCCCCTCTCCCCCGGAGAGGGGTTGGAGAGAGGGTCTGTCGGAGTTGCATTGGTCTTCGCCTCGTATCGCGAACCTGTGGCCGGAAATGTGCCCGGCCGAGTGTCCGCTTTCGGCCAAAAGCTGACATCCCGACCCCGCCTAAAACCTGAATTAAGCCGCGCCGCGAAGCGGAGTCGGCTTGGACTAATTGTTAGGCGCCGGACCGGAATTCTTGCATGACGTCCTTAACGAGCTTCTCCTTAGCCATGAGGGAAAGCAAATCATTGCCAAAGCGCACCGGCGGATCTACGCATGACACGACGACCCCTTCTTTGGCTTTTTGGATAACCGCGATCGTTTCACCCTTTCCGACATTGACATAGCCAATGAAGGACAAGACAGGGCTCATAAACGTTTCATGCTTCTTTTCCGTGACTCCGTACTTCGAGTAAAACATTCGAACGGCGGCGTTGTTTACAAACGTAGTCGCGACTGGCTCTCCGATCTGAGCACTGCGGGCTGCAAGTGCAATTTTCGGAACAGCCTGAATATCGATGAGGAACTTGATTACGAAAAAAGCCAGAAGTGAGAGGCCGAACGTAGGAATGGCAAGAAGCAAAGCGATTAAGAAACCGACAGCGTTTAGCAGCATTCGTTTCCCCTAGCGAAAGTGAGAACGCATTACGTTTCTCCGAATTAAAACTGCGAATCTACGCTTCTTTGCAGCCAGCTAAAGACACGAACCGATCAAAGAAGATAAGAAACTTGTTCTTGGTCTGAACTAGCGTGACCACGCTATCGTTATTCGGACACTGCATCATGAATCGAGCGTTGGTGCCATGCGCACCGTACAGCTGATACTTTCCATGCTGATAGAACGTGTGTGTCGTACCGCAGGCGCATGCATACGGCGCGCCGTCGTACAGCGAAAAGTCGCGGACTTGGTGCAAGGGCAGACCCGCTACGGCTAAGAAATCAAATTTGCTCAGAAGCTTCATTATTCCCCCTGTGTTGTCTGCGTCATCGGTGATCCGCGCTAAGGCATAAGCTATGCGACATGGCGCTTGCTGGTGACGATGCCATTGCCGATGGCGTTCCGCAAAGGTTTTTCGGTGCGGGATCCACGCCGAATCCAGCGGCGCCTAACACCTGAATTTAGCCGAGCCGCGAAGCGGCTAAGCCGTGCCGCGACGCTGGAGCAGCCTACCCACTCTGCCTTAGGTTCCGCGATAAAAATATGACATTCGCGACCAACTCCCTCAAGCTTCCGCGATGCAGCCACACGAGTCCGCACGCGGCGTATAGCGCCGAGGACGCTAGGGCGTTTGCCGGTCGAAACATCAATGCAGCAGGGTCAACGAGGTACCAGTAGATGGCGTACGTCCCATCGATGGTGAACCACGCCCAGAACAGAGCCAGGGGGAACTGCTTCCACCTGCGCTCGAGGACAGCCCGCAAACTGCAGGGCGCTGTGAAGTAAGCCGGCACCGCCATGATGAGGCTGACGGAGACGTCCCAGTCGGGCAAGCCCGAATATCGTGCTCCGAGCAACAGAATAACGATTCCGCCGAGGAAGCTGAGGAGCTTCCACGGACGCACGTACTCGGCTGGAGGGTTCAAGTAAGTTGTCAAGTCGGCCTGTCTAGTCGAAACCTTACAGCGTGGCTGTAGGCTGATGTAACTCCCATGGTCCAGCCAAATGGGTTTTCATGGTCGGGTGCCCCGGACTTCCTTGGCCTCGGTGAAGTATATCGATGACCAGGTGGTTCGGTTGACGTACGCGCCTGTTTGATTGTTGTGTCCAAGTAAGGCCCGCTCGGAAGCCTATTAGCGCGCCGCCCGGAACGTGGGTAGTTCCAACTCCACATTGGGAAAATGAATCTGAAACTCCCCCCGCTGGGGCATCACCTTGCGGGTCGCTTCGATCAGGGGGCTTTCGCCCGAGCAGTCATTGGGGGCTGCCAAGCAAGCTTGGCAGGGAGCCGATCATTGGCGGGGCCGCGGAAGCACAGCCTGCGACGACAATACAGTTTGCGACGCCAGCTGGCAGCTGACTTGCCTGGCTGCTTTGCGGCAT